>CBFHKY010000003.1:162740-171008 GCA_965656525.1 Pseudomaricurvus sp. | reverse complement strand
GCTGATATATAAGCCCATGAAGCGGTTTCTTAACATTAAGAAAGCATTAAATTTTTTGCCCCAGCAAAAATTCAAACAAGCCGTAGATCTTGTCGGTCTGCAAAATTCATGGTCTGTCGATGAGCTAAAAGATTTAGAAAAAATTACAGTTTATGTGGCCGATGAACTTAAAATGCTTCATCGAGAGCTTGATTTAAAAAATAATTTTTTAAAAGATCAAGTTCACGCACTGACACATTCAAGAGCTTTTTTAACGCGACTGTTTGATAGCGCTCAAATCTTTGTTGTTACTCAAGATTTTACACACCGTATACTTTCGACTAACAAAAAATTCGAAAAACTTTATAAAACCCCCCCTACTTATTTTAGCAACATTATTATTAAACCCACTGAGTGTGACGATTTTAAAAAACAGTTTGGTCTGCTTGTAAATCACTCTATTGACAATTTCCACCAAGAATTTAGCATTGCTGATAATGATGGTGGCCGACTTATTGTTGCGTGGACACACGTCTTGGTTGAGGATGAAAGTGGTCAAAAGATTGTGTTGTCAGTAGGCATGGATCAAACGCGGCAAAAAAGAGCAGAAAACGATTTACGGTGGATGGCAAATCACGATGGATTAACAGGGATCGGAAATCGACGGTCGTTCAACGTTGCACTTGAAGAAATGATAAGAAATGGAAGCTCAGGTGCTTTAGTGTTTATCGATGTGAATCGATTCAAACAAATTAATGATATATATGGCCATCACAGTGGTGACCAAGTATTGATGGAAATTGCTAAAAATTTAAAAGAGTGTACTAGGAGTGTGGATGTTATCAGCCGTTTTGCTGGTGACGAGTTTACGATTCTACTATCAAACACGGATAAACGATCACTGCCTAATATTTTAAATAAGGTATCAGAAAACTTAAACAGCAGTATACAAACAAAAAGTGGGCAAGTCGTCAATTATACAGTAAGCCTGGGCGCTTCCATTTTTCCCGAACATGGTGTAGACCCACAAACACTAATCACCTGTGCTGATCTCGCTATGTACAGTGCGAAAAATAAAGGTTCTGGTTACTGGCATATCTTTGATGAACATGATGACCGAATGGTACAAATAAAGGAAGAGCATAATGTATTAATGTCTATTAAGTTTGCCTTGAAAAATAACGGGTTTTCTTTGGTTTTTCAGCCGATATTAGAGATAAAAAACAACCAAATAACGCACTATGAAGTGTTGCTTCGGATGAAGGACGAAACGGGTGAAAATATATCCCCCGCCGTTTTTATTACACTGGCTGAAAAATCAGGCGAGATACGACATATAGACGAGTGGGTTTTGAACAGCGCATGTTCCGCTCTGAAGGATATTGATACCACTCATCCACAGGTCGGTCTAGCTATTAATATTTCAGCGCCAACCCTGCAGTCTGATGATTTTTGTGAATTGGTGATAAAGATTATTGAAGCGCATTCTGTGGATCCGGAAAGGATTATTATTGAACTGACAGAGACAGCCTACATTGAAAACTTTCAGCAAGTACTTAACAACCTGAAAGAGATTGTTAAGTACGGTGTTAAAGTTGCTCTTGATGATTTTGGCGTAGGCTTTTCATCCTTCAACTATTTGAAAATGCTGCCACTGAGTTATGTGAAATTGGACGGCTCTTATATTAAAAATCTCACCAGAAACCCAGATGATCAAGTCTTTGTTCGCAGTATGGCGGCAATGATTGACGCTTTTGGCATGGAGACGATAGCCGAATTTGTTGAAGATAAGGACACCATCGTCATACTAAAAAGCCTAGGAGTCACTCATGGTCAAGGCTATTATATTGGTAAGCCAATGCCAATTTCTGAGTGCTTTCAGTGAATGATCAGGGCGTTGAAGAATTTTGAAATTCTTCACACATTAGGTAGGGTCATCTGTTTAAATATTTTACCGCAATCACCGCCGCTGCGGTGCGGTTGTCTACCTCCAGTTTTTTGAAAATCTGTTCTAAGTGCTTGTTTACCGTTCTTGGGCTCATGTTCAGAATAAGGCCAATCTCACGGTTGGTTTTGCCGTGAGCAATCCATAAAGTCACATGTGCTTCTTTTTCCGTTAAGCCAAGATGAGCGCGTAAGGCTTCTGTATCCGTTGGTCGATCGGTGTCGATCAGCTGCAAGAGGTACTCGTTACCGGCGGTTTTGCTGATGAACTTAATATCCAGTGGCTTTTCCAGCCCTTGCACTAACAGCCCGTTATCTTTGCTGGAAGCCATCAAAAATTCGTGCAAAGCGCCTGGTAGCTCTTCGTTGAGCCAGTCTTTATCAATACCGGCATCTTCAAACAACTGATGCGCTTGTGGCGTGGCCCATAGCAGTTTGCCACTGGCTTCAGCCGCAAATAGGTATTGCCCTGTACTGTCTAAGGCGTGTTGCGTACTCTGGGTCAAGCGCGCGTTGCTTAAATGCACACGCATACGCGCCACCAGCTCTTCACCATCAACGGGTTTGGTGATGTAATCAACGCCGCCGGCCTCGAAGCCTTTTACAATACTGGGCGTATCCGTTAATCCCGTCATAAAGATGACCGGGATGTGTTCTAAGGCCTTGTTACTTTTCAGGCGTCGACAGGTTTCAAAGCCATCAAGGTTGGGCATGATGGCATCCATCAAAATAATGTCAGGCGTGATACTCGAAGCAATGGTCAGTGCTTGTTGGCCTTCGAGAGCCACCAGCACAGTGACGCCCGCTTGATCTAACGTATCGTTCAGCATACCCAGCGTTTCCGGTGAGTCGTCTACGACGAGTACGACATCTTTCTTGGGTGTGTTCATGACGATTCCTCTAATATTTTGACCAGTGCAGCAAAGTTAAATTGACGGCTGTGCTCCTGTAATCGGTCCAGCAGTGCCGAAGATTCAGGGTGCTCGTCGCGCAAGCTGTCTAAGTAAGCGCGAATGCCATTGGCATAGCCAATCTTTGCCAGCCGAATCAGTTCTTGCTTGTTGGAATCGGACAGCGGGCTTGGTGATACCGCGGATTTTATTGTGGAAGTCTGTGTGGCGTAGCGCCACACAATAGGTAGGTGCTGAGTAATCACTGGCAGCAGTTGTGCGACTTTAAGGGGTTTCACTAAATAAGCGTTGTGTGGTGTCACATCATCGTCTTTGCGCGGGGGGCCTTGGTAGGCATCAGCGGATATCATGAATATTTTGCAGTCAGGTACGCGCTGACGCAAGGCGTAGGCCAGCTCCCAGCCGCTCATCCCTGGCATGGAAATATCCAACAGGAACAGGTCGGGACTTTTATCGCTGTGTTGCAGCATGTCTAAACACGTTGGCCCATCGGGCGCTTGCACAATATGAAACCCCAGTGGTTCTAGCAGGTCGTGCAGCAGGCTGCGGTGAGTGGGTTCATCATCCACAATAAATACGGTCTTAACGGGCCCGTGGTACCCCAGAACATCTCTGTCTTGCGGGGTTTGCGAGGCCAGCTTCGTGGTGCTCGAAAGCAGCAAGTTGAGCTTAAATCGGCTGCCTTCGCCCAGCGTACTTTTTACTGAGAGGTCACCGCCCATGATTTCAGTCAGCAAACGGGTGATGGTCAGGCCAAGGCCCGTGCCTGCGACATGGGGTTCACCAGATTTCCGGACCCGCTCAAAGGGTCTGAATATCAATTCCAAGTCGTCATTATCGATCCCAACACCAGAATCCTGGACGATAAACTCTGCAACTAGGCTGCGATAACTCACGGTGAAATGAACTTCACCAGTATGGGTGTATTTGATGGCGTTAGACAGCAGGTTGATCAAGATCTGGCGCAGGCGTTTTTCATCCGCGCGCACCGTCTGTGGCAGCGGTGTCAGGCGATCAAATTTGAACTCGATGCCTTTTGCCTGCGCTTGCAAGCGAAACATACTGACCAGTTGATCCAGCAGTGCGCCAAGATCTACCTCGGTCATATCGAGTTCAAGTCGCCCGGCTTCAATGCGGGAAATGTCCAGCAGGCCTTCAATCAAATCGGACAGATACTCGCTGCTGCGGCGAATGATGCTCAAGGCTTCGCGACGCTTCATGGGAATGTCTGGGGCTTTATCCAGCAACTGTGCATAACCCATAATGGCATTGAGAGGTGAACGTAACTCGTGACTGATTCCGGTTAAGTAACGACTTTTGGCCGCGTTGGCGGATTCGGCAATCTGCATGGATTTTTGCAGTTGCAGATCTGTCCGTTTGTGGGCTTCAATTTCGTTCACCAAAAGCTCTGTCTGATGCAGGGTTTCTTCTTGGGAAAAGCGGCGGCTTTCGTGGGTAAGCGTGTAGATCCACGCGGCGACACCGCAGACAATCAACAAAATGTAGAACACATTCATCAGTGCGGTTTGGATTGGCATCGCTGCCGTCTCAGAATCCAGTGTCAGCTGGAAGTATACCAGCGACAACACAGCGGCCATTACCAACCCAGCAAACAAGAAGAGCCCGATAAAGTGACCCACGCGACTGTTTAGGCTTCTGACCCAGTGCTTGGGTAAAAGTGCACTGAGTACTCCTGCGATTTGCTCAGAAAAGCGGGAGTTGGTTTTGCACATGTCATGGCACCGGCTATCCAGCGTACAGCACAAAGAACAGATGGGGCCCGAATACGCGGGGCAGTGCGTCATATCTTCGCTTTCAAAGTGATGTTCGCAAATGCAACAGCGATGGGTCGGGGCATCACTGATGATGACGGGTTCACGGGCTACGTAGTATTTGCCCTTAGTGACAAAGGCAATAAATGGCGCGCAGATAAAGCAGCAGCCCAGAGCAACGAAGGAAGACAATGCCTGAGCGGTTTCTCCGAGCAGGCCGCTAAGAGAAACAAACCCCATGGCCGAAGCGATGATCATAGAGCCAACGCCCACCGGGTTGATGTCGTACAAGTGCGCGCGCTGGAACACCATTGTTGCTGGGCGCAGCCCCAGAGGTTTGTTGATCACCAAGTCCACAACCAATGTGCCTACCCAAGCTAATGCGACAATGGAATAGACCGATAGAATCTCTTCCAATACCCGATAAATACCCAGCTCCATCAGCATCAGTGCGATGGCCACATTAAAGACTAGCCAGACTACTCGGCCGGGGTGATTGTGGGTTAAGCGTGAAAAGAAGTTAGACCAAGCGATAGAGCCGGCATAGGCGTTGGTTACGTTAATTTTCAACTGCGATAGCACCACAAATGTGCCGGTGAGCAACAGCATTAACTCGGGGGATGATGTGACATAGCCGAAAGCGGTTAAGTACATGTGGTTGGGGTCTGTGGCCTCAGCGAGACTCACACCATGACTGATGGCCAACACCGCCAAGAAAGAGCCAATCAAAATCTTGATAGTGCCACTGATAATCCAACCTGGGCCACCCAAGATAAGTGCGCTCCACCAGCGTGCAGTGGGTTTTTCTTGCGTTGGCATAAAACGCAGAAAATCCACTTGCTCACCCACTTGTGCAATCAATGAAAATACGACCGCCGATGCGGCACCAAAAGCCATTAGGTTAAAACTGGGTGCGGCATCAGTAGGGGTATAGTTTACCCACAGATCAATGGCATCGTCCGATTGAAACGCAATACAAATGAGCGGTAATAATTGCAGCACTAGCCATATAGGTTGTGTCCAGACTTGGAAGCGGCTGATCAACGTGATGCCGTGTGTCACCAAAGGAATGACGATCACAGCACTGATGAAATAGCCCAAGTACAGTGGCATGTTGAGCGTGAGCTGTAATGCCAGAGCCAAAATCGCGGCCTCTAAGGCAAAGAAGATAAAGGTGAAACTGGCGTAAATCAGCGAGGTAACGGTAGAGCCGATATAGCCAAATCCGGCACCTCGGGTCAGCAGGTCGATATCTACGCCTTGCTTAGCCGCGTGGTAGCAAATTGGAATGGCCGTCAGGAAGATGATGGCGCCAACCACCAAAATGGCGGCGACCGCATTAACAAACCCATGACTCAGGGTGATGGCACCGCCAATGGCTTCTAATGCTAAAAAAGAGATTGCCCCCAGTGCCGTCTGTGAAACGCGGGTGGCGCTCCAGCGTCGGGCCTTTTTGGCGGTAAAGCGTAGGGCGTAATCCTCTAGGGTTTCGTTCGCGACCCAGCGATTGTAATTGCGCCGTACTCGAAAAACTTGTTGTTGCGGCGTCACGGTATAAGCCCTCCCACGCAACCACTGAGACGGGGTTTCCGTGGGGTGTCGTTAACGCTCTTTAACATCTTCGGCCTCTGGTACACGGGTCACCGTATCGCTGATGGCTGGCGATACGGGTTATTTTTTGCTCGTCTCCTTACCGAATTGCTAATCCTTCATAGCCTCTTACACCCTTGTACAGGAAGCTAAGTTAATTCACCACGATTAATGAACATATAACTTACCTGCCTTGAGTTATTTCAGGTATACGTCAATTAACATAAACGAAATGAACACATGGCGAATGGTCTGTTTTGTTGCAAGTCGGGAAACTGGACTGGCATTACTAACCTCTAGGAGAGAAGACCATGCGAGACAGTTCTCATCAACGAGGCCAAACCAACAGCCCGAAAGGCTCGTGGGTTCGCCGCCACCTATTCAATGCGATTGCCGCACCTCTTGCTGGGCTTATGCTGGCCTCGCAAGCCACTTACGCAGAAGTAAACACGACTGGCTTAGCCGTAACTGACGACACCGTAACCGTTGGTATTCTTCATTCACTGACCGGAACTATGGCAATCAGTGAAACCGGCGCACAGGAAGCCGAGAAGCTGGCCATCAAGCAAATCAATGAAAGCGGCGGCATTTTGGGCCGTCAAATCAAAATCATCCAAGAAGATGGCGCCAGTGACTGGCCTACTTTTGCCGAGAAAAGCCGTAAGCTTTTGGTAAAAGACAACGTTGCTGCCGTTTTCGGTTGCTGGACTTCCGCGTCACGTAAAGCGGCACTGCCAGTGTTCGAAAAAGAAAATGGCCTGCTGTATTACCCAACGTTTTATGAAGGGTTAGAGCAGTCTAAAAACGTGATCTATACCGGTCAGGAAGCCACACAGCAAATTCTTGATGGCCTGAATTGGGTTGCTAAAGAAAAAGACGCTAAGACTTTCTACTTGATTGGTTCTGATTACATCTGGCCACGTACTTCAATGAAGATTGCTCGTAAGCACATTGAAAACGTACTGGGCGGTAAAGTTGTTGGTGAAGAGTACAAGCCACTGGGTAACACTCAGTTCGGTTCTGTTATTAACAAAATCCGTCTGAAAAAACCTGACGTTATCTACGCTGCTGTTGTAGGTGGTTCTAACGTTGCCTGGTTCAAACAGCTGAAAGCGGCTGGTATCACTGCTGACAAACAAACCCTGTTGACCATTTCTGTAACCGAAGATGAAGTATTGGGTATTGGCGGTGAAAACCTAGAAGGTTTCTACTCTGTAATGAAGTACTTCCAGAGCCAAGATAACCCCAACAACGTGGCGTTTGTAAAAGCGTTTAAAGAAATGTGGGGCGAAGACAGTGTGATCGGTGACGTAACTCAAGCCGCTTACTTAGGTCCTTGGTTGTGGAAGGCCGCTGTTGAGAAAGCCGGTTCTTTCGATGTGGATAAAGTGGTTGCTGCCTCTGAAGAAGGTGACATCGAGCTGACCACAGCGCCAGAAGGCTATGTGAAACTGCACCCCAACCACCACCTATGGAGCAAGGCTCGTGTAGGTATGTGGAAGAAAGATGGCCAGGCGGAAGTGGTATACACCTCTGACCTGATCGAGCCAGATCCATTCCCAGCCGGTTACCAATAAGTTTCAGTATCGAACCATTGATACAAACGTTATCTAGCAAAACCCAAAGGATTTGAAGCAGTGAATGCCAACACGGATGTTGGCTCTTCAGTTTACAGATACAAACGGATCGATGTAGCAACCGATCACTTTTACAGACAGCTCAGTTTTCATAAAAAGAGTGAACCCTTTCACTCTCTGTTGATCGACTTTCGGAGACTTCATCATGGGCGAATATTCGAGCAGCGAGTTGATGGCAATCTTTGCAATGCAAGGGTTTGCTGGTATCAGCTTATTCAGCGTTTTGCTGCTGATGGCCTTAGGCCTTGCCATTATTTTTGGACAGATGGGGGTCATCAACATGGCCCACGGCGAGTTTATGGCAGCCGGTGCCTACACCACGTATTTGATTTCAGTACTGACCGAACAATACTTACCTTCATTAATGCCTTACTACTTTGTGTTCTCCATTTTTGTGGCCTTCCTTGTAGCGGGTGCCTTGGGGTATTTAGCAGA
>CBFHKY010000003.1:106762-162640 GCA_965656525.1 Pseudomaricurvus sp. | reverse complement strand
TGGGCGCTGATTCGGCATTTGTACAAACGTCCACTGGATACATTGCTAGCGACTTGGGGCTTGAGCCTTATCATGCAGCAATCTTACCGTTCTATTTTTGGCGCTCGCGAAGTGAGCCCAACATTACCCGATTGGTTAATGGGCTCTATGCAGCCAACCGATATGATCGATATCCCCATTAACGGTATGTTCGTCTTGGGCTTAACCGCCGCTGTCACCTTGGGTGTGTTCTACCTGATGTTCAAATCCAGCTGGGGCTTGCGTGTACGAGCGACCACACAAAATCGTGTCATGAGTGGCGCGGTTGGTATCAATACCAAAAAAGTTGATCGCTACACCTTTGCTTTAGGTTGCGGCATTGCCGGCATTGCAGGTGCCGCATTTACCACCATCGCATCCACTGGGCCAACCACAGGCACGTTGTATATCGTCGATACCTTTATGGTGGTGGTTTTTGGTGGCGCGGCCAGTCTTTTTGGAACCATTGCCTCAGCATTTTCCATCGCCCAAGCGCAATCAATTCTGGAGTTCTTCATCAGTGGCTCTATGGCGAAAGTGTATACGCTGTTAACACTGGTCATCATTTTGATGTTCCGTCCAGAAGGTTTGTTTGCGAGTAAGGTGCGCCGCTAAGGCCACCTTTTTAACAAATGCTGAATGCCGTGCGCCAACAGCAGTACCCCAATAAAGTTATTGGCCCGATGTAGTAATTGGAGTGTCTTATGAATTTTTTCACCGATAGATTAATGGGCGGTAAAAGTGGAGTAGTGGGGTTTGCCATCATTGCTGCTCTTATCTTAGTTGTCTTTCCCATGTTTTTGGATTCCTTCCGTTTAAATTTGGTAGGTAAGTATCTCACTTACGCATTTGCAGCCGTCAGCCTTGTGTTGTTATGGGGCTACGGCGGCACACTGAGCTTGGGACAAGGTATTTTCTTTGGTATCGGCGGTTACTGCATGGCCATGTTTCTGAAGCTAGAAGCTTCATCGCCGGAAAACACATCAATCCAATCCACACCTGGTATTCCAGACTTTATGGACTGGAACCAGCTGACAGCTTTGCCATGGTTTTGGGAACCGTTCAACAGCTTCACATTCACCCTGATCGCTATTTTGGTATTACCCACCATTTTTGCTTACCTGATTGGTGCCGCGATGTTTAAGCGTCGAGTGGGCGGTGTTTACTTTGCCATTATCACGCAGGTGATTTCAGTGATCCTGACGGTATTAATCGTGGGTCAACAAGGCCTGACAGGTGGTATCAATGGTATTACCGACCTGCGTACTTTAAATGGTTGGGACATCACTTCAGACAGCGCCAAGAATATTTTTTACTACATTAATGCCTTCTTGTTACTCGCTGTGATTGTGGCTTCGCGCTTTATTCTCACCAGTAAATTTGGTCGCTTGTTGTTGGCCATGAGAGACAAAGAAGATCGGGTACGTTTTTCTGGCTACGACGTCGCTAACTTTAAAATATTCATCTTCTGTTTTGCGGCCATGATATCCGCCATAGGTGGCGCTATGTTCACTTTGCAGGTGGGTTTTATGTCGCCATCGTTCGTGGGCATTGTGCCTTCGATTGAAATGGTTATTTTTGCGGCCATTGGCGGAAGAATGTCACTGATTGGTGCGGTTTATGGAACGTTACTAATTAACTTTGGTAAAACGGCGTTTTCAGAATCCTTCCCTGAACTGTGGTTATTTTTGATGGGTGGCTTGTTCATTGCGGTTGTTATGTTTTTCCCTAACGGTTTGGCCGGAATTTGGGAAGACTACAATCATCACGTGACTAAGTACTTTAAGTTTTTCGGTAAAAAAGAAGAGCCGATCGAAGCTGGTCAATTAGAAACTTCGAAATCATAGGGTCGTCATCCACCTAATTATTTCGAATTCTGAACTGGAGTAACCAATGGACACAAACACCAATTTTACCTTAGCTATCGAAGATCTAACGGTATCGTTTGATGGCTTCAAAGCGGTAGACGGGCTGAATTTTTATCTCGATAAAAATGAACTACACGTTGTCATTGGCCCTAACGGCGCCGGTAAGACAACAGTTTTAGATTTGATTTGCGGCAAAACAAAATCCACCTCGGGCAGTATTAAGTTTCTTAATAAAGAACTGACGAATTTATCAGAACACGCCATTGTTCGCGCAGGTGTGGGGCGAAAATTCCAGACCCCATCTATATATGAAAACTTATCGGTGATGGAAAACTTGGAAGTATCGTACCCTCGCGGACGTGGTGTTTTTGGATCTTTGATGTTTAAGCGTGATCAAGCAGTAACGGATAAAATTTTAGAAATCGCTACTGAAATTATGCTGAATGATCAATTGGATACCGAGGCAGGCTTATTAAGTCATGGTCAAAAACAATGGTTAGAAATCGGTATGTTACTGATTCAAGATCCCCAGCTACTGATGTTGGATGAACCTGTTGCTGGTATGAGTGTGAAAGAACGTGAACAAACAGCAGAACTGCTTAATCGTATTAGCCAAGGCCGGTCAGTTCTGGTTATTGAGCACGACATGGAGTTTGTAGCACGTATCGCTCATAAAGTAACAGTGCTGCACCAAGGTAAAATTTTGGCTTCAGGGGAAATGGAAAGCGTTCAGAAAGATCCGAAGGTAGTAGAAGTGTATCTAGGGCACTGATCACCGCGATTGAAACCTAAAAATCAATGGCGGTTGATAGTAACTTGAATCTTATTATCAACCTGATTTAACAAAAAAATTATCGAACCTTTTTGGTCGATTGATAAAGTTTGAATAGGAAAAACATCATGCTCAACGTATCGAACTTGAAAGTAAGTTATGGCCAGAGTGAGGTGATACACGGTCTGAATTTTGATGTCCCAAAAAATGAAACCTTAGCCATTATGGGTCGTAATGGAATGGGTAAAACCACTTTGTTTAAATCCTTAATCGGTGTGCTGCCAACATCTGGTGGCACTATCTCGATCGATGGCGTTGACGTCACCAAGAAAGAAAGCTTTCAGCGTGTGGAAAACGGCATTGCTTATGTGCCCCAAGGTCGAATGATCTTTCCCTCATTAACCGTTCAAGAAAACATTGAAACAGGTATGGAAGTGTCGGGTTTAAAACAAATACCTGATGATATTTATGCACTGTTCCCTGTGTTGGCCGAAATGCGCAAGCGTAAAGGCGGTAACTTGTCTGGTGGTCAACAGCAACAACTGGCGATTGCTCGGGCACTGGTTACCAATCCTAAAGTGTTACTGTTGGATGAGCCGACTGAAGGTATTCAGCCGTCTATCATTAAAGACATCGCCAATGTATTGAATGAAATCAAAAAGCTTCGTGATATTACCATTATCGTGTCTGAGCAGGTTTTGAGTTTTACGATGGCCATTGCGGATCGCATTATCGTTATTGATAAAGGTACTTTTATTCACGAAGATCTACGTGAAGATGTGGATACCGACAAAATCAAAGCGTACCTCTCAGTATAGGTAACCCTTATTTTTAGCCGTAAAAATAAGGGTTCATGGTGAACAGAAAAGTAACAGGAGAAACCAATGCGACACGGCGATATTTCTAGCAGCCCCGATACCGTTGGCGTAGCTGTAGTGAATTATAAAATGCCACGCCTGCATACCAAAGAAGACGTGTTGGCAAACGCACGAAACATCGCCGACATGATTAAAGGCATGAAAATCGGTTTGCCCGGTATGGATTTGGTGGTGTTTCCTGAATACAGCACCATGGGCATCATGTACGACCCAGATGAAATGATGGCAACGGCTGCCACGATACCTGGTGATGAAACGGCAATTTTTAGTGCAGCGTGTAAAGAGGCAAATACGTGGGGCATCTTTTCACTCACCGGTGAGCGCCATGAAGAACACCCAAACAAAGCACCCTACAACACGCTGATTCTGATCAACAACGAAGGTGAAATTGTTCAGAAATATCGCAAGTGTATCCCTTGGTGCCCCATAGAAGGTTGGTATCCCGGCGATACCACTTATGTGAGTGAAGGCCCCAAGGGTTTAAAAATCAGCCTGATCATTTGTGATGATGGCAACTACCCAGAAATCTGGCGTGATTGTGCCATGAAGGGTGCCGAGTTGATTGTGCGTTGTCAGGGTTATATGTATCCGGCCAAAGAGCAGCAAATTATGATGGCTAAAACCATGGCATGGGCTAACAATTCTTATGTGGCCGTAGCCAATGCAACAGGTTTCGATGGTGTGTATTCGTATTTTGGCCACTCAGCTCTTATAGGTTTTGATGGCCGCACACTCGGTGAATGTGGTGAAGAAGATATGGGCGTGCAATATGCGCAATTGTCTGTGAGCCAAATTCGTGATGCACGTGCCAACGATCAATCGCAAAACCATTTGTTTAAATTGTTACATCGTGGCTACACCGGCATACACAACTCTGGTGATGGCGATAAAGGCATTGCCGATTGCCCGTTCGATTTTTACCGCACATGGGTAATGGATGCCGAAAAAGCTCAGCGCGATGTCGAAGAGCTTACCCGTAAGACAGTTGGTGTTGCAGAGTGCCCCGTGGGCAATCTACCGATGGAAGAAAAAGAAAAATCCGTATAGGCCATCAGAGTAAACATGCCGTTTATTAATGACAAGCTGGCGGCGGAGCAACAAGCGCAGCAAGACAAGCCACGGCAACAAGGTGTGCGTCAATCACGCTTTCGTTTTGATGTTGCAAGTGTGGTGGGCTTATTGCAGTCCCGTTTGGTCGGTCAACCACAAGTACTACAAGCACTTGAAGATTTGTTGTATGTGGTGAGCGCCGATATGGGGCAACCCCATAAACCCTTGCTGGTGTGTATGTTGGTAGGCTCAACGGGCGTCGGCAAAACGGAGACGGTGCGTTTGTTGGCAGAAGCTATCTACGGCGACAAAAATGCCTTCAGTCGCATCGATATGAACACCCTTTCTCAATCTCATTACGCCGCTGCGCTCACGGGCGCGCCCCCCGGTTACGTAGGCAGTAAGGAAGGCCACACGTTGTTAGATGCCGAGCGCATTGCCGGCAGTTACAGTCGTCCAGGCATTGTATTGTTGGATGAAATAGAAAAAGCCAGCGATGAAGTATTACAAAGCCTCTTGAATGTGATGGATAACGGCCAGCTGCAATTAACCGCCGGGCAGAAAACCATCGATTTTCGCAATGCTATGATTTTTATGACCAGCAATGCAGGCGTTAAAGAGTTACATGCCTATCAACAGCAGAAGAAGTCGATGTGGCGACGCTGGCTACCGCATCGCCAACACACCTCAGAAGCTATCATCAACCGTGCACTAGAGCAGCGCTTTGATCCTGAGTTTATCAATCGATTGGATCGTGTGATTCATTATCAAAGCCTTCACGAAAACCTCGTGCCTGCGCTTTTGGATATAGAGGTTCAACGTTTAAACCAACAATTGAAAAAGAAAAATGCCGAAATTACATTGGATCAAAGTGCAAAGGATTACTTGTTGTCATTTTATGACACGCGTTATGGAGCCAGAGATATAGCTCGCCATTTTCGGCGTGAACTGGAACCGCCGTTGGCTCGTCGTCTTTTGTTAGAACCGGAAGCCACACTCTTTCATGTTATAGCTTCTAAGGGCAAGATTACGGTTCGTTCAACGTGATGTGTGAGTTTTACATTTGGGTGTTAAACAAGCCTAGAACAGTAGTTTGGATCTGATAAAAAGTAGACAACAGGCTACTCATATAAAGCCTGTTGCCCCTAGGTTTAGAAACTGATTTCTTTTTCTATGTCCTGCAACTTACGACGAGCCATTGCCAAATTCGCTTTTGATTTATCCAGTACATAATAAATAAACACACCTTCTTGGCGAGCAAGGGGGCGAATCAAATGGTACTGTCTGCCAAGCGTAATCAAAATATCTTCGATCACATCGTTCAGCCCCAAAGATTTCATGGTCTTCAATTTTGCGCGTACCACCTCGGTATTGCCCGCTGCGGCCATTTCAAGATCAACCCCTGAACCTTCAAAGCCCAGCATCATACCACTGGATGAATCCACAACAGCGCAACACATCGCGCCATCCATTGTCAGCAGTTCGTCCATCGTTTGTTTAATAGTTAGCATATTTAATCTCGGTTATTTAATGGTTTATAGGTCGTTATTTTGTTGAATCAAAAGCCGCCGATTGAGAGGCTTCCTGTTCTTTAATCAATGTATACAGTTGATTAACTTGCTCCGGCCAGCGTTTCCAATCCACCGTTTTGTGTTGTGAAATACAGATAAGCAGCATAGTTTCACCACACGGGCGTATTGATATCAAGCCCAAACGATGACTAACGGCAATGCTGGTTATCGGCCCTAAGGTGTCAAACACGTTTCCGTTTTTTGTGTGTAAAACCCAATAGTCGCGTGACCCTTCCGCAATATGATCTAGCGGTTGGTCGGTGTACGTTTGCAAATACACCATGCCGGTATCGATGGCCACCAGAGCACAAGCAATGATGCCTGGTGTTTTAGCGAGCACGTTTAGCTCTTGTTCAATAGCTTGATAATTCACTGGATTGCTCTAATCGTTTTCTGATTTCATTACACTGGTAAATAATTTGTGCCAGTATTGCGTTGTGATCGCCCACTACATTTAAGATGCAGGTTTTTTTGTCTAGCGTGATGTGCGTGATGTAATTAAACCCCAGCTCCGTATTCACCGTGACACTCGTGCTTTTTCCGAGCGATGTTTCCTGTGAAACAACATCGCCAATGGCAGATATTGAACTGGCCATTGCAGCAATACGTTCAGGTGATATGGATCTGGACGTTGTGCTTGCGATATCGAAACCGTCTGTGGTGGCAATAACGACAGCTAAGACACCCACTTGGTTGTCACACAGTTGTTGGCATTCTTGTTGGGCATTTCTTACGAGAGTTTCAATAATATTCATACGATCTGATTTTTACACCATGTCGGCTTCGGCTTGAGCCATTAATATATCAATTAACAAAACGACATCTTCTTTGCGCCGAACATCCACAGGGACGACAGGTATGATTAAACCTTGCTCAGATAATTTAACAGCAAAGTCATCAAGGCTTGGCTGTAGATGTGTCTCACTTCTTCCAACCCCAATAACACAAGGGGTTTTGTGTAACTCTTGTGAAAATCCAGAAAGGTACATATCCAGATCATCTAAAGGTGACGCGCTTGAATTGTCGATCAACACAACAATCCCGAACGCGTCTTTGGTCAAAATTTTCCACATAAAGTCAAAACGCTCTTGACCCGGTGTGCCAAATAAACGAACACGATCACCATTTTCTAGGTGAATTTGCCCAAAATCTAAGCCAACCGTGGTCAGTTCTTTGTCGAGCGTTGCATCCGTATTTTCAACATCCGTTTTTATAGCGCGAGTTTCACTGATGGCGTTAATAGCTGTGGTTTTTCCTGAACCTGTTGTACCGGTAAATACCAATTTATATTCTTTCATAGTAAATCTTTATTGTTATTGACTGGCACCAAGCAGACCAAGACGTTTCTTTAGCGAAGAAAAGAAGCTCTTTTTCTGCATGGAAACATTGGACGCTTCTCGATTTGGTGTTGTTGGCACTGTTGTTTCGGCATCGAGTAGATGGTGTTGCTCCAAGAGTGACAGAAATTGCGTGCAAACCGTTTCATTTAACCCAGACAGTGTCAGTAATTCCGACAAGGTTTTTGGGCCTCGGGCTAGATAAGCGGAGAGCAGCATGTAGTCTTTGTGCAAAGAGGTTAGCTTAACAGGTGGCCATTTCTTTAGGCGATAAGCTTTCAGCGGCGGTTCTTTAGCTTCACGTTTCGTTTGCTCAGTACTTTTTGTCTGCCTAGTATTGTTAATAGGGTGTTGAGAGTTCTGCATTATGGCAAGCAGAGTGTCAACAATCTCAGCTGCTTTAAACGGCTTGTAAAAAACATAGCCAGACGCTGCTAAACCGCGACGTTTGAGCAAGATGACCGCTGTATTGGTACTGGATTGTAAGGGTGGCATAGCGTCCAGTTTATCTGTCACAAAAGCATCGCACACGTCGCTATCGGTTAATTCCCAGCGGCTTTCAAGAAGGGCGCTGGTTCGTAAGATCGTAGCAATTAAGTCAACCTCTGGTTTCAGCAAGCCAGAGTGCCCGAGGCGAAGTGTACTTTTCATGGATGGATCGCTATCCCTGCATTTTGTAAGGCGGCTGTACGAGCTGCAATCTTTCTTGGATCACATGTAAAGTTCTGTTGATAGGAATTGTGACTGATAAAGCAAAACCAATTATACGTGGTTTTATTGTTGTTTCAATTGTGTTAATAACTGTGGCTGTAGTAGTGAGGTGTGGTTTGTTCGTCAAATTGGCCTCTTGCGGTCTTTTTGCCTCTTGCGGTCTTTTTAATGGTGCCGTCTATTCCTTTCCCCTAGAGTGATTCAGCGACTCAAGCCGTGCTAGAAAATGATCATCAACATCACAAAAGCCCCAATGAACCGAAACTCTACGCCGCTGAGATAGAGGATATCTCGATACAGATTGAGCTGCAGCCTTGGGTCCAGATGGATTATTATCAAATGGAAAGCGGCAGCCAAGTGGCTAAGTTTGAAGCGCTTGATTTGGGTAATCAGCAACTGGTGCGCGAAAGCCAACGGGTAGGCGTGCATAAATTGGGTTGTACGGCAGCGGATTATTGCACCATTTCGTGGGCTACTATCGGCTCTCCCTTTCGCTTTTCGAATTTGGCTCCGCTGGATGACGGGACCGTTTTTTTTATGCCGGCAGAAACTGAATTCGATATCTATGTGCCAGCTCAATCACAAACGACCTACATCGGTTTTAGTCAAGAGGCCTTCTTACAAAAAGCGCGTGCGCTAAACCCCAGTCAATGGGAATCTGCCCCTCAGCATTCCATTTCGATCCCGGCCACAGAGCAGGCTGCGCTTATCTATATGGTCAACAGCTGGATGAGCTTGGCAGAAGGCGAAAGCGCAAACAACGAATTCGGCGATGCGTTTTGCGCCCAAGCTCAAAGTGAGCAGATATTAGAGACCATATTGCAAATGACGGTCGCATCGCAGCCCGATAACTGGCGAGCGAGTTCCCCAGCGGAGCGTGTGCGAGCTTTTACCATTTGCCGCTTGGCTCGGGCGTATATTGATGAGTGTTTTGCGCTCAATCAACTGCCTTCCATCACCGATATCTGTGTCGAACTAGACGTCTCGGAGCGAACACTGCAATACGCTTTTCGTCGTTATGTGGATATGTCACCTAACACCTATTTACGGGTTTTCCGTTTAAATCAGGTGCGATCCTTCTTGCGAATCTCCGATCCACAAGCCACCACCGTGACCAAAATCGCGATGAAATTTGGCTTTTTGCACCTTGGGCGTTTTTCGGCGGACTATAAAAAGCTGTTCAATGAACACCCTTCCACAACCCTCGCGCTCTAAGAGGGTCACTTTTTAGCGCTATTCCTGAGATTAATTCTCGTCTTTGCGGAAATCGGATAGCCGCTGTTTTTTATGATTTTTATAATTCTGGGTTATTTCTTGTCGTTTGTTTATTGCCTTCTGTTGAACTTGTTTGTGCGTGCCCTTTACTAAAGCCGCTGCGGTTTTACGGTGTGTAATATCCGACGCCTTTTTTGATGTACACAAGGGAACCCAGAATGAATCGTCACGCCTGCTTGAATCGTCTCTATCGTCTGATCTGGAGCCATGCGCGTCAAGCTTGGGTGGTCGCGCCAGAGAACAGTCGTGGGCAGGGTAAGTCCACGATCCGTCGCGGTCTACGTCGAACATTGCTGTCGGCAGCGGGGCCGTTACTGGTCGCGGCACCCATGTTGGCCATTCCCGCATGGGCGTGGGCAGAACTGCCTACGCGAGGCAGCATCAGTGCCGGTCAGGGTAGCATCAGTGGTCATGGCAACCACCTTGTGGTTAATCAAAATAGCGATAAGTTAGCGCTTAACTGGCAATCCTTTTCCATCGGTAAAGACAACACCGTTACCTTTAAGCAGCCTTCGGCTTCGGCCATCGCGCTAAACCGAGTGCTGGGTGCGGATGTATCGTCCATACAAGGCTCCCTCGTTGCCAACGGTCAGGTTTTTTTGCTGAACCCCAATGGAATTTTGTTCAGTCAGACCGCACAGGTGAACGTGGGCGGCTTAGTGGCCTCGACCCTAAAGCTCAGTGACGAAGATTTCCTGAATGGCAACTACCGTTTCGAAGGCGACAGCGAAGCGGCGATTATCCAGCGGGGCAGCATCACTTCTGCCGAAGGGGGTTCGGTGGTGCTGATTGCCGGGCAGATTCTTAACTACGGTGATATCACTGCCGAAAAGGGCCAGGTACTGTTTGCCTCCGGCAGCAAGGTGTTGCTGGATTTAGGCAGCGAAGTGGCGCTGGAGATCGAAGCCGGTGCTATGAACGGTTTGATTGAGCAAGGTGGAATGATTGTCGCTAACGGTGGTCGTGTTTACCTAACCGCCAAAGCCGCCAGCCAGCTCACCACCAGCGTTATCAACCACACGGGCATTACCCAGGCCCAAGCATTGGCCAGCGGTGAAAACGGCGAAATTGTGTTATTGGGGGATATGAATGTCGGTAGCACCTTGGTGGATGGCACCTTGGATGCTTCCGCCCCGATAGCGGGTCATGGCGGCTTTATTGAAACCTCTGCCGCCCATGTGCAGGTAACCGATAGTGCACAGCTGACCACTCTCTCTGCCACGGGTGATAACGGCACGTGGCTGATTGACCCTGTGGATTTTACCGTGGCCGCCAGCGGTGGTGACATGACCGGCTCGGCGGTCACCTCGGCATTGGCGAGCAGTAATTTTATCATCGAAAGCACCAGCGGTGGCAGCACCGGCGATGGTGATATCAACATCAATGACAGCATTACCTGGTCGTCCAACACGCTTACCCTAAACGCCCAAAACGACATTTTCATTAACAGTGAATTATTTGGCAGTGGCACAGCGGGGCTGGCGCTGCAATACGGGCAGAGTGCGGTGGCCGCAGGCAACAGTGCCAATTATTACATCAACAGCGCCGTCAACTTGGCCAGCAGTGGCAGTTTTAGCACCCAATTGGGTGGCGATGGCAGCGTGATGGATTACACCATTATTACCAGTCTCGGCAGTGAAGGTTCCCAATCAGC
Organism: Pseudomaricurvus sp.; assembly: GCA_965656525.1. Classification (GTDB taxonomy): domain Bacteria; phylum Pseudomonadota; class Gammaproteobacteria; order Pseudomonadales; family Cellvibrionaceae; genus Pseudomaricurvus. The sequence goes on along the minus strand of CBFHKY010000003.1, from coordinate 151,506 downwards.
CGCTGATCTTCAGGGCATGAACGGTGATCTGGCTGGCCACTACGTACTGGGTGCCAATATTGATGCAGCCGCTACCAGCGGTTGGCACAGTGGCGCGGGGTTTAATCCAATCGGCACAAATGCGACTGCTGCGTTCACGGGTAATTTGGATGGCTTGGGCCACACCATCCATAACCTGACCATCTATCGTCCAGGTTCAGGTGGTGTGGGGCTGTTTGGCTATGCCAGTGGCGCCCGCTTGCATCATATTGGGTTAAGCAACACTGATGTGACAGGCAAACACTTGACTGGCAGCCTAGTGGGATCCGCTCAAACTGGTACCACTATCAGTAGCAGTTACGCCACAGGAGCAGTTACGGGTACTGAGTCCGTCGGCGGTCTGGTCGGGATTGCCTATGACAGCCGGATCAGTAACAGTTACGCCACGGGGGCGGTTACGGGTACTGAGTACGTCGGCGGTCTGGTCGGGTATGCCTATGGCAGCACGATGAGTAACAGTTACGCCACAGGAGCGGTTACGGGGACTGATTCCGTCGGCGGTCTGGTCGGGTATGCCGATGACAACACGATGAGTAACAGTTACTGGGATACCAGCACATCCGGCACTACGACAGGTGTTGGCTCTGGCGCATCAGCGGGGGTTACTGGGCTTACCACCGCCCAGATGATGCAGTTATCCAGCTTCAGTGGTTGGGATATGGACGATGCGGGCGGCACGGGTGCCGTGTGGCGTATTTATGAGGGTTATAGCTATCCGTTGTTGCGGACATTCCTAAAGGCATTGACGGTCACCACATCTGATGACAGTAAAGTCTACGATGGCAGCAGTTACAGCGGTGGGAACGGTGTAATCTTCTCGGAAACGGGTGCCACATTAGCGGGAGCCGTTATCTATTCGGGTAATAGCCAAGGTGCGGTGAATGCGGGTGGTTATGCGTTATCCGCTTCGGGGTATTATTCCGATCAACAAGGCTACGATATCAACTTCGTCGACGGGGTACTCACCATCACCCCCGCGTCTCTTACCGTCACGGCGAACGCCGACAGCAAAACCTACGATGGTGTTGCTTATGCCGGTGGTAACGGTGTGAACTATCAGGGCTTTGTGGGCAGCGAAGACGCCAGTGTTCTGAGCGGTACCTTGAGCTACAGCGGTAACGCCCAAGGTGCCACAAACGCCGGTGGTTACACCATCACGCCAGAAGGTTTAAGCAGCGGCAACTACACGCTGAGCTTTGTGGATGGCAACCTCACCATCACCCCAGCGGCGCTCACCGTCACAGCGAATACCGACAGCAAAACCTACGACGCCAACGCTTATGCCGGTGGTAACGGTGTGAGTTATGACGGTTTGGCTGAATCTGATGATGCCAGTGATCTAGACGGCTCTGTGGTCTATTCCGGTTCATCGCAGGGGGCGACCAACAGTGGTGTTTATACCTTGAATGTTGGTGGCCTCAGTAGCGATAACTACATCATCAGTTTTGTGGATGGCAACCTTACCATCACCCCAGCGCCGCTGACGATCAGTGCGAATGACGACAGAAAGGCGGTAGATCTGATCCCATACAGTGGCGGTAATGGGGTGGTTTATACGGGCTTTGTAGCGGGCGAAGATGAATCCAACCTGATTGGCAGCCTGCGTTACGCAGGCGCGGCCCAGGGTGCGGTGGATGAGGGTAGCTATAGCATCACGCCAGAAGGCTTAAGCAGCGGTAACTATACGCTGAGCTTTGTGGATGGCGTGTTAACCATCGGACCTGCTACCGACCCTACCCGCGGTAATGCTCCGTTGCTTGGTTCTACCAGCAGTGCACCTAGCCAGCCCACAGGGGTAAGCGGTGTCAGCTTGGGTGCCCCAGGACAAGTCGCTAACATGAGTGCGCCAGCGGCAGGTGGCAGCGAAGATGGTGACGATAACGAGAGCATGTTTAGTCTGAGTGAGCAGGTGGCGAGCAATGCCAGCGTTAGTGGTGATGAAACACTACTGATCTTTGGCTCTGGTGTTCGTCTTCCGGATTAATTTATCAACTTGATTGTAGGGGCATCGTATGGGTGCCTCAGCCCGACCGCTTTACTCTGTTTAAGGATACTTTGTGAGACATTTACCAACACGGCTAACTTCTTGCCGCTTAAGTCTAGGCGGTGTTCTTGCGGTTCTTTCTTTTACTATGGGTGCGCAAGCCCAGACATTACCCGACAGCGGTCGTGTACTGAAAGAGCTGAGAACACCACCACCACCAGCGACCCAACCCACCGATGAGTTGGAAATTCAACAGCCTCAGATTAGCGCGGTGGCACCGGGTGGTGTGACCACAACGGTGACAAACATAAAGCTAGTGGGCAACACGGTTTTTACCAGCGATAGGTTGTTGGCTGTGCTGGGGAACGTGCAGGGCCAGAGCTTTGATTTGGCACAGTTGCAGGGGTTGGCGGCTCGTATTACCGACTATTATCATCAGCACGATTACTCGTTTACTTTGGCGTATCTGCCCCCCCAGACACTTAAAGACGGCGAGTTGACCATCGGGGTGGTGGAAGGTCGCTATGGATTGGTGGAATTGAGTGGGGATGCGGCGTTGACGCAAGGGTTAACCGATCTTATCAGCCCGCTGCAATCTGGCGATATGATTGCGGGCACACTCTTATCGCGTACCGCTCGATTGTTGAACCGTCTGCCTGGCGTAGAAGTGACCTCGGTCTTGCGCCCTGGCGACAATACCGGCGAAGGGGATCTCACGATGGATGTGACGGCCGCCCCGCGCTATCAAGCCAGCATTCGTGCCGATAACCACGGTAACCGCTATTCAGGTGATTGGCGCACCCTTGTGAACGTTAAGGTCAACCGCCTTTTGACGGTGGGGGATGAGCTGACGCTGGACGCCATGGCTACCGATGAAAGCCTTTGGTATGGCGGGCTGCGTTATCAATTACCGCTGGGAGGATCAGGTTTGCGTGGCAACGTGGAGTACCAACAGACGGATTATCAGTTGGGTGAAGAGTTGTCCGCCCTTGGTGCTAGAGGTGCAGCTCGAATCGCTAAGCTAGGGTTGAGTTACCCATTGGTGCTGCAGCGTAGCAGCGAATTAAACCTGGCCTTGACGATGGCACACAGCGAGTTGGATGATCGCTACAACACCACCTTACCAACCTACAGCAAGGCCAGCGAAAGTGTGCTGTTGGAATTGAACGGGCATCATTTTAATCGCATGGCCAAAGGTGGTTTGACACAAGGGCGGGTGGCTTGGCTGGGTGGTGAATTGCAGCTGGATGACGCGCTTATCCCTTTTGACAGCTTGACCGCGGAAACGGACGGCAGTTATCAATTAGCGCAGTTAGAGGTTAGCCATCAACAAACTCTCTGGGAGGATATTTCCCTCTTTGCCTATATAGACAGTCAATGGACAGAAGAAAACCTAGATTCATCCGAAGGCTTTGGTCTTGGTGGTGCCTCAGGTGTTCGCGCTTATCCTTCCGGCGAAGCCTATGGTGATCGTGGTTGGTTGGGGCAGTTTGAAGTGCGCTACCAATGGCAATCATTGGCCCCTTACGTGTTTTACGATCTTGGGGAAGTCACCACTAATGCTGAACCTTGGGAGCCTTCCGACAATCACCGCAGTCTGGCAGGCGCTGGTATTGGTGCACGCTTGAATTATCTCAAACTGAGTGTGGATGCCAGTGCAGCCTGGCGTGTCAGCGGGGGTGATCCGCAGTCAGATACCGAGGCTGACTCGCCCACTGTGTGGATCAGTGTGAGTTACGAGTTACGGTAGTGCTAGATGAGTACTCTTCTACAGTAGAACCGTGCCTCATGAGTATCGTGTCTAGACTTATAGTGCTGTGTTGATATTAAGACGGGATCGATATTAAGACTGCTATCTCCACCTTCAGCTTTTAAGTTCACGGTGCACCTCCAGCAGGCTGCGCCGTGAACTCTTATCGTATCGGCTCCGCGTGGGGCTTTCTCTGTGAGCCGTTCGCATCAGAACGGTTTCTATTACGATCAAAATCACCCGTGGCCATCGTAGGCTTTCCGCCGCACAGTAACGCCTCGTACCCGTACCTAGCTCGCCTTTCGTTTAATGCCGATCTTTCTGGCTTCCACGGTATACGTCAATCAACTTACACAAAAGGCATTATTGACGAATAGGCGGCAAGGTAAAAATTGGCAATAGTGTGTCCACGTTTCCTCCGGCAATCGAGCGGTGAGTGTTAGGCAGTATGCCGGCGCGAGCCGTTAGAGGATTTCAAATCCAACGATTTCCATTTACGCACTCACTCGAATTGTCTCTTGGGCTGAGTGCGCTTTTTTCCAATAGATAGGAGAGCAGAAAATGGCCGAAACCATCATCAAAGTGGATCTGAGTAAGTCCGCTTATGACAACGATATGATTCACAATCGCTGGCACCCCGATATTCCTATGGTGTCCACGGTTAAGCCCGGTGATGACTTTATCGTCGAGTGCGTAGATTGGACGGGCGGTCAAATCAAAAACAACGATTGTGCCGATGATGTAAGAGATGTGGATTTAAGCCAAGTGCATTTTTTGTCTGGGCCCGTTGGTATTGAAGGTGCTGAGCCAGGCGATCTGTTGGTTGTAGACATTCTTGATATTGGCGCGTTCGACGATAGTCAGTGGGGCTTCAACGGTTTCTTCTCGAAACAAAACGGTGGCGGCTTCTTAACAGAGCATTTCCCAGAAGCACAGAAATCCATTTGGGATTTCAAAGGCATGTTCACCAGTTCGCGTCATGTACCTGGTGTCGAATTTGCGGGCATGATTCACCCAGGCTTGATTGGTTGCTTGCCGTCGAAAGAGATGTTGGAAGAGTGGAATACCCGTGAAAAAGCGTTGTATGACACAGAGCCAGATCGCCTACCAGCATTAGCCACATTACCTTATGCCGAAACCGCCCACATGGGACGTATGAAAGGTGAAGCTGCTAAAGCAGCAGCGGCTGAAGGTGCGCGAACCGTGCCACCGCGTGAACACGGTGGCAATTGTGATATTAAAGATTTGTCTCGTGGCTCTAAGGTCTACTTCCCTGTGTATGTTGAAGGCGGTGGCTTGAGTGTAGGTGACCTTCACTTTAGTCAGGGTGACGGTGAAATTACTTTCTGTGGTGCGATTGAAATGGCCGGTTGGATTCACATGCGTGTGAACCTGATCAAAGGTGGGATGGAAAAATACGCCATCAAAAACCCAATCTTCAAGCCAAGCCCGATTACGCCTAAATACGATGATTATCTGATCTTTGAAGGTATTTCCGTGGACGAAGGCGGCACACAGCACTACTTAGATGTGCATGTGGCTTATCGGCAAGCGTGTCTCAATGCTATCAACTACCTCACCAAGTTTGGTTATAGCAAAGCACAGGCTTACGCCATTCTGGGTTGTGCGCCGGTACAGGGTCACATCAGTGGTGTTGTAGATATTCCAAATGCCTGCGCAACTTTGTGGCTACCAACAGATATTTTCGAGTTCGACGTAAACCCCGGTGCTGATGGCCCGACGAAGAGTTTAGATGGCAGTGTGGACATTCCGCTCTCGCCAGATAAGTAACTTCCTAACGACTGAAATGGAACGAAACTGCCCGGCGATGGTGTCGGGTAGTTTCCATTAAACGCGTATTATTAAAATTAGAATGCAAAACTGGAGATCAACTTATGCCAGTCTACGATTACAAATGCCCTGAACACGGTATGTTCAACGAGTTGGCCCCGCTGGATCAAGCGCATGAACCACTGGCTTGCCCAACCTGCCAAACGCTTAGCCCGCGCATTTTGATGATTCCGCCAGAAATTCTGGCCATGGCCCCAAAAAAGCAAGAAACCCGCAAGGCTATGGACCGTAACGAACAGGCGCAACACTCGCCGATTGTGTCATCGATCGATTCACGCGCCGAAGCCGCGGATCGATTGGCGTTTCAAAAGAAAACCCACAAACATCATTCTGGCTGCGGCTGTGATGATAAAAAGGGCCAGCTTAAGCAGCAGATGGTGCTCTTGCCTGATGGCAGCAAAATATTTCCGTCACAGCGTCCGTGGATGATCAGCCACTAGCGTTTTGTCGATAACTTTTTCCTTCGACTTGGCCCTTAACCGCGTTTATGGATGGCGTTGTTAAGGGCTTTTTTTGAACACATCAACGCCCCACCTTTAACGATGATAGGGTTCAATGCCGCTCTATTACCCACCCCCGCTAAAGTCATTCGAACCAGAATCTGTTCAAAGCTGAAATCTGGGTGTTATAGTCTTTACCCTTCTTCGGCACTAAGGTAACTGCAGCCCTAATACTCTGTGATTGGGTAAGCCTGAGCCTGCCGTGAAAATAATGGCTGAATAACGACCATAAAAACAACGATAAAAACAGAGAGTGTCTATGTTCTCAACCGCGTTCTCAATCGCAAAAAATGCTCACGTGGCGCAATGATATGACCCGCTTATCATGAACAATCTGGGTGCTTTTGACTATGTCATTGTGGGTGCTGGATCGGCTGGTTGTGTCTTGGCCAACCGGCTTTCTGCCGACCCCACTGTTTCGGTGTTGTTGTTGGAGGCGGGCGGAAAAGACAACTGGCTCTGGTTTCATGTGCCAGTTGGGTACCTTTACTGCTTTGGTAACCCTCGCGCGGATTGGTGTTACCAGACCGATGCCGAAAAAGGCTTGGGTGGGCGTCAAATTGCCTATGCCCGTGGCCGTGTTTTGGGGGGCTGTTCTTCCATTAATGGCATGATTTACATGCGCGGTCAGAGCCGTGATTACAACGAGTGGGCTGAGCTGACAGGTGACAACTCTTGGTGTTGGGAGCACGTGCTACCTCTGTTTAAGCGCAGTGAATCCCACTGGCGGGGCGGCGATCGCTTTCATGGTCGTGACGGTGAATTGCGAGTGGAGCAGCAGCGCCTGCGGTGGGATGTGCTGGATACCTTCGCCGATGCCGCTGAGCAGGCCGGTATCCCGAAAATTGACGACTTTAATCAGGGGGATAACCTAGGCTCTGCGTCGTTTGATGTCACCCAGCGCAAAGGAGTGCGTTGCAGCGCGGCTAAAGCGTTTTTAAAGCCCGCGATGCAGCGATCAAATCTTACCGTTATTACCAACGCTATGATCGATAAGCTTACCTTAGATAATACCCACATTACCGGCGTTACTTTCATGCACAAGGGAGAGCGCTGTACGGTCAGCGCTGACCGGGAAACCTTGCTGTCGGCGGGCGCTATTGGTTCACCCACAATTCTGCAGCGCTCTGGTATTGGTCATCGCGATGATCTTGCTGCCGCGGGCATAGCGGTTCAGCACCATTTGCCCGGTGTGGGCCGCAATCTGCAAGATCACCTGCAATTGCGCACGGTCTATCAAATTGACGGTTTGAAAACGCTTAACACCACAGCCAATAACTGGTTGGGGAAAATGAGTATGGGCATGAACTATCTGTTCAATCGTGGTGGACCGTTGAGCATGGCCCCCAGTCAGCTGGGGGTATTTGCCAAGTCGGACCCTAGCCAAGCCAGTGCTAACGTGGAATACCATGTGCAGCCTTTATCGCTGGATAAGTTTGGCGATGATTTACACTCGTTTCCGGGTATGACGGCAAGCGTCTGTCATCTGCGACCCACTTCTCGTGGTGCGGTGACTGTGCTTTCGTCCGACCCACAAGTGCCGCCGCGTATCGCCCCCAATTATTTGTCTACGCTAGAAGACCAGCAAGTGGCCATTGATGCCATCAAGCTCACACGGCGTATTTTTTCCATGCCGGCTTTTGCACCTTTTACACCAAAGGAATACCTGCCGGGCTCAGACGATGGCAGTGATACCGAACTGCTGGAAGCGGCCGCCAAGATTGGTACAACCATCTTTCACCCTGTGGGCACGTGCAAAATGGGCCGCAGAGATGATGCTACCGCCGTGGTCGACAGCACATTGAAACTGCGTGGCTTGAGTGGGTTGCGGGTAGTAGATGCTTCCATCATGCCAACCATTACGTCTGGCAACACCAATGCGCCTACCATTATGATTGCCGAAAAAGCCGCTGCATTGATCGCCGATGGTGAGTGTTAGCCCTATATTCATCAACACAACAAAACAGAATGGATTTGCTATGACCGAACTCCGACAAAAAGTGGCCGTTGTTACCGGCGCAAGCTCAGGTGTTGGCAAAGAAGCCGCCAAGGCGTTGGCCCAGCAAGGTTTCAACGTCATTGTATTGGGGCGCAATCCGCAGCGTTGTCAAACCGCAGCAGAAGAAATCGCCGCTCAAGCGCCTAACGCCCGTGATGTGACAGCGCTGCGGGCAGACTTTTCACTGCTGGCGGACACTCGTCGAGTGGCACAAGACATTCTTGCGCAGACCGATGTCATCGATGTCTTGATCAACAATGCCGGTGGTGTCAGCAACGCGATGCACATCACCAGTGAAGGCTTCGAGCAGACGTTTACCGGTAACTATCTCAGCCCGTTTTTACTGACCCAGCTGCTGTTACCCACATTAATAGCCACGGCAAAAACGGCCCCCGAGGGCACAGTTCGAGTGCTGTCTACTTCTTCTGTCGGCCATCACAACTGCCCCGGTATTAACTTTGATGATTTGCAATGCATACAGAACTACACCACGGGCGGGGCCTATACCAACGCCAAACTGGGTAATATTTTGTTCACTCGTGAGCTGGCCAAACGCTATGGCGAGCAAGGCATTATTGCCCACGCGATGGAACCGGGTGTGATCTTAGAAAGTAACTTCGTTAACCATGCAGATGACACCATGCAAGCCTATATGAGCACCTTAACCGAACGTGCGGTGACATCGGCGCACGCGGCTAAAACACTGGTGTGGATGGCGACCGACCCGAGCATGACAGCAGCCAACGGCGGCTACTTCTATGAACTAAAACCCGCCGATACCAGCGTCGCGGCACAAGACATGGCCGTGGCGGAACGGTTGTGGCAAGAAAGCATGGCGTATATTCAACCTTATCTGAGTTAATGCCGGCGACGGCAACCTAGGAAGCCGCTGGGTTCAGATATCGCTGTCTGAGGGTTTCAAACGCGTGGCCGCCTTGTGTTAACTGGGCTTCAATCTGATCACAAATGGCTTCTGGGTTGTGTTGTGCTGAATCGATTTCGAGGTCGCAGCACTCATTGGCGTACACAGCTTGGTAAAACCAAGGGCGTAAGCGATCGAGTCGCGCTCTGGACTTTTGAATTTGTTCAGAGGAATAGCTGGAATTGGCAAAGCGCGTACCGATCTCTCGGTTGGTGATGCGCTCCATTAACACCTCGTAAGGCGGCTTAAGGTTGACCAGCAAGACCGGTAGATCTTTTAATCGCCATATGCAGTCTTGCAAGATGGGTGGGTCGATCATCATTAGATGGTCGACAATGATGTTACAGCCCTGGCGGGATGCAGCGGCGATCCATTCGTGAAAAACACCAAAGGCGTTCATGCCCTGATCACTGATGTGCCAGCGCAATGTGCCCTCGGGGTCTTTGGGGTCTAAAGGCTGAGTGCTGTAGCCCTCGGCACTGCGATCCCCGTGGTGACCAAACTGTTTGGGAAACGTAGAACCCATAAACTGATCAATACCATAGGTAAGCCAGAAGTCTGATGAACGCTTGATAAACAAATCGCAGGCGGTGGATTTACCCGAGCCTGATGTACCGTTGATGATGACAATTTGACCCGCCATGAGAGCTCCTTGGGTTTTGCTGTTAGAGTTTTTAGGCCTATTATTGGGCAATTATTTATCTTCTAAGCGCGTTTCACCTCGGGCAATACTGCGGAACCGCTGGGTGTTGCAGAATTCTTGGTTGTCGCCCCAGTGTTTGATGCCGTTCCAATCCCATTCCGTTAGTGACCACACCACTGTGCGATCAGTGTAGCCGGTAAAAATCAAGCCATCATCAATGGTCGCTGTGGCGTGTATGGGTCGGCCCTGTTCATCAACCGCATCAAATACGACACGTTTGGGGCCGTAGGGGCCGAATTCTTCTACCGTTCTGGTGCCCTCTTTCAGGCTGGCCAGCTGGCCATCTTGCCAAATAAAGCCGCCGATTACGTCGTGTACGTTACCTGTCCCTTTGGCTATGGCATGAAAGGCGCTGTTTTCAGCGATGCCCCAGAAATAACCACCGATGGACGATTTATCAAACACCCTTGGGCCGTAAGAGGTATCGCGCATGGAGAAGCAATCAATAGGGTATTCGACTCCATTCAACTGCACTGTGCCGGTCATGCGGCCTGCTTGTTCCATATGGAATTTTTGTGCAGCCTGTTGCGTTTTGGTTTTGCTTTTCAGCTCGTGGAAAGGCGCAATGGCCTGCCACTGCAAATCCATCATAAGGCCGTCGTTGTCGTAGGTAATGTGGTAACGATTGCCGGGTTCCAGTATTTTTACAGACAGAGAATTCGGAGCCGTCATATTGAATTTTTCAGCTGCGGCCGGGATTGCCTGCAGATGGCTCCAGTTGTAATGCAGGCAGTTCCACACTTGTGTACCGCTTTGATCCCACAGAACAGGGCCGCCATTGAGAAGGTTTTGATTGGGGCGAAAGTAATATTGAATAAAGCCGTGTTTGCGTTGCTCAGGGATAGAAATCGAAAACCACACACTTTCGTTCCAGTGAGGGTGATCGCTGATCTGATCGCAAAACCGATCAATCTGGGATGCATCTGTCATGGGTCAGCCCTTCGTCGTTTTTATTGTGATGGGTCGATTATGCCGTCCAGGTTTTAAGAAGCATAGCGGTGTCCGTGGTTTGGCAAGTATCGCCTGCCTCAGGCACAGCGCCAAAAACTGATGCTGTAAGCGGCTAACGTGCCATCAAAAGGTTTAGGGGGGAAATCCTGCAAACTAACGGCACCGCTTTTAAAGCGTACTTTCATACCGTTGATACTGACCTTGCGGCTGATCAATTGCTTGGCGGTCATTTCATAGCCTTCGGTCAGGCGGTGTTGCAATGCGGGGTCTAGGTTGAGCTGGATGTGTTGATTGTTGAGATTGATCAGCAATAGGATTTTACCGGCGCTGTGTTTATCATTATGCAGATAGCAGCGTAGCGACGGCTGGTTGCTGTGAATGGCGTAGACTTCTTGCCCCATCAGTTGCCCCCACAACCAGCTGACCCAGTAGTCGGGTCTTGGTTTTAGAGTAAGGCGCGCAATCATGCCGTAATCCCCCCCCACCAAAGACTGTCGCACCATCACCTTTTGCCCTGAGCGAGCGCCTTGTCCTAACTGATCGGCCCACCAAAAGCTCGATGCCCATCGATCCGAAAGATCGGGCTGCCCGCCGCACTGTGCCGAACCGGTCTCTCCTGTCCAGAGTTCGGCTTGTGGCTGGTGACGGTCACGCAGGCGGGCGAGTTTTTCAGAAAACACACGATAGTCATCAAATGATTTGGGGTTGATTAAGTGGCGCAATTGGGCGGCACGGGTGCGCAGTGGGGAGCGGTCACTTTGAAACGGGTAATAGTGCCAATCAACGATGTCCAAGCGGGTTTTAATCGTCGATAAAAAACGCGGAGTCAGGTTGCTGATGGGGCGCACGGTTTCCCCAAGTTTTGGCCAAAAAGCGCTGCCGGGGCCGCAAATGCGCGCGTTGGGGTAATAGCTCCAAATGAGCACCGCAAAGCGATCGTAATCGCGAGCCAAATTAATGGCTCGTGGCTGCGACATCAAACCATGAAAAGCCCAGTAAGCGTTCAGCTCATTACCTAATTCAAATACATCAATCTGGAAGCCTTTTTGTAGGCTGTATTCCAGCAGCGTGATCACCTCCGCGCCACGCCAGCGGCCATGTTCACGGCGTTTAAACAGGCCGTATTTGCAAGTGAACATCAGCTTTAAATCATTGCGCTGAATAAAGGCGTGCAGGTTGTTCCACTGCTCTTTGGTGAGTACTAAAGGATCATCGGCGCTAGCTGGAGCATTGAAGTAATGAATCTTATCGGCCTCTGAGCCCCCAATGCGTAAATAGGCTGGGCCTAGCAGGCTTACTAATTTATCGAGCTTTTTTAAATCCAGTTGTAATGGTGGGATACGCAGCGTACCCAAACCACGTTTAGATCCTAAAGCGCCTTCCCACCAGAAGCCTCCAGCCAGTACCGAGATGTCTACCGAGAACGACAGGTAGCGTTCATCCGTTTGGGCGACAGGGAGATCGGATTGCAGCCAAACATAAAAGGTTTCTTCGTTAGAAGATCGGCGGCGTTTGTGGCACCAGCGTTTCAGTGTTAACCAATGTTGGTACAGGAAAGTAGAGATCATCGAAATGCATTGGGTCGTTGAAAGAGTCAGCGACAATGAAGCACACAAGGTATGACAGCTTTGTGAATGTGCTTGTTTCGGGGGGATGTAACGGGAAGGGCAAGAAGGGCTTGCCGCTAGAAAATCTGTCGCAAATCGCGCCTGAACGGAGCCCGTCGGAGGAGGAGTCCACTTTTGGAGGCCGTTCGTATAAAAGAAAAATAAAGTCGAGGAATGGTCATGGCAACGAGTGCAGCGCAGTCGAAATATTTTTTAACACAGCTAGTCGGGCAAGAAGGTTTAGAGGTTGTGGTGGAGTCTTATGAAGGGGCGATTTATCAAGCCTTTGTGAAAACGGAATCGGGTGAGCGTTTAATCTGGGATGACGAGAAAACCCCTCTCAAAGCACGTTGTTTGACCGCCATGCAAGAACGTTTATACCCCTTAAAGTGTGAACGATTATTTTTGCGACACAACAGCGCTTACGACGAAATGATTGGTCATACCTCAAAAGCGGGGGGTAATACGCTGTTGATTCCTATCCACAGTGAAGTCGCCCCTTTGTCGTAGTCTCTTGTGTTAGGTGTTAGGTGTTTTACCTTTAAGGCCATACACAAAAAGTTGCACGCAAAACTGTATGTGATCTTCTAGGTTGAGCACCCCCTCAACTTTTACGCCTGTAAGCATTCCTCTAGCTGGCGCGCCTACCGCCATGCTGAGAAAAAGCGCTGCGGTTGCTTCTGGGCGCTCAAGTGTGATGGTGCCTTTTTGGGCGTGTGCGCAGAGTACCTGTTTGATAAAAGCCACCGTGGACCCCGTATTTTCTTGGTAAAACATGCCTAGCAATTCAGGAAAACGATGGGATTCCGCATTTAATAGCCCTTGCAGCGCCAGCGACTCTGGCGAAAGGTAGCGCTTAACCCGTTGGCGAGCCACCGCCGCGAGCGTGGACTCTAGGTCGCCATCGTCCAATTCTTCCAAAGCTTCCAGCTTCAACGTGTTGTCTTTAAGTGCGCCCTGCAAGGCCGCTTTAAAGAGCGCTTCTTTGTTGTCGTAGTAGCCATAAATGGTTCGCTTGGTCATGTGTAGCGCGGCGGCAATTTCATCCAGCGTGGTGCCATCCAACCCTTTTTCAAGAAAAAGTTGGAGTGAGCCTTTTAGTAGCTCGATGTGTCTTTGAGCCGCTTGTTTAGCCGTAGGGCGACCAGCGCGAGGTTTGGGCGTGGGTGTTTTTTTCATAAGAACTCAAAAAAATGGTTGATTTTCATGCGGCTCACTAGATAATGACACCTTAAGAGTTTCATTTATTTCTTGGCTCAAAAAAATGGCTCTTATCTATGATTCATTAAAATAAAAAGAGCAGTCATCGTGAAATCATATCACCTTTCAGCATTATCAATCACGGCGTGTCTTATTGGCTCCAAGCGCCACCTTCGGTCATGAATAGCATCGAATGGCAGCACCTGCGCCAACTAAAAATCGTGGACGGTTAGATTCAGAAGTTCTGAACATTCATCAAGAAAAGGAAGGGGTGTGAACTCTCTATGAAAAATTTTATAACGGGAATATACCCAGGATGGCGTGTCCATATGGGGGCATTTGTGTGTGCCATGCTAATTGCTGGGTGTACATCTTATATTTTTGGCCTTTTCGTGATTCCGGTAACGCAAGAATTTGGGCTGAGCCGAGCCGAAGTGAATAATGGCTATATCGCATTTTTATTGGGGGTGGGCATTTTATCTCCGATTGTTGGGCGTCTGCTGGATATCTTTTCCGCGCGAATCGTTATGTGTTGTGGCGGGGTGTTATTTGGTATTGGCATGATCGGGATGTCGCAGGTAATGCAACCTTGGATGATGTTGCTTTGGATCCTAGGCCCGATTGCTTTTGGTATGGCAGCCTGTGGCACCTTGGCAGCCAACACGGTTGTTGTTCGTTGGTTTCATAATCGCCGCGGCAAAGCACTGGGTGTGCTTGCCATATCAACATCGGCCGGCGGCTTTATTTTTACACCATTAACCGCCGTGCTAATTGAGCAATTTGGCTGGCGCGGTGCATTGTTTGCCATTGGTTGCTTAGCGCTCGTGGTGATTTCAATCATGACGCTGTTTGTGATTCGCAACCAACCCAAGGGCGATGAAAAAGGCCTTCATGAGGAATTTTTAAAAGACGCTGCAATGACCCCGCAAGAAGAAGAGCAGCAAGGTCACCTCTGGCGTTACGGCGAGCTATTGCGCAATCGAAATTTCTGGTTGCTCACTTTAGGTGTTGGTTTGTTGTACAGCAGTGATCAAGCGATGGTGACTTCAAATGTCCCTTATTTTCAAGACATAGGTATTGATTTGACTGGCGCAGCTATGATCGCCGCGTTTATGACGGTTTCAGCCATCGCCGGCAAAATGCTAGTGGGTATGTTGGCCGATAAAATGGATTTGCGTTATCTCTTTTACGCCGTGGCGGTGGCGCATGTGGCGATTTTGGTGGTGTACCTCTTACAGCCTCCCTTTTGGGGATTGCTGTTAATGGCAACTGTATTTGGCTTGGGGATCGGTGGCGTTTTTCCTGTATGGGGTACGATGTTAGCTTGGGTATTTGGTGCCAAAAGTTACGGTACCATCATGGGGCTGATGACCATCTTTTTTAAGCTGGGCTCTATTCTGACGGTGCGTTTTGTGGGGCAAGTTTATGATGCCACCGGCAGTTATGAATCGGCGTTTTATGTGTTTATTGTCATGGTGGTGGTGGCTGCGGGTATGATTTCTATGATCAAGCCAGCCGAAGCGAAAAAAGAGAGGCCACTGTAAGTGAAAAACGGCGGGTGCCAATAGTGGGTACCCGCGCCGCTTAAACAGCTTGGTAGACATACCGCGCTAAACGCCAGTTAATAAAAAAGGCCATGGGGTTTTACTCCATGGCCTTTTTTATTCGACTGCTAAACCCGTTGTGATTCCTATCTGTATGAGGTTTTTAAGATACCCCAGCAGGCAAGAAGGGCCGCAACAGCGTAGACGTGGCTTGCCACATCTGAGACGCGAGCGCGTCATCTTGTGCGGCTGGGCTGGGTTGCGCGAGCTGGCGCTGATCAAAATAGCCCCCAGTATGTTGGGCACAGGCTGGGTCGGTCGCTAGCCAGATTAATGCTTGCGCAGCTTGCTCTGAGGTGATGGCTTCCAGTGAATCCAAATACCCTTGTGTGGCTTTATCGGTGTGGCTGGAGAAATTACTTCTCACCACACCGGGGTGCACAGCAAGCACAGCAATTCCATCGCTTTTGAGGTGCTTTGCCAAGGTGTGGTTGAACAATAAGTTCGCCAGCTTGGCGTGACAGTAGGCCCCTGGGGCGTGAAAATTATTCAGCAACTGCAGGTTGTTCCAGTCGATTTCCTTGGCTGATTCATGGGCCGAGGATGACACATTAATAATGCGAGTAGCGCCAGTTGCCGATGTGTCAGCCGCTTTTTGCAATGCAGGAATCAGTCGCTGTGTTAGCAGAAATGGCGCTAAATGATTGCTGGCAAAGGTTGCCTCGTGGCCGTCTGGGGTTAACTGAAGCGTGGCGTTCATGCCACCCGCGTTATTAATCAGCAGATCGATACGGTCGGTGGCCAGCTGTATCTCTTCGGCTACGCGACAGACCTCGGACATAATGGATAAGTCGGCCTTTAAAAACGTGACCTGGCCACAGGCCGAAGCTTCTCGAATATCGTGTTCGGCTTGAGCGCAACGTTCTGGGTTGCGGCCGATGCCGATGATTCGCCAACCGCTAGAGGCTAATATTTTTGCGGACTCCTTACCAATACCAGAGCTGGCACCGGTAATAATGGCAACGCGTGGTTTTGTTTCATTCATTAACTAATATCCTCGTCGGCCATCCAGTGTACAAAACGTTGTAACGGGTACATGGCATCGTGTGGTCCGCCCATAGCGTGCTTATTGGCACCGCCAAGCTGGCACACTCGCTGACCGCCACCACTGGCAATTCGATCGCGCAGTTCAGTTTTACATTCTGGTGGCCAAATACCGATGGTTTGTGTGGCAACGTTTACGTAGCGGATGGCGTCCTCTAGGCGAGGTACCATCACTACATTGGCGGTTTTGTTACTCGGGTGAAAGTCTACAGGTTTATCGCTAAGCACTACCATACCCCGGCCATCACCCGTGCCCCACACCTGAAATTCACCCATGGCTTCCATGACTTCAACTTCATCACGCACATCATTGGGCAGAGGCTGGGCTACAGCCGATGAGACCTCGCGATCAATACCTAGCCGCTCCTGAAGCTTGCTGCAATATTTTTCAATTTGTGGTCTTTTCTCGCCGGATGCACCAGCTTCTACAAACACAAAGCGACTCGCTAAGCAGGCTTCTTGGTTGTAAACAGAAACATCGGCGGCGGTGCGTTCAGCGGCCTCGGCAATGCTGTCATCATCTGCAAAAGCACCGCTACCAATCATGGATATCGACGATTTCGGGTCAAACGATACCATCTGTAAACCGGGCCCAAGATAACTGATGACATTTTGGATGGCATCACCCCCACCCCAAGCGATGATCTTGTCAAAATACTGAGGGCGATAGAGTGTTTGCTCAATGGATTTATCGCCACCGCGCCAGTAGACCGCCGACATAGATTTCACGACAGGGTGGTTTGGATCCACTTCGGCCATGGTGCGTAAAATGGCAACACAAGTGAACGGGTCGCTGGATGGCATCTTGAAAAGGTTGACGGCTTTTACCAGAGCACCTTGGGCAATCGAAGAGATACAGCCTGCAGGCGAGTTGCCGGCCAACATGTGAATCATGCGGCCAGGAAACGCGCGCACAGAACTCACATTGCCGAACATATCGGTCTTTGTTATCCAGCGATCCAAGTACTCGGGGTTGGAAAAGTTGGCCTCCACTTGCGACATCAGCAGTTCCTTGCGCAGGAAGTGACGGGCATTGCGGTACAGGTTTTCTACCACACGGCGTGGCAAAGGGTTGGTGGCGGCCAAACGCTCTAGGCATTCTTGAAGGTGTTCATTAGTGGATAAATCGAGGCGCTCACCCGTCTCGACTAAGAAGTCGATGATTTCACTCAATGGAACGTCCAGTAAGGGCGGCAGTTCCGTGCGCGGAGTGACCAGTTCATCGAGGTCAATGGCGGGGGTCGTGAAATAACCACCTAAATCGCGAGACCGATGGCGAACGTCGTCACCTTCAATCAGTTTGCCTCGGGCGAAATGGTGTGCGGCTAATACTTTATCGGTGGGTGAGTCTGTCATGATGCACCTCTCACATACGCATCGATGGTGCCTGAGCAGCTGATTTTGTCGCCGCCAGGCAAGTCGGAGTAGCGAACAATGTCACTACCAATCGTGGGGCCGTGGGCACCACAGTCGCATTGGCCATAATTCACTTTGATTTTGTCACCAGAAATTACGCCGCCCCAGCGACCTTGAACTGAAAGATCTAGGAAGCCAGCTCGGCCTTCTACTTCACCTTCAGTTTCCGTAATGAGGTTGTCTCCGCCTTCATCAAGTAGCAACAAAATGACCCATGGTGGCACGTGGTATCGACCAGCACTGCAGCGCGGCATGGTCGTATTGAGCTCCTGCATACCGTAGTACTGATACATCCGGTTGCTGGGAATATTAAAGGTTTCTAGAATGAACTCACGGTAGTTTGGGGGTAGGTCAGCACCTTTCAGGCCGCCGCCAACCAACAAGGCGTTGTCAGCCGAAAAGTCTTTACCGCTGTATCCCTTTTCACGAACCAGCTCAGCAACTTCGTACAAGGTGGCAAACATACCGCAGATCAGCATTTTTTCGCCGCGGCTCTCAATCAGTGCTTCGGCCGTTTTGATCACCCCTTGTTGCATTTCTTGTGCGCGATTGGCCGAGGTGGCTTCGAATGCGGCCACTTCGGCGGGCTTGGCACTACCATCGGCAATGCGGCGACGCATGGTCACCATATGGCTGATACGACCTACGGTAATAGGCTCGCAGGGGAACTGAAAGTCGTTCCCGTTACCAAAAGTGTCTGCGATGGCATCTCGGCTATCGTCGTTACGTACACTGCGAGCTGTCGGTGCGACCCCCATGATTTTGAAGCTGTTGTCGGATTTACTGCCGGTGGCCCACTGAAATCCTGCCGCGTGGTTTGTTTTAGCGACGGTTCTGTCACCACTGGCCGAGTTGATCATGGAACATTTGCCCGTGGTGCCACTGGAGCAAGAGACAAAGTGTTCGGCTTCTTCAAGCGTTTTTAACCAAGTATCAAGATCATCAACTTCAGCGGTATTCAAACCCTCGACAGGGTTGGCAGACAGCGTCTCTAGCCATTTGGCCAAGCGATCCCATTTACCTTCTGTTAACCAAGTTTCTGGGTAGCTTTTGTACGTGGTATGGGCAAACAGCAGTGGCACAATATCGGATAGGGTTGTAATGCGATCAAGGTCCGCAGTACTGGCGCGTTTGGCGAGCAGTTTGATTGCGCTTACCTTGTCTTGAAACAGTTCATTGGCCGCTTCCAGTTGTGCTTGTACGCGTTCGCTATAGGGGGCGTCAAAACGATCTTGTGCGCTGACAAGCCGAGTTAGGGTTTCTAAAGCTGATGACATTTTGGGTCTCCGGTACGGAGGTTATCCTCCGAATTAATGGCTACTGATTAGTATCATTAATCTTTTTGAAGAGAATTTCAAGGCCTGACGGGTATTATTTAAAGGCCGCTGACAATGCAAAAAGCACGCAACTGGGTTGGGAGGTGCGAACTCGTCTACCACAACGATACGTTAAGAATGCGCACGCAGGTGCGCAGCCAGCTGTTAGGTGAACGTGTTTTTTGGGGGGGTGGCTCAGGTCACGGAGGGCTGAGAGGCGTCATAACCATGAGGTTCAGGTTTGCCGTCGCCATCAAGATTGACGAAGACAATATCGTCGATATTGATGATGACCTGTTTGGTGATCAGGTTGCGTACCACGGAATGCAGCGTGATAGAGCTTAGG
Organism: Pseudomaricurvus sp.; assembly: GCA_965656525.1. Taxonomy (GTDB): domain Bacteria; phylum Pseudomonadota; class Gammaproteobacteria; order Pseudomonadales; family Cellvibrionaceae; genus Pseudomaricurvus. The sequence goes on along the minus strand of CBFHKY010000003.1, from coordinate 132,274 downwards.
CCAATTTGTTTGATTTCTACTCCCATTTCAATGACTTCGCCTTGCCTGGCTGAGCTGACAAAGTTGATTTCAGAAATAAATTTTGTCACTAGGTGTTTGTCTTGCCCCAATTGGCACATGGCAAAAATCGCCGCTTCGGCATCAATCCAACTGAGTAGACGCCCACCAAAGAGGCTACCGTTAGGGTTTAGGTCTTCCGGCATGATCCATTTGCGGCTGTAAAATTTCATTGGCGTATTCCTTTTTCGGTGGCGTTCTTAAGGTATTTGGGCAACGACGACCCGATCGCATTAAGCTTTTGGTACCATACCATCATTATTGGCGGGCAAAATCAGGTTTTCCAGTGCCCGTATTCATTTTGGTTTGTGCTTAGGTGTGCTCTTAAATTATGGAATTCAATCTTGATCAGCTGCTGGGTTATCTGCATGTGGATACCAGTGAAAACGAAAATCACTTTATTGGGCGCAATCTACCGGGGAAGCGTCGAGCGGTGTTTGGTGGGCAAATTATCGCGCAGGCACTGGATGCTACCATGCAGACCGTAACGGACGATCGTTTCCCCCATTCGTTGCATTGCCATTTCTTACGCCCAGGAAAAACCGATCTTCCCATCGAGTATGAGGTGGCGGTATTGCGTGACGGCGGCAGCTTTTCTTTGCGTCAAGTAACGGCGGTACAGGCGCATAAGCCGATTTTTATGATGATGGTGTCTTACCAGAAGCCAGAGCAGGGTTTACAACATCAGCAACCGGCACCTGAAATGACGCCTCGTAGCGAGATGATCACCGAGTATGAAAGCTGGCAGAGATTGAATAAAGAAATGCCAGAGTTGAATTACTTGCGCCCAGATAACTTTACCGCGCTGGATATTCTTAGCCGTTTTCGTGCAGGGGTCAAAAGTCCACCGGCACAAGCACCACAACAGAGTTTTTGGTTTAAGGCCAATGGGGTGATCACAAACGAACGGGATCACCTGCTGATTATTGCTTTTCAATCGGATCTGCAGTTTTTGAATACGGGGTTGCACGCCCACCCTTACACCTTTTTCAATCCCGACGTCCACGCGGCCAGTTTAGATCATAGCCTGTGGTTCTATAGGCCGGTTAATACGTGCGAGTGGCTCTATTACGATATGCACAGCCCCATCAGTGCCAGTGGTCGTGGCCTGAATCATGGTTATCTTTACACGGAAGCTGGCGAGTTGGTGGCGGCGACAACGCAAGAAGGTTTGATGCGAGTGAAAGACGCCTGATTAACAAATCGGGTGCCTTACGTCATTAATCTTCGTTAGGCAGTTGCCAATCAGATGGTAAGGGTACGGATTGGCGTGTTACTACATCAAAAGCGACTAAAGTCACTGTCCCTTTGGATACTAGATTGCCATTGGCTAAAATTTCACTGGTGAGCACCATACTTTTGGTGCCAATGCGCGTGCAGCGAGTGGTGACTTCTATGTGATCGCCATAGACACATTCACGCATGATATCCACATTGATATTGACCACCACCATGGTAAAAGGCACATCCGAGCCATCCATCACCTTTTTGAAAAAGTCCAAGCGACCGACTTCCAGAAAGATCACATAGGAACTGTTGGAAAAGTGTCCGAGTGCATCGGTGTCAGAGTAACGGGTTTGTACGGTCGTACGAGTGGTGGGCAGAATCATGAGAGGCTCTTGTGTTTAGCAATGATCATTTGGAGATCGACTTTAACACGATTGCTCATGTGTTTGCCCTGACCAAGGATCAGGGCAAACAGGGCGTTAGCCGTGATGACGACGAACGAAAGGGTTCAGCAGGCGTGTAAAGAAGCCTGTGAATTGAATCGGGGAGTCCAATACCGCCAAACAAATACACTCAGCATCGTTAGTGACCAACGGGGTGTGCTTGTGAGAGGCACCACGACACACCATATCTCCTTTCTTGTACAAGCCTTGTTCGTCTGAGAAAGCCCCTTCAAGAACCACAGTGATTTCGTCACCCGTATGCGAGTGGTGCGGCATCTTTCCGCCAGCCTTAACTCTTGTTAGCGCAATTTGAGAGCCATCTTTGTCGCGACAGAGTACAGCCAACTTGATGGACGGGGATATCGGTGTCCAGTCCAAGTGCTCATAATCGGTATCAATAAATTGACCTAGGCTTCTGGGAACACGATACAGCTTGGTTTTTGTGCTGGTCGACTTTTGTAGTGGTTTCTGTCGTGTGTCGGGTTTCATAGCCAGTACATCGGTCATACCGACATTATTGTCTTGCTCATCCGTCTGTGCCAGCTGCTTGAACAGTGACGCCTTGATCGCATCGAGCGCTTCACTGTTGTTACCGCGATCTGTGCTGCTGGTAAAGTAATGGGCACCCAAAGCCTCTAAGCGGGAAACCGCTTGGCGACAGCTGTGACAATGATCCAGATGTGTTGCCACGCACAGAGCATGACTGAGGCGCAGGGCGCCAGCCGTGTAATCTGATAGCATTTCTGGAGTAGGGTGGTTGGTGATCATAATGTTACCTTTTCAGGATGACGGCGAGCTTGTTAAGGGCTAACCGAACCCGCGATTTTACTGTTCCCAGCGGTAGCTTCAATTCCTGTGCTACTTCTGAGTGTGTTTTGCCTTCCATGTAAACTTTCACCAGTACCTGATGTTGTTCTACCGGCAGTGTTTTCAGAGCGCCTTGAATCTGTTCTTGATTGCGTCGTTGTTGCGCGTGCATGAACGGATCAGCGTCTTCATCGGGCAATTCATTCCAAACCAACTCAGGATCAATGTCAGATTGATGACGGCTATTTTTGCGCAGGTAGTCAACTCGGGCATTACGTGCAAGAGTGAATATCCAAGTGCTGGCAGCGGCGTTGTCGGGCTTGTAGGTGTGAGCTTTGCGCCACACCTTGAGCATCACCTCTTGTGTCAGTTCATCCGCCATCAATGTCGCACCGGGGTAAGCGGCAAGATTAAAGCGGCGCAATAACGGCGCAAAGTGATCGAACAGCCGAGCAAAAGCTTCCTGATCGCGATGCGTGGCAACAGCGACGAGGTCGTCGCAGTGCTTTTGGCTGGGCGTTCTGTCAGCAGTTTGCGTATTCATGTTGGTCTGATTACCGTGTGATCAAGTTCATTTAAGAATCAAAGTAGACTGTTTTACGGTCAGCTTGCAAAAGTGGTTCACTGAGACTGACGGTGTTTGGCAAAGGTTTTCAAGGATTACACAGAAAGTTGAATAGGCACACTAACGTACGTGGGTTATTTACCAAGATTTGTTACTGATATCCTCTATTTATCGTTCACTTTTACTTTACAGAGCATCATAAGCCTCTTATTCCCCCCGCCTAATGTGGTATCAGGCGTCACAGGGATTGTCTTGATGTGATCTGATTGATTTAGCCCCTCGTAAGGATGCTACGTAACATAAACTTAGTCGTAGTAAACATACCGCTATCGACTTCAAATGAGGTTTTGTAAGCCATGCAGCCGCTTGCTAAAGAGACTACTGTAGACGCTACTACGGCGTTGATTGAACGATTGAAGTCCTTTTATGCGGACCTTTCGGACATGCCGATGGATCAGATCCACCGGATCTACGATAAGGATGTGCTGTTCAAAGACCCTGTTCACGAAATACGAGGCATTGATGCCTTACACGCTTACATGAATGCGATGTGCTCGGAACTGACAGAAGGGCGTTTTGAATTCTTAGATCAACACATTGGTATGAGTGACGCTTACATCAAGTGGCACATGCATTTTCGTCACCCTAAGTTGCGTTCGGGAATGATTACCGTGCGAGGCGTCAGTCATTTGCAGTTTTCCGATCGTATTTACTATCACGAAGACATCTACGACATGGGCGAAATGCTCTATGAACACCTGCCTATGCTGGGTGGTGTCACACGGTGGCTAAAACGCCGTCTCGCTGCTCGCTGAGACAGATAAAATATGTCAAAGATTGTACCTAAGGAAATCATTTGGGTGACGGGTGCGACTTCGGGCCTGGGTAAGGCACTCACTGAACAATTGGCTGCTGCCGGCCATGAGTTGGTGATTTCGGCGCGGAATGAAGCTGCGTTAGCGACACTTGCCAGTCAGTTTAATCGTGTCCATGCATTGGCTCTGGATGTAACCGATGAGCAAAGCTTGGTTCATGCTCGCGAGCAATTGCCTAAACTGGTTTCTCACTTAGATCGTGTCATCTTAAATGCTGGCACGTGTGAATACTTAGATATTGGCACACCTGACTGGTCGATGATGGAACGTATTTCTCAAGTGAACTACCTAGGTGTGGTAAAAAGTTTTTCAGTGGCGTTTGAATTGTTACAGCGTAGCGCTAATCCGCATGTGATTGGCATAAGCTCTATGGTGGTTCAAGCCCCATTCCCAAAAGCAGAAGCCTATGGTGCCTCTAAAGCAGCCGTCAGCTATTTTCTGCAAGCCCTTCGTATGGATGTTCAAGCATCGGGCATGGACGTTACGGTTGTAGAGCCAGGCTTCATTGATACGCCACTGACAAAGAAAAACCCCTTCCCGATGCCTTTTCTGATCAGCTCTGAAACTGCCGCTGCACGATTGATTGGTGCAGTCATGCGCCCCAAAGGTAAGCGTCCTTTGCAAGTCGTGTTTCCAAGGCGTTTGTTTTATCTGCTCAAATTGGCTCGCTATCTGCCTCGCACCTGGATTAAGCGCTTAGGTGATCAAAACTCTTATTGGACGCACAAATATGATTGAAAGGAACGCTCAGTGAAGATTGCTATTATTGGATCTGGAATTTCAGGATTAACCTCAGCCTACTTATTACAGGATCTTCACGATATTCAGGTGTTTGAGCAAAATGATGCCATTGGCGGTCACACTGCCACCATAAATGTTGACTGGAAGGGTAAGTCGTATGCGGTTGATACAGGCTTTATCGTTTTTAACGATCGCACATACCCCAATTTCATAAAGTTGATGGATCGCTTGGGGGTGGCTTCCCAAAATACAGAAATGAGTTTCAGCGTGAGCTGTGACCAGTCTGGTCTAGAATATTCTGGCAGTGATTTAAACGGATTCTTTGCTCAGCGTCGCAATATCGTTAGTCGCCAACACTGGAAAATGCTCACAGATATTTTACGCTTTAACCGGGAGGCACAAGCTGAACTGGACGCAGGCACACTGCCAGAGGCGATGACCTTGGGTGAGTATCTTCATAAAAAGGGCTATGGCGCAGAATTTATAGAAAAGTTTTTGGTGCCTATGGGCAGTGCTATCTGGTCCGCATCGATCGCCGATATGATGGAGTTCCCGCTGTTATTTTTTGTGCGATTTTTCAGTCATCACGGCTTGTTAACCATTAAGGATCGGCCACAGTGGAAGGTTATTCAAGGCGGATCAAAAGCTTACTTGCAACCTCTTACGGCTGGTTTTAAAGACCGAATTCGCTGTGGCGTTAAGCTTAAAACCGTGCGCCGTTTTCAGACGTCGGCTGATGAGAACAGTACCTCGGCTGTAGAACTGGTGTTTGAAAATGGCGATACAGAAACCTTTGATCAAGTGATTTTTGCTTGTCATAGCGATCAAGCGCTGGCGTTACTAGAAGTTCCCACCGAACAAGAGCAGCAGATCTTAGGGGCTATTCCCTATGCGATGAATGAAGTGGTTTTGCATACCGACAAAGATATTTTGCCTACTCGGGAACGCGCTTGGGCCAGCTGGAATTATCGTTTGGGGCGCGCCAGTGACGAATCGGCCTCCCTGAGCTACAACATGAATATCTTGCAAGGTATCGATGCAAACGACACTTTTGTGGTGACGTTAAACGCCACTGAGCGCCTAAACCCAGATAAAATATTGGGTACTTTTCATTACGCTCATCCACAGTTCACAGTCGCGGGAATTGCGGCGCAGCAGCGCTGGGCTGAAATCAGTGGTGTTAACAATACATGGTTTTGTGGTGCTTACTGGCGCAATGGCTTTCACGAAGATGGCTGTTGGAGCGGCGTGCGTACAGCACAAGCGTTAGGTGCTAAATGGTAACTAGCTGCCTGTATGAAGGCTGGGTTCGTCATCGGCGGTTTTCCCCCCGATCACACACCTTTCGCTATCGTGTCTTTATGTTGTACTTACGGCTAGACGAGCTGGACAGTGTGTTCTCATTGAGTCGCTGGTGGTCGAAATCCCGTTGGGCATTAGCCCGATTTAAACCCACTGATTATTTTGATGGTCGTCAATCAGACCTCGAAAGTGCGGTGCGGAAATTGGTGTATGAAAAAATCAACAAGCCTATCAATGGCCCCATTTGTTTGCTCACTAACGCACGCTACTTTGGTTTTTTAATCAATCCCTTGAGTGTGTACTACTGTTTTGATGAGCAACAAAAACTGCAAGCGTTACTGCTGGAAGTCACCAATACCCCTTGGGGTGAACGACATCATTACGTGATCGACTGTGATCCAGCCTCAACGTTGTTTCGTACCCAGTTTGACAAGAATTTTCACGTTTCGCCGTTTAATCCGATGGATATGGTGTACCACTGGCAACACACTCAGCCAGAAGCAAGGCTCCATATTCACATGGAAAATTGGAGCCGTGTAATGAATGCCAAAATAATGTCGGAAGAACACAGTGATCATTCTGAAAAAATATTTGATGCGACGTTACAGCTCACCCAAAAGCCTATGAGCAAGCAGAATTTAAACGGCATGCTTTGGCGTTATCCAGCTATGACGACAAAAGTATTCGCTGGCATATATTGGCAAGCTGTAAAGTTGCTGTTTAAACGAGTCCCCGTTTTTGCGCATCCAAAAACGAAGACATGAAGGCATAAGGTTGATCAATTCATTGTCGAACTTATCAATCAAGTAAGACTGCGATTTCCAATAAATTTTTAAAATAAGCATTACGTTAGACATTGTCATCATAAAATTTAAATACCAAGGTAACGCCATGGAAAGTTTGTCAAAAGCGTCTGATATCGAAAAGAGAAAGACAGAATTCAACACGGGTACAGCCAATAAGGTGTCGTGGATTGATCGCATGGCCATGCAATTTGTCGTAAAAATCTTACGGCAATTACGCTATGGCCATTTGACGCTAACATACAACAATCAATGTTTCAGTTTTGGTGATAAAGACACCGAGCAAGTGAAAGCTGATATTCATGTGAACGATGTGCAGTTTTTTCGCAATGTCTTTGCTCGGGAAAGCCTAGGTGCTGGTGAATCTTATATGGCTGGCCATTGGTGCTCATCTGACCTCACCAAAGTTATTCAATTGATGGCGATGAACCTGAACGTAGTGCAGTTGGTCGGTAAGAATCGTCCGTGGTACACCCGTTTTGCTCACAGCGTGTCGCTCAATGCTCGGCGTTTAAAAACGCGTAATACGAAACGCCAGGCTAAGGAAAATATCGCCGCGCACTACGATCTGAGTAATGATCTTTTTCAATTGTTTCTTGATCCAACCATGATGTATTCATCTGCTATCTTTCATGATGAAAGTGCCACACTAGAACAAGCGTCAGTCCATAAGGTAAAACGTTTGTGTGATAAATTGCAGTTGAAAGAATCTGATCACTTGCTAGAAATTGGCACTGGTTGGGGGTTTTTGGCAGTCTATGCGGCTACACATTACGGCTGCCAAGTAACCACGACCACGTTGTCTAAAGAGCAATTCGAATTTGCCAATCAACGAGTGAGACAACAAGGTCTTGAAGATAAAATCACTATCCTGTTGCAAGACTACCGTGATTTGGAGGGATGCTACGATAAGCTAGTCAGTGTGGAAATGATCGAAGCGGTTGGTCATGATTTTTTCGACGATTATTTTGAAAAATGCAGCAGCTTGTTGGCAGAAGATGGTTTGATGGCCATTCAAGCAATTACCATCGCAGATCAACGCTATGACCAAGCCGTTGCATCGGTGGATTTTATTCAAAAATACATTTTCCCTGGTGGCTGTTTGCCCAGCAATCATGTTGTGACGGATTGTTTAAAACGCAAGACAGATATGCAGTTGCAAGAATTTGAAGACATTGGCCAGCACTATGCTAAGACGTTACGCATTTGGCGCGAGCGTTTTTTCGATCGAATAGAGGCCGTAAGGGCATTAGGTTTTGACCAGCGATTTATTCGTATGTGGGAATTCTATCTATGTTACTGTGAGGGTGGTTTCTTAGAGCGCGCCATCAGCACATCACAATTTGTGTTTGCAAAACCTCGCTGGCGAGTGTAACGAAGACGAAAAGGATGATGGATTATTCACAGCTTTAGGCGATGTATAAAAACGGCACGGTTATTTATTGCCAGTACCGTATTGTTTGTTTTTTCTGTTCTTGTGGCAGCCGATGCTATTTTGCCTAAAGACCTTCAATGGCAGGATCAACATGTTGTTCTGGTCGGTGATGCCTACCATAAAAACAGTGATCAGTTATTGTATCGTGAGCTGCATCAGCTCAGTGATGACAAAACCAAACATCGCGTGCGTTACTTGTCACCGGAAGGCTCTCTTTGGGTAGATAAGCGCATTTCTTATGAGCGTAACCCTCTGACGCCTGAGTTTGTGCAAACCAACCATCTCTACAATTTAGAATGGTTCATTCGCTGGCAGGATGACCACTGGGTGGTGGGGCAAAACGATGCGTCTCCTGCAGTGATAGAAACCAGCGACCAGTGGCCAGCCGTTGTGGACAGCGGTTTTGATGCCTTTGTGCGTTCTCGCTGGGATCAATTGCTTGCGGGTGAACGTTTTCCGTTTGAATTTATTTTTGGAGAGAAAGGCAAGGCCTTGGGGTTGCAAGTTTATCAACGTGATTGCGGTGCAGAAAAGTCAGAGTTGATATGCTTTCAGCTAGAGCCTTTAAGTTGGGTTGTTAAATGGTTGGCCCCAGAAATTTTATTAACCTACGACAAGCAAAAGCGGTTGATGCGATACCAAGGGCTTTCCAATATAAAAACGAAGCCTAAAGGCGGAGAACTAGTGGATATTCGTTACCGTTACGTAGAGGAGCCTTCAGGCGAGAAAGCGATCATCAGTCGCCGCCTATGAGCCCTCAACTTTTCAAAGCTTGGGTTAATATTGGTTCTACGTTATTAGGTACTAGGGTATGAATAATACGTTGAAGCTTTCTGCATGAAAGGCGCGCTTATTGGCTAGGCTGAATGCCTGATTGGCAACCCGTTGAGCATTTTGCGACGGCTGTAAATCATCTCGCGATAGGTTTGTTGCAGTGAGTAATCCTGACTGTCATCACCACAGCGCAGCTGCTCTAAGAGGCGTTCTAAGCGTTTAATGTCTCCTAAAAGCCTCTCGCGCATGATATCCATGCCTTGAGTGTCCATATTAACCAGCGCTACGTCTGGTGATTGATTTGGCATCTGGGTATTCCTTCACGGTTATAAAAACGATAAACACTCCTCAGATGTGTTTCTAAGTGCTGTGTTGAAGTCATTCTTTTTTGATAACTATACTTTGAGGATAGTCGGGTGGGCAGAAATTGCCGCTTACTGGTCTAAATTAACGGGTTCTATTGCTTATTTTTTAGTAACGAGTGCCAATCATAGCTGAGATCCCCTATAACATAGAAGAAAGGGTTTAATAGATTGTCGGTTTGGTTATAGCGCAGGGGAGTTAAACCTTCGGCGCTAAGCACACATCCACCTGCAGCTTCAATCACGGCTTGAGCGGCGGCTGTGTCCCATTCACAGGTAGGTGCCAAGCGAGGATAGAAATCCGCTAGACCTTCGGCAATATGACAGAATTTGAGGGAGCTTCCCATGCTGGTGGTAACAGCTGAGCCCAAGGTATCGCTGATACGGCGGAGAAGATCGGCTGCGCTGGTGGCACCGTAGTGACGGCTGGCGACCATCACAACTGGCTGTTCTTGTGTGTTGTCGGTCAGCGCGCGAGTATGAATAGGGCGGCGCTCAGTGGCGGTAATTTTGTAAGCTCGGCCACCTTTCTGGCCTGTGTAAGTCTGGTTATAAACCGGCACGTGTACGACGCCTAAATGGGGTTCATTGTGGTGGATCAGGGCAACATTTACAGTGAATTCATCGTTGCGCAAAAGAAATTCTTTGGTGCCATCCAACGGATCGATGATCCAATACGTGCCCCAGTGACGGCGCGTATCGAAGCTCGGAATCTCTCCTTCTTCTGATAACACGGGTACTCCTGGTATGAGTGCCGCTAAACCAGGTTCCAAGATAGCGTGTGCAGCTAAGTCGGCAGCGGTAACGGGGGAGTTATCGTCCTTGGTACTTACGGTAAAGGTTTCCTGGCTATGATAGACCTCTAAAATTGTTTGGCCTGCTGTTTGGCAGAGTGCAACCACTTGATCTACTAAGGATTCATCCAACTGCATGGTGTTCACTCCGTCAAAAAACTCTACACTGAACCGTTCATTATACGGTGCATGGGCAGAATTGCAGTGATGAAATCCATCGGTGATCCCGGTTGATGCGTATGGTGAATAATGTTTTATTGCGTGCGCTGTTAATTAAGAGAAGGGCGAGACATGATTAATTGGGATGACATTGATACCGTGCTGCTGGATATGGACGGTACTTTGCTGGATTTACATTTTGATAACTATTTTTGGCTAACCCACTTACCTAAGCGTTACGCACAAGCCCATAATATCCCTGAGGCCGATGCGCTAAAGCAGCTCGAAGCGCATATTAAGGCTCATGAAGGTACGCTGAAATGGTATTGCTTAGAGTTTTGGTCAGACGCTCTGGGCATGGACATTTGTGCGCTAAAAGAAGAAGTAAAACATAAAATTGCGATTCGGCCGTTTGTGGTGGACTTTTTGAAGGCCCTGCAGCTCAGCAATAAGCGGTTGGTATTGATTACCAATGCACACCCACAGAGTTTATCGCTTAAGTTGGAAGTGACAGCGATAGATCAATGGCTGCATATGGTGATTTCATCTCATGAATTTCAGCAGCCAAAAGAAGCACAGGCTTTTTGGACAGAATTGCAAAAACGCGAACCGTTTGATCCGCAGCGTACCTTGTTTATCGATGATACTATTCGTGTTTTGGATTCAGCGCGCGAGTTCGGTATACGCCATTTGTTGTGCTTACATCAGCCAGATAGCCAGCGTGAACATCGCGAGATTAAAGAATACCCAGCAGTTCACCACTTTGATGAGGTGATGCCAACGGCAATTGAGCAAAATAGGTAAAGAGGCCCAATGGAAAAGGTACGCATTGATAAGTGGTTGTGGGCAGCACGCTTTTTTAAAACGCGAAACTTAGCCAAGCAAGCCATAGAAGGCGGTAAGGTGCACTGTGATGGGCAAAGGGTAAAGGCCAGCAAAGAAATACTGGTGGGAGCTCAGTTGACGGTTCGCCAAGGCTTCGATGAAAAAGTGATCGATGTGGTGGCGCTGTCTGATCAGCGCCGTGGCGCGCCTGAAGCCATGACGCTGTATCAAGAAACCGCCAACAGCCTTGAACGACGTGAACAAGAGGCCGAGCGCCGGAAAGCTTTAAGAGGCACCAATGCCGGGCCCCTCAACCGGCCTACCAAAAAACAGCGGCGTCAAATTCATCGTTTTAGAGAGCAAGATTATTGAGCGGTTGTGATTGTATAGGTTACTATTTTACGGTATTCGGCATTTAAATGACTCTGTAGAAATTGAAAGAGTCTTTGTCTCGCCACTGGCTATCAATGGAAGGACAGTGATGAAGCTTGTAGTTTGGGCGGTACTTGCTAGCGTAGTCTTGTTCGGTCACGCGAGTGTCGCCGAGATTTATCAGTGGCGCGATGCGCAGGGAAAAGTACATTTTAGTGATCGCAAGCCTGCACAAAGAGAAGCTGAAGAGGTATCTCCACGGCTTCGGGATCTGAATATAGATGAAAGTGGCCATGAGCATCGCAAGTTAGAGTCTGTTTTTCGCAAGCCAACAGCCGAAGAACAGCGGTTAGAGCGTCAAAACCAGGCTGCTCAACAGCGCCAGCGCCAAGAACAGCAGCAACAATGTCAGAAACTACAAAAGCGGCTAAAGATCTTGAAAGGTCCGGTATATTTTGTGCGTGAAGACGGTTCAACCTATGATGTCAGCAAAACAGAGCACGAGCACCAGATCCAAGAGCTGGAATCACGAATTGCTGCAATTTGCCAGCCGTAGTTGATCGATAAGGGTAGGCTGAAAAGCACAGGAAAAGTGCTGTGGATCGCCGTTTGCTCTGGTGGTTGGGGTCTTACCGGCGATTCCGGTGCATGGTAGAATCCTTTCTTCTAATTTGAACTGTTTGATACGCTTATGCCTTCCCGCGATTTAATGCACCGCTTTTTGTTTGAACATGCCGATCTGCGCGGTGAAATTGTCACCCTATCCGACAGCTACCAACAAATCCTTGATTGCCACAAAGACCTTCCCGCTTGCATGAAAGCGTTACTCGGCGAGTTTGTCGCGGCGACGAGTCTGCTGGCAAGTACGCTAAAGTTTGACGGTATACTCACTTTGCAGGCCCGAGGTGACGGCCCTCTGCCTCTAGTGATGGCGGAGTGCACCCACCAGCGCGGTGTTCGAGCGGTGGCGCAGCCTAGCGCAGACGCGGACGTTAGCACACTTGATGGTGACAACTTACAGTCGCTGCTGGGAGATAAGGCGGTGCTGGCCATTATTATCGAGCCAGAAAAAGGCGAACGCTATCAAGGTATTGTGCCTTTGGATAAACCGTCATTGGCAGCGTGCTTGCAATCGTATTTTGATCAGTCGGAGCAGTTGCCTACCCGATTTTGGCTGGCCACTGATGGCCAGTCTGCAACTGGGCTGCTCCTACAGGCATTGCCGCAACAGGTTGCCAGTGTTGAAGAGAACGCCGAAAACTGGAATACGGCTGTGCACTTGGCCGAAACCGTTAAGCACACAGAGTTATTAGCGTTGCACCACGAAGATATGCTCTACCGTCTGTTTCACGAGTTGGATGTGCGTATTTTTGAGCCTAGTGCGGTGCATTTTGCGTGCAGCTGTTCGAAAGAGCGGTCGGCCAATGCTTTGGTTTCACTCGGCCGCGAAGATGTAGAAGCATTGCTAGCGGAGCAAGATGCTATCACCATAGACTGTCAGTTTTGCAACCAAGCGTATGTTTTTGGGGCTTCTGATCTAGACAATATCTTTGGCGGTCAGGCATCATCATTGCATTGATTAACGCGTCTGTAGAGTAGGATCGATTCACATTACTTTTTCTGACATAATGATTTGCCAATTTTTATAAGCGCTGACGGGCAGTGTACTCGTCGGCTAAAGATAATGATATTGACTCCGCCAGTTAACATAAGCGTCTAGTAAAGGGGCAGTCTGGTATGGATAAACACGTTAAAAATTGATAGGACTACAAACGAATGACACAGATTGATGATGCGGCTCCGACCGTATACACCGACCTCACATCAGCTGAGTTGGTAGAACATGCCATTAAACGCGGTGAAGGTTATTTGTCGCATACCGGTGCTCTGGTTTGTGAAACAGGTGCACGTACAGGCCGATCCCCTGCAGATCGCTTTACAGTAGATGAGCCGTCCACGTCTGAAAGTATCGACTGGGGTTCTGTAAACCGCCCATTTGATGCGGATAAATTTGATGCCTTGTGGAGCCGTGTTGAAGAACACCTAGCCATGGTAGACACTTTTGTATCCCAGCTGCATGTGGCTGAAGATCCAGATCACTACTTACCGGTGAAAGTGACCACAGAGACGGCTTGGAATAATCTGTTCGGGCGTAACATGTTTATTCGCACCGACAATTACAACCCAAAAGGCAAGAAAGAGTGGACTATTCTGCACGCGGCAAACTTCGAGTGTGTGCCTGAGCGCGATGGCACCAATTCTGAAGTGGCCGTGATTGTGAACTTTGTTCAGCGTAAAGTCTTGTTGGCGGGTGCTCGTTACGCCGGTGAAATGAAGAAGTCTATGTTTTCTGTGCAGAACTTCCTGCTGCCAGAGAAAGACGTTATGCCCATGCATTGTTCGGCAAACGTAGGCAAAGAAGGTGACACCTGTTTGTTCTTTGGTCTTTCTGGAACAGGTAAAACCACCTTGTCTGCTGACCCCGAACGCTACCTGATTGGTGACGACGAACACGGCTGGGCAAAAGGCGCTGTTTTTAATATGGAAGGCGGTTGCTACGCCAAAACCATCGACCTGTCGCAAAAGAATGAACCTGTAATTTGGGACGCTATTAAGTTTGGCGCCATTGTTGAAAACGTGGTTCACAATGACCAGCGCGTACCCGATTATTCCGATACCAGCCTGAGTGAGAACGGTCGTTGTTCTTATCCTCTGGAGCACGTTGAGATGCGTGTGCAGGAAAACCGAGCGGGTGAGCCTAAGAATGTTATCTTCTTAACGTGCGATGTGTCTGGTGTTCTGCCGCCAGTGTCTATTCTGTCGAAAGAAGCAGCTGCTTATCACTTCCTGTCTGGTTATACCGCACGTGTTGGCTCTACTGAAGTGGGTGCAGAAGCGGGCATCCAGCCAACGTTCTCTACCTGTTTTGGTGCGCCATTCATGCCGCGTCCAGCGCGTGAGTACGCTGAGCTGCTGATGAAGCGCATTGAAGAGTTTGGCTCTAATGTTTACCTGGTTAACACCGGTTGGACTGGTGGTTCTGGCGGTGCAGAAGGTACGGGTTCACGTTTCCCAATTCCTGTCACTCGCGCGGTTGTGGCGGCCTGTCAAAATGGTTCTTTGGAAGGTGTTGCTACCGAGACCCTAGACGTCATGAATCTTCAAGTGCCAGTAGAGGTGCCAGGTGTCGATGCCAGCTACCTTAACCCGCGCAACGCTTGGAGCGATCAGGCCGCTTACGACAATGCAGCGGCTAAATTGGCTGGTTTGTTTGCCGGTAACATCAAGAAGTTTAATGTTAGCGAAGATATCGAAGCAGCTGGCCCTAAAGGCTAATGCCCTAACTGAAAGGCCCCTGTTACTAGAGGCCTTGCATAAAAAAACCGCGCTCAGGCGCGGTTTTTTTATGGGTGCTTGTCACGTTGAATCCTTTGAAAAGTCGACACTTGGATTTGGTTAGCGCTTATAAAGCTTGGCCTTGCCATCGGGCTGACTTTTAAATCGGCGGTGTGTCCACATGTACTGTGTGGGGGAGCGTCGTATGCAATCCTCGAGGGCTTTATTGATCAGTGCTGCATCGGCTGTGTCATCGCCACTGGGGAAACCTTTCGGCGAGGGGTGCAAGCCTAAGTGGTAGCAGCGTTCGGAATCATCTCGATAGCAGGACATGATCAGTACAGGGGATTGGTTAAAGCCAGCTAAACGACTGGTTGCGGTAATGGTAGCAGCGTTAACGCCAAAGAAAGGGGCGTAGACTGAGTGTTTACGGCCGTAATCTTGATCGGGAGGATACCAAACAATCTTTTGTTGTTTCAGTGCCTTTATGATGGCCCTCATGTTGTCGCGAGGGATAACACTGTCTAAGAAGCGTTGACGGCCCGAGAGAATGTACTGATCAAACACTGGGTTATTGTTAGGGCGGTAAATGGCGCAAGGCTCACAAACTTGCCCAAGAATGGCACCGCCTAAGTCTAGGTGGCTGTAATGTGCGCCGATCAATAGCACGCCGCGGGCTTCTTCTTTGGCTTTTTGCAGCAGCTCTAGCCCGTGTATTTTGATGTCATAGTGCCATGCCTTGGGCGGCTTTCGATACGCCACTGCTGTCTCTACTAACCCATAAAGGTTGTTAAACAATACATCTTTGGTTTGCTGGCGTTGCTCTTTCAGTGACCACTCGGGGAAGCACATGCGCAAATTGACTTCGACAATATGGCGTCGATGTGAGGCAAAGTGAAACAACAACGTGCTTAAGCCCTTCGCGATTATCCACTGTAACTTCCATGGGAGGTGGGCCCATAAGTTCATAAGGCCAATCGTTAGCCATGTGGGCCAATACTGCGGGTGGTAAAGAGAGGTTGGGGCTTTAGACTTTGATTTTTTTGCCATGAAGCGCAACTGTTTCAATGTTCGATACGAGGACAGTGGTTAACTGTTTACGGAAGAAGAGCCAATCGTCATCAACAGCGTGTGATATGGGCCTTCCTTAAAAATACTGACGAATTATACCAGCACAATGCGATTAAGGCTGTTACCTGTTGCGTAGCCAGCTTTCTAAGATCAATCGCGCGGCAATTGAGTCAATCGGCGCGTGACGATAATTGCCGCGATGGCCGCGATTAGCGGCTTCCTCTTTGGCTTCCAGAGTGGTTAATCGCTCATCCACCATTTCAACCCGAATACCAAAGCGCCCGTGAACGCGGTTGCCAAACTTTTTGGCTCTTCGGCTGAGCTCGCTGTCACTGTCGTCCATGTTCAAAGGTAACCCCACCAGCACAGTGTCAGGCTGGTAATCGAGCAGCAGCTGACCTATTTCTTCCCAGTTAGGCGTGCCATCTTTGGCTTTTAGTGGCGTAAGCTCGGTAGTGATCATGGTTGCGCTATTGCCGCTAGCCACACCAATATTTTGAGTGCCGAAATCGAACGCCAATGCAGTTAGGCTGAGAGTATTTTGAGTCATTGGTGGGAGAGCTCTATTAAGCGTGACCTGCAGCACTGGAAATAAGGTTGAGATCTACCCCCAGTTGCTGAGACAGCGTGGACCAGCGCTGTTCTATAGGGGTATCAAATAGCAGAGTTGAATCGGCAGGGATCGTTAGCCAGCTGTTGTTGGCGATCTCTTCTTCCAGTTGCCCTGCACCCCAGCCAGCGTAGCCGAGACCAACTAAGAACTTTTTGGGGCCTAAATTCTGGGCGATGGCTTCAATAATGTCCCGCGATGCCGTTAGGCTAACCTCATCGCTAACGGTAAGAGTTGAATCCCAGCTTTGATCCGGTGTGTGTAGAATGAAGCCACGATCAGGCTGTACCGGGCCGCCACATAAGACAGGTGCGGTAGTGTGCAGCGACTCTGGGTTGCTGCAGTCGAGCTGTTGGAAGACCTCGCTCAGGTCGATATCTAAGGATTGGTTGATGACAAGCCCCATTGCACCATCTTCTGTGTGATCACACATATAAGTGATGGTATGTGAAAAGATCGATTCGTTTAAGCTTGGCATGGCAATCAAAAAATGATTGCGCAAACAGCCAAGCTGTGGCGCTGTCGAGGGGTTAGAATCGCTTAAAGAGTCACTTAACGTAGGCATGGCTTTAGTATTGGGGTGTGCGGAAATGAAAACAAGCCCTATGTGGATATTTACGGCTCTGAACTTGTGGATAAGCCGTTAATTTCGAAACGCCAGGTACGAATGATTTCCATTAAGTCGTAATTCTTGCGAATTTCCGGTGGGAATGGAGGAAAGGGTGCGGATAAATGAACAATCTGCAGTGCTGCTTCGTCCAGTATTGAATGTCCAGAGGAGTGCAGTATCTCCACAGATTCAATGGTGCCATTGGGGCGTAAAATGGTCAGTAAGCGCAGGTTTCCAAACACACCTGTGCGGAGCGCTTCCTGAGGGAAATTACGGTTACCAACAAACTCCACTTTATTGGTCCACTTCAATAAATAAGCGGCGTCTGGAGAGGCCTTGGTGGCCACCGAAGTCAGAGTTAGTCGGCGTGGGCGCTTGGCGATTGCTTGGCGTTGCTGGTCTACTTTCGCTTGTAAGCTGGCGATTTCTGCACTGAAGTCTCTGTCTGCGGCATCTTTACCGTCGCGCTTTTCTGGTTGCTCGTCTGGTGTGGTGTCTTTGCTGGGCAGGCGAAAGTTACTGGTGCTGGTGGTTGTGATGGGGCGGTTTTGAGTGGAAGGTACTGGTTTGGCTTCCTTGACTTGGAGAGGGCTCAGCTCATTAACGTTGTTGCTTGCAAAAGGCGAAGGCTGTTCAGTGGTCAGTTGCTGGGTTTTGTCACTGATACCGCTGCCTTGCTGATTGAACTGTGCAAGAAAGTCGGCTTTGTCAGGCGTTTGCGGACTGTTGTGGTGAGCCAGTGTCACTTCCAGGGTGGGCGAGGGTTTACCGGCCAGCCCCGACGTAAAAGTGACCCCCAGAATTAGCAGCGCATGGATGGCCAGCGCTAAAAACACCGTAAAGATCAGTCGGTCTGTGGTGTCGACAGCGGCAGCCGCTGTCGGGGGAGAGGGTAAAGTAGCGCTGGGCATGTGCGGGTACGTCGAAGCCTATAGCTGATAAAAGTAGGTTATTGCCGAGCCAGCGTCATTGCGCTAGGCGTTTTTCAATGGCGCTCATTAGCTTATCCCCAATGCGAGTATCAAAAGCTTTGTCGATTTCGCGAGCACAGGTAGGGCTAGTGACATTAATTTCCGTTAGGTACTCACCAATAACATCCAAACCTACAAACAATAAGCCTTTTTCTTTTAGTGTGGGAGCCACTTGCGAGACAATCCAGCGATCGTGATCCGTTAAGGGTTGCGCTACGCCTGAGCCGCCGGCGGCAAGGTTACCACGAGTTTCCCCTTCGGCTGGAATACGAGCTAGAGCATAAGGGATGGGCTCGCCATCAATCACAAGAATACGCTTGTCACCGTTGGTAATGTCGGGAATATAACGTTGAGCCATGATCAGGTGTTGATCGAAGTCTGTGAGCATTTCTAAGATTACACCCACATTGGCATCGTCTGGCTTACAGCGGAAGATGCCGGAACCGCCCATGCCATCTAACGGTTTGAATATGACATCTTGATGCTGCTTGTGGAAAGCGCGCAACTGTTTGCTGTTGCGACTTACGAGTAATGGTGGACAGCATTGGGGAAATTGGGTGGCAAAAATTTTCTCGTTACAGTCGCGCAAACTTTGTGGTTTATTAGCGATCAAGGTGCCAAGTCGCTCTGCAGCTTCCAAAATATACGTACTATAAATGTACTCAGTATCAAAAGGTGGATCTTTGCGCATCAGCACAACAGACAGCTCTTCCAATCCGATCGTAACCGGCTCACCCAAGTCGAACCAATGACCTGGGTCCGCATAAACACTGAGTGAGCGAACCACTGCTTGGGGTGCGCCATGATTAAGGAACAGGTCAGACGGTTCCATATAGAACAGCTCCCAACCTCGCTCTTTTGCTGCTAATAGCAAAGCCAGAGTGGTGTCTTTGTTGTATGAGATGTTGCTGATAGGGTCCATAACAACCCCGAGTTTAATCGTCATGGCTATTGCCTGCTCCCAGAATGCAGTAAGCGGTGTAAGGTAAGACCAAACCAGAGATAACGCAACTGCTGCGAACCTTACCGGCTCTCTATTCTGTGCGACTGATAAGTGAAACATAGAGAACCGCTATGATTGTGACTTATTTCTATCGTTTTCAGGAGCTTATGGATTAAAGCTGGCGAGTGTGTTAAAAAGTTGCTTGCGCGTTGTAATGCAGGCACTCTGTTTAACGCATGAGTCCATCCATAAGACACTTGAGCCAGTCGGTTACTGTTGGATTCTTTGCTCAAATCATTGTCACTTGGGGGTGGTGATGTGGGGCGATGCGCTTGATCTGTGCCGAAGTAAAGCTCTACGAAGCGGCGGTTTATAAAGCAATAATGAAAGAAGGTCAGATTGTATGGACGTGAATCTCGCAAGCCTGAAGGTAATGGTCATTGACGACAGTAAAACCATTCGTCGAACAGCAGAAACTCTTTTAAAAAAGGTCGGTTGTACGGTAGTTACCGCGACAGATGGGTTCGACGCACTTGCGAAGATCGCCGACACTCGGCCAGATATTATTTTTGTAGACATCATGATGCCAAGGCTCGATGGCTACCAAACGTGTGCCCTGATTAAAAACAACAGCGAATTCAAGTCCACGCCCGTCATTATGTTGTCGAGCAAAGACGGGCTATTCGACAAGGCAAAAGGTCGCATTGTAGGGTCAGACGAATACCTTACTAAGCCATTCAGTAAAAGTGAGTTGCTAGGGGCGATCGAAACGCACGTTAAATCATTAAGTGTATCTTGATATATAAGCATGCATATATAAGCATGCGCTGGGTTTTCTGCATTCAGAAAATAAAAAACTATAAACTTGATATTGTCTAGGGGTAACCATGGCCAGAGTACTAATCGTTGATGACTCTCCTACGGAAACTTATAAGCTAACCAGCATCCTTGAGAAAAACGGCCACTCGGTGTTAACCGCTGAAGCCGGTGAGGCAGGCGTGGCAGTAGCTAAAAAAGAACGTCCGGATTTAATCTTAATGGACATTGTGATGCCGGGTCTTAATGGCTTTCAGGCGACACGACAATTGAGCAAAGCCGCTGAGACCGCACACATTCCAGTCATTATCGTCACCACTAAAGATCAAGAAACGGATCGGGTTTGGGGGCTGCGTCAAGGCGCAAAAGCGTATTTGACCAAACCGATTGAAGAAAAAAACCTATTGAGCATCATGAGTGAGGTCCTGGCATAGGCCGGATATCTGACGCATGACAGACGAGACAGAATCAGAAGAGCAAAAGCAGGCTAGAGAGGCCTTTCAAACGTTGGCGGCAGTTGCCGATCAAAGCCGGCGCTTTGCCAAGGGCTTGCCTGCGCAGCTGGATATCGTGCCTTACTGGAGCGGTATTGGCTTCGAAATGCTAGGTCGTTTATTTGTGGCACCGATGGGAGAGGTGAGTGAAATGCTCGAAGTGCCTCACTACACTCGACTGCCCGGAGTAAAACCTTGGGTTCGTGGTGTGGCTAACGTCCGTGGTCGCTTGCTGCCGATTTGTGATTTAGCTGAGTTTTTGGGTGACAAAATCCAAACGGGCCGCAAACAGCAGCGTATTTTGATTTTAGAACGTGACGATTTGTATACGGGGCTGTTAGTAGACCGTGTCTATGGTATGCAGCATTTTCCAGTGGACACTTTCCAAGACGATGCTGAGTTAGGTGATTCGACAGCAGCACAATTCTGTCAGGGTTGTTATCAAGTTGATGGTAGTGGTTGGGCGGTATTCAGTCCGGATAAGCTGGTGTTTGATGCTGAGTTTATGCAAGCGGCACAAGCCTAGCTAAAAAGAAAAGTATCGGCAGTTAAAGGCATTCTCGCAAGCGCAAAGTAAACCGCTGGTTGAGGCAGCGCATTAAGCCATGCGCTGTAGTAATAAGTGAGATGTTGCAGTGTTCGTTGGGGTGATTATTCATCTCAACAATGCTTTTGCATTAAACCATGCAAAAGTAGGGGGCCCGTTTAACGGGAAAATCAGTCATCCATCAGCTGAATGGTTCTTCAAGCGTTTAGATTGCTTTTAAAGAGTTGATCTAAACGTCTATTGATTGTTAGCGAGTATTACAGGCAACGTCGGTCGGGAGCGCGTAGCATGAAAATTGATTCTAGAAACCCACTTGCTTCACTGAAGGCAAACAGGACCATGACGGTTCTGGTTTTGGTCTTGGCGTTAGCCTTGATTGCTTCAGTGGCAAGTATCATCACGGTTCAGAACTTTGCTGAACGTGATCAGCAATACTTGCAGCTCACGGGTGAGTTGCGAGCATTGTCATTCCGCGTAACAGCGCTCTCAAGGGATGCGACCTCCGGCAACGAAAATGCGTTTAGAGAGCTGCAAAACGTTGTTTCCGACATGGAGGCAAAATGGAACGAGTTGCGCGGTGGTGATGCGGATACTCGTGCTGCGCTGGCGAAAGAGATCTCTGCTTATGCCTCGGTCTGGCAAAAGGTTCAATCCGATGCCCAAACCATTATTGATAATAAAGAAACGATCATCTTTCTTAACGATATTGCTATTACGCTGAACGAATCGCTGCCGGAGCTTCAGGCGGAGCATAACTACATCGTGGAAATCCTGTTGGAAAACGATGCGCCTGCGGATCAGGTGGCTGTTGCCCAGATGCAGTCCTGGCGGGCCGAGCGGATTGGTCGAAACGTCGATAAGATGTTGCGTGGTAGCGATAATGCCATGTCGGCTGCCGATCAGTTCAACCTCGATGCCAACTTGTTTGGTAAGGTTTTGCTGGGGATGAAAGAAGGGGATGCAGCGATGAGTATCTCTCGAGTCACCGACGCTGATGCCACTGAGTCGCTCAACGATATTGCTGAGCTCTTTGAGTTTGTAAGCTTATCCGTAAAAGACA
The DNA here is from genome assembly GCA_965656525.1 of Pseudomaricurvus sp. Taxonomy (GTDB): domain Bacteria; phylum Pseudomonadota; class Gammaproteobacteria; order Pseudomonadales; family Cellvibrionaceae; genus Pseudomaricurvus. The sequence goes on along the minus strand of CBFHKY010000003.1, from coordinate 110,275 downwards.
TATTCGAAGCGTCACCGGCGCTGTTTCAAGCTCGCCAAGCGGCAAACGGCTTATTGGACAACAGTCCTGTCTTGCTGGAAAAACTGGGTGAGTTGTCCGATGCCATTACCGGTCTGAGCACGGAGCGACAACCCAACAACATTACCTCGATGGCGCTGGGTTTTGTGGTTCTGATTTGCTTACTGTTGCTGGGTATCCATATCTACAGCGGCACCAGCAAGCGTTTGAAAGACACAGCAGAAACCAACGAGCGTAACCAGACCGCTATTTTGCGGCTGCTGGATGAGCTTGCCGACTTGGCTGATGGTGACTTGACCACCACCGCCACGGTAACAGAGGATTTTACCGGTGCAATTGCCGACTCCGTAAACTACACCATCGACCAATTGCGGGTGCTGGTGTCGCGCATTAACGAAACAGCGGTGGATGTATCTTCCGCAGCACAGGATACACAGCAGACGGCGCTTCACTTGGCTGAGGCTTCTGAGCATCAGGCGCAAGAGATTGCTGGGGCATCGGCGGCGGTGAATGAAATGGCCGTTACGATTGACCAAGTATCCGCCAACGCCGCCGAATCAGCGGCGGTTGCGGAACGCTCCGTATCGATTGCCGGTAATGGTGCGAAAGTCGTACAGAACACCATCCACGGCATGGATACTATTCGTGAACAGATTCAAGACACGTCTAAGCGGATTAAGCGCCTGGGTGAGTCGTCACAGGAAATTGGTGACATCGTATCGTTGATTAACGACATTGCGGATCAGACCAACATCTTGGCACTTAACGCTGCCATTCAGGCATCGATGGCCGGTGATGCTGGTCGAGGCTTTGCGGTGGTAGCGGATGAAGTACAGCGTCTTGCAGAACGTTCAGCGGCGGCAACCAAACAGATTGAAGCGCTGGTTAAAACGATTCAGAACGATACCAACGAGGCCGTAATCTCGATGGAACAAACCACCGCAGAGGTGGTTCGTGGTGCTCGCTTGGCACAGGATGCGGGTGTGGCACTGGAAGAAATTGAGGGCGTATCGGCGAGTTTGGCAGAACTGATTCAGAACATTTCCAACGCGGCACGCCAGCAGGCTTCTTCGGCGGGCCACATTTCCAACACGATGAACGTGATTCAGGAAATTACCTCTCAAACGTCTGCCGGTACCGGTGCAACGGCTGAATCTATTGGACGTCTGGCTGATATGGCCTTGGATCTGCGTGAATCAGTAGCCGGTTTCACATTGCCAGAAGAGGCCAGCAATGATGAGCCTGCGGCATTCCTGAAACAGCCCGAGTCAGACGCTAATAAATCGACAGATGATAGCGATATGACAGCAGCCTACACGGACGATGATCTGGATTTGGATATTGAGTTAAGTGAAGCGGTTGAGAATGAAGATCGCTTTGACCTGCTGGATAAAGAAAGGGAAGAAGAAAATTCCCGGTCAGCAGTCTAACGATGGTTTTGAGCGGTTGAGGTATGGCGTGGTCGCTACAAAAAGCCCCAGATCTATCGGATCTGCAATTTGAACAGTGGAACCGATTGCTGGAGGCGCGGACAGGCATACAACTGTCGCCACACCAGCGCGGTTTTCTTCAAATTCAATTGTCAGCTCGCATGCGTGAACTGGGTGTTAAACATTACGCCCAATACTACAACCAGGTGTCAAAAGGCCCCGGTGGTGCTATCGAGTGGTTGGTCTTAGTTGATCGTTTGGTTGTTAAAGAAACCAGTTTTTTTCGTCACCGCGACTCTATCGAGCTGGTAAGGCGTCTGGTTCAAGACCGAATCAATAACCGCAGGCTTACGGAAAGCTTTGAGGTGTGGAGTTTAGGTTGCGCCACAGGAGAAGAGCCTTACTCATTGGCCATGGTCATTAATGACTGTTTTGAGCTGGCTGGTTTAGAGCCATATTACGGCATTACCGCAACCGACATTAGTCAGCCGGCATTGCAGCACGCCAGGCGTGGTTCTTATTCGGTACGCAAATTAGAGCCTGTCAGTGAGGCGGAAAAAGCGCGTTATTTTACCGTGTTGAATGATCAGCCGAACCGTTTTCAAGTGGCGGAAAAGTTGCAAGACAGAGTGTGCTTTTCTGCTGGAAACGTGATGAAACTGACAGAAATGCCACTGGTTAAAATGGACGTCATTTTCTGCCAAAACCTGCTGGTGTATTTTCGCCGCTGGCGTCGTCGAGAAATTCTCAATGAGCTGGCGAGTCGTTTGAAACCCGGTGGTATGTTGGTTATAGGAATGGGTGAAGTAGTCGATTGGATTCACCCTGAAATGCGTCGCCTGAGTGATGATCGAACACAGGCTTACGTGCACGCATAACCAAGCTGTGCGTTTAATGCATGGGCTTAAGAATAAGTAAGGGGACACCTCCTCATGGTAGAGAACCGGAATTTTGCAGCGCTGGATTGGGTGATTGGGGAGATTGATGAAACACTCAAACTTGCCCGCCAATCACTTGAAGCCTACGTGGGGAATCCTCAGGACTCTACTCGTCTGCGTTTTTGTTTGACGCACATTCATCAGGTTCATGGCAGCCTGAAAATGCTCGAGTTTGCTGGTGCCGCAGCCTTAGCGGAAGAGATGGAAGCGCTGGCTCACGGCATGATAGGCGGTGAGTTCAGTAATGAACGCGGTGCGCAAGAAGTACTGATGCGCGCGATTTTGCAGTTGCCGATTTATCTTGAGCAAGTCAAAAACCAGCGACAAGAAAGTCCATCGCATTTGCAGTCACTGATCAATGATTTACGCGCTGCGCAAGGTCAGTCCTTGGTGGTTGATGAACTGCCGTTTAGTCCCGATCTATCAGCAAGCCATCAAGCGGTTGGCAATCCCAGTTCCCTCCAAAAAGATCCCGCTCAATATTCAGCGGTGATGAAAAAGCTGCGCCAGATGTTTCAGTACGCTGCTGCAGGGTTTATTAAGGGTGCTAATCCAGAAGAAAATCTCGCGTATCTCGAAAAAGCTTTTACTCGCCTATTCTCATTAACGGCAGGTAGTCCTCGCCAAGCCACTTGGGATATTGCCTTGGCGATGGTGGAGAATGTGCAGGCCAGTCAGGTTCCGGTGACCGACGTACTGAAAACATTGGTGCGTCAGCTGGATAAAGAAATTCGGCTTTTGATTGAGAAAACCCAACCTGCTCTGAAAAGCCCTACTCGCGAAGAGTTGCTTCGTGATTTACTGCATTATGTGGTGAACAGTGGGCAACAATCGCCACGCATTGACCGCCTAAAAGCCACTTACAAACTGGTTGATGAAGCCACAGACACCGATGATGAGTTTTTGGCAGGGCCAGACCCCGAAACCATGCGGACGGTTTTAGGTGCTCTGAACAACGAGCTCTCGGGCGTTAAAAAAGTGTTGTCCATCGAAAATCAAGAAGAGCGCGAAGCCGCCGTTCACGACGTGTTGCCGATCTTCAAGCGGATTGCCGATACCCTCGCGCTTGTTGGTATAGAAGATGTCAGAGGCATTGCTCTTAAGCAAGCTGAAGCCTTACAGCAGGC
>CBFHKY010000003.1:105149-106663 GCA_965656525.1 Pseudomaricurvus sp. | reverse complement strand
TTGATGATTCCGCTGCCTAGGCCTGCGGCTATTTTACAGTCCTGTGGTCAATACTTAGAAGAAGAGCTACTGACCAAAGGGGCGATACCACAGTGGAGTGCACTTGATACCCTAGCCGATGCCATCGCCAGTGTAGAGTACTTCCTAGAGCGCCTGAGCAGTAACCGAGATGACGGTGACGAAACACTCCTTTCACTGGCAGAAGACAGCGTTGCGTCATTGGGTTATAGGGTTTCAGACCCCCTGCCAAGAGCCGAAGTTGAAGCCGCAGAGACACAAAATACGTTGACGGTTGCTGATCAAAGTGAGCAGCAAGATACTGATTCATCGCCAGAGCTTGACCCCCTTCAGGCATTAGCCGTTGAACAAACCACTGACGCCGAAACGCTTGATAACCTTTCAGAGACTGCAGACCATGCGGGTCTTACTGGCGTTGACGTTAATGAAGAGCCGTCACCTAGTCAGCCTGTACTGAATGAGTCGCCAGCCGCTATTGAGCGTGATGATGATATCGACGAAGAGATTTTAGAGATCTTCGTGGAAGAAGCTCACGAAGTGCTAGAAGCTATTGATGAGTTTTTCCCGCAGTGGGCCTCTGATTTTGACAATAACAATGCCCTGACAGAGTTTCGTCGTGCCTTCCACACTCTGAAGGGCAGTGGTCGTATGGTCGGTGCTAATGACATTGGTGAACTGGCGTGGAGCATTGAAAATATGCTCAACCGTATCATCGATGGCACCATCAAACCGCATGCCATACAGGCTGCCTTAATCGGTCGTGTGCGTGCAGTACTGCCTGAATTTATCCATGCATTTCGAGCACTGTGCGCCCAACCCGAACCCAGAGGCTGCACTGCAGTTGCGCGAATGGGGTGAAGCCATAAGCCGCGGAGAAATGCCAGACGGGCTCTTGGATTCTGAAATAGCGCTTAATCAAAACGGCTTTGACGAAGAGCAAAATGTTGAAGACGATGATATTGATGACAGCAATGCGGTTCTGTGGGAGATTTTCGGTGGTGAGGCACTGACACATCTGCAGGTGGTTCAAGGCTTTATCCATGAGATGGAAACGGCTGCACCATTGTTTACGCCACCCAGCGAGGCGATGCAGCGCGCTTTGCACACTCTCAAGGGCAGTGCACATATGGCGGATGTACATCCCATTGCTGCACTGGCAACACCACTGGAAAGCTTTTGCAAAGAACTGCGCACCTATCAAGTAAACATTGATGAAGATGTCCTGCAGCTGGTTCAAGATGGTGTGGTGTATATCGAAGGGGCCTTAGAGCAGATCAAAGATGGTGTGGCTGAGGTCGTGATTCCAAAGCTGCCGCAGTTCTTAGCGCGCGTTGCCGAGTTAAGAGATTTGTTTGTAGGCCCGTTGATTCGGCAGCAAGAAGAAAACGAAACCAAAACGGTTGACCCAGAATTACTGTCCATCTTTATGGCAGAAGAGATGGATCTACTGTTGGATGCCGATGAAATCATCCAACAATGGCAGCAGCAGCCGAGCT
>CBFHKY010000003.1:102772-105028 GCA_965656525.1 Pseudomaricurvus sp. | reverse complement strand
TCAAGGTTCATTGGCTCTACTGTCGACAGAAGATTTTGTGGTATTGCAACAAGCCCACGAAGCTTTATTGGATATGGTGGACGCTGTGGCAGCGGGTCAAAATCTGAAGCTGGTTGACCCCGCGCTGATGGATGCCTTACATGGATTGCAGAATACGTTTCTGCAGTCGGCCAGTATTGCTGGCAGTCTCGACAATACCGAGGGTGCTCCCCCCTTGGAAGAGGCAGATATTGTGCCACCCTTCGAGGCAAATGAGCCTGCAATAACAGAGGGTGAAGTGGCGCCGAGTGAAGAGCTTCAGTATGACTGGCACCAGCCAGAAACTACAGGATATGAACCCGCTCAAGAAATCACTTTTACGCATGACGCTGCTTCTGCTGCTGACGCACCAAGTGACAGCGGCGACTCGGTACAGGATTCCTATTCATCAGATGATTATTACCAAGCTTCTAGCGGTAGTACCTCGACTGAGCAGCAAGGCAGCGAACAGCAGGGTAACGTCAGCACTTACAATGAGCCAGTACTACCGTCGGGAGACGAATCACTCACGTCGGATAATTCTTTCTCAGCATTAACAAGTGATGCGCCATTGTCATCATCAGGGTATGAGTTTGCACCGGTTGAGCCTACTCTTGGCAATGGGGCCGCGGACAGTACCGATATTCCTTTAAAAGACGGTGAGCCGCACGTCGATGATGAGGATATCGACCCAGAAATTTTGGACATCTTTTTGGAAGAAGCCCAAGAGCTGATGGAGGACATTGAAAAGTCAGTACACGACTGGTCTGAAGACTGGGCCGATATGGAGGCGTGCGAAGAGCTTAAACGTGCTCTCCACACTTTAAAAGGCGGCGCTCGGCTATCGGGTATGGTGAGTGTTGGTAACGTCACCCATGACTTTGAAACAGAGGTGATTGCCACGGCCGAAACAGGTCAGTTCACGCAGGACTTTTTTGCGCATCTACACGTGTATCAGGATCAGTTGCAAAAAGGCATCGAAGCTGTGCGTGAAGCCATGCTCGGCCGGGGTAATTTACCCGACGCTCTGGTGATGTCTTTGGCGACTGAGCCTGCAAGTAATACCACAATAGCAAATACTGATGAATTTGAAGGTGAGGGCAGTTGGACGGCGGCGCCTGAGTATAGTGGCCCCGATATGGGTAATGAAGGCGCGTCAATTTTGCCATTTACGCCGCGTGACAACATACCTGTAGTAACCAGCGGCGATGATTTTACTCTGCCTTCGCCTGCTAAGTCTGTTACTGCCCAAGGATCAGGTGGTGTTTCAGCTTCGCCACTGCAGACACGTCGCTCGGCACCACAAGAAGTGGTGAAAGTTTCCGCCGAACTGCTGGAAGAGCTGGTGAACCTTGCCGGTGAAACATCCATCAGCCGCGGCCGAATGGAAGAACAGATGAGTGAGCTGGGTTTTGCGCTAGAGGAAATGGATACCACCATTTCTCGTCTGCAAGAACAGTTGCGTCGGCTGGATATTGAGACAGAAGCCCAGATTATCTTCCGCCAAGAACAGATGGCGGAAATGGAAGAGTTCGATCCGCTGGAAATGGATCGCTACTCTCAGCTGCAACAGCTTTCTCGGTCGCTGATTGAGTCGGCATCGGATCTAATGGACTTAAAGGGCACATTAACCGACAAAACTCGTGATACCGAAACCCTATTGCTGCAGCAGTCGCGTATCAATACCGATTTGCAGGAAGGCTTAATGCGTTCGCGTATGGTGCCCTTTTCACGCATGGTGCCACGTTTGCGCCGTATTGTTCGTCAAATCAGTAATGAGCTGAACAAGCGCGTGAGCTTTGAGTTGGATAACGTTGAAGGGGAGCTGGATCGTACGGTCTTAGAGCGCATGGTCGCGCCCATGGAGCACATGCTGCGTAATGCCGTAGACCATGGATTAGAAAGCCCAGCCGAGCGCATTGCTGCGGGCAAGCCGGAAAGTGGACGCATCGTACTGACACTGGGCCGTGAAGGCAGTGATGTGGTGTTGCGGCTGGCCGATGATGGCCGAGGCATTAACTTAGAAAAAGTGAAAGCCAAAGCCATCGATCGAGGTCTGATGAGCGCAGAGGCCAGTCTCAGCGATCAAGACATCATGCAATTCATTATTCATGCCGGCTTCAGTACAGCAGATTCGGTAACACAGATTTCCGGTCGTGGTGTGGGCATGGATGTGGTGAGCTCAGAGATCAAACAGCTCGGTGGTTCAATTGCCATTAACTCACGCTGGGGTGAAGG
>CBFHKY010000003.1:101934-102750 GCA_965656525.1 Pseudomaricurvus sp. | reverse complement strand
CCGTTTACCGTATCGGTGAACCGTGCACTGATGATTCGCATTGGCGATGACCGTTATGCGGTGCCGTTGAATACCATCGAAGGTATTGTGCGCATCAGCCCCTATGAATTGGAGCATTACTACCAAAACCCCGATCAACGCTTTGAGTACGCTGGTGTTGAATACGAGGTGAAATACTTGGGTAACGTACTCAATAGCTCGGTTGCTCCTAAATTGGAAGGCCAAGCGATGCCCCTGCCAGTGGTCTTGGTGCAAACCTCGCAGAATGCCGTGGCGTTGCAGGTAGACATGCTGATGGGCAGTCGCGAAATTGTGGTGAAAAGTTTAGGCCCGCAGTTTGCTAGTGTGCTGGGTGTTTCTGGTGCTACTGTCACGGGCGATGGTAGCGTAGTTGTTATCCTGGACCCTTACGCGATGATTCGCCGAGATGCCGCTCTTGCTCACATGCCTAGTGTATTGCTTCAAGAAACGCCTACCACCAATCATGAAGACATTCGCAAAACAGTTATGGTCGTGGATGATTCAGTGACGGTACGCAAGGTGACTTCACGCTTCTTGGATCGTGAAGGCTATGATGTGGTTACGGCTAAAGATGGTGCCGATGCCATGCTGATTTTACAGGATGTGATCCCGGACGTTATGTTGTTGGATATCGAAATGCCGCGTATGGACGGCTTCGAGGTGGCGAAAAACATTCGCACCACCAGCCGTCTTAAAAATATTCCTATTATTATGATCACTTCCCGAACGGGTGAAAAACACCGAGAGCGTGCCTTGTCATTGGGCGTGAATGCTTACATGGGTAAGCCCTATCAG
>CBFHKY010000003.1:66680-101723 GCA_965656525.1 Pseudomaricurvus sp. | reverse complement strand
GTGGTCAACCCTGAGGCCGTTGATGTTTGGGTCATGACCGTTGCTCAAGAGCATGAGGCCTATAGCCAGATTGAACAATGGCTAGAAAACTCATCAGCCCCTTTAATTGTCGATGACGGTGAACAGGCTGAGGCCACCAGCCCGATGCATTTGAATTGGTGTCGGCGTGTGATTAACAAGCTGCAGCAATTGCCTGGTCAGATCCGTTTGGCTCAGGGAGCAGAGGTGGTCGCCTCCAATATTTGGGTGCTCGCTGCATCTACGGGAGGTATTGAAGCCGTCCGAGAGTTTTTCCAAGCTTTGCCTGCAGATTTACCGGTTGGATTTCTGTATGTGCAACACATTGATGCTGGTCATGAAGCGCCTTTGCAGGACATGATCAACCGTTGTAGCCACTATCCCGCTTACAAGGTGTATCACGGTGGCGTGATACAAGACCGCAGTACGGCGATCTTGGCTGGGTGTAAGTGGGTCGATTGCCAGCCTAATGGCACTTTGAGTGTGCGTAAGGAACAATGGCCTGGCCCCTACAGCCCATCGATTAACCAAGTGTTTGCCAATTGTGCGTTAAGCTTTGGCGCACGCTGTGGGGCGATACTGTTCAGTGGCATGGGCGACGACGGCACCACTGGGGCTCGGCTTATCCTTCAACGAGGCGGGCAAGTTTGGGCCCAAGAGCCTTTAAGCTGTGCGATCGACTCTATGCCGCAAGCTGCCATAACAGCCGGGGTGGTCAGTAAAATTGCTGAGCCAAAAGTCTTGGCCCAGCAGTTGACCGAGCGGCTAAAAACTTATTGAAAAGATTCGCTGAAACAGTGCGATTCACAGACGTAAAAGCGCAGGTAATACAGTCATGAAGAGTGCAGTGCAAACCATCAACCACATGAAGCAGGATGCATTACCCAGTTTAATGCTACCAGTGGGTAACCGAACGTTGCTGCTGCCTTCTGTCGCAGTTGCGGAAATGGTGTCTTACACTGAACCAAAATTAGTGGATGTTGCGCCTGATTGGTTACTAGGGCACTTTACGTGGCGCGAGCAAGAGATACCTTTGTTATCTTTAGAGCGCCTACTGGGTCAAGCCATATCGCCGTTGACCTCGAAAAGTCGGATCGCGGTACTGAACAATACGGGGCTCAGTGACGAGTTACCATTTCTTGCGCTTGTAACCTCTGGTATCCCGCGACTTGTACGTCTTACTGAAGGCGATATTCAAACCGATACCGACCACGCTGTGCAAATGTTTGATCGTTTATGGGTGCGTTTAGATGAGGAGCTGCTAGTGATTCCTGATGTGACGGCACTGGAGCAAGCTTACTTGAGTTGGAAAACACAGGTTTAAATCTTGAGCTTTGAGCCTTCAATGGGCGACTTTTAAACGGGATAAGCGATTAACACGGGTACAACGCTTCATTTTTCTTGTCTTGCAAACCACCCACCAGGCTAGAGTGACGTTGTAGTCATACAGGCATTGCATGCCTTAGTCTTTAGGCGCCTCTTAATTTTTCTTGAACACCCTTGCCTATATCGAGCGGTGGCACTAAGAATCAATAGGCAAAAAAGCAGAACTGACCTAAGCTTATTATCGTGAAGGCGATGTTTAAAAATAGGGATTTTGGGCGACATGAGCAAGCCTGCAATAGGAACGTTACAGAAGCTGTTGTCTAAATACAGGGTTGTGTTGGTGCCTCTTGTCATTGCCTTGGTCTTGGATGTGGGGCTACTGGCTGTAAATTCTGTATTGGCTCTACAATTAGAGCAATCCGCCACATTGATCAATCTGGCGGGTCGTCAGCGTATGTTGTCTCAAAAAATCACCAAGTCGGCCGCGCTTATTTATTACCAAAAATCGACACGAGCGACTATTGAGTCAAGTCATCAAGAATTTAATCGTGCTGTGGCACTGTTCGACAATACTCTAAAGGCTTTTGCCCGCAGCGGTCTTACATCTGATGCCGAAGGTCATCGAATCTATGTTGACGCTATTGAGCTGGACAGCTCGCGAGCCACTCTTGATCATGCTATGACCCTCTGGCAAAAGCTTCACAGTGATATTGTGCATGTTCAAAAGGTTCGCTTTCAAACAAATGCCTTAGAAGACTTACTGCAACAACTCACTCAGAAAAATACCGTATTATTACAGTTGATGAACGATTTGACGGTTCAACTGGAAAAAGAAGCGGCTCAGCAAACTCGAATCTTGCGCTATTTTCAAACCTTTATTGTGGTGGTTATCCTCTCTCTATTTGGTCTGGCCGCTTTGCGACTCAAGCGGATGGAAGAATACTTTTCCATGTTGATGGAGTCGGCATCGGACATTGTGTTGAGCATTGACGTACGAAGTCGAAATATCACGTTCATCAGCAAAGCCGTCGAAGCGACGTTGGGTAAGCAAGATCAATATTATTTACGCCGCCCGATGGATCGCTTGTTCACTCGTAAGGCCTGCCGCTACCTAGATGAAGTAATAATGACCTTACAGCGGGGTGAGCCCGTTGGCGAGAGCCGTTTTGAACTCGAAGTGGTGAAAAACAATGGCGAAGTACTGGTGGTCGATACGCTGATGAAAGCCTCTTACGACGATCACGGCGAACCCTTGGAACTCCTGATTGATATTCGAGACATCACGGAGCGTAAGCATTATGAGCAACAGCTAAAAACGTTAGCGCACAGTGATTCCTTAACAGGATTGACGAACAGAAGTTTGTTTTTTGACTTCGCTAGGCAAGCCATCGCCAGAGCTGCCAGGCAAGAGGGCTCTTTGGCCATACTGTTCATAGACTTGGATGGGTTTAAAGCGGTCAATGACAATTATGGTCATGACGTCGGTGATCGATTGTTAAAGGTATTAGCGAAGAATCTTAAGCAATGCTTTCGCGAGTCGGATATTGTGGCGCGGGTTGGTGGGGATGAGTTTGCTGTCTTGATCGATCAAATTCACGAAGAAGAAATTTTGAAAGCACTGTGCACAAAGGTTGTAGAGCAATTATCACAGGCGATGGATGTAGAGAGTGTAACCTGCCAAGTAAGCGCAAGCATCGGTGTGGCAATCTACCCAAGAGATGGAACTGAGATAGAGGCGTTGTTAGCAAGAGCGGACGAAGCCATGTACCGAGTGAAGGGTAATGGTGGTTCAAACTTTGTTTTCAGTGGCTGAGCCGATCAGAACTGATCTAGAGCGATAAGTCGCCCCATAAATACTGGAAGATACTGAGTGCAGAAACCGGTGCTGTTTCTGTTCGCATTACCCGAGGGCCAAGAGTTAAAGGTGCAAAATGATGTGTGTTGCAGTCTTTAATTTCAGTTTCCGATAGCCCCCCTTCGGGACCGATCACTAGGGTCACTGATTGAGGCGCTTGGAAGTGTGATAGGCCTTTCTCAGAGCGATGGTGTAACACAAAGCGCAGATCACCGTCCTTGGAGGGGCTGCCTAAATGGCCTAACCAAGTCTCCAATTTTTGTGCGGGTAACAACTTTGGTAGGCCATTGCGCTGGCACTGTTCGCAGGCGGCAATGATGATTTGTTCCCAGTGTTGCTGTTTTTTTTCCAGCCGCGGCCCAGTCAGTTTCACTTCACAACGTTCTGTGAATAATGGGGTAATCGACGCCACGCCAAGTTCGGTGGCCTTTTGCAGTACCCAGTCAAAGCGTTCACCGCGCGACAGTCCGATTCCCAGGTGGATAGCCAATGGCGATTCTCTTTGCTCATTGACAAACGACTCGATTTTCACGGTTACGTTTTTTTTAGTGACGTCTTGGATGACGGCGTTGTACTCCCCACCCTTACCATTAAATAGCACTAAGGGGCGACCGGCTTGCATACGAAGCACTTTGGCTACGTGGTGAGCGCTGTTGTCGTCTAGATCGATACAAGTGTCGATGTTGAGAGTTTGAGGGGTATAAATCCGAGGGATGCGCATAGTCAGACGTTCGAGCAAAAGGCGTATGAGTGATCGGTCATGTTAAGCTCCGATCACTCATCGTGGCAATAGAGACAATTTGAATCAGTCAGAAAGGCCTAAGTTCTTCACAATAGTGGCAATCGGTTCGGCCTGATTCATGGTGTAAAAGTGCAGGCCAGGGGCACCATTGTCTAACAGTGTCTCACACAGTTCGGTGACCAAATCCAAACCAAAAGCTTTTACGCTGGCTTGGTCGTCGCCATAACTTTCTAAGCGTTTACGCACCCAACGTGGGATGTCGGCACCACAACCATCACTAAAGCGCAGCAGGTTTTTGTAGTTCAATATGGGCATAATGCCGGGGTAAATAGGCTTGTCGATACCCGCCTGTGCACACTGGTCCATAAAGTAAAAATACGCGTCAGGGCTGAAGAAGTACTGTGTCAGGGCACTGTCAGCGCCGGCATCGAATTTGCCTTTCAGGTAGCGAATGTCGTCGTCGTAGCCGGTGGCTTCAGGATGAATTTCTGGATAGGCGGCGACTTCTAGCTGAAAATGATCACCAAAATGTTCACGAATAAACGCCACTAACTGATTGGCATATACCATTTGGAAGGAGCCGCCCATACCAGAAGGCATGTCACCTCGCAGGGCAACAATACGGTCGACGCCGGCTTCTTTATATTCCTGCAATAAAGCCTTCATGGTTTCCTCTGTGTCCCCACCAAAAGATAAGTGCGGGGCAACCGAAATACCGTCTTGCTTAAATTGCTTAATCAAACTTTTGGTGTTGTCGCGGGTTGAGCCGCCAGCACCATAAGTGACGGAGAAAAACTCCGGATTTAGTGTTTGCAGTTGATCGCGAACGTTAATCAGCTTGGTTTTTCCCTCTTCTGTTTTAGGCGGGAAAAACTCGAAACTGAGGCGCAGATTATCGTTGCTGCTCATGGGCTTTCTCTTGTCAGTCTTTTATATGTCTGCACAGCTCAAAGCATGCCATACCAGGCACGCCATTGAGCATAGAGGCAGAATATTAATCAATATTTGTAGCTTTCTGGTTTGTAAGGGCCATTAACATCCACATCGATGTATTCGGCCTGAGTTGGTGTCATGCGTGTGATGACGCCGCCGAAACCTTCCACCATGTCTTTGGCGACTTCTTCATCCAGTTTTTTCGGCAGGATTTTTACGTACACTTCAGCCGATTTCTCTTCTTCCATGATGTCGGCGAACTTGCGCTCATACAGATAGATTTGTGCCAGTACTTGGTTCGCAAAAGAGCCATCCATGATACGGGATGGGTGACCGGTGGCGTTGCCTAAATTGACCAAGCGGCCTTCAGATAGCAAGATCAAGTGATCATTGGTAGCGCGGTTGCGGTATACCTTATGCACTTGTGGTTTTACTTCTTGCCACTCGTAGTTTTTGCGCAAAAAAGCGGTATCGATTTCGTTGTCGAAGTGACCAATATTACACACCACCGCGCTGCTTTTTAACGTTTGCAACATCGCTGAATCACACACATTGATATTGCCTGTTGTGGTGACAACCAGATCAGTGGTACCCAGTACAGCGGTATTGATATCTTCTACTTTGCCGGTGTTGTGGCCGTTGTTGTAGGCAGAAACCACTTCAAAGCCGTCCATACAGGCCTGCATGGCGCAGATCGGATCGATTTCTGTGACTTTTACAATCATACCTTCTTGGCGCAAAGAAGCCGCTGAGCCTTTACCCACATCACCATAACCAATAACCAATGCTTTTTTACCCGCCAGCAGGTGATCGGTGCCGCGCTTAATGGCATCGTTTAGTGAGTGACGACAACCGTATTTGTTGTCGTTTTTCGCTTTTGTGACCGCATCGTTAACGTTGATGGCTGGTACTTTCAATTGGCCTTTTTTCAGCATGTCTTGTAAACGGTGAACACCTGTAGTGGTCTCTTCGCTGATGCCGTGAATGTCATTCAACAGGGCTGGAAATTTGTTGTGGACCATTTCTGTCAGATCACCGCCATCGTCTAGAATCATATTGGCGTCCCAGACATCTGAGCCGTCTTTTTCGGCCAGAATGGTTTGTTCTATACACCACAAGAACTCTTCTTCGGTTTCGCCTTTCCACGCAAACACAGGAATGCCAGCGGCGGCAATGGCTGCCGCTGCGTGATCTTGGGTGGAAAAGATATTACAAGAAGACCAGCGTACCTCTGCGCCCAGTGCGACCAAAGTTTCGATCAGAACGGCGGTTTGGATCGTCATGTGAATACAGCCCATAACCTTGGCACCCGCCAGCGGCTTTGATTCACTGTATTTTGCACGTAGAGCCATCAAAGCGGGCATCTCACCCTCGGCGATGTCAATCTCCATGCGGCCCCAAGCTGCATCGGCTTGGAACTGCTCAGCTGTTTTAGCGGCAACTTTAAAATCGGTAAAACCGTTTACGTCATAGCTCATAATCGTTTTCTCTCTAACTATTCGTTTTTGGATAAGGCTGATGTTTAAAACCCTTGTGTGTTACAGGCCTAAGGCGCTTTTCAAGGCATCAGTTTTGTCAGTTTTTTCCCAAGTAAAGGCGGTGAAGGTTTCAGACTTTTCTTCACCCTGATCTTTCCATGTGTAGGTGTGTTCAAACGGCTCGCGCCCGAAATGACCATAAGCCGCTGTCAATTGATACATCGGGTGCAGCAGATCCAGCGCTTTGGTTATGCCGTAAGGGCGCAAGTCGAAGACCTCTCGGATAGCTTGAATCAAGCGCTCATCGCTCACCTGACCGGTACCGAAGGTATTTACGGAAATGGAGGTCGGTTGGGCCACGCCAATGGCATAGGACACTTGAATTTCACAGCGTTCAGCTAAGCCTGCGGCAACAATATTTTTTGCTACATAGCGACCAGCGTAGGCGGCGGAACGATCCACTTTGGATGGATCTTTACCGGAAAACGCACCACCACCGTGACGGGCCATACCGCCGTAGGTGTCGACGATAATCTTACGGCCAGTCAGACCGGCATCGCCTACAGGGCCACCGATCACAAAGTTACCGGTTGGGTTGATGTGATATTGCGTGCCTTCATGCAGCAGCTCAGAGGGCAGCACTTGCTTAATAATGTGCTCCATAACGGCCGCTTTGAGATCATCCTGAGAAATCTCTGGGTTGTGCTGAGTGGAAAGCACAACGGCTTCAATGGCGACGGGTTTGCCATTGTCGTAGCGCAATGTGACCTGGCTTTTGGCGTCTGGACGCAACCAAGGCAGGGTGCCGTCTTTACGCAATTGAGATTGACGCTCTACCAGCCGGTGGGAATAGTAAACGGGGGCAGGCATTAAAGAATCGGTTTCATTGGTGGCGTAGCCAAACATTAAGCCTTGGTCGCCAGCGCCTTGATCTTCAGGCTTGGCGCGATCCACACCCTGGTTGATGTCTACAGATTGCTTGCCAATAGCGTTAAGAACCGCACAAGTCGCGCCATCGTAGCCCACATCAGAGCTGTTGTAGCCGATATCGGTAATAACATCGCGAATGATGTCCTCTAAATCGACATAGCAAGAGGTCGTGAGTTCACCCGCGACAATCGCCATGCCGGTTTTCACCAGTGTTTCGACCGCGACACGGGCGTACTTGTCACGAGCAATGATGGCATCCAGCACGGCGTCTGAAATTTGGTCGGCCATTTTGTCTGGGTGGCCTTCGGATACGGACTCCGACGTGAAAATTGAGTATTCGGACATAGGTATAACACTCCTCACTGAGTTACCGCGTTTGCGGTCGAAAAAATTGTCGAACTTGAATTTGAAAACCGTTGCGCAAAGCGATGTATTGACTTTGCCCCTCATGTAAACCGGTGTGATGCGCCCAAAGGCTAAGGTCATCAGGATCGAATCCCAGCCACATATCACCGCAAGCGTCACGCGCCCACTGTTGATCGTGATGGCACAGATCAGATATCAACAAACAGCCACCAGGTGTGAGTAGCTGGCTGATGTGATCAAAAATAGCCGCGGGCGAAGGGACATGGTGTAACACCATGTTGATCACTGCGCAGTCAGCTTGTACACCTTGTTGTAAAGCCGTATCCGTATCGCCATGAATAAATTGAATATTATTCACGCCGGCGGCCTCTGCAAAAGATTTGGCTTTGGCGAGCATGTAGGCCGAACTATCCAGAGCAATCAGCTGATCAAAGTGCGACGCCAGTTCTGGTAAGAACTCCCCTTCACCAGGGCCGATCTCAATAGCGGTACCGTGCTTTGGCAACAGTGTATTTGCCATCAGCTCAGCCACGGCTTCGGCATAGACACTATGGCTGGCGATTAAGTCCTGCTGAGCACGAAACTTGGTGGCGTTATCGTTGAAAAAAGCTTGCGATGCCTCCGCTCGTTCCTGTTGTACAGACGCTAAACGATGCAAATACTCTTCAGCTAAAGGATTCTGGTCTAGTGCTTCAAACAGGCTGTGCAATAGTTTGCAGACCGATGCGTCATTCGCAGGTAGCGCACGACGGTAAAAGATTGAATTGCCCTCCCTGCGTGAGGCCAGCAAGCCGGCGTTCGAAAGCACTTTTAAGTGGTGACTCATGCCGGACTGCTTGATAGCAAATATGCGACTCAGCTCCATCACGCCAAAAGAGTCTCGAGCCAATAGACGTAAAATTTCGAGACGCAAGGTATCGCCCGCCGCCTTTAAGAGCGCCGCAAGATCTGCAGTAGGAGACACATCAGCTACAAGAGCGTTAACACAAGATTCAGTCATGGGCTGAAGTTTAGCAGGGGAATCAATCTATATCAAAAAGTTTTGATATAGATTGATTGGCTATGAGTTGGTGGTTTTTTAAGCTTGAAAGCTTCATCAATTGTGAGCAAAATCGACGTTTTTGCTCACAAGCTTAGCGTTTGTCGATTCCGTTAAGAGACACTCCCTATTGGGGTTGCGCTATGTCAAAGGTTGGCAGGCGTCTTTCCGTTATGCTTGAGAGCTTAAGTCTACAAATTTCCGTGGCTGTTGTGGTGACCCGCGGTGATGTTCATTGAGGATAGTCATGTCAGTCAATCAAACGCCTTATCAGCTGCTGGGTGAAGAAACCATCCAGAAGCTTGCCCATGTTTTTTATGAAGTGATGGATGAATTGCCCGAAGCCAGCAGAATTCGTCAAATGCACAGCAGCGATCTTAGTGCGGTGCAAGGTAAGCTAGCCGATTATTTGACCGGTTGGATGGGGGGGCCGCCGCGATATCACGCCAAGCATGGAACAGTTTGTCTGACGGATCCGCATGCGGCCTACCCGATTGGCCCTGAAGAACGTGACCAGTGGGTTATGTGTTTTGAAAAGGCTTTAGAGCGTATCGATGCCAGTGAGCAAGTCAAAGACATGTTAAGAGGGCCAATCCGTCAGATCGCCGCAGCGGTACAAAATCGCGACGAGTCCATCAAAGACAATGACGACCCGAACATCATTGCCATCGGTTGATGCAAGAGTTTTGCTTGTTCATACGTTATGAGGGAAGGCAGCACCGCTTGAGCTTTAAGCAAGCAGTTGCCATATCCCAACCCCAATAAACGCCACCGCGGCAATGATGCGCGCGGTATTGAGTGGCAGACGTGCCATTAAGTACTCACCAGCAAACACCACTGGCACATTCGCGGCCAGCATCCCCAGTGTTGTGCCTAGTGTCACCCACAATACAGAATCAAATTGTGCGCCCAACAGGACCGTCGCGATTTGGGTCTTGTCGCCGATTTCAGCCAGAAAAAACAGCACCGTCGAGGCCACAAAGGCACCATAGCGTTCCAGCGCAGAATCTTCGCTGTCATCTTTGTCGGGAATCAGCAGCCACAGCCCGAGCACAATAAAGCTACCCGCAATCAGCCATTGGCCCGTTTGGCTCTGAAGGTACTGCCCAAGCCAGTCTCCAAACCACGCAGAAGCCGCATGATTGAGCAGAGTTGCCACCAGAATGCCGGCGATAATGGCCCACTTATTGCGAAATCGAGTCGCTAAAAATAACGACAGTAATTGTGTTTTGTCGCCGATCTCTGCCAGTGCCACTGTCAGTGAAGACGTAAGAAAGGCGTCCATGTGGATACTCCAGTGCATTAAGCCGATCAGTATTACAGCTTGGTAACGGGGCATAAATAGAGCAGGCATCTTAGGGGAATCGCCGCCGAAAGTTAAGGCTTCTTTGAGGGGGCAATAGACAAAGAGATATCACTAACACTTGACATTAAAAGTGCGGGTGCTAAATTTGTAGCATGATGCTAAAAAATTAGCATTGAGGTTGAGTTATCCACGGTTGATGCATTAGGAGCGCCCAGCACATGAATCGCAAACTACCGTCAGATTCTATACATGATCCCAAGTTAAGCCGCCGTGAAAGGCAGATTATGGATATATTGTTCAGTAAAGAAGAAGCTTCAGCACAAGATGTACAAACGTCCATGTCTGATGCCCCTAGTTATTCAACCGTTAGGGCGTTGTTGGCTCGATTGCTGGACAAAGGTGTGGTGATGAAGCGGCAAGACGGGGCACGATATATTTATTCCCCCATGGTTGATAAGCAAACAGCAAGTGCGACAGCCTTACAGCGCTTAGTCAAAACTTTTTTTGGTGGCTCTCCTGCTCGTGCGGTCAATGCGTTGCTTGGTGGTAATAAAGCATTGAGTCATGACGAAATCGCTGAACTGGAAGCGCTATTGGCCAAAGCAAAGGCAAAACAAAAAGAAGAATAACGTTTCCCATAAGGCGAAAGTTATGGATATGTTCAACCTTGTGCTTTTGATGCTGATTAAGCCGCTGATCCTGACGACGCTTGGCATGCTGCAGTATCGTGCCTTGTCTCGATTTTCGGCCACTGTTCGCCACTTAAATGTGGTGCTGGTGGTGCTGTTGATTCCGGCTTCGGTATTGATCGGCTTAGTCTGGGTGCCCCCTTTGGTGTTGCCCATCATTAGCCATTCGTGGGTGCTGTCTAGAGTCGAGTTGTTTACGCTTGCCGGTGGCTATATTTTTATCAGTTTATGGTTCGTGATCCATTGTGGGTTGGGGTTGCTGGCACTGAATCGCTTACAGCAAGCACCAACTTTCCCAGAGGAAGCCCAGTTACAGCAAGAGCTCAATGAGTTGATCAACTTGGTGGGCCTGACACGATCGGTACGTCTATTACTGACAGAAACCAGTACGGAGCCGGCTTCATGGGGCTGCTTTCGGCCTGTAGTTCAATTGCCCTCAGAGGCGTTGAGCTGGACAAAAACGCAACGCCATTTTGTGATGTTGCACGAATTAGGTCACATCGCTCGCCACGATTGGTTGTGGCTTATGCTGGTGAAAGCGGTGGTTGCTGTGTTTTGGTTTTTGCCTCCGGTGTGGTGGTTAGAATCTAAGGTAACGTACATGGCCGAGCAAGCCAGTGATGATTGGGTTTTAACGTTAGATGGCAGAAGTGCCGATTATGCCGACTTTTTGCTCACACTGGAGCAACAGCTTAACAGGAACGATTTACCGGTTACGCCGCTATTGCAACGCAGCAACTTTTCCAGAATAAAAGCGTTATTAGAAGCCAATAGCGATCACGATACCGTAGCAACGTTCGAATGGAGAAGCTCTGTGTTTATGGGTGTTGTAGCTGTTGGTATGTTGTCGTTAGTGGGCTGGAGTCCAAGGATATATCCTAGTTACGAACCACAGACGCGCGATGTTATATTACAAGATCACGCTGCGCCCCAACACCGAGTTGATGCCATGATGACGGCGTTATTACCGTCAGAGCATAACTTATACAGGCCTACCATGGCGCATGTTGCTCTCACACCAGAAACCCCACGGCTCGAATCCATCCACGTTCAACGGTGGCGTGCCGATTTGCCATCAGAGAGCAACGCGGAACTGTTCAATTATCAGGCGGCGCCGTTGATTCAGCCATCTGTGAGAATTAAAGGTTACTTACCGGTTGCGATGGTGATGCCCCGTTACCCTCAGCGTGCTTTGAAACGGCACATCGAGGGTCGAGTGATGATGCAGTTCAGCATTAATACGCAGGGGCAACCAGAAGAGATAACGGTCGTTTACGCTCAGCCCAAGGGGTATTTTGAAAGCAGTGTGAAAACGGCCTTGCTGGCATCGCGTTTCATACCGCCTTCTATCAATGGGCAACGGGTTAAGCTGCAGGGTGTGAGTGAAGAGTTTATATTTCAGTTGATCGACGACACCGATGCTGAAAGCCCTGACTCAGGCAGCACAACCCCAACAAATGATCGACCCAACGAAAAACCCCCACCAACCAAAGTACGACCTAACGCGATAACTCAAATCGTTTTTAACCACTGAAATCCTATAACTGAACCTAAAAAGGAGGGTGTCTATGGACATCGCAGCTAACGCTCGCCCTGAATTTACGTTTTTGAAAACCCTGCCAACGGCTATGGTGATGACGTTGTGTCTGTTTTATTTGATGCATTTGCTCATTCAAACGGATGTGATTGACGAGCCTATTGATGAAATGCCAATCATTGCTGATATTTTGTATATCCCTCAAGTCATTGAAAACAGGCTGACTGAGCCGAAACCCAAGCTTGCAGATGACCCTGTGGCACCGCCACCCGTTCCTAAAGTGGATCTTCCCAAGGTCGATCCGAGTGGTCAGACGACGACACCAGGTGAAGGCTTTAGATTTATCAAGCCAACACTCGACCCTGTGATTGGCATCAGTAATGGAGCCATTGTCCAGCAGGTGATGGTGCCGCCCACTTATCCCAATCGCGCCTTAAACCTCGGTATCGAAGGTTATGTGGATGTGCAGTTTAGCGTGACCGCGATGGGCTCAACAGATAATGTGCAGGTTGTTGCGGCGGTCCCTGAAAACGTATTTGATCGTGCAGCGTTACGTGCGGTGAAGCGTTGGAAATATTTACCGGATGAAGCTCGTAAAGCGAGCCCTGCGGTATTACGAGAAAGGATTCGCTTTAGCATTCAAGATTAATGATGGCAATCAGATTGGAAATAATGAGCCGCATACTTTGGCGAATTGTAAGATCGGGTGGTGGAGGGCACTATCGAAACTGTCTTACGCTGCCGGTCACGACACCTTCAATACGCAGATCGGCGTTGTCGGTGAGCGAGAGTGACAGCGGTTCATTATTTCTGACAATCAGCTGGCTGTTGCGCATATCCAGTTCACGGCACAGGAGCTCTTCATCCAGCAGCGCCACAACCAGATCGCCATGATGAGGCTTCACGCTGCGGTCCACGATCACCAGATCGCCATCTTCTAAGCCGTGCCCTTGCATGGTGTCGTTACGGATATACGCCACAAAGGTTACCTTGCTGTTGCGGATGAGCAGCTCATTTAAATCGATGGCGGGTTCATCATTATCAACGGGGCAGTTGAAACCTGCTTGGGCACTGTGAAGATACAGCGGCAGCGTGATTTGTGTGCAGATTTCAATAGGCGCAGTACGGGCAATGTTCATGAGTGATTATCCTCATCTCGATCATGTGCTGTATATAAATACAGTATAGGGTCGTCAGTAGGATAGCGTCAATCACTCATAACAGTGACGGCTATGAGCCGTGATGACAGAAGCGGTTCACAAGATCTTTGTGTTGTGGAAACTCATGGGAGAGCGTCGTCTTATCGCCCAATGTCATGTCAGCAAAATCAAAACCAGGGCACACGGCCTCGCTGAGTAAACCGAAATCATAATCGCTATGGGGTAATAATTCGGTGGCTTTCCAGACTCCGCCTGGGGCGAGGAACTGCAATTGTTCACCCGCTTTCAAGTTGTTCCCTAAAATGAGTGTGTGTAGCTCGCCGTTTGGGTAAAGCAGGTGGTAACGAATGGCGCTACCCAGTTGATGATAATGAAGAATATCTGAGCGGTTTTTGTGCCAACAGCCCAGCGGTTGGTCTTTGGTTAGCAGATAAAAAATACTGCTCATGGCGTGTCTTGAGCCAGAGTCGGTTTTCAATGTGGCTTTGGATGCAAAGGTGCGGCGGTAATAACCGCCTTCGACATG
Source organism: Pseudomaricurvus sp. (assembly GCA_965656525.1). Lineage (GTDB taxonomy): Bacteria > Pseudomonadota > Gammaproteobacteria > Pseudomonadales > Cellvibrionaceae > Pseudomaricurvus. Next base: position 87,818 of record CBFHKY010000003.1, on the reverse strand, counting down.
AGCTTCAAGTTGCAGCTGGTCTATGACGTCATCTGCGGTAAGTACGGTGGTCATGATTTAATACCAATTGTTCAAAATAAAACCAATGCCAATCCGTTGGCTGCGATGATTGTAATCAATCAAGCTCTCACCATAGCCGTTCACATATTCCACATAGCCATTAAGTCGCCCTGGTAATGGGAAGCTCAAGCTCATGTTGACGGACGTTTTGTTATCTTCACGGTCTAGGTTATTTCGCAGTGTCGTGGACAACATAAAGTCATCCCACTTGTAGGCAGCCGTTAAGTCTCCGTAGCCAAGATAATTTTCTATGTCGGGGTTGTCGTCATCGTTTTTTTCTTCTGGGATCCGATACCAAGGTCGGAATGAGAACGCCCATCTATTTCGCGCTAGTGTAAAGTCTGCATAAATACGATTCCAGCTCCGCGACAACGGGGCTCCTCGACCATTCGATTGATGATTAAAGCCGATACTGACCTGCTCTAAGTTAGCACCCAGAATGTTGCGGTCGGTGGGTATGGACCAAAAAATCTCAGGTTCGTAATTGGTTTCGCGAAACGGTGCGGAAGCTTCGCTGTTGTACATTTGCCAGAGCGATAACTGTGTGTAGCCAAACCACAATTTGGAATCTTTTATGAAAAAGTCTTCCACCAATGGGACTTTTAGGCTGATTTGAAACTTCACTTCAGTGTGTTCGAGTTGTTGCGCTTCGTCGATCGTTGAAGGGAGGCGGCCAAAAGGAGTCTGGTTGGGCTTCATCTGATAGGTGTAAGGCAGGATATACGTAGAACGGTAGGGTAAAATCGCAAAAGTGTGGCCAAACAGTAAGTCTTCCCGCTCAATGCGTTTTCGAACTTCTGATCCTCCATCGGCTTCGGGCACCAGTGGCTTGTTGGCTACCGTTTTTAGCTCAGGGCTCCCAAAAAGTGTGTCATAGCAATCCAATCGAGCGCTATCGGACAGCATCTTTTTACAGTCTTGCTCAGCCAGTAAGCTGGTAGCGTGAAGGCTCAAGCAGACGACGGTAAGGAATCGTAAGGTGGCAGTGTGTGGTATGCGTTGCATAGGGGGTCTCATCTGTGAGCGTTCTTGAGCACAGCGCTATCTTACTCAATTACTGTGACAATGCTGCATATTTTGCATGCTTGGGACCACAATGGCTTGAATTGGTTGTTGGCATCACGCAGACTGGATTGCAACGATAGGTCGTAATGACAAGGCTGTAAGTGATGCGGTTTTTGTCATAGTGACACCGTTAGCGTTAAACCACTTTCATAGGAGCTTGGTATGAGTATTCAAATTGGTGAAAAAATTCCTTCAGTCACTCTCAAAGTTATGGGATCCGAAGGGCCGGAAGACGTAACCACGGATGCGTTGTTCAGCGGCAAAAAAGTGGTCATGTTTGCGGTCCCCGGTGCTTTTACACCTGGCTGCACTTTGACGCATTTGCCAGGCTACGTAGTGAACGTGGATAAGATCAAAGCCAAGGGGGTAGACGAAGTTATTTGTACCGCAGTCAACGATGCGTTTGTATTGTCGGCTTGGAGTAAAGACCAAAACGCCGAGCACATTACTATGTTGGCCGACGGCAACGGTGATCTTGCGACGGCTTTGGGTCTGACCATGGATATGTCGGGTTTTGGTCTGGGTGCAGTGCGTAGCCAGCGCTACGCCATGATCGTGAACGATGGTGTGGTTGAACTGTTGAATGTGGATTCCGGTAAAATTGAAGCCAGCAGCGCGGAAACCATTTTAGAAGCCCTCTGATTAGACGCTCTTTACGTTTTCTAGACTTGTAGCAGCTGCCGTATGTATCGATTTTTTTTGTATAACCGCGCTGGCTGATATCAGCGCACGGCAGTTGTGGATTGACTGAGTAGGAAGTGCCCCCTTCTATGAACAATGCCATCACACGGTGCTTCCTGCTTGGGTTGTTACTGCTCTTTGTCTGCATGGCTCTCTTTCTTGGTTGGGCTTGGTCCAGTGTGGTTTGGTATCCCCCAGTGGCACCGCTCGGTACGGACTGCGAACCCACCGCTCCTGCTTGGGATGATTCCCAGCCCCTTAAGGTCATGAGCTTTAATGTGCAGTACATGGCCAGCAAAAACTATGTGTTTTTCTACGATGCCGAAGGTGGCCCCGACACGAAACCCAGCCGTGAGCATGTGCTGTGGACATTGGATCGTGTAGCCGAGCTGATCCGCGACGAAAACCCAGATGTTTTGTTTCTACAAGAAGTGAATGATGCCGCCGACGGACGAACTCATCATATCGATCAGCTGCAGCAATTGCAGCAGCGCTTGGGCTCTCAAGCCTACCCCTGCTCGGCGCAAGCCCACTATTGGCAGGCGGGCTTTGTGTTGCACCCGAAAGTGATGGGGCCGGTGAGCATGAAGCTGGTGACATTGTCACGCTACCAGATCACTCAGGCGCAACGTCACGCCTTACCCGTGATGCAGCACGATCCGCTCACCGAGCGCTTTTATTTTCAGCGAGCCGTATTGGAAACCCAGTTACAGACGGTGGATAGGAAAGGCGAAGATAATCAGAGTGGTCTGACCCTGCTGAATACCCATTTTGATGCTTGGGGGCACGGCTCGGATTTAATGTCACGGCAAGTGGCCGTGGTTGAGCGCCTAATAGATCAGCTTGAAGAACAGTCGACCCCTTGGGTATTGGGGGGGGACCTCAACGTTTTGCCTCCTGACGGCGGGTTGCAGTTACAGCGTTTGCGCCGCGTTGATATGGGTGAATACGATAGCCATTCTGTGCTGGCACCGCTTTATCAGCGCTATGGGGCTATTCCTGCGCTGGAAGATCTTACCCGTAACGGGGCGAAGGAGAGGGCGCAATGGTACACCTTCTTCCCTAACGATCCTCGTGCAACCGGCCCAGACCGTACCATCGATTACCTGTTTTATAGCAAAGGTTGGCGCTTACAGCAGTCTTACATCCGTCGCCGTGGGGCGTTGGATGTGTCTGATCATTTGCCCGTCGTAGGCGTGATGTATTTAGAGAGATCGCTTTAACGGGTGTGGTTGTTTTATCGTGATGCTAGGCACTTTCTATTGCGCTATTAAAAAGTTGCGTGTCATGCGGGGTTCTTTGCCTAGGATCAACCGGTGGTCGGTGACAATGGCGTTTACTGGGACATCCCATTCGGCAGTGGCTAATGAGGCAACCTGCTGGCACTGATGAGCGAGCCCCAGTAGGCAAGGCTTCTGGTGTGAGCTGTGGGCTGTTGAATTGAGTCGATAAGCAAAAGTGCGATCGTAAAATCCTCCCCCCATGCCCAAACGCCCACCCTGCTCATCAAAACCAACCAGAGGCATCAACACCAAATCCAATGCCTGTGGTGGGATGCGCCCATGCTGGGCAATATCGGGTTCTAGTATGCCAAAGCGATTGCTTTGCATGGGGGTGTTGGGTTGGTAGCGCACAAAGCGCATCTGTCCCTTTTTCTTTTCTACGACCGGCAAATAGCACCGTTTACCCAGTTTCCAAGCCGTTTGTAGTAAAGGGGTTGGGTCAATCTCACCATCGTTTGGCAGGTATAAAGCGATATGTTGGCTGCGCAAAAAAACAGGTTGATAGGCAATGCGCCGGCACAGCTGCAAAGAGGCCTTCTTTTGCTGCTGAAGGGAAAGTAAGTTGCGTTGCGCGCGCAATTGTTGGCGCAGTGCTTTGCGGTCTTTGTGCATGGTAATGAGCTGATGGGGAAAAGAAAGAGCCCCGAAAGTGCCGCTGTCGACCTGGCCTTGAACCGAAAGGTTCAAGGAGGAAGTTCCTGCAGCGCCTAAGGCTTTCCGTAAACGGACCTGCACACGAGCACTGACGAGGAACAACCAAGGTAAAGATTATCGGCTCGAGGACTTGCCGACTGGCGAACACTTCAGGGTTGGCACCATTGTAGCGCATTAGGTGAGTCGGGATAAGGCACAAACGGCAAAAACTTGAGCAACCCGACCGATCAGAGCTGAGTGAGCGCTTTGTCTAACTTTTCAGTCAGCCGACTTAAGGCTTCGTCATTGCTCGTTTGAGAATAAGATTCGGATCTGGCCTGCTGCAACTCATGGCTAAGGTTGAGTGCCGCCATAATGGCAATACGTTCCAAGCCTATCACGCTGCCATGTTTACGAATGTCGCGCATACGAACATCGAGATTGCGGGCGGCTTCCCGCAAGGCTTCTTGTTCGCCATCTGGACAGGCAACCTGAAACTCTTTGTCGAGTATTTTGACGAATACCGTTTCGGTGCTCATAAATTGATCCTCAAGGCCCACAGGGTATAACTTGATTAATTTTGCTCTTCCAGACTTTTCAGCCGAGTGATCATTGCTTCAACGCGTGTCTTGGCCAATTCGTTCTTTTCAATTAAGCGCTTGCGCTCGTTGTGCCAATCATTTTGCTGATTTTTGACATCATCAAGCTGTTGCTGAAGAGTGGTGTTTTCACGGCTCAGCCGACTGCATTCTGTGATCAGTTGATCCAGTTTGGATTCAAGTACTGTAAGAAGCTGGTCAGACATGGGACAGTGAGGCCTGTGGTCAAGTTCCAACCTACTATATTGTGCCTGCCATAAGGGGTCAACTGGGGAACAAACCTTTCTAGAACCGATCGAGTTTTTACTTCCTAGTTGTTTGTTCTCACAAGGAAAATTCTTATGTAATTATAGTCCAGACGACCTCATCCTGCATTTCTGATAGGATGCCAGCAAACAGAAGTGGTGGTGTTATGAACCAAATTGAATCCCTGATCAGTTTTGAAGAAATGAATCACTTGTTGGTTCCCTTGGGGGCGCTTAACAGTCCGTCCGAATTGCATGGCATGTTGTGTGGAAAACTGTGCGGTGGCCAACGCTTGAGTGCTCAAGAATGGCTGGATGAAGCACTGGTGTTTATGGATGTGATTACCAGCGAAGAAGAGGGTGTTGTAGGCGACCATGAAGGCAAAGGCCAGCAAGCACTAGCGCGGCTATACCCAGTGACTTTGGCACAGCTGGAAGACACCCAGCTGGGTTTTGATGTTTTACTGCCTGACGACAACGCGGATTTGGACATTCGTGCTCGTTCGTTGGGGGAATGGTGTCACGGCTTTTTGACCGGCTTTGGCAGCGCAGGTCTTGGTGCCGACACCACTTTTTCGGCAGAGGCGGCTGATGCGTTACGGGATTTGGCGGCCATTGTGCAAATCAGCGATGATGCTGATGAAGGCGACGCTGAGGCAGAGTCGCATTTCATTGAGATTGTGGAATACGTGCGCATTGCGGTGTTAACGTTGTTTACTGAAAAGGGCGACCTTTCTGCATCTGATGAGGTCAAGCAAGATAAACCTCAGCTTCACTAAGCCCTTGGCTAGATGAGCCACTATTAACTACTAGTGGGGACTTATTGGGTTGGCCCAATACATTCAACGTAACGTACATACCTGTTGTAATCTGAATGACGAGCGATAACGCAAGCAACGTTATCGCGTTTTGTCGGTAGAGTTTCTATGACCATTACCAAACAAGAATTTGCCCGTCGTCGTAAAGAGTTGATGTCGATGATGGAGCCCAATAGCATCGCGATTGTGCCCTCTGCGCAAGAGCAAACTCGCTCCCGTGATACTGAATTCCATTTTCGCCAAGACAGTGACTTTTTTTACCTGTCTGGCTTTGTAGAGCCAGAATCCGTGCTGGTGTTGATTCCCGGCCGTGAGCACGGCGAGTATGTGTTGTTTTGTCGCGAGCGGGATCCGCAAAAAGAAATCTGGAACGGTTACCGAGCGGGGCCAGAAGGAGCTTGTGAACAGTTCGGCGCGGACGATGCGTTTCCCATAGACGATATCGATGACATTCTGCCAGGGCTCATAGAAGGGCGCGAGCGTGTCTATTATGCGATGGGCAAAGACTCTGAATTCGACCATCAAGTTATGAGCTGGGTAAACACCATTCGTGCCCGTGTGCGAACGGGTGCCATGCCGCCGGGTGAATTGTTGGATCTGGATCATTTTCTTCACGACATGCGTTTGTTCAAAAGTGCCGCAGAAGTGAAGCTGATGAAACGCGCAGGTAAAATTTCTGCCGATGCTCATGTACATGCCATGCAGGTGTGCAAGCCAGGGATGTTTGAATACCAGCTCGAGGCTGTCATTCAGCACGATTTTGCCTACAACGGCGCGCGTTTCCCAGCCTATAATTCCATTGTGGGTGGCGGTAAAAACGGCTGCATCTTGCATTATGTAGAAAACCAAGACGTGCTCAAAGATGGCGATTTGGTGTTGATTGATGCAGGCTGCGAGTTGGACGGTTACGCTGCAGACATCACTCGCACGTTTCCCGTGAATGGACGCTTTTCCCCCGAACAAAAAGCCTTATACGACTTGGCGTTAAAAGCACAATACGCGGCCTTAGAAACCCTCGCGCCCGGTCGCCACTGGAATGAATCCCACGAAGCTTCTGTGCGAACCATCACGGCGGGTCTAGTTGAGCTGGGCCTGTTGCGTGGCGAAGTGGATCAGTTGATAAAAGATGAAGCTTATAAAGAATTTTATATGCATCGTATTGGTCACTGGTTAGGGCTGGATGTACACGATGTGGGTGATTACCGTGTGGGCGGCGAGTGGCGTGTGCTGGAGCCCGGTATGGTAATGACAGTAGAGCCCGGTATTTATGTGGCACCAGATAACGCCGGGGTTGAAGCCAAGTGGCGCGGCATTGGTATTCGTATCGAAGATGATGTGCTCATTACCAAGACGGGTTACGAGGTATTGACGGCGGATGTGCCCAAAACAACCGCGGATATTGAAGCCTTGATGGCTGAATCCACCTAGCGCCGTGAGGTGCGTTTGAAACCTTTGCGAGGGTTGTCCGGTGACCAAGTTTTCAACACAGCAAGCGGATGTCGCGATTATTGGCGGCGGCATGGTAGGTGTGGCTTTGGCTTTAATGATGGCGAAGAGCCTACCACAGCGACGTATTACCATTATCGAAACCTTCCCCATGCCCGAGGTCTCCAGCAAGAACCCTGTACCCACCTATCAGCCAAGTTTTGATGATCGCTCTACGGCCATTGCTCATGGCAGTGTGCAGTTGTTGCAGACAATGGGTGTTTGGTCGTCGTTACAACAGCATGGTACGGCTATAAAGAAGGTACATGTGTCCGATCGCGGTCACGTATCGGGTACGCTGATTGACTGCGCTGATGTCGGCGTGATGGCACTGGGTTATGTGGTACCAAACGCGTGGATAGGGCGTGTTCTCCTCAGCGACTTGCAAGCACACAGCAATATACAAGTATTGGCACCGGCTTCGGTGACGAATTTGCAGCCAGTCGCAGGCGGTGCAGTATTGAGTGCCGTACTCGAGAATGGCGAACCTTTGCAGTTGTTCACCCAGCTAGCGGTGATTGCTGACGGGGCGCAATCGCCATTGCGTCAATCCTTGGGTATGACGGCGACAACCGAAGACTACGAACAGACAGCGATTGTGGCCAATATCGGTTTGGATCGTTCACACAACCATGTGGCTTATGAGCGCTTCACCGAAGCTGGTCCAATGGCGATGCTGCCGTTAGCGGGTAGCGAAACTGACAGCAGTCATGAATTGTCCGATGGTAAAACCAGTGCACTTGTGTGGACACACCCGAAGGCTGAAGCTCAAGCCATTATGGGCATGAGCGATAAAGAGTTTCTTGCCCTGTTACAGCAACGTTTTGGCCATCGCTTAGGGGTGTTTACGTCGGTGAGCAAGCGCGATGCCTACCCGCTAGCGCTGACGCTAGCTCAAGAACAAGTGCGTTCTTCGATTGTCGTTATGGGCAATGCGGCCCACTTTCTTCACCCAGTGGCCGGACAGGGGTTTAATTTGGCCCTGCGAGATTGTGCGGCTTTGGTTAATGTGCTGGCCAAAGCCAAGCACGACGGCCATGTTGGGGCGCTATCGTTACTGCAGCAATACCTTGCGAGTCAACAATCAGACCAAGACATGACCGTACTGGTGAGCGATCAGCTCAGCAAATGGTTTTCAACCAGTCGTTTGTCTGCAGCGGCACTGCGATCTCTAGGGTTTGTCGGGTTGGAAATGTTACCACCAGCCAAGCAGTGGTTTACCCGACAGACCATGGGGTCGGCCAGTAAAACCCTCCACCTGCCTTTCTGATGAGAACAACATGACAGCTTCAGCAGACACACAACATCTGATGTTCGACGTAGTGATAGTAGGTGCCGGTATGGTGGGCAGTGCCATTGCTTGCGCGTTGGCCGCTGACTCGCGGGGCGAGTCCCTCCGAATTGCTGTTATCGAGGCGAGTGGGCCACTGTCACATTTCACGGGTGTCGAGTTTGACCCTCGAGTGGTCGCACTGACTCATGCATCGCAATCGCTGTTAGACAGTGTCGGTGCGTGGGATCAGATCCAGTCAGAGCGTTTATGTGCGTATCAGCACATGGTGGTGTGGGATGCGGAAGGAACCGGCGAAATTGATTTTCACGCTAATGATGTGCAGCAAGCCAACCTTGGACACATCATTGAAAACAGTGTGGTCGCTCGGGCTTTGATGGCTCAGCTGGAGAACTTCTCTGGAATTACGCTATTGCAGCCGGCGAAAGTGCAAAGCATCGCCCGGGATGAACACACTCAAAATTCAAAGGTGGTATTAGAAGACGGCCGTGTGTTGACCGCGCCATTGCTACTGGCGGCCGATGGCGCTAACTCCATCGTGCGCCGTTTGATGAATATGCCTACGCGGGAGTGGAACTACGGTCATCACGCAATTGTAACCACCGTGCGTACCGAGAAATCCCACCAAGCTACAGCTTGGCAGCGCTTTTTACCCAGTGGTCCGCTGGCGTTCTTGCCGCTCCACACCACCATAGAGGGGGCACCCTGTGATCACTACAGTTCGATTGTGTGGTCTATAGATGATCACCACGTCGACAATATTTTACAACTCGACTCCGCGGCCTTTGCCGAAACTCTATCGCAGGCCTTCGAATACCGTTTGGGTGCCGTAACAGAAGTGGCTGACCGCTATTCCTTCCCGCTGCGGCAGAGGCATGCGGTGAGCTATATTCAACCAGGTATTGCTCTTATGGGGGATGCGGCGCACACCATTCACCCGCTAGCGGGTCAAGGCGTGAACTTAGGTTTCATGGATGCCTGTGCGATGCGGGATGAAATTTTGCGGGCTTGTCACAGAGGCATTCCTTTGCATGATTCCTCTATTTTAAAGCGTTACCAGCGTGCGCGTAAGACACATAACCTCAGCATGATGGGGGTGATGGAAGGCTTTAAACGCTTGTTTGGTGCCGATGATCTTGCCGTACGTTGGTTACGTAACGCGGGGATGAAAGGGGTCAACAGTGTACCGTTATTAAAAAATGCTCTAGTTAAACAAGCCATGGGGTTGCGGTAGTGTATGGGGCATCGCTCGGTCTTTGAAACATGAGTAACCGCTGATGGGTTTTGCCACAATCATCCGCCCTGTGAGTTTCTGCGTATGAACTCTCATGACGTCTACTACGCCCACACAACACTCAGTTATTAAGAGCCACACTCACCTCGAATCATTGTTGGGGTACTTGGGGGTCTTGCCCTTTGCCTATTTGATGCTCGGGCTACCGCTACCCAGCATCGTAACAGTAGAACCTGTGCAAGCCTTTATCGCTTACAGTGTGGTGATCTTGTCTTTTATGGCCGGTGCCATCTGGCGTTCTTCACCATTTTCTAACGTGATCAGCAATTTACTGGCTATCGCTGCTTTTGGGGTGCTGGTTGTGCCAATCCAAAGTGTGTTAGTCGTTCTCGTGTTGGCGTTATTGTTCGTGCTTTTATGGGGGTGGGAATGGCACTCACGCAAACATTCTTATTCTATAACTTACTGGCGTCTGCGGTGCCGCTTAACGGCGTTAACCGTGATGTGTCATGTGTTGTTCTTATGGCTGAGGTGATGTTTTGGCTTTAACAATTTTTTTTGATGCTGACTGCCCTTTGTGTGCGATTGAAATGAAAGCATTAACTGAGCGCGATCAACACCATGTTTTACATTTAGAAAACATTTGGCAGCCCGACTTTACTAAGCGGTTCCCGAGTATTGATCCAGATCGTGCCAATGCGGTGTTGCACGCATTGGATGATGATGGACAACTCTTGCTGGGTTTAGACGTAACGGCAACAGCGTGGTCACTGGTGGGTGTTCGTCGCTATAACTGGTTGCGCTGGCCTTTGATCAAGCCGGTTGCCGACTTTTTTTATCATCGCTTTGCCAACAACCGTTATGTTCTTTCAAAATTGCTAACAGGGCGTTCTCGCACGTGCAGTGACGGCCGTTGTGAAATACCTAATAAAGGGCATCAGTCATGATCACTGCTTCATCACAACCCATCGCACTGGTCGTTGGTGCCGGTGGTGGCATTGGCATTGCTATGGTGAAACAGTTTTTACAGCAGAACTACCAAGTTCTTGCGGTAAGTCGTAACCCGCTTGAGCTAGAAGACAAGCGTATTATGCAGATACAAGGCGCTGAAAATGAGAGCGCTATCGATTTGGTTATAGAACAGCTCAAAGATTATCAAGGGCGTATTGAGCGCGTTGTCGTTTGTATCGGTGTGTTGCATCAAACGTCGCCTCTGGCCTTGTTTCCTGAAAAGCGGCTAGAGGAACTCGATGCAGAAGCGTTAATGCACACATTGTCAGTGAACACAGTCTTACCCGCGTTGTGGGCCGCAAAATTGTTACCCATTCTGAAAGGCAAGAGCGGTTGTGTGTACGCCACATTAAGTGCGCGTGTGGGCAGTATTGGTGATAATGGTTTGGGCGGTTGGTACAGTTATCGTGCCAGTAAAGCGGCGCTGAATATGTTGTTAAAAACGGCATCCATCGAATACGCACGTCGTGCGCCACGGGTTAAACTTATGGCTTTTCACCCAGGTACTACCGATACGCCCTTATCACAACCGTTTCAGCAAAATGTGCCGGAAGAGAAGCTATTTTCAACGGCGTTTGTGGCTGAGCGTTTGTATCAACTGATGCAAGGTCAAACCGCTGACGGTAAGTTGAGTTATCTGGATTGGCAAGGTGAGACTATCGAGTGGTAATCTCGGATGTGTTTCCGGTGGCCGATACTGCTCGCATACATAACACGGCACACTCAAACGGTTTCGCCCCTTTAAGTTGCGCTGTTCACTTACACCGTGTCTGTGTAAGTCATTGACCATTCTGGATTTGGATACACTCGGTGTGGATATACACACAAGAAACGTTGCTGGAGCACCCTGCTAGTCATGAAGTTTTTATCCCCAGTTTCTGATCATGAGGCGTATCAGCGGCCCGATGATCTCGCATTGGTTATTGTTAATCGTGGTTTAAGGTTGGATGACAACCCTGCACTGCAAGCCGCCAGTACTCACAACAATGTCATTGTTTTGTATTTGTTGGATGAAGCTACCACGGGTAAAGGGACTAGCATCCAATTGGGCCCTTGGGCTCAGCCGCCCAGTGAAAAGAGGCAGGCTTACTTATCGGCATCGCTTACCCATATGGATCAATCTCTGCGTCGCATGGGGCAGTCTCTTTGGGTGTTACAGCGTTCGGCAGAACAGTTAGTTTCTTTGATTCAAAAGCTGTCCGTGCGTTACGTGTACAGTATTGAGTCGGCTGGTTACAACGAAGAACAACGTTGGCGTGCTCTTTGTAAGTCTTTGCCAGATACTTTGTTTTTACGCTACCAATGTCATTCACTTTACAAAGCCTCGCAATTGCCTTGTTCCATCGTTGGTCTACCAGGAGTGTTTACTCCGTTTCGGAAAAAAATTGAAAATTGTGAAGTCTTGACCCCGCTTAAGCCTCTTGCGAAAATTCCCCCCGCGCCGTTGATGAGCGCCGCGTTGTTACAAACCGAAGGCGCGCAAGCGGTCCCAGAGTTTGCAGCATCACAACCACCCCTTTATTTTTCACCCGTGGTGCCAGCCTCTAATTGGCAAAACCATTTAGAGGTTTACTTTTCGTCAGAACACCCCTCTACCTACAAAACAACACGCAACCAGTTGCAAGGTATGTTTAAGTCATCTGACTGGTCTGTCCCTTTGGCCTATGGCTTGGTTTCAGTGCGAACCATTAAGGCACACTTGCAGGAATACGAAAATCAATTTGGTGCTAACGATTCAACTTATTGGCTCTGGTTTGAGTTACTGTGGCGTGAATATTTTTTCTGGTACAGCTGTAAATGGGGTGCCAAATTATTTTCTTTTTCCGGCGTGAGCGATAAAAAGCCGTTAACGACATTTAACAGTCATCGTTTTAAAAGTTGGTGTTCCGCTTCTACCCCTTACCCCTTGGTGAATGCCTGTATCAACGAGTTGAAAACAACCGGTGTCTTATCCAATCGTGGCCGACAAATTGTCGCCAGTTGTTTGGTGAATGAGCTGGGTGTGGATTGGCGCTACGGCGCAGCATTTTTTGAACAGCATTTGTTAGATTATGAAGTGGGCAGTAATTGGGGTAACTGGCAGTACATTGCCGGTGTAGGCGCAGACCCAAGAGGCGGCCGTCACTTCGATTTAGAAAAGCAAACACGCAGCTATGATCCGAAGGGTGAATACATCCATGCTTGGCAAGGCAGGCAACATATTGGTCAGCTGAATAACGTGGACATGGTGGATTGGCCGATTTCTGAAGATGAGCTAAACGATAAGTAAAACGAATAGATTGAGTAATAGCAACCATGAAGAGGTTTAACACTCTACGGCTGATACTCGGTGATCAGCTCAATCGTCAACACAGTTGGTTTTCTCAGCCGTCAGAAGATGTGTTGTATGTGATTGCCGAGCTGCCCCAAGAGGTAGGCTATGTCGCGCACCATAAACAAAAAATAGCCGCTTTCTTTTTGGCTATGTCGAGCTTTTCAGAATCTTTACAAAATGCAGGTTATTCGGTTGAGTACATCACGTTAGAGCATGCTCTTTATCAAAACAAAGCACCTGCTGATGTTGTTGAGCTGCTTTGCCATTTGGCGAAAAAGTACCATTGTTCTGCCATTGAATATCAAAGACCCGACGAGTGGCGGTTGCTCAATCAACTGCGCGAAGTGTCGATCCACTTCGGTGGCGACGTGAGAGAATTTGATACAGAGCATTTCTTGCTGGAGTTCGACGAACTGTCAGAGTGGGTACAACCAGAGAAACACAACCGCCTAGAGTATTTTTATCGCGCTATGCGTCGCCGTTTTGGTTATTTGATGGACGATGATCAGCCTGTGGGTGGACAGTGGAATTTTGATCATGAAAATAGAAATCGATTTTCCAGCAGTGATATTCAAGATATCCCCGAGTTATTAACCTTCGATAATAATATCGATTCTGTACGTGAGCGCATCGATAATTTTGACTCAGAAACTATCGGTTATTGGCCATCAGAATGTGATAGCAATGACAGAAAAGACACACTGGATTGGCCTATTAATCGTGACCAGTCTTTAGAGCTAATGGCGTACTTTTGTGAAAGCTTGTTACCTAATTTTGGGCAGTTTCAGGATGCGATGACGGGTCAGCTGGAGCATCACTACGGCCTGTATCACTCGCGATTGTCTTTTAGTTTGAATTGTAAATTGATCCATCCGAAAGAGGTGATCGAGGCCGCGATAGAGGCTTGGTCAAAAAAATCGACTGATATTTCTTTGCCGCAAGTTGAAGGCTTTATTCGGCAAATCTTAGGTTGGCGTGAATACGTCAGAGCGTTTTACTGGGTTAATGGCAATGATTATAAGCGTATAAATGTATTCAATGCCGATCAACCGTTACCAGATTTCTTTTGGGATGGTAAAACCAAAATGAAATGTGTTTCACATGCGGTTAATGCCTCACTGGATTATGCCTACGCTCACCATATTCAACGGTTAATGATTACGGGCAATTTGGCACTGTTACTGGGAGTTGATCCTGATCAGGTAGACGCATGGTACCTAGGTATTTATGCCGATGCTATTGAGTGGGTTCAGCTGCCCAATACACGTGGTATGTCGCAGTTCGCTGATGGTGGTTGGGTCGCCACTAAGCCATACATTTCTTCAGGTAATTACATTAATAAAATGAGCGATTACTGTGCGGGCTGCTATTATCGCGTCAAAAAAACAACCGGGCAGGAGGCTTGCCCTTTCAATGCGTTGTATTGGCACTTTGTTGATCGCCATCAGCAACAGTTAAAACGTTACCCCAGAATGCGAATGCCCATTGCTAGTTGGAACAAGAAAAAGCCATCGGAGCAAGAGGCTATTCGCCAATGGGGTGATCAACTGATTGCTCACAGTGATGGCTTATAAAAGTGGTGTGTAATTTAATTCACGGCCCAGCCGCGCATCAAATTGTGATACAACGCGCTTAGGTTCCGCACGTGTTCGTCGTCTGCTCCGCGTTCTTGCGTCAGGGCTTGAATAGTTTGATCTAAGTCGAAAAGCTGTTCGCGTTGTAGCGGGCTGCGCACCAAGCTTTGAACCCAAAAGAAGGAGCACAGTCTTTCGCCTTGGTTTACGGGTTTCACTTCATGCAAACTGTTGGAAGGGTATAAAATCATGTCGCCGGCGTTTAACTTTACCTCCTGAACACCGTATTGAGTTTCAATCGCCAGCTCGCCCCCATCGTATTCACTCGCGTCGGAAAAAAATACAGTACAAGACACATCGCTACGCAAACTTTCGCCGTTGGCTAAATATAAAATGGCGCTGTCTACGTGCCGCCCATAATGACCACCATCGGTATAACGATTGAACTTTGGCGGGTAGATTTTTTCCGGCAACGCGGCACTGATAAACAGTGGATGGCGGGACATTTTTTGCAGTAGAAACTGTTGTAACTGTTGCACTTCTGGCTGTTGGTCATCCAACTGTTGGTTGTTTTTAACCGTTTGAGCGATGCCACCGGCTGTGCTTTTGCCGTCCAGCCAGGTGCTGGATTTTAAGAGCTGACAAATCTGTAGCACTTCGTCTTTGGTTAAAAGTTTTTCAACAGGCAGCAGCATAATCAGTATCCCGTGGGTGAAGAGTGGTGAAGTTACAGTCAAATAGTAGCGACTTTTTAGGATGGAATCAGGCAGTTGTGGGTGATGTCTTCAAGGGTTGGACAGCCCGCAAGCGCCATGGTCATTTCCAGTTCTTCTTGTAACAATTTTAGAGTGTGCGCAACGCCCAGCGCACCGGCAATGGCAAGTCCATAAAAAATAGGGCGGCCCAGTAAGACGCCATTGGCACCCAGTGCCAGTGCTTTAAACACATCGCTACCACGTCTTACCCCGCTGTCGAGTAATATCAGCATATCTTTGTCGATAGCGTTGCGAACGGCACTGAGCATGTCGATACTGTTGGGCACTCCATCAATGGTACGGCCACCGTGATTGGATACAATCACACCGTTAGCGCCGTAATCTTGTGCCAATTTTGCATCTAGCGGGCTTAAAATACCTTTGATGATAAGCGGTAGCTGAGTTTGTTGCCGCAACCAGCGCACATCTTCCCAGGTTGGGGCGTTGGCCATAGCACCATGCAGGATAGGGCTTTGATGGGGCTCTAGCATTTTGGTGTGAGCAGCCTGTTCAGGCAAGTTGACGGCTCTAATTTGGCTGGGTAATTGAAAGTTGGCTCGTTGTGCCCGTTGGCGCAAGCCATTAACGGGGGCATCCACTGTGAGCACAATGGCTTGGGCACCTGCGGCTTCTGCTCGTTGCATCAGTTGCAGAGAGTGCTCACGGTTTTTTTGCCAATACAATTGGAACCAGTGTTGTTTGGTGGCAGCGGCGATATCCTCTACAGATGTCGAGCTTAACGTGCTGGTTAAGAATAAGCTGCCAAGAGCATCAGCGGCTTTTGCCGTGGCAATTTCGCCATCTGGGTGTACCAGCTTTTGATAGGCCACAGGGGCAATCCCAATAGGGCAAGCCAACGTGTTTTGGAGCCATTGAGTTTGTAGCGAGGCAGAGCGAAAGTCTCTCAATTGACGCGGTAAAATCTTCCATCTATCAAAAGCAGAGGTGTTGGAATGACGTGTGATGTCATTGCCACAACCACCATCGATGTATTCAAAAATGGGGTGCGGAATAAATTCTGGGGCTCGGCGCTCATAATCGGCCAAGCTGAGCATATCGGCTGGCAGTTGTTGGAGTTTGGGAACATAAAGGTTGTTCATAAACGGCTGCCTATTGTGTAGGTAAACACCAAAGGTGATGGAATTAGGTGAAGTTTAGCAAGAATCAGGGCAGAAAAGTTTAGGGTGAAAACAGAAAAACCAAGCTCGTCCCTGAGCTTGGTTTAACGTGATTACTGCTTACTTAATCGAACGTGATGGTGAGCAAGTCACCGATCATTAGAACTCGTAAGCAACGCTTAGCTGTGCATTGCGACGATCACCAATATAGGCGAAAGAGCCGCTGCGGTAAGCCGTATGCCAGTAGTCTTTATCGGTCACGTTACCAATATTCAACCGTGCCTTGAGCTGCTCGTTAAATTCATAAGTCGCAAACAGGTCGTAAACGGTATAGCTCGGTACACCACGTGAGTCAGCGGCAGAGTCAGGCTGCCCTACATACACTTCGCTGGAATAAGTAGCGTTACCACCCACAGACAATGCATCTGTCAGTTGATAGCGAAGCTGGGCAAAGGCACTTTTATCGGCGAAGTTCGCCAAAGTTTTGCCTTTATCATCACTGGTGAGAACAGGGTTGCCCCGACGATCAGTGCCCATGTTGACGCCATTGTTGAAGGACGACAGAATCTCTGCATTCATAATGGCGGCACCCGCCTGAACACTCAGCGCTTCGGTGATGTTACCGGTGACAGAGAACTCAAAACCATCAACGCGGTTTTCGCCAGTATTTAGAGTGCCTGTGGTTTCATAATCGGCACCTTCCATGACGTCGTCTTTAGTGATCTGAAAAATAGCAGCCGTGACCAGCAGTTTTTCATCGAACAGGTTCCACTTGGTACCCAGTTCAATATTTTCGGTGTGTTCGGGCTTGCTATCACCAATGATGGTTGAATCGCCACAAATGCCGCCGTAACCACAGTTGCCACCTACGTCGGATTCACCACCGTTGATGTTGTCGGAGGTGCTGTAGGTCAGATAGAAATTGCCTTCTTCGGTCATCTGATAGACAACTCCAGCGTGGCCATTCCAAAGGGTATCGGAGTACTCGAAAGTAGTTTTGTTGGTGCTGCCGGTGATGTTTTTGTAGTCGAAACGGTCGGCACGTAAACCTAAGAATACAGACCATTGATCGTTTAGATCGATGGTATCCATCAAAGCGAAAGACCACGTGTCGATGTTGTAATCGGAATCTTTGGCACCTTTAGTGATGTCACGCTGCAGTAGATTGTTAACATCACTGTAGTAGTTGCCGTTACCATCAGAAAAGCAGTAGCTGGTGCCACAGTTTGGCGTGCTTGAAGCGCCTGGTCCCAAACGGCTGCCGTCAGGATTGGTGTAGTTACCGTTAATAACTCCGTGGCTGGTGTATTCGACGGTGGCTACAAACTGATGCTTTTTGCCCCCGATGTCGGTGTCGTAAAACAGGTTGGTCATATTGGCGAAGTAGTCCACTTCTTGCCAGCCTTGGTGGGTACTGAGTGTGCGGCCGCCACGCGTACCGGTCACAACGTAACCATTTTCTGTCGTGCCATATCGGGTGGCATTGTTTAGGCGCAGAGCGTCACTGAATTCATAGCTGGCGCGGAAGGTGAAGGTTTCAACATCAGAATCCAGAAAATCTTCCTTCTGGAGGTAAACCGGAACATCTTTTACAGGCTTGCCGCTGCTGTCTATATAAGAACCTAGATCTGGGGTGTCTTTAGCTTCTAGATAATAGTAGTCGGCGACCAGTTTCAGCTTATCGGTTGCTTGCAATGCACCAGACAACGCTAAGCCGGTACGTTCGCGATCGGCAGGTTCACGATCGGGAACATCTTGATCAGAGTGCATTAAGTTAACACGTACAGCGGCGTTATCACTGATGGCAATGTTGCTGTCCAAAGTCAGGCGTGTGTAGTTATCGGTACCAATACCCGCTTGTACTTTGTTAAAGCCGTACTCGGTGCTGGCTTGTTTGGTAATGCTGTTGATGGCACCGCCGGTAGAACCACGACCGGCAAAAGTCGAGCTTGGGCCTTTGGTGACTTCGATTTGTTCAACGGCAAAGCTTTCACGAGTTGTCATACCTGGATCACGCAAACCATCAACAAACACATCGGAGCGTGCTTCGTGGCCACGAATCACATAGCGGTCACCAAAAGCGTTACCGTTTTCGCCCGTTCCCAAAGAGATACCTGGCTGGCTGGCCAATATCGCGCGTAGATCGGTATCGCCAGATTCCTGAATCGCGGTTTGTGTTAAAACCGTGATGGTTTGTGGTGTTTCTGCCAAGGGTTTAACGTGGCGGCTGTCGCCGGAAATACGAGCCTTATAAGGTGCGCCTGCCTCAGCATAAGGGTTGGTATCAACCGTACGCTCTTCAATTTGCATGGTGCCCATCATGATGGGTTCGTCTTCCTGAGCCATTAGTTGAGCGCTTATTAAAACAGATGGCAGTGCTAATGCGAGAGCTGCTGTAGCTGGGTTAAACCGAGGCTTGCGCAATGTCAGCGCAGGCGACAGATCTTTGGATACTTTCATGGCTGTTCCTTGAATTATTTGTTGGTAATCAATGAGTATTCAATTGGTATGACTAAAGTCACTTTTTCTTTTTTTAGGTTCTCAGGGAATGCTGGCAAAGGCTGTGCCTTTGTCAGCATGTCTAGTGCGGATTGATCCAGTAATGGATAACCGCTGCTTTTTTTTATGTTTTTGTGAAGCACGATGCCGTCGCGATTCATAGTGAATTGCAGTTGCACGATGCCC
Organism: Pseudomaricurvus sp.; assembly: GCA_965656525.1. GTDB lineage: Bacteria > Pseudomonadota > Gammaproteobacteria > Pseudomonadales > Cellvibrionaceae > Pseudomaricurvus. The sequence continues at coordinate 68,967 of CBFHKY010000003.1, read as the reverse complement.
TGTTGTTTGTATTTTTTTGCTTCTTTTGGGTAGCTGCGATAACTGTTTAGCCATGCCATAAGATGCGCAAAATAATCTTGGGTGTTGCCGAATTTCCCGCCTCTTTTTTGATCTTGTGCGGTACCCGTCGCTTTTTGCTGCGCTTTACTGGCGGTGTTTGTGGGCGTTGATTGGGCATCGCTTTCCTCAACTTTGTCGTCTTCATCGGCGGCACTAACAGCGGATGCACTGACAGGTGCTGTGGTGGATTTCTCCAATACGCCTTGCTCGCTGACTATATCGCTGTGTTGTGGTGCTTCAGCAATTTTGGTCTTGGGTGGTGTAGCCTTGACGACCGGCTTAGGTGCTTTTGGTTTGGGTTCAGGCGGCTTGCTGGGCTTGGGTTGTTCGGCAGGTTTAGGTGGCTCAGACTTCGGCTCGGCGGGCTCAATTTTTTTGCTTTGGCTTTCGGAGGATTGCACATAAGAGCCTTCTAACCCCAAGCCTACTTCAACGCCACCATCGCCATCGCCATAAGCCCCAGATACGGTTGTGCTGGAAGAGGTTGTCAGCGCCCACAGCACAACGCTGTGTAATAACAGAGAGACAAGTAGCGCACTGATCCAGAGTTGTGGCTTCATGCTTACCCTTCGGACTCACTGATTAAGTTAATGCGAGTGATCTGTTGCTCGCGCAGCAAAGACAGTACGGGTTGAACTTGCTGTGCTGTTAGGTGGCGATGCAGAAATACCGTCAGCTGTGCCTTATTGGGTAGCTGAGTGAGCTGTTGAACAAGTTGCTCTTGTGCAATGGGCTGGCCGTTGAAAAACGTTTGTAATTCGGCATTCATCTCTAAACGGTGTTCGACCGTTTCTGCCTTGTTTCCGGCGTTGCTGATCGGTAGCGACAGGCCAGCCGCTGTCTGTTCACGCATCTGGCCGGCAACCATAAAAAATATCAGCAACAAAAAAACGATGTTAATCAGCGGAATTAAGTTCTCGTCCGTTGCAGGTTTAGGCTTTTTCCAAAGAGTGCTCATATCAATATTCTGTTTTCGGTGCGACAACAAATACACATCATGGATTTGCTCAAGCGCCTTAAGGCGCGAGCGGCTCTCCAAGGTTGACGTGAGTTAACTCAAGCTCTCTCAGGTATTGCAGTTGAGAGAGAATGGTTTGTACCTGTGTATCACCGTAGGGATAAACCATAATAGGCTGCTCCGCTGGCAGTGATTGCAGCCACCGTTCATCCGCTATATCAGTACTTGGCAGTTTTTCAAAATGACCTAAAGGGTTCAGTGCCAAAGCCATCGGCGGCGTATTGAGTTCTGTGCTCGGGCTGGCCGCCGTGGCGGTTTGAATTTGAGTTTCAAACCGCGTGGTGAAGCTCGACGTCAACATGAAAAACATCAGTAGAATAAACACCACATCAATCAGCGCAGTAAGACTGATTGGCTTGCTGTGACGCATAGGCTGTAAGCTTAAGAGCGACATGCGGCTTTACTGCTTTCCTGATTCGAATGGCGCTCTATTTCAGTGAACGCACTTTCCATACAATCTTGAATGGTTGCGGCTTCGCGCTCGGCTCGTCTTTCTAACCAGCTGAAAGCCGCCGATGTAGGAATAGCGACAGCCAAGCCAACGGCTGTTGTGAGCAGTGCTTGCCAGATACCACCCGATAATACAGCGGGGTTAACTTGGCTGCCGGCGGCTTCCATAGCCTGGAAAGCGGCTATCATTCCAAGTACGGTGCCGAATAGCCCCATTAGTGGTGCGAGTGTGGCAATGACCTCCAATGGACGCAGGTAACCCGTTAGGTTCTGAATGTGGTGACGAGCTAAGCGTAGTGCTTCTTCTTTTTTCTGTTCGGTTGATAAATGCGCGTTTCGTAGCTCCAGTACTTGAGCGATGATGGCGCAGTGCGGGGTTGGACTGCTCTTGGTCAGCAGCAAAGCTTGGCTCCATTGCCCCAGCTGAAGATGTGCTAATGCAGCGTTGGCTGCGGATGATTGCAATTTCAGCACGCCATAAAAGTGGATGAGCTTCAGTGTAATCAACGTTGCAGCAACCAGTGAGCACAACAGTAAAATCCAAACAACAGGACCGCCTGTGACAATCCAAGAGGAGTCATCGAGCATGAGAGTCAAGCCTTGAGAGAGGTAGGAATAATTCAAATAAGTAACGTAATAATAATGATTATCAAGAGGTGTATCAATAACTATTGTTATCGAGGTTATTTAGTGGAGGCTTGTTATTGAATGGTATTTATTGGAAGAGGCGTCTAAGCATTAAGGGAATCGCGCCATAGC
>CBFHKY010000003.1:49026-66581 GCA_965656525.1 Pseudomaricurvus sp. | reverse complement strand
AGTGTTAACGGGGTCGCTAAAGAGGGATTTGAAACATCTTCAGTTTGGAAAACGCGCATTTTAACAACAACCGCGAAAGAATGAATAAGGCTAGCGTTTCATTTTATGGATTACTCGGCGATTAAAGGAGTGCTTGAGCCGTCGACACTGAGCATAAAAGCTACCGTCGCCGATGTTAATGGTGTAGTCAATATTGCGAAATGCGCGACGACGCTCTTTGCCTGACCAATGCTTGGACAAGATAAGCCGAGTCAGTAATCGATAACAAGAGTAGAGGTGGAAGCGAAGTTGTTGGACTTCGATTGGGGTTAACTGATCTGCCTCCAGCATGCCTCTAAAGCGCATTTGTTTAAATTCGCGTCTAACGAGGCTGCGTTCATCTTTCAGGCTGCGCAAATTAATGGCGTGTAAGTAGCCTCGGAATTGCCGTTTAAGAAGATCGTGAAGTCGGTTAATTTCACTGATGGTATTGGCATCGTGTTCCGCTTGGTCCATAAGGGTTTTAATGATGGCGTCTTCTTGGTGGCTAGGCAAAGCAGGAAAGAACACATGACGTTGGAAAAAGTAGCGCACATAAGCCACTAGCTTTGATCCATAAGGTACAAAGTTAAGAGTCAGCAATAATGCCAGTGTCAGCCAAGGCGAGAGTGGTGAATCCCAGATGGTAGAAACCACTTTATGCACGACATAAAATACAACAATGTTAAAAGCGCTATGCAACAGTGTAATCGCAATCAATCGCAGAGGTGTTGCTGTGTGATGGATACTGAGAGGCCAGCGCTCATTGGCCGATTCATTTTTGAGCAGCTCAGGTAATTCTTGCCAGTGGAACAGCGTCCACAATGTAAACGCAAGAAAAATGGCGAGTGAAATTAACATGTGTGATCTCCGAAGCCCTAATGCACAACGTCTTGTTTTTTATTTGGGTCTGAATAACGTAAAAAGTCTGTAATCATGGGTGCCACTTCAGACATCTTTGTCATCAGTAATAAGTGCCCGCAGTCAATTTCAATCAATTGGCTGTAGGGAATACGACTGTGTAAAATTCGTGCGTTGATAATCGGAACTAAAGGGTCATCTGTGCCTGCCAGTATGAGTGTGGGCTGTTTCAATTTGTGCAGCCAGTGGATACTGGTCCAGTAGGTGGCGGCATAGAGTTGATAAAGATAGCCTTGAGCGGATTTAGGTGGACGTACACGTTCGGTGTACTCGTTCATGAGTTCAGGGTCTTTGCGAAGCTCGCCACCATAAATATGTTGTGCAATGTCTTTTAAATAGTTTTTGTCGAAATATCGCTTGGGGTTAGACAGCTTCATAAAAACTGAGGGTTTACCCGGTACCATCACGGCACCAGCACTGGTAGCGGCCAAGATTAAATTCTGACAACGTTTCGGGTAACAGTGCGCGAACTCTTGAGCCATGCCGCCGCCCCATGACACACCTAAGACATCCACTTTGCCATAGCCAAAATGATCGAGAACTTCCGAAGCCATTTTGGCAAGCCCTGGAAGTCGCATAGGGAGCTTGGAGACATCAGACAAGCCAATACCAGGCATATCGAAAGTAATGCACTCGATGCCTTCCAGTGCCTGCATCAACGGTGCCAATATTTCCACATTAGCGCCAATTCCATTGAACAGTAAAAGAGGACGGTCGCTTACATCGAGTTTTCGAGCGACATGAATTTGCAGCCCCGAAGCTTCAACAAAGCACTCTTCGATTTCCAAAATGTTTTCCTGTTGCAAGCCAGCCAAGACGATTTTTCTCCAGTATCTCCAAGTCAGGACAATTAGCAAGTGAAGGTTTGATTTATTTCTTGGTTAGCTGCTGATGACGTATAAATCATTTTTTTGTGCACTCGATTCCGGCAGTATTGCACTGGTATTGCACTCTTGTGACGCAATAATTTCAGATATAAAAATTAATTATTTTTTGATCAATTAGACGTTGACAGTACGCCCAGCTATTCATACTTTCTAAGTTACCAACAGGGTTTGGATGTTGTTGTTGTCAATAAGTCTATTTTTTAGATTTGTTGTTTGGCACGGACGCTGCTTCCTAATTCTGTACGTCATACACCTGTGAGCATCATTAATGTTCATGATCACCTATTGTGAGGTTCGTTATGTCTGAAGAAATATCTGAAGTTGTGGATAAAGTGGAAGAAAAGGTTCCAAGTCGTGTCTCTAAAGTAATCTCTGGAGTCGGCGGAGCTTATAAATTTGCTTGGTATACGTGGCTAGGCACAGCGGTTACAGCAGAAGAAAAACTCAAAAGTTTGGGCAAGGGTGTCGCTTCAAGCAGTAAAAAAATGGCCGCTAAGGGAAGAGGTGTAAAAATAACGGCTCCGAAAACCGCCATCATGAAGCAGCTTGACGCACCTAAAGCGAAGCTGACCACTATGAAAGCTGATTTGACCACGAAGGCGCAAGGCAGAATCAGTCATGTCGAAGATGCTTTAGATAAAGGTGTCAATAAATCTTTGCATTTCGTGGGTGTTCCAAGCCGAAAAGACATGGATCAAATGACCAGTCTGATGAAAGACATGGCAGACTCTATTACTGAATTGTCGGAGAAGCTGCAAGAATCGAAACCGCCAGCAACAAGATCTTCAGCGAAAAAATCAAAGTCTGATGGCGGTCAAACTTCTGCAGCGTAGAGTGGTTTTCCGATTAGGATTCTAGGTTCGGCGTCTTCTGGGGACAATTTCTCCGTGATGTGTAGGCGCCATCTTTTAAAGTTTTTCAACAGTACCTTGATTGAACAAGTTAGCAGCAAGTCATGTAATTTCTGTAAAGGCATCAATAGTTTATAGCATCTGGGTATCAGTCTATTGATACGCTAACAGTTTTGATTCTGGCGTTCAGTTAAGTGAAGCGAGGTAGTTTCAGGTTATGACTCATGCGAGCGCACTACCAAGTAGCCACAAAGATATCTTGGCGAAAACAGATATCATCGGTATGCCTGAAGGTAGTACTGAAAAAAATCATGGCTCTAAGCATATCTCTAATAAAGATCCAGCGTCCTTTAACGAACCTTTAACAAAATCGGCTGCTCAAAAAAACAGTAACTCTAGCGCTAAAAGAGACATGGCGAGAAAAGTTTCATCGGAAAAGCCTAGCTCAGATTATGGCTCGGCTCTCGAAAAGCTACGTCGATCTTCTGCAGCGCTGAGCGAATTTGCGGAAGGCTTGCGTCAGCAATATGTTGAAGAAGACGTGTATTCTAACCATCCATCCTCCGCTTGCGAGTCTCATACTGGTGCGCAAGCTTCTCTGCAGCACCAGCATGGATCAACTGTCCAAGGTGCAGACGCCTTGACTTCTGACTTTGTTCGTTTATCGCCACAATCGACAACAGGCAAGCAGCAGGCTGCTAGAACTCTACCCGGTAAAGGTTTGTTAGGTTCTGCGGTTAACTTTTTTGTTCAGACGGCGAAACAGCCAGAAGTTTTTGCTGAGCACTATGGTAGTTTCGCCAAAGAACTCGTGAGCATTGTTAAATCACAATCGAATATTGAGCCAGAACGAAAAGACAAACGCTTTCGCGATTTAGTCTGGCGTGAAAATTTCTTTTACCGTGTCGCGATGCAATCTTACCTTGCTTGGGATAAAGAAGTTTCTGGGTGGGTTAATGATCTAGATTTAGAAGAGTCGGATCGCAGGCGCAGTCGATTCTTGTACCAACAAATCAGTGCATTGATATCACCGACAAACTCACCCTTGAATCCAGTAGCCGTTAAGCGTGCCTATCAAACAGGCGGTTTAAGTGTGCTTGATGGTTTTAAACATTTATTAGACGACTTGCAGCATAATCACGGTATGCCCAGTCAGATTCGCTCTGATGCTTTCAGTGTGGGCGTTGATCTGGCCAATACTGAAGGAGCGGTGGTTTATCGCAGTGAGGTGTTAGAGCTCATTCAGTATAAAATGAAAGCGGGTACAGCTGTTTCTAAAAGGCCTGTACTGATTGTGCCACCACAATTAAACAAGTTTTATGTTTTTGATTTGTCGCCTAAAAACAGTTTGATTCGGCATTTGCAAGATGAAGGAATACAGCCTTTTATTATCAGTTGGCGTAACCCCAGCAAAGATTGTGGTCGTTGGGATCTAGATTATTACGTGAGCGAATTAGAGCAGTCGATTGCTGTGATGCTAGACATCACTGGAGCGGATAAGATTAATCTGACCAGTGCTTGTGCCGGTGGACTTACCTCTATGGCGTTACTTGGCTACTTAGATGCAGCCAATAAACCGCTAGTGCATTCCCACTCTATGTTCGTGACCGCATTGCGAGCTGATGACAGCTCATCACTGGGTTTGTTTGCGACCAGAGAGTTGGCTGAGTTCAGCCGTAAGATATCTGAGAAATCCGGTTACATGGATGGCAAAATGTTGTCGCACATTTTTAACTGGTTACGCCCAACTGAGCTGGTTTGGAACTATTGGGTAAATAATTATTTGCTGGGTAAAGAACCCCCTTCTATGGATGTGCTTTACTGGGATAATGATTCAACGCGGTTACCAGCAAAATTGCACAGTGACTTTTTGGATATTTTTATTGAAGACTCCTTTTCCAATCCTGATACCTTAGTGGTAAAAGGGCATCCGATTGATGTCAAAAAATTATCTATGGATTTCTATTGTGTCGGAGGAGAAGAAGATTATCTTATGCCATGGAAAAGGTGTTTTGATGTACCTTCTCAGGTAAGTGGAGAGTGTACTTTTGTTCTAAGTACTAGCGGACACATACAAAGTGTATTAAGACCACCGGGTATTGCCAATACGTTTTACTACCTTAACGACAGCAAAGAACAAGACGCTGAAGCCTGGTTAGAAACCGCCACGAAATGCAGTGGTACATGGTGGACACATTGGAGCGAGTGGCTCAATGAGCGTGGTGGTGAAAAGCGTATTGTAGCTGACATCATTGGCAATGAGGCTTATCCACCGCTAACGCCTGCGCCGGGCCTTTATGTGGTAGAGCAGCCTGACTAGAAAGTACCTGTCCTAAGCTATCAAGGTGAACAAGAACAGCTGGCTTATCCATGAAGTTATTATGACTTGAGCCGAATTACAATGTTACGGCTATCCCTAACGGGGCCTGGCTTCTAGTTAGCAAAGTTCGCTTTCTGTATTCTTTTATCTGTAAGATAATGCCGCATTTATTGCGGCATTTTTAATGGCCAATATGTTTATATGTGTGTGCAATCTACGTGTTTAACAGTTTCGATTTGTGATGCGCCTTCCTTCCTGAGTTAAGATGAAACAATTCCCTTTTCAGTACCCACAGGTAGCAGAAGATTTTTTCAGTTTGCCAAACACTACTGTCTGCAGTCATAGGTTGATTCCAGAGTGGAGTCAGGGGCGAAGCCGTTATGGTGTTTGGGTTTTAGAGGTGAAAGAAGATGCGGTTCAACAGAGGGCCAATAAATACTTAACTGGCTTTAAAAGCTGTGTACATCCCAATTACTCTCGGCAGTTACACATTACGGTGGCTGCTGCAGGTTTTTTAGATGAGCTGGAAACTGACGATCCACTGAGTGATGATTTTACTCCACAGATGCAGAAGGCCATATTGAGAACGCTAGCGCATAAGCGTATTAAGCCGTTTGATATATATGTTCATGGTTTGAACAGTTTCGCAACAGCGCCGTTTCTAGAGGTAACGGATCCAAGTGGTCAGTTGGGTGAACTGCGTAAGGTTCTTGTGGGTTGCCACTCGGACTTTAGAACAGAGGCTTACGTGCCTCATATTACGCTGGGCTTGTACAGTAAAGCAGTCAGTCCAGAGCGTATTGCTACAAACTTGCGGGAGCCATTGGGGGATTCGCCTATCCGAATTCAGGTCAGTGCTCTGGTGTTGGCATCTTATGACAGTGAGAGCTTAACGGGGCCTCTGCAACGAGAATGGACTATACCGTTCTTGGGCTGGTAATATTTTTATGAAAATACTCTTTTTATAAAACCACTATTTTCAAAGCATCACTATGATAATTTTGACCGAAGATTCTTTGTGATCGGCTAAAGGCAATAGGCCTTATTATAGGCTGCCAATGAAAGGTTTTTAGCTATCAAAAAAACCGCTCCATAGGAACGGTAAAAATGATAGCCATACGATAGCTGCGGCTGTTTTCATGATTGACTATGCGTGAACGCCTAGGGTGAAAAACAGCCCACAAAAAGTCTGATACAAGTAAGTCAGTGTGTTGCGCCGTGATCGGTGCGTTTATCAAGCCAAAAACACAACAAGCCACCTATAGCACCTAAAGCAACGAAACCACCCATTCCTACAACCATTGCTACAGTTCCAACAAAAACCGCGTCACCCATGATGTTTCTCCTACGGTGTATTTAGTCGATGGATACAGTCTACGGCGATCAATAGAGCCGCGTTTTGATGCAGATCAAAATGCGGCTCTATATCGTTACTTTGGCGCTTTAGTCCGTTTGAGTGCCAAGCAAAAACAGATTTTGGCGATCGTATGCTTCCATCCAGTCGCAGGATCTTATCTTGTATGACTGTAACGCGGTGGCCGTTTTATCTGCTGATCATTGTTGCCGGCAAGACTGCTTTAGTCTAAGTAATGTTATATTGTTACGTTGGTGAGTATTAACAGCAGCAGCTTTGGATGTCATCTGAGCATCAGCACGTTATAATTCGTACTTATATTTATGACGGTTCTGAAATCTTAGAGCCGTCGGTTAGCCTTGTAGGAGATTACTATGGCGGAACGCACCGCTAGTGTCAGCCGAGATACTTTAGAAACGCAAATATCAGTGGCTGTGAATCTGGATGGAACGGGAGAAGGCGTCTTTGAGACGGGCGTGCCGTTTCTTGAGCACATGATGGACCAGATTGCTCGGCATGGCCTGATCGATATCAATGTGAACTGTAAAGGCGATAACCATATCGACGATCATCACTCCGTTGAGGATATTGGCATCACACTGGGGCAGGCTTTGGCGCAAGCACTGGGCAATAAAAAAGGCATCCGCCGCTACGGTCATGCTTATGTACCTTTGGATGAAGCACTGTCACGAGTTGTGATTGATTTTTCTGGTCGTCCAGAACTCATCATGAATGTGCCTTTTACGCAAAAGCGTGTTGGCGAGTTTGATACCGAGCTGTTTTGGGAGTTCTTCCAAGGCTTTGTTAATCACGCTCAGGTTACGCTGCACATCGATTGCTTACGTGGCCACAATGCGCACCACCAGATTGAAACTGTATTTAAAGCTTTTGGTCGTGCACTGCGCATGGCATTGGAGCTGGATCCGCGGATGGTTGGGGTCATGCCCTCCACGAAAGGCACTTTATAAGCGTTTTAGGCATTGTCTGTGGTAGGCGCTGCTACAAAACGGCCCACCTGCTTTAATAAACTCTATCGAGGGGCTGCTTGGCCCCGTTTTTGATTGTTTGGATTGTGTATGTCGATAAATCGAATTGCCATCATTGATTATGGAATGGGCAATCTACATTCTGTGGCCAGCGCGTTTGAGCATGTAGCCCCAGATGCGCAAGTACTGGTCAGTGCAGACCCAGAGGTTATAGCGAGCGCAGACCGAGTGGTGTTTCCTGGTGTGGGCGCCATTCGAGATTGCATGGCGGAAATTCGCCGTTTAGGCTTTGACCGCCTAGTGCCTCAATTAATGGCACAAGGAAAGCCCATTTTAGCCATTTGCGTAGGGCTGCAAGCACTCATGGATCTGAGCGAAGAAAATGGCGGTGTTCCTTGTATTGGTGAATTTAAGGGCCAAGTGCGCTTCTTTGGCAAAGATCTACGCGATGAGCATGGTGAGCATCTCAAAGTTCCCCATATGGGGTGGAACCAAGTGCAGCAATTAAAGCCACACCCTCTGTGGGAAAATATTGATAATGGTGCTCGCTTTTATTTTGTACACAGCTATTACATTCACGCAGAAGATGACAAAGAAGTGCTTGGTCGCTGTCATTATGGGTTGGATTTTGATGTGGCACTGAGTCGTGACAATGTATTTGCGGTGCAATTTCATCCAGAAAAAAGCCACACAGCGGGTCTGCAACTGCTGAAGAACTTTGTCACTTGGGATGGCAACTGCTAAGGCGGTTGGTTTCGTATTTTATCGAGAATTAACACTCGGCTGTTACAGAAGTAGAGGTTTTCATGGGGTTGGCAAAACGAATCATTCCTTGTTTGGATGTCGATAACGGACGCGTGGTCAAAGGCGTCAATTTTGTTGGAATCCGAGACGCTGGGGACCCAGTGGAAATTGCGATTCGCTACAACGAACAAGGTGCCGATGAGATCACCTTTCTGGACATCACAGCTACCCATGAGGGCCGTGACACAACGGTTCACACGGTGGAAAAAATAGCCTCAGAGGTGTTTATTCCGCTTACTGTTGGGGGGGGGATTCGTACCATTGACGATATTCGAGTCATGCTAAACGCCGGTGCGGATAAAGTCAGCATCAACTCGGCGGCGGTTCACAACCCAGATTTTGTGCGTCAGGCTTCGGAGCGTTTTGGGGCTCAATGCATTGTGGTGGCCATTGACGCCAAACGTGTTAGCGCAGACGGTGAACCAGGGCGCTGGGAGATCTTTACTCATGGCGGGCGTAAACCGACCGGCATCAACGCCGTAGAGTGGGCGATGAAAATGGCGGACTACGGTGCTGGTGAAATCTTGCTAACCAGCATGGATCGTGATGGTACCAAAAATGGTTTTGACTTGGGGATAACGCGAGCCATCAGTGATGCCGTTGCGGTACCTGTTATTGCCTCTGGCGGTGTTGGGGCATTACAACATCTTGTAGACGGTGTGAAAGAAGGTAAAGCGGATGCTGTGCTTGCGGCTAGCATTTTTCACTTTGGTGAGCATTCTGTACCAGAAGCCAAAGCGTTCATGCAGGCGCAGGGTGTTGAAGTAAGGCTGTAGAGTGAATAGCAGCAGCTGATGAAGAAACCTATGTCAAACAGAAAGGAAGGTATCCTTCCTTTCTGTTATCTGCCTTAAGCGCAGTGGGAATATTGTCTTAAGGTTTGTGAAAAAGATGGATCTCTTGTACTGATAAAATCCAAAAAGTCCGCACAGCCTTCGACAGCGTCTTCTTTGTGGTCGAATGGGCCAATATCAACGCCTTCACGTGTGGTGTAGTACCAATAGCTGTCTTGTTGAAAAAAGCGTTCCCTCCTAGATGGTGGGTTCTGCTGTTCTCCCGTACGAGTATCGATCATTTCCATTTCCCCTTATGTGGCAACTCAGCTGACGCCGAAATCCTTGTTGTTAGGTTTATTTATCTGACTAGTGATCAGTGCTTTATTTTATTTATCCGTACAGACCCTGCCAGTTTCGTTAGGGCGTAGTATTTGCCTAACGCGATCAAAAACGGCAGTTCTTTCCTTGGGTGCTTACATAAAAATAATAAAAGCAAGCTGATGCTATCGAATAGTATTAATTTTGTACAGTATTCTCAGTCGATTTTGTGAGTTCGGTTTGGCTTTCTCTCGGGGGAGTCGCAGCGTTAATAACCTCTGGGTGCTGATAAAGCAAGTCTGAGACAGGAACAAGCATGACGTTCAAATCGTTTAAAGTAGGCAGAATCTCTGAGAGGAATTGGTGAGTTTCGGCATAAGGGTGGCCAATCGCAATGGCAAACCCTTGTCGCCGTGCCTTTTTTATCAACTGTTGGAACTGCTGCTGGAGAGCCGTGTGACTGCGATCGTTATCCAGAAACACATCCCTTTTCAGGCTGGGTACGTGTTGTTGTATCGCGACATCCCAAGCAATGCTGTCAGGGCTGGTGCGGCTGTCGATAAAAAATAAATCTTCACGGGCCAGTTCGGCCATTAGCCAAGTCATCGGTGTATCTAACTGGGTTAAGTAGCTGCCCATGTGGTTGTTGAGGCCGCGTACATGAGGAATGGTTTGTAAGCTTTGAGTCAGCGCGGTAATAAACTCTTGTTCCGACATACTGGCTGTGAGTCCACCGATGTCCAGCGGTCGTGCGGCCAGAGCGCTCATGGGGACATGAAGCATGATTTCCTTGCCCTGCTGAAAGCCCAGTTCTGCCAATGCGACACTATTGGGTGTATAGGGCAGGATGGAAAGTGTGATGGCACCGGGTAGGCGAGCGATGGCCGCTCCTTGCTTTAGGTTATAACCAAGGTCATCGATAATGATCGCAATTTTCGCTGGCTGAACGGGTGCTTTAAGCGCAGGTGGTGATGGTGTTAGCGCAGTCATCTTGTCAGCGCTATGGGTCTGCTCAGTGAAGCCGAAGGCGATAATCACGAGCAGAGCCCATATTGGGTGGCTGGCTTTGTAGCGTTGCTGAGACACGCACTGATTCCTTATGGCTTCTGAGACGCAATCCCACAGTGGGTTAACAGCCCTTAGTGCCACATCGGCTTCATTGCCACTCCGGTAAGCAATGAAGCCGATGTGGCACTGGTGTGACCAAACGCCGCTGTGATTTACGGCGTGATGTCGCTTGGTGTAGCCGAGGGTAATGGGTCTTGCTTGTCGGGTGTCTTCATTTCAGCACGGTTTTGAGCGAACAGGTGAATGCCTTTGAGCAAGCTTAATGCTTCAAACATCTGGTTGTCTTTTTCTAATAAGTTTTCCGTTGTCTTTTTATCTTCGTCCCGTGTTTTACTGCCGATGTCTTCGCCGCCATTGGCGTTATTTAAATGCCCGTCCAGATCCGCTTCGGTCATCATCGATTTTGGGCGTAAGCTAGTGACTTTTGCACGCTCCACTTCGATATCAGGCACAATGCCTTGAGCCTGAATCGAGCGGCCGTTGGGTGTAAAATAAAGCGCTGTCGTGAGCTTGATGGCTGATTCATCTGTCAACGGAATGACCGTTTGAACCGACCCCTTACCAAAGCTCTGAGTCCCCATGATAATGGCGCGCTTTTGATCCTGCAGGGCACCAGCAACAATTTCAGAGGCCGAGGCAGAACCACCGTTAATCAGTACCACAAGTGGCAAGCCATGGGTCAAATCCCCAGGGGTTGCTTCAAAGCTGATGTCGGTATTAGCAATACGCCCTTCGGTGTAGACAATCAAACCTTCTTGCAAAAAAGTGTCAGCAACTTTTACTGAGGCCTGTAAAACACCACCCGGATTATTGCGCAAGTCTAAGATGACACCTTTCATGTCGGGGTTGTCGCGAACCATCTGTTTAACCGCTGTTTGGATTTCTTCACCCGTATTGACTTGGAATTGGGCAATGCGCAGATAGGCGTAATCTTCTTCTACAAAGCGAGTGCGAACGCTGTCTACTTTGATGATGTCGCGTGTAATAGTGAGCTCGAAGGGTTGTTCGATACCTTCGCGAACAATCGTGATAATAATATCGCTACCTTTGGGGCCACGCATCAGGTCCACAGCTTCGCCTAGGTTCAGCCCTTTTACGGGAGTTTCATCCAGCTTGATGATCAGATCGCCCGCTTCCACCCCAGCCTTGGCAGCAGGTGTGCTATCTATAGGGGCAATCACCTTAATGAAACCATTTTCCATGCCCACTTCAATACCCAGACCACCAAACTCACCAGTGGTATTCACTTGCAAGTCATCAAATAATGCCGCATTCAAGTAAGATGAGTGCGGATCTAATTCGGATAGCATGCCTTTGATGGCGTATTCCAACAGCGTTTTGTCGTCCAGTTCTTCTACATAACCTTGGCGAATATGTTCATAAACTTTGGTGAAGGTGCGTAACTCTTCGAGTGGTAGTGGGCCTTGTTCTAGCTCTGAGGGGGAGCCGACACCTGTTTCGGCCCAACTGCCAGTGAGCGGAAGAGTGCTCAAAGACAAGGCAATAAGCAGGGGGCGTAACAGGTGATTCAGGGGCATGGTGTACTCCGAGTGAGAAGAACGACTGAATAGGGCTTTCCAAGCAGGGTCATTGTAGGCCTAAGCGGGTGGACGTTAAAGGCGGATCACGTTCCTGTGCAGGGGAAAGGCGACCTAACCGATTTGATTATCTTTTTGTTTTCGCACGATTAAACGGCCAAATAGCAAGCCGGTTTCAAACAGCATCCACATAGGAATCGCCAGCAGTGATTGCGACAAAATATCCGGTGGCGTTAAGAGCATTCCTAAGACAAAGCAACCGACAATAATGTATGGGCGTTTCTGCGCCATGCCGTCTGGCGTAATCACTCCGCTGGCAATTAAAATAATGGCCGCAATAGGGATCTCAAAAGCCAGCCCAAATGCAAAAAACAGTTTAAGCACAAAGGTTAAGTAATTATTAATGTCGGTCATGACAGTAATATTGCTGGGGCCAACACTGGTGAAAAACTGGAAAAGAATGGGGAACACGACAAAATAGGCAAATGCCATTCCGGCATAGAACAGAAAAATGCTAGAGATCAACAACGGTACAGCGAGGTGCTTTTCCTTGTCGTACAAGGCTGGCGAGATAAATGACCAGATTTGATGCAGCAAGAACGGCACAGACAAAAACAGGGCTAAGAAAAAAGTCAGTTTAAACGGCGTTAAAAAAGGCGATGCTACTTCCGTAGCAATCATGGTGCTGTTTTCGGGTAGGTAGCGCTCTAGTGGCTCGGAGACAAATACATAAATGTCATTAGCAAAATAAAATAAACAGCAAAACACGACCAAAACGAACAAAACCGAGCGTAATAGGCGATCGCGCAATTCGGTTAAATGCTGAACCAATGACATGGATTGGTCGTTAAGCGGGGCTTCAGTCATGGTCTTTGGTGTTGGCTTCCGAAGGCTTGGGTTTATCAACGTCTGATTGCAGTTGGCGTTCGATGTTAGCCACATTTTCACTGATGTCGGCGACATTTTCATTTAAGGTGCGCTTAATTTCTTCGCGGCTGGCGTTTAAGCGTCGCATGACTTCTTCGTTATGCAGTTGACGGCGAATGTCGTCGGCACCAATTTGCTGTTCAAACTCTGTGCGAGTATTTTGCAGGCCACGCTTGAAGCGCCCCCACCAGAGTGCTGCGGTTTTCATGGCGCCAGGCAGTTGCTCTGGGCCAATCACTAATAGACCGACCACAGTGATGACCAGCAGTTCGAAAAATCCAATATCAAACACAGGCGTTTACGACTTATCGCTGCCAGTTTTGCTGGGCTCTTCTTGTTGGGCTTTGTCAGCGGTGCCGTCGTCGCTCTTGCTTTTATCTTCTACGGTGGGGGTGTTATCGTCGCCCATCGCTTTCTTAAAGCCTTTAATTGCGCCACCCAAGTCACCGCCTAAACCGCGCAAACGCTTGGTGCCAAATAGCATGACCACAATGGCCAAAATAATGATTAATTGCCAAATACTGATGCCGCCAATACCCACGTGAGGTCTCCTATTATTGTTTGTGTTGCGCGGCTACCTATTGATAACAGCGCCTTACGGCTATAGACCGCCCATTGTATTAAGTGTTCGTCGTGCGCGAAGCTTTTTCTTCTAGGCCAGACATGTCAAAGCGCCGTGCCAATTCGCTCAGCACGGCACTGGCATCTTCCCCTAGGTGAGACAGCATTACCAGTGAGTGAAACCATAAGTCAGCGGTTTCGTAAATAACATCGCTATTATCGCCGCTGGCTTGGGCATCTTTTGCGGCCAAAACCGTTTCAACGGCCTCTTCACCCACTTTTTCCAGAATCTTATTGAGCCCTTTCTGGTGCAAGCTGGCCACATAAGAAGAACCACTCTCACCGCTGCTCTTGCGCGCTTCAAGGATCTTAGTCAGTTCAGACAGCACATCCAATACTGGTGGGTTTTCAGGCTTGCTCATGCGTAAATCTCTTTTGGGTCTTTGAGAACAGGGTCGACCGTCTGCCATTGACCATCTTTTAATACACGATAGAAGCACGATTCACGGCCCGTGTGGCACGCCATGCCTCCTAATTGTTCTACCTGCAAAACGATCACATCTTCGTCACAGTCTAGACGAATTTCCTTAACCCTTTGTACGTGACCCGAGCTTTCACCTTTGCGCCAAAGCTGGTTGCGCGAGCGCGACCAGTAAACCGCGCGCCCTTCCTCTGCGGTGAGTTGCAGGGATTGGGCATTCATCCACGCCATCATTAAGATGCGCCCAGTAACGGCATCTTGAGCGATGGCAGGCACAAGGCCGTCGTCGCTCCAGCGGATGTCTGCAAGAAAACTTTTGGCTGTCACGTTATACCTCTAGCTGACCTTATTGACTGAGCGCGCTAGTTTAACCGATTGTACGGCTTTTGCGTAACGCAGTGGGATTTTTAACACGCGTTAGGAGGGCGGAGTCTGGACCGATAGGCATCGCCTATCATGCGCTGTTACAAGTGCAGCCTAGCGCCGTATCCACATCCAGCCAGCAATGGCAATTAACAGCCAGCTGTAGGTGGGAACACTTTGTAATGAAACCCCCATAGCCGGCAGCGCTGTAATCCCTGCTCCGACAAGTGCCAGTAGTCCAATCCAAGTGTGACGGCGCCGCGAACGGCTGTTTTCACGTTGTTCTCGATACGCTTGAGCAGCCTGTTGAATTTGCGGTGTCAGTTCACTGAGTTGCTGGATTTGATCCAGTGTGGCGGCCAGTTTGTGGGGCATCTGTGGAGCTTGCTCCATCAGCTCAGGACCATAGCGTTTGATTTGTTGCCACAGGCTACGTGGATGGAAGCGTTGTTTGATCCAGCGCTCAAGAAAGGGGTGTGCGGTTTGCCAAAGATCTAGGTCGGGATACAGTTGGCGGCCAAGCCCTTCAATATTAAGTAGCGTCTTTTGCAGCAAAACTAACTGCGGTTGGACTTCCATGTTGAAGCGGCGCGCGGTTTGAAACAGTGTGATGATAATTTGTCCGAACGAGATTTCACCCAAAGGTTTTTCAAAAATGGGTTCACAGACGGTGCGAATGGCGGCTTCAAATTCACCCACGGAGGTGTCTTCATCCACCCAGCCGCTTTGAATGTGCAGCTCGGCCACTAAGCGATAGTCACGTCGGAAAATCGCCAGTAGGTTGCGTGCCATGTAATACTGGTCGGCTTGAGTGAGTGAGCCAACAATGGCCATATCCACACAAATGTATTGAGGCTGATCCGGGTGCTCGCGTGAAACAAAGATATTGCCTGGGTGCATGTCGGCATGGAAAAAGTTGTGTTCGAACACTTGGCTAAAAAAGATTTCCACGCCTCGCTCAGCCAGTAATTTCATATTGGTATTTTGTGCTTCTAAGGCAGCCAAATCGGTAACGGGAATGCCGTAAATCCGTTCCATTACCATCACATTCGTGCGGCAGAAATCCCAATAGACTTCCGGCACATACAGCAGTGGGGAGTCGGCAAAATTACGGCGCAGCTGCGAGGCATTAGCGGCTTCGCGCTGTAAATTTAGCTCGTCAAAAATGGTGTGTTCATATTCCCCTACGACATCCACCAAGTGATAGCGCTGGCTGTCGCGAACAAACCGCTCCACGAGCCGCGCCAACAAATACATGAGAGTAATGTCTTTTTCGATGGTCAATTCTATGCCGGGGCGAATCACTTTAACCACGACGTCCTTGCCGGCTGACTGCTCGTTGCCATGCAGGCGAGCCGCGTGAACCTGAGCCACAGAAGCGGATGCTAACGGTGTGGTTTCAAAGTGATCGAAGAGCTCGGTGACGGGCTTCCCTAGAGATTGTTCGATGATTTGACGGCATTGGTCGGGGTCGAATGGCGCCACGTTATCCTGCAGGTGATCCAGCTCTAGGGCGATATCCGGTGGAATGAGGTCTGGGCGTGTAGACAACATTTGCCCAAATTTGATGAACACAGGGCCCAGATCTTCAAGGCAGCGACGAAGCCGTTCGCCACGATCAAGCGGGCTGGCTGGCAGTAAGATAGTGAATTTGAGCAGCAGCCTGATGACCCAAGGCAATTGTTGTCGAGGCAGCATGTCGTCCAGTCGATAGCGCAAGATAGTGGTGAGAATGCGCAGGAGTCGTAGCAGAGCAACCAAGGTGTATTCCTTTTAGAGCTTTGGGTAGGCGAATATAACGATGTGTGCTTTACCGAGTATTCGCGTCAGTGACTGGTGTATTTAGGCGTTGTGTTAATCGGCGTAGGCGAGCTTCAGCACGATCCGCAGCTAGGCGTAATTCATCCACGGCTTGGTTGAATTGTGAGAGCTCTACCTCTGAAGGCACAGCGCGAAACTCTTCTGTAAGAAACTCATGCAGTAAGCGTTTGCCCGCAGATGAACGCGCCTTTACCCAGCCGAGTTTGAGGCGGATAATCTCAGCAATGGGGTGCCCAAATAAATCGCCCAGTACATCATTAAGTGCTTCTTCCCAATCCAAATCTAAATCGCTGGCAATGTGTTTGACGTCCGCCAGTAGGGCGCTGTTGCCCCAAGCTTCGACACCGCTGCCTGCCAAATTCACGCGATCACCGACAGCGAGGCTCAGCAGTCCGCGAACGCTGCCGACTAGACGGGTGGTCGGATTATCGCAGGTTTGGCTGATGCGCACGCCATATTCATCAAAATGAACGCACAGACGCAGTGCCGATTGACTGACTTCAATGGCGAGGCTTTTTCCGGCAAGGCGTGACAGTTTCAGCTTTGTTGCCGGATCATAACGCAGGGCATGATTGATCGCCGTTTCGAGAGATGCTGTAGCGGCGGCACTGATGGTGGGGTCAATCATAAGCAGATCCAGAGCTCAGGGTTTGGTGCCTTTGTGCAGCGCGACAACACCGCCAGTCATGTTGTGGTAGCGGCAGTTCGCAAAGCCGGCTTCTTCCATCATGCCCTGGAGAGTCTCTTGATCTGGGTGCATGCGAATGGACTCCGCCAGATAGCTGTAACTGTCTGCGTCATTGGCGATCAATTTACCCATAAAGGGCAGAACTCGAAAGGAATAGGTGTCGTAAACTTTGCTTAAGGCCTGACTTTTCGGCTTAGAAAATTCCAGTACGAGTAAACGGCCGCCGGGCTTCAAAATACGCAGCATGGAACGTAAAGCGAGGTCTTTATCGGTAACATTGCGAAGGCCAAAAGCAATGGTGATGCAATCAAAGGTGTTGTCGGGAAACGGCAAGTACTGGGCGTCGGCTTGTGCCACCACCAAGTTACTACTGACGCCGCGATCTGTCAGGCGGTCACGGCCGACGCGCAACATAGATTCATTAATGTCGGCCAGTACCACCAAACCCTCAGGGCCCACAAGGCGTGAAAACTTATAGCTCAGATCGCCTGTGCCTCCGGCAATATCCAACACTTTATCGCCCGCACGTACACCAGAGATTTCAATGGTAAAACGCTTCCAGAGGCGGTGCACACCACCCGACATCAGGTCGTTCATAATGTCGTACTTGGCCGCGACCGAATGAAAAACGTCAGCTACGCGGTTGGCCTTATCTTCGATGGGGACTTCTTGAAAACCAAAATGGGTCGTTTTTTTATCAGTCATGGGCGTCATCAACAAATTGAGTCGGGGCCGCGCTACCTAAAGGTACATTCAATTGGGCCGAGTACTTTGCTTAAGGTGCTTTATTCAAGGTACGTTGCGGCGGCGTTTTCAGCATTGTACCTCAAAATTGTACCTTAAGGTGTGTGGCGGTTCGATGGCCGAGAAACG
>CBFHKY010000003.1:43556-48928 GCA_965656525.1 Pseudomaricurvus sp. | reverse complement strand
GCAATTGCGACCATCACTTTTTGGGTGTCGGAGGTCTTACGCTCAACGTTTGTCAGGGGCGAAATATTCGCGCATGCGTTGCACCAAAGCGTAGAAAATGGGCACCAACAAGGTAGAAAGTAGTGTCGCCGCGATCATGCCCCCTAGAACGGTAATGCCCAGGGAGCTGCGGCCATTGGCACCGGGGCCGCTGGCCAAAACCAATGGCAGTACGCCCAGCACGAAAGAAAGTGCCGTCATCAGCACCGCACGAAAGCGCAGACGAGCAGCCGTTTTGGCGGCTTGTCGAATGGAGTCACCGGCGCGGCGTCGTTGTATGGCAAACTCAACGATCAAAATGGCGGTTTTTGTGGACAAACCAATGAGCAATACCAAACCGACTTGGGCGTATAGATTGTTGGCCGTTTGGGTAAGGTTCAAAGCAATAAAAGCACCGAACAGAGCCAGTGGTACGCAAGCAAGGACGGCGACTGGGGTTGTCCAGCTTTCATACTGAGCAACCAAGAACAGATAAACAAATAGCAGCGCCAGACCAAACAAAATAGGGGCTAGGTTACCGGCGTCGAGCTCTTGCCGTGTTTGCCCTGCCCATTCAAACAAATAACCGTCTGGGAGGCTTTCAGCCAATTCAGAAATGGCCGTAATGGCTTCACCAGAGCTAAATCCCGGTGCTGCGCTGCCGCTGATGCTAGCGGAAGGGTATAGATTAAAGTGGTTCAATCCACTAGGGCCTAGTATAGGGCTCATTTGTCCCAGTGTGGCAAGAGGAACCATTTCCCCTTGCTGGTTGCGCAGATAATAGTTGGATAAATCCGACGGGGATGCGCGGTACTCGGCTTCGGCCTGCAAGATCACTTGATAAGTATTTCCGAAGCGGTTGAAGTCATTCACATACAGAGACCCCAACTGTGCTTGAACGGTCAGGAATATGTCGCTTAATGATACGCCAATAGCTTTGGCTTTATCGCGATCAATCTCAAGAAAGTACTGCGGAATGTTAGCGCGATAGGTGCTAAATACTCGCTGTAATCGTGGATCACTGTTGGCGCGAAATACCAGTCCGTTTACCACTTGAGCCAGTTCCTGAGGGGTGCGTCCTAGGGAGTCCTGAAGGCGTAAGTCAAAACCGCCAGAGCTTCCCATGCCAGGGATGGGCGGGGTGGCAAATACCATGACCTGTGCTTCCGGTATGCTCCACAGTGCACCTTGCAGGCGCTGCTGAATGCTGGAATAACTGAGTGTCTTGTCTGTGCGGTCATCCCAGTCATCCAGCACGATAATACCCAATGCGCGATTTGGCCCCGAGCCGGCTAATATGGAATGGCCAGCAACGGTAATGATGTCTCGAACACCCTCTTGAGCCAGAACCTTTTGGGTGATATTTGCCATAACTTGAGACGTACGATTGACAGAAGCGGCATCGGGCAGCTGCACATCCATCATGAGAATACCTTGATCTTCTTCTGGTATGAAACCGGTGGGTGTTGCTGTTGCCATCCACAGGGTGATCAAACCGATAATCAGTGTGATGGCCAGTGTTGTTAGGGGAAACCTCAACAATTGTGCGACGGCTAAACGGTAAGACCCGCGCAGTTTTTCTAAGCCAGCTTCCAGCGGCTTTAGGTACACCATTTTTTGGGTTTTATTAGACTTTAGCAGCAATGCACAAAGTGCTGGGCTCAGGGTTAAGGCGTTAATGGATGATATACAAACGGCGACGGCTAAGGTCACAGCAAATTGTTGGTAGATCACACCTGTTGCCCCAGGCATAAACGCAACCGGGACAAACACCGCAAGCAGGACCAAGGTCGTGGCAATGATTGGGCCGGTGACTTCTTTCATGGCTTGCCGGGTGGCGTCTAAAGCGCTCATGCTTTCTTCTTCAATCAGCCGAACGACGTTTTCGATCACCACAATGGCGTCATCCACCACAATGCCAATAGCCAGTACCATCGCAAAGAGGGTGATGGTATTGATGGTGAAGCCCATTAACAGCAAAAAAGTGAATGTTCCTATCAAAGACACGGGGATAGTCACGGCCGGTATGAGAGTGGCGCGCCAGTTTTGTAGAAAAGCAAAAACCACCAAAACTACCAAAATTACCGCCTGATAAAGCGTACTTTGTACTTCAGAAATGGAGCGCTCAATAAAGCGTGTGGTATCAAAGCTGATGGCGTAGGACATACCTTCTGGCATGCGCTTGGATAGTTTTTCCATTTCAGCGCGTACGCGTTCCCCAACTAGGACCGCATTGGCATCACTGCGCTGACTGATGACAATAAAAGCCGTGTCTTGGTTGTTCATCTTCCCGGAAGCGGAATAGGCCTGGGAACCTATAGCAATTCGAGCGACGTCTTGTAGGCGAGTAAAAGAGCCATCGGGCATAGCGCGGATAATGATATGACCGAACTCTTTCTCGTCCAGTAAGCGCCCTTGCGCTTGCACACTGTATTCAAATTGTTGCAAATCATTGGTGGGCGGAGCGCCAAGCTTTCCGGCGGCAACGATGAGGTTTTGTTCTTGCAGTGCGTTACGAATGTCGGCGACCGTTACATCCAGCGAGGCCATTCGTTTGGGATTGAGCCAAATACGCATGGCGTAGGTCATTTCGCCCATGACCGCGGCACTCCCAACGCCCTCTAACCGAGCGAGCGACTCGATCAAATAATCGCTGCCATAGTTGGACAAATAGACTTTATCCAACTGTGGATCGCTGGAGATCAGGTTGATCCCCATGAGCATGTCGCTGTTTTGCTGGCTCACTGTTACGCCACTGCGCAATACTTCAGCGGGTAATTTATTTTCGGCGATGGCAACTTTGTTTTGTACGTTTACCTGTGCCACATCCACATCAGTGCCTTGGCGAAACGTGATATTGATCGATGCACTGCCGTTGTTGGATGCGGTGGATTCAATATACAGCAAGCCTTCGATGCCGTTGATTTTCTCCTCTAGAGGTCGAATCACAGAATCTTCCACCACTGTTGCGTCAGCACCGGGGTAGTGGGCTTGAACGCGTATTTGCGGTGGTGCGATGTGTGGGTAGAGGTTAACTGGCAGAAGATTCAAGCAGATTAAGCCTGCCATCGAAATTACAATGGCGATAACCAAAGCAAACTTAGGACGAGCAATAAAAAATTGGCTGAACATGGAAACCCCTTAGATTAGCTGGATGGCGTCGCGACAGGTGTGGGGTTGTCGGTACTCGCTTCTTTGGGGGGAGCGCTCAAGGCGCCGGTTTGTGTGTCTAGCAGTTTGACGACAGGAGTGACTTCGGCTCCCGTACGAACTTTTTGTAGGCCTTCGACAATAACTAAGCGCCCTTCTTCTAAGCCTGATTCCACCACCCACATGGGGCCAATCGTTCGTCCTAACTCCACATGGTTGGCACGGACGGTATTTTTCTCATCGACGACTAACACAAAATACCCTTGTTGATCTTGCTGCACGGCGTACTGAGGTACCACAGGCACCATCGACTTTTGGTTTTCTTCCACCAGCAAT
Source organism: Pseudomaricurvus sp. (assembly GCA_965656525.1). GTDB lineage: Bacteria > Pseudomonadota > Gammaproteobacteria > Pseudomonadales > Cellvibrionaceae > Pseudomaricurvus. The sequence continues at coordinate 45,424 of CBFHKY010000003.1, read as the reverse complement.
GTGCCATATAGCCCAGGTCTTACTATACCGCTCGGGTTTGGAAACTCCGCACGTAGCATGATGGTGCCAGTAGTGGGGTTGGCTTCAATGTCTGCATAGGTAATGGTGCCGGGGTATTTGTGCCGAGTACCATTGGGTAAAACCAGCGTCATGTTGAACTGATTGTCTTTGGGCCTGGAAGGCAGTGTTTCAGGGTGCTCACGATCAATGAAAGCCTGTAGGCGAGTGATGTAACTGCTTTCATCCACCTGCATGTTGGCGTAAATGGGGTCATCTTGCAGTAGCGTGGCGAGAGGGTCGCTGTTAGGGCCTACTAAATTGCCGACACTGTATCGCACCGCACTGATTCGACCCGAAAATGGGGCGCGGATACGGGTGTGCTCTAAGTTAACTTTGGCATTTTGTACCGTGGCTTCAGATGCCACTACTGCCGATTCTGCTTTGCGAGCATTGCTGGCTAGCGTGTCTAAGTCTGATTGACTGATAAAACCATTAGGGCGCAGCTCTAATCCTCGTTCGTAATCGCGTTTGGTGCGCTCGCGTTCTGTGATCGCACTGAACAAATTGGCATCGGCTTGTCGAAAAGCCGCTTCATAACTCTCACGATCAATTTCAAACAACAACTGCCCCTTTTCTACGACTTCCCCTTCGGTGAACAGCCTTTTGGTGATTGTGCCTTCGACACGAGCCCGCAGAGCGACGGACCGGAAGGCTTCGGTACGGGCTACATATTCATCGATGTTACCGACCTCTTGAGTCTTCACTTCAATCACAGAAACAGCTGGTGGTGGTGGCGTGTGTTGCTCGGTATTGTCTGAGCACCCAGTGACAAAAGACATAAAAACAAAAGCGGCGACTGAGTGCTTTATCAGCTGAAGTGACATTAAATTTCCTTTGCGTTGACGCTTGACTAGGGGGTGCCATGAGAAAGCAACCACTGCAAGAAGGGAGACCACGTATTATAGAGGTTGACCACTGAATATTGAAACGCCAGTGATGGCAATAATGCGTTCAGTATGAACCAAAGCAGCAAAGAATTGTTATGACCTGTGTCCACTAAAGGTGTTTAGACGACACAGTGAGAGGTAAATAAAGAAGAAACTAAGAGGGTGCAGGCTCAATACTCAAACGTGTCGTATGAGCCTGCGTGTTGTACAAATGCAGAGTTACAAAGCGATGTAGTGATCCAATAAAATTACCACGAACAGCAGCATGATGTAGTTGATTGAGTAAAGAAATAGCTGCATAGGCGCTTTGGGGTCGCCGCGGTAGAGTCTATGTACCCGTCTCAGCTGTTCAATATTCAGCAAAGACACCCCGCAGAGATACAACACTCCGCTGCTGCCATAAAGGTAGGGGAGTAGCGTGGTAATGATCATCAACAGGGAATACAGCACAATCTGCAAACGAGTAAATGCAGTGCCATGGGTGACGGGCAGCATAGGTACACCGGCTTTGGCGTATTCATTTTTTCTGTGAATCGCCAGCGCCCAAAAGTGCGGTGGTGTCCAAGCAAAAATGATCAATACCAGCAGTAAGCTTTCTGGTGCAATGTGGTTGGTAACGGCCGTCCAGCCTAAAAGTGGTGGTGCTGCGCCTGCGAGCCCACCAATGGTGATGTTTTGTGGCGTAGCACGTTTTAAAAATGTGCTGTAAATAATGGCGTATCCAATGACTGAGGCAAACGTCAGCCAAGCGGTCAATGGGTTTACCATCACGGTCAGTATCAACAGACCACCGGCACCTAAACTCACGGCAAAGCCAACGGCGTGAGGCAGCGATACTTCTCCCTGTGGGATGGGGCGTGATTGGGTTCGCGTCATAAAGCGATCGATGCGGTTGTCGACTACATGATTAATGGCGGCGGC
>CBFHKY010000003.1:27252-43457 GCA_965656525.1 Pseudomaricurvus sp. | reverse complement strand
AGCACCAGCCGCCATGCTGATGCCCAGTGTCCCCCAGAATAAGGCATTCCAAGGTATTTGACTGTCGCTGGCTAAGAGCATCCCAACGATGGCAGTTAACAGCATCACGGCCACCACTTTGGGTTTGGTGAGGCGGTAATAGCTTTTTAGCGTTTCTTGCCAGTGGTGCAGGTGATCAAGGGCAAGATCATCCACTTTAATAGCTGAGCGACTGAGCTTCATAGCTGGAACCTCTTTTGTGGGTGATGGTGGCAGAGTGGTGGGCGAAACGATTACTGCGGAAATAGTGATGGCATATCAGTGCGCATAAGGTAAGCAGTAATAAGGCGGCCCCTGTATTGTGGGCTAGGGCTAAGGCCAGCGGGAACTGCCAGAAGACATTGGCAATACCAATAGTGAGCTGTAAACACAGAACGGCGGCCACAGTGGTCGCCATGATCTGGTGTTGGCGCCGCCATAATTGCCAGCAAAGCAAACCGATCACCAGTGTGACAATCAGAGCTCCCAGTCGGTGCAAAGAATGGATGGCAACGCGCGCGGGGCCTTCCATTTGACCACCCAAATAATTGGGGCCAACATGCTGAGTAATATTGAGCCCTTCTTTGATAGACATGCTTTCAGGCCACAGCTCTCCCTGGCAAGTGGGAAAGTCTGGGCAAGCAAAGGCCGCATAGTTGGCGCTGGTCCAACCACCCAGTGCGATCTGCACAACCACAAACGCCAATGCCAACCACAACAACCGAATCGGTAAAGGGGATTCAGTCTGTTGTAAAACGGATGCGGTTACTGTTTGTTGGGTGGCGTCACGCTGGTTGAGACTTTTGAGTTTTAATAGCAAGACAAACAATAAGCTCAATGTGGCAAACCCGCCCAGTAAGTGCAGGGTGACAATCTGGGGCCAGAGTTTCAATGTGACTGTCCACATACCAAAAAGTGCTTGCACGATGATCAGCACCAGCAAACTCATGCTGAGTGCCACGGGGTAATCACCACGCTTACGTTGTTTTACCGCTACAGCAGCAAGAGCAAGTACCAGTAAGCCCAGCCCACCCGCAAGATAGCGATGTACCATCTCGGCCCAGCCTTTATGAGCTTCAACGGGGGTATCAGGGAAGCGGCTTTCGGCAATGGCGATGTGTGCATCTGTTTGCGGAACCACCAAAAACCCATAACAGCCGGGCCAGTCGGGGCACCCAAGACCAGCATCAACAAGGCGAGTGTAAGCGCCATAAGACACAACCAAAGCTGCCAGTATCACCCCAAACCAGCTCAGTCGCAGGGCAGTTTTTAGATCAAAAAAAGAACTCATACTTCGCATAAGACATGCCTTGTTCAATGTTTGTGTCAGCCGATGCTGGAAGCTTTTAGTAGACGTTTGATATCTTTCATAATTTGACGGACATCCTGACCCTGTGTGTAAGTCATCACCAGATTGCCGAGTGGATCAACCAAAAAACGTGTTTGCTGGTTGGGTACGGCTAGTGGTACGCGGGGGTGTATGGTTAGATAAGGGTCTTCTATGCCAGACGTTGTATTGCCTATCCACAGGCGTCGCACACGCTCGGCTTCTTTTCCTAGTGCCATGTGCATTTGTGTCAGTGGTTGAATGGCCTGCCGACATTGGCTGTTACAAGGCTCTGGTAAAACTTCTACAATCACCCAGTGGCCACGCAGTGCAAGTAAAGCGTCAGAATTGTCAGCTAACCACCATTGTTCACTGGGCTGCGCTGGGGTGATCAGTGTGCCGTTGGCTGTCAGGCTAGCAGGCTGCCAATTGCTTAGGTACAAAGACCAGGCGGCGATCATGGGAGCAAAACCAATGGCCAATAAGATAAGCAATTTACGTTGACCGTATCGAATGCCAGAGGGTAATGGCGACTGTTGGTTCGCTGAATGGTCAGTATTCATCGGCTGGCCTGCCGAGTTTTGGCTTTTAAGTGAAACAGTGTCCATAGAGCGTATCCCCAAGTTAACAGCGTTAAGCCAGCCCACTGCCAAGCGTAGGCTCGGTGCTTGGCCGGTGACATGACAGAGAGTTGCCAGTGCGCTTGATACATGTCCGGCTGATCACTATCCACCCGAAATTCTGCACTCAGCAACGATAAATCCAAATGTTGTTCTAGTTGTTGTTGGTCTGCCCACGGTAATCGTATTGGCAGTTTTTTTAGCGGCGGGTACTCGCCCAACTGTAAACCGGGGCGGCTAAAAGGGTAGAGTGTTCCATTCAAGTAAACCTTCACAGTCGGGTGTTGGATACTGGGCAGTTGATCGCGTTGCGCCCAAGGAATCCAGCCACGATTGACGAGAATATGGTCCCCATTTGTCGTGGCTAAAACACCCAATACATCAAGCCCTGGTTGACCTTCTATCATTTGATTATCAAGAAATCCTACAAAGTTTGAATCGAAAAAACCCTCGATGGATAAGCGCTTTCCCAGCCATAAGCTTTCATCTTCCCAGCTGAATTCTGGGTTATTTTTTCGCTCTAGCTGCCACTGAACAAAGGGCTGTCGTGTTTGATCTTTTTGGGCAATGTGCTCTTTGTCATTAGCTTTCTGCCACTGCCAGCTTCCCAGAACAACGCCTAAGCAGCCTAGCGAGACAAGACAAAAAAACCAAATCCATTGACGAAGCATTGATAACAGCCGCTATACTAAGGAAGCATTTACCGTTAGGGATAAAGCCATGATTAAAATAATAATAGTGTTGTTGTTCTTATTGATGTTATTGAGCCTTGGATTTGGTTTTTATTTTTTAGTAAAAGACCCCAGTAGCTCTTCTAAAAGTCGGCTGCTGACTTCACTTAAGTTTCGAGTGTCGATTGCCGCTTTATTGTTACTTGTTCTTGTTGTAGGTGTTTATACCGGAGCACTGCAAAATCATGCTCCTTGGTAGTCTCTTGTTTATAAAACATACACAAAGATAAATAAGCCTAGCCATACTACGTCCACGAAATGCCAGTACCATGCACTGGCTTCAAACCCAAAATGGCTGTTGGGGGTGAAGTGTCCTTTTATCAAACGTGCCGTAATAGCGATTAAAATAATGGTGCCAAGCGTTACGTGCATACCGTGAAAACCGGTCAACAAGAAAAAAGTTGCGCCATAGATGCCCGCGTTCAATGTTAATCCAAGGTGGGTGTAAGCTTCATAATATTCGTACGCTTGAACGACTAAGAAACACAAACCCAATGCAACAGTGGCTAGCATCCAACGTATTGCTTTAACACGTTGCTCGTGTTTCAACGCGTGGTGAGCAAACGTTAAAGTGATGCTAGAGGTCACCAATAATAACGTATTCACGAGTGGTAAATGCCAAGGATCAACGACGTGGGTTGGGCCTTTGAATAAAGCTGTATCAGGTGGATTCATGAGCGGCCAACTGTTTAAAAAATCAGGCCACAATAAGCTGTTCATTGGTTTTGTGCCTTCTCCGGATAGCCAAGGTATGGCCAACATCCTAACGTAAAATAAAGCACCAAACAGTGCGGCAAAAAACATGATTTCAGAAAAAATAAACCAGCTCATGCCCATTCGAAATGAGCGATCTATCTGTGGATTGTTCAGCAGCCCTGTTTCGTTTTCTTTAACGACCGTGGCAAACCAACCAAAAAATAAATACGCCAAACACCCGAGGCCGATCACTAGCAGAAGACTCTGACCATAAATCAGAGCATGTGCTGTACCGGCGGCAACAAGAAACAAACTAACAGCGGCAACAATAGGCCAGTGACTTTGCTCTGGCACATAGTAGTGTGATTGACTCATGCACTGCTCTCCTTTGATGGCGTTTACGCGTCTAAACTACACGCTTATTGAAACACCCTTTTATCGTTTTTTTGTGCGGTGAGATTCAATTGTTCGCCGCCATTAAAGATACATCAAATAAAGTATAGGCTAATGTGATGGTATGAATGTGTTCTGGCAGCTTTTTATCAACGACGAATACAACACCCATATCCAAAGTTTCACCGGCTTTAAGCTCTTGTTGATCGAAGCAAAAACACTGCACTTTATGAAAATATTGAGCGGCTTCTGAGGGGCTGACACTAGGAACCGCTCGACCGCGCATCAATTCATTGGTGGTATTGGTAACGCGGAAAAAAACTTGTTTATTGTCACCAGTGTTAACCGCTACTTGATCGGCTTCAACCGCTGAGAAATCCCAAGGCATACTGGCGTTGTTTTGAGTAACAAATTGAACGCGCACTTCTCTGCTGGGTAAATCTTCTGATTTTTCTAATTCGGTCGTTTGAGTACTGACAGCCGGTGACGTATTTACTTTGCCATTCAAACCGGTAATGCGGCAAAACACATCATAAAGTGGTACTAACGCAAAGCCGAAGCCGAACATAACAATTGGTATCAGTGTGATTAAAACCAAAGTTTTTTGTTTTTTATTAGCCATAATCAATCCACTTTAGGTGGTGTTGAAAAACTGTGATAAGGCGCCGGTGAAGGCAAATCCCACTCTAGGCCTTCTGCTCCTTCCCAAGGTTTCGCTGGTGCTTTTTCTCCACCGAAAATGCATTTCACCACAATGTAAAGAAAGAATACTTGGGCAAAGCCAAAGACAAAACCACCGATACTGGCAATCATATTAAAATCGGCAAACTGTAGGGCGTAGTCGGGGATACGTCGTGGCATACCGGCTAAGCCAATAAAATGCATAGGGAAGAACGTTAGGTTTAAACCTATGAACGACCACCAGAAATGAATTTTCCCTAAGGTTTCGTCATACATGTGGCCTGTCCATTTTGGCAGCCAGTAATACACAGCGGCAATGATCGAAAAGACGGCCCCAGGGACCAATACGTAATGAAAATGAGCGACGACAAAATACGTGTCGTGGTATTGAAAGTCAGCAGGTGATATCGCCAGCATCAATCCAGAAAGCCCGCCGATAGTGAATAGTACGATGAAAGCAATGGCAAACAACATGGGGGTTTCAAACGTCAGCGAGCCTCGGAACATTGTGCTGACCCAGTTAAAGACTTTTACCCCTGTTGGAACTGCAATCAGCATGGTGGCGTACATGAAAAACAGTTCACCGGCTAAAGGCATGCCAACGGTAAACATGTGGTGAGCCCAGACAAGAAATGACAACAGTGCAATAGAGGATGTGGCGTACACCATTGAGGCGTAGCCAAATAATTTTTTACGACTAAAAGCTGGGATGATCTGCGATATGATACCGAACGCGGGCAAAATCATGATGTACACTTCTGGATGCCCAAAGAACCAGAAGAGGTGTTGAAAGAGAACTGGATCACCACCACCGGCGGCATTAAAAAAACTGGTGCCAAAATTGATATCGAATAGCATCATTGTTACTACGCACGCCAAAACAGGCATGGCCGCGAGCAACAAAAACGCTGTGATTAGCCAAGTCCACACAAACAACGGCATCTTCATCAGTGTCATGCCGGGTGCGCGCATATTAAATATGGTTACAATCACATTAATAGCCCCCATGATGGAAGAAATTCCCATGAGGTGAATCGCAAAGATAAAGTAAGTGACGCTGGGCGGCGCGTACTGTGTGGACAGTGGTGCGTAAAATGTCCAGCCAAAGTTTGGTCCACCACCATCCATAAACAGCGTTAACAGCAACATGCCAAACGCAAACGGTAGAATCCAAAAGCTTAAGTTGTTCATCCTTGGTAAAGCCATGTCTGGCCCGCCAACCATAATAGGAATCATCCAATTCGCTAAGCCAACAAACGCTGGCATCACTGCGCCAAATACCATGATCAGTCCGTGCATGGTGGTCATCTGGTTAAAGAATCCAGGATCAACCAGCTGCAGCCCGGGCTGAAATAATTCAGCCCGAACGACCAGTGCCATAAGACCGCCAGTAAAGAACATGATGAAAGAAAACCACAGATATAGCGTACCGATGTCTTTGTGGTTGGTAGTGAAAAACCAGCGGCTAATACCTTTAGCTGGTCCATGGTGATCGGGGCTTTCAGCCGCGTAATCAGTTGCCAAACCCATAGTGATCTCCTGTCGTTATTTTTGTTATGCCTATGGTGTAGAAATACTGTTGTTTACAATTTATGGTTTTAGAGCTTTAGCAGCGATGACGTCGGAAGGTGTAACCGTATCGCCACTGTCGTTGCCCCACGCATTGCGTTCATAGGTGACTACCGCAGCTATTTCGGCAGGCGATAATTGATTGCCAAACGCTTGCATGGCTGAACCCGGTTTTCCGTGCAACACGATATCGATATGAGCACTCACGTCGCCAGTAATAATTGGGCTGTTAATAAGTGAAGGAAACAGCGGCGGCATTCCAGCCCCTGATGGTTGATGGCAGACAGCACAAGTTCGGGCGTAAACTTTTTCGCCTTCAGCCATGAGCTCTTCATGACTCCACGCTCTAGCGCTGGCCACCGCGACGGCTTTAGCTTTTTCTAATTTTTCGGCGTGTTTTTGGGCTAGCCATTTTTGAAAATCTTCAGGCGATTTTGCTTCAACCACAATGGGCATAAAACCGTGATCTTTGCCGCACAATTCAGCGCATTGACCTCGGAAGATCCCCGGCTCATCAATTCGCGTCCAAGATTCGTTGATAAAACCAGGGATGGTGTCTTTCTTGACTGCAAGCTGAGGTACCCACCATGAATGAATCACATCATTGGAAGTTAACAAGAAGCGAACCTTTTTTCCTGTAGGGATCACCAGAGGGTTGTCTACTTCCAATAGATAATGCTCACCTTTTTCTTCTTGGTTATTGATCTGTTCACGAGGCGTTGTCAAAACAGAAAAAAACTCCAGATCTTCACCCAAATATTTGTAATGCCATTTCCATTGATAGCCGGTGATTTGCACATCCAAATCTGCATCGCTGGTGTCATACATTTCGATTAATGTGGCCGTTGCGGGTATGGCCATTGCAACCAAGATAACCATAGGGATCAGTGTCCAGATGATTTCAACGACAGTGTTCTCATGGAAATGAGCGGCTTTTGCACCTTTGGATTTTCTATGGTGAATGATGGACCAAAACATGACACCAAAGACCACAACCGCGATCGCAACGCACACCCAGAAAATGGTCATGTGAAGACTGTAAACTGACTGGCTGATGTCGGTCACGCCTTCTGGCATATTGTATTTTGACGCCGCGCTAACGGTTTGTGGAAGAAGAATGATGAAGCCAAGCATGAATGATGCGTACGCAAGCGTTTCTTTCGCTTTGCGAATTACAGTCTTTTCCATAATTTCTTGCCTGTTTTTTTAATTATTAACAAGTACTGTCCGTGAAAAAGATAGATGGGTAAACCATCATCAAAAAATCTTAATGGATATAAACCACTCCGTCGGTCAGTTTTTGATAGGTGATGTATCCAAGCTAATTTATAAGGTCAGGGTTTGTCAAAACCATTTGTACAATGAATAAGAGTACAAAAACAAAAATCGCGGTCATAAAAATTCCAGCGATTATGAACGGGATAGGGCTCTTTTTTTTAAAATCTTGTTCTAAGTGAGCTCCTCCCTGTACGCCGATCATTGCACCGGTAACACTTTTGAGTATATGAAATATTTTTTTTATCATCGTATTTGATGCCGTTGGGTATCCATTGACAGTTTAGAAGATAAAAATCCTTTTTAAGAGTACTTAAATTTCAAAAGGAAAAAATGAGTGAGAAGAAATTACTCACGGTAACGAATGTAGGGTAGCAACAGAAAAGTAACGATTTTTTTACAGCAAAATGAAATCTACAAAAGTAATCTTAATTTCTTATGGTTATTTTTTATCTCGATAATGAATGTAAAATATTTTTATTATGTATAAACAATCCATAAACCATTCTCTTTTTTTGTCTTTGTGTTTTTTCATTGTGTAATACTAAGGGTGAGCTCCAACAATAAAATCATCAGGGGTAATAGAATGACTCTACTGCAGCACACACTTGGCATCTTTATTCATCCAGACTCAGAATGGCATGCGATTCGTCGGCAACGTAACGAAAGCTTTATGTCAGTATTTATGAGTCATGTTCCTTTCTTGGCCTTGATCCCGGCAATTTGTGCTTACTTTGGTGTGACGGCAGTTGGCTGGCAGGTAGGCTCTGGTGAGTCGGTACGGCTAACTCCGATGAGTGCATTGAGCTTGTGTTTTCTGGCGTATATGGCGATTAATGTGGGTGTGTACGTTCTGGGTGAATTCATCAATTGGATGGAGCGAAGTTTTGGTGTGAACGACTCGCGAGATGAGCGGCACTATGAAGGCACGGCGTTGGCTGTGTATGTGACAACCCCTCTTATGCTGGCGGGCGTTGCCTTGCTTTACCCATCACCTTGGCTGGTCGTGAGTGTTATGGGCGTGGCAGGGGCATATTCGATCTACCTGCTATATCATGGCTTACCTATTTTAATGAACATTCCTAAAGAGCAGGGGTTTGTGTTTGCTTCATCGACAGTCACTGCCGGCCTCGTACTTATGGTTACAGTGATGATTGCGTCGGTCATTGTTTGGTCGGTAGGTGTTGGGCCAGTTTATATGAGCTAATGTTTTAGGGCTTAATCAATACCGCTTTTACAGGCTTTGGGATATAAAATGTGGCAACTGCGTTTGAGCGGTTGTCACCTCAATGGACTGTTTGCGCACAATCCAGAAGTTTGGACGTATAAACCATTAAGTTGACCGGATGGTATGGTAGGAAGATGAAAGGGGTGCCACTGCTATAAATAGTAGAGTCCAATGATGCGGGTTTTAAGGGAAGTCGATAATCTTTACAGCAGATTCATGCGGGTCTCGCGATTTTCCAGCCTGATGAAGCTTGTCCAAGTAAGCTTGCCAGAGTGATTCTTGGTTTACGCCCATCTCTTCCAAAAGTTTCCAGGAATACAGCCCCGTGTTGTGTTCATCGTCGAAGTAAATGCGTAGCCCGTAGTGACCTGCGGCTTCCAGTTTTTCAATGTTTACGAAGCGCTTGCCGTGCTGAAGCACTTCTTGTCCCGGCCCGTGGCCCTGAACTTCAGCTGAAGGCGAGTGCACTCGTAGAAACTCAGCGGACAGTTGGTAGTAGCCACTCGGGAACTCCACATCCAACACCCCTTGTTTTTTGTGCAGCTTAATTTTAGAAGGCTTGGTTGGTGTTTTGGATGAAGACATAAACAATATTCCGTAATAAATTAAGCAAGCCGACTTTGCTGTCAAAGTCGGCTTGCGGACCCTAACGTTCTTATAAGATATAACGGCTGAGGTCTTCGTCTTTCGCGAGTTCTCCTAGGTGTTTATCCACATAAGCGGCATCGACGACCAAATCTTGTTTGCTGTCGCCGGCCGTAAAAGAAACGCCCTCAAGCAAACGTTCCATGATGGTGTGTAGCCGACGAGCACCAATGTTTTCAGTGCTTTCATTCACTTCATAGGCCGTTTCGGCGATGCGTCGAATACCATCTGGCGTGAACTTGAGATCAGTGCCTTCTGTTTGTAGCAGTGCAATTTGCTGCTCGGTGAGCGAAGCGTTGGGCTCGGTAAGAATGCGTTCAAAATCATCCGGTGTTAGTGCTTGCAGCTCTACCCGAATGGGCAGCCGACCTTGTAGTTCAGGAATGAGATCTGACGGTTTTGCCAAATGGAAGGCGCCGGAGGCAATGAATAAAATATGATCCGTTTTAATCATGCCATGCTTGGTGCTGACCGTGCAGCCTTCAATTAAAGGCAGCAGGTCTCGCTGTACACCTTCACGTGAGACGTCTCCGCCGCCTGCACCTTCACTGCGTTTGGCAACCTTGTCGACTTCATCCAAAAAGACAATACCGTTTTGTTCGGCGGCGGCAATTGCCTGACTTTTGATGTCTTCCTCGTTAACCAGCTTGGCAGCTTCTTCGTCTTGAATTTGCTTAAAGGCCTGCTTGACCGTTAACTTGGCAGTTTTAGAGCGCTTCGAAGACATAGAAGAGAACATGTTTTGCAGCTGACTGGTCATGTCCTCCATGCCAGGAGGGGCCATAATTTCAACGCCCATCGGTGTATTGGCAATTTCGATATCAATTTCTTTGTCGTCTAGCTCACCTTCGCGTAATTTTTTGCGGAACAATTGTCGGGTGGTGCTTTCTTGCGGTGGTGTGCTGTCATTGGTTCCCGCGTCACGAGCAGGAGGTAATAATGCATCTAAGATGCGTTCTTCAGCGGCATCGGCGGCGCGATGCGCCACTTTTTTCATTTCCGTTTCGCGGAGCATTTTGATGGCGCGATCTACCAAGTCGCGAATGATGGATTCCACATCGCGGCCCACATAGCCGACTTCGGTAAACTTTGTGGCTTCCACTTTCACGAATGGAGCGTTAGCGAGTTTGGCTAAGCGGCGTGCGATTTCAGTTTTACCCACCCCTGTAGGGCCAATCATAAGGATGTTTTTGGGTGTGATTTCATTGCGCAGGTTTTCATTCAGCTGCATGCGGCGCCAGCGATTGCGCAGTGCAATGGCCACCGCTCGCTTGGCTTCGCTTTGGCCGATGATGTGTTTGTCCAGCTCGTGGACGATTTCTCTAGGAGTCATGTCGGACATAAAAATAGCTTCGCTTGAGTGTTCTTCCAGCCAATTGCTCAGATCAAAAGTCTGATGGCGGGGCTAGTAGTTTAATTCTTCAATGGTTTGATTGTGATTGGTGTATACGCAGATATCGCCGGCAATGCCTAAGCCTTTTTCCACAATTGTGCGGGCATCAAGTTCGGTATTCTCAAACAGGGCGCGAGCAGCAGATTGCGCAAAAGGGCCGCCAGAGCCGATCGCGATAATGTCTTGTTCAGGCTGAATCACATCCCCGTTGCCGGTAATGATCAGTGAAGCGTCTTTGTCGGCAACAGCCAGTAGCGCTTCCAGTTTGCGCAAGGCACGGTCGGATCGCCAATCTTTAGCCAGCTCTACCGCCGCCCGAACTAACTGTCCGTTATGGCTTTCCAGTTTCGCTTCAAAGCGCTCAAACAGTGTAAATGCATCTGCCGTGCCACCGGCAAATCCGGCGATCACTTGGTTGTTATAGATGCGACGTACTTTACGGGCATTGCCTTTCATGACGGTGTTGCCCATGGAAACTTGGCCGTCACCACCAATCACCACCTGACCATTGCGGCGGACAGAGAGGATCGTTGTACCTCGATATTGTTCCACGAAGGTTCCTTACTAGTCGGTTTAATCTGAATGTTCTAAATAGACACTATATGATCGTAGATGGGGGCTATGACAGCTGAATTCAAGAGACGGCTCCCCGATACCTGCCGAGGATAAATTGACAGCTATCGCTCGACGGTAAAGAAGGCGCTAAGTGTGTTGTTTAGGCACTACTTAGTTAGATTTCTTGCGTTTTAACACCAGAGGGCTGATGTCGTTAGACACAAGTGTGCTGCGAGCGCTGGCAAGTTTAGAGTGATTGTCGAACGGGCCTACAAGTACGCGATACCACGTTTCACCGTTACGTACTGTGACTTTTTCGACGTAGGCACTCAAGTTCAGCAAGATCAATTCTGCACGCAAGCGGTCAGCATCGTTTTCTTTTTTGAAAGAGCCCACTTGCAACAGGAATTCAATGGACTCTGCAGCAGCGGTGCTTTTAGCCGGAGCGGCAGGCTCCTGAACAGTGACTTCCGTTTCTTTTAGTATTTGGTAGAAATCGAACCGTGGTTTGGGGATGCTAGTTGGTGCTGGCTCTTTAGCGGGGTTGCTTGATACAAAAGGCTTGGAGCTGGACTGGGGCGTCAGGCCTGAAAGGTACGCCAAAAACATGATGAATGCCCCCAGTACTGTACCGGTAAACAGCCATACCCACCCAGGAATCTGTGATTTGGGTGCAGGTTTGGCTTTGACCGCAGCGGGTTTAGGGCGTGCTTTTTTGGCGTAATCGCGTGTCATGGTAGTGTTTCGATGCGGTCTCGCTGAGTGATTGGGTGGCTATTGTACTTGACCGCATCGAGGTGACCAACAAGGTTTGTGAGCGGAGCGGCTTTAATTGAGAATCAAGTCATGTCAATGGGATCTATATCGATGGACCAGCGCGTGCGTTTAGCAAGAGGAAGTTGTTCCCATAATGGAATCCATTGGTGAAGTGATTTTTGTAGGCTAGGACGATGCTCACTGATGATTTGCAGTTGGTAGCGATAGCGATCATTACGTCGTTCCATGGGGGCTGGCAGCGGGCCGAGTAATTGTGCGGTCAGGTTTTCCTGCTCACACGCGTGGCGTACCTGACGAAGAAACTCCCAAGCGTTCTCTGGTCGCTTGGATTCAGCTCGGATAAGCGCCATAAAGCGATACGGCGGCATTCCTGTTTGCTGTCGTTCTTCAAGCAGCTTATTCGCATATGGGCTGTAACCTTGCTCTAAGAGTGTTCTAAGTAGGGGGTGGTCTGGCAAGTGGGTTTGAATCATCACTTGTCCCAGCTTTTCTGCTCGGCCTGCGCGCCCAGCTACCTGAAGAAGCATTTGGCCGGTTCGTTCGGGCCCTCGAAAATCCGTGCTGTAGAGTCCGCTGTCCAAATCCAGTACGGCGACTAGAGTAACGTCTGGAAAGTGGTGACCTTTTGCCAGCATCTGTGTGCCCACAAGAATGCAGGGCTCGCCGCGGTGAACGTCGTTGAAAATACTTGTCATCGCATGCTTGCGGCGGGTGCTGTCACGATCCACACGGATGACGGGGTACTCGCTAAATTGAGACTGTAAAAACTGTTCTGCACGTTCGGTGCCCTGTCCTAAACAGTGCAGCTCACGGCTGTTGCAATTAGGGCAGTGGTTATAGAGTGGCCGCTGGTAGTCACAATGGTGGCAATGGAGGTGTGTGGGTTGGTTGTGCACGGTCAGCCTGGCGTCACAGGCAGGGCACTGCGCCAGCCAGCCGCAGTCGTGACACATCAATGTGGGGGCAAAGCCCCGTCGATTAATGAACACCAAGACTTGATTGCCTGACTCTAAGTGTGTGCTCACTTCCTCCAGCAGCGCTTTGCTAAAGCCTTCCTGTAATGCTTGCCGTCGTATGTCCAAAAGGAACATGGTGGGCAGCTGAGCGCCTCCGGCGCGCTGAGTTAGGGTGAGCTGCTGATAGCGGCTTGCCTGCGCGTTGTGCAGACTTTCCAGCGAAGGTGTGGCGCTACCCAGCAGCAGAGGAATATCCAGTTGTTGGCAGCGAACCGCTGCTAAATCCCGTGCGGAATAACGAAAACCGTCCTGTTGTTTAAAAGATGGGTCATGTTCTTCATCAATGATAATGACGCCAGGGTTTTTCATTGGAGTGAAGATAGCGGAACGCGTGCCAATAACGATATCAGCTAGGCCTCGTGCGGCTAGCAGCCATGCTTGTTGACGTTCATTGTCGTTAAGCCCTGAATGAATGACCACCAGGGAGCACTGAAACCGTTGTTGAAAGCGTGCAACGGTTTGCGGCGTTAAACCAATTTCTGGAATCAGTAACAGTGCTTGCTTACCCTGCTGCAATATTTTCTGAATCAGCTGAAGATACACTTCTGTCTTACCGCTACCAGTCGTTCCGTAGAGTAGATGCACGCCGAAATGAAAAGCGTCGATCTTGTCGAGAGCCTGCTGCTGCTCAAAGTTAAGGGATTGGGCCGGTTGTCTGAGCTCACCGGGTTGATGCTTGTTGATATCATCATTTAACGCGGGTGAGCGTTGCTCTTCAACGAGGTAACCACGACCCGATAAGGCCTGAAGCTGCGTGCGGTTGATGCCAGCGAACAGTAAGTCTTTGTGCCAAATAACTCCGTTGGCGGGAGCTTGGAGGGCCATCTCCCGCAGCGTGAGTAACAGAGCTTTTTGTTTTGGCGCTCGGTTTAGTGAATCAAGAGATGCGTCGATACCGGCATCGGTAAGCTGCCAGCTGCTCTCGGTGGCAAGTTGTGCGGCACTTCCTTGCCGAAGCGCTACAGGGATGGCCGCCGATAAAACCTCCCCCAGCGGGTGGTGATAATAGCTGGCCGCCCAAAGACAGAGTCGAATCAGCTCTTGTGGTAAAAGTGGGGTATCGTCCAGTACAGCTTGGATCGCTTTGAGCTTTGTGCGGGGAAGGTCGCTGTGTTGTTTTACCTCGACAACAACGCCTACCAAGTCTTGACGGCCGAAGGAAACTCGGACTCGGCAGCCCGGTAAGACGGTGCTTTGTTCGTGGCTTGATAGCGGTCCAGCAAGATAGTCAAAAGTCTTGCGCAAAGGAGTGGGCAAAGCAATAGCGTAAACAGGGGGCTCAACCATGGAGCGTTTGAAAACCTCTAAATCTGAATGTGTGGTGTCGAAAAAACGAACAACGCGCTTGCGTCGGCAAAAGTTTCTGGTAGTATGCGCCGTCTTATTTTAAGCCCGCTACGACTAACCAGTGTGCGGTGCTCGGCAAAAGATCGAGTGGCGGCACATAATATTTGAAGGCGCAATACATGAAAACTGATATTCATCCTAAATACGGCCAGCTGACAGCAACTTGCAGCTGTGGCAACGTGATCTCAACCGGTTCTACTAAGCCTATTGATATGCATCTTGATGTATGTTCAAACTGTCACCCTTTTTACACTGGTAAGCAGAAGCAAACCAGTACTGGTGGCCGCGCTGATAAGTTTAAGAAGCGCTTTGGCAGCCGTATCGGCGCTAAATAAATACTGGGGGCTTTGGCCGGTCCGAAAAAGCGCTCAGGCCTCTGCAGCGCTTTTTTTGTATCTAACAACTATACAGAACAGGATTGAGGCACGTTACGCTTCAATTTTTTGTGATCAACAGCTTCCCAGGTTTGGGTCTGCAGCCATACCAACGTCATGACTGCAGACAATTTTGCGGTTGCTGTTTCAAATAAGTGGCGAATGAGCGACTGTGGCACTCAGTGTCGAGTGTCTCAGTAGCTTTAGTGGGATTTCCCGCAACACGCCTCGCAGCTTACGGACAATGAAGATGTCAGATTCATTCAAGAAGGCGGCTCTGGATTACCATGCTCTTCCAAAGCCAGGAAAACTGTCGGTCGAGATTAGTACTCCGGCTGAGTCTCAGGAAGATCTCTCGTTGGCATACAGCCCTGGTGTGGCTGAGCCAGTGCGTGAAATCGCGAAAGACCCAGAAAACGCCTTTAAGTACACGACCAAAGGCAACATGGTAGCGGTTATTACCGATGGCAGTGCTATTTTGGGTTTAGGTAATCTTGGTCCGTTGGCCAGTAAGCCAGTGATGGAAGGCAAAAGCCTTTTGTTCAAGCGCTTTGCTGGCATTGACTCCATTGATGTTGAAGTAGAGGCCGAAAGCCCAGAAGCCTTTATTGAAACAGTTGCTAGCATTGCCAATACGTGGGGCGGCATAAACCTAGAAGATATCAAAGCTCCCGAGTGCTTCCAGATCGAAGAAGCGTTAGTTGAGCGGTGTCAGGTGCCGATTTTCCATGACGATCAGCATGGTACGGCCATTGTCACCGTTGCAGGCTTGTTGAATGCTCTAGAAATTCAAGGCAAAACAATCGACAAAGCGCGTATTGTTTGTCTAGGTGCTGGTGCCGCCGCTCACGCCTGTTGCTCGCTGATGGTTGCTGCCGGTGCGCAGCGTGAAAACATTACCATGCTCGACAGTAAGGGCGTGATTTATGCGGGTCGTGGCAACACAAACCCTTACAAAGAGCAATTCGCTCACGAGACGGATGCGCGTACGTTGGATGATGCCATCGACGGTGCTGATGCCTTTTTAGGCGTGTCTGGCCCGAACTTGTTATCACCCGAGCAACTGGCCAAAATGGCGCCTAATCCTGTTGTTTTTGCCTGTTCGAATCCGGACCCAGAAATCAATCCTGCGGTGGCAAACGAAGTTCGTGATGATTTGATTATGGCAACTGGTCGTTCGGATTATCCTAATCAGGTTAACAACGTTTTGTGCTTTCCGTTTTTGTTCCGCGGTACTCTGGATGTTCGTGCCAAAGAAATTAATACTGAGATGAAGTTAGCTGCGGTACGCGCGTTGATGGATCTGGCAAAAGAGCCTGTTCCCGCCGATGTGATTAAAGCTTACTCTGGTATTGAATTGAGCTTTGGGCGCTCTTATATTTTGCCTAAACCTACAGACTCTCGTCTGTTGGGTGCTGTAGCATCCGCTGTGGCTCGAGCCGCTGTAGACTCTGGTGTAGCGGGTTTGCCATACCCTTCACACTACCCTTTGCATACGGTCGCTGACTGTAAGTGGTAATGCTCATTCAATATCGAGCAGGAATGTAGACCATAAAAAAA
>CBFHKY010000003.1:21776-27153 GCA_965656525.1 Pseudomaricurvus sp. | reverse complement strand
CTACCCTTTGCATACGGTCGCTGACTGTAAGTGGTAATGCTCATTCAATATCGAGCAGGAATGTAGACCATAAAAAAGCCCCATTCGGGGCTTTTTTTATGGTCGTCAATTTAGGGACTCTCACATTGTCGCGTCTACTTAGAACAGCTCTTCTGGGAGAGTGTCGCCTCTGTTTTGAGAGCCTTGATTTAGGTCTGGAGCCGCCTCTTCTTCAAAACTGGGGATGTTTTGCTGGCGGAAAAGCTCGAAAATGGCATCTTCTTGGCCGGCTCGTGCTCGCTTGCCCGTGTTAGGGTCAATGCGAACCGAGACCAGCCCGTACGGAAGAGGGCGAGGTCGTTCTGGAACTCCCTCCAAAGCGGTTTCCATAAAATCTATCCAGATGGGCAGTGCAGAAGTGCCGCCGTATTCGCGACGGCCGATGGGTGAGTTTTGATCAAAGCCGAGCCAAGTTGTGGCCACAATGTGTTGGTTATAGCCAGAAAACCACGCATCTTTAGGGCCGTTGGTGGTGCCAGTTTTGCCCGCTAGGTCATTGCGGCCTAGGGCTTTGGCTTTGCGACCGGTCCCTTTTTGGATAACATCTTGAAGCATATCGTTAATGATATAAGCGGTTCGCGGGTCTAGTACTTGCTCGGCTTTTGGTAGGTCTGCTGTTGTTGCAGATGCTTTAGATGTGGCTGAGCTGGGCTGGCCTTCAAGGTCTGAGGTGATGGCTAGCTCCTGCGCCATGGCTGACTCTAGCGCGGCCAGATCAGCTTCTTTATCGGCGCCAGTATTTGCAGACTGATCCACTTGATCTGCAGTGCTTAGTGTCGTGGATTCACAGGTGCGACATACCGTTACGGGTTTTGCCTCGAAGATACTTTCACCATTCACATTGCGAACACTTTTCAGTAGATAGGGCTCTACTTTATAGCCTCCGTTGGCGAACACCGTGTAACCCGTGGCGACTTGCAGTGGGGTTAGCGCATAGCTACCCAAAGCTAAAGATAAGTCATGAGGTAACTTATCCTCGTCCAGTCCAAAACGACTCATGCCCTCGATGGCAGTCTCGACGCCAATGCTTTGCAGCACACGGATCGATACTAGGTTGCGTGATTGGTAAAGTGCTTTGCGTAACCGGGTGGGGCCAAAGAATTTGCCGCTGGCATTTTCCGGTCGCCATGTCCCTTCCAGTGAGGCGTCGTCGAACACAATAGGTGCGTCATTGATCAGTGTGGCTGGAGTCATGCCATGTTCCAGTGCGGCCGTATACACAAAAGGTTTGAAGTTAGAGCCTGGCTGGCGCTCTGCTTGGGTGGCTCGGTTAAAATGGCTTTGATTGAAGTCAAGGCCACCCACCAAGGCGCGAATGGCGCCATCTTCTGGGTTCAGCGCCACAAGCGCCGCTTGGGCATTGGGCACTTGGGATAGATGCCAAGCACCGTCTACGCTGCGCCTGACTCGAATAACGTCACCCTGTTTGAATAAGTCCGCTGCTTGATCAGGAGCGGGTCCAAGACTGTTCTCACTGATGTAGGCGCGCGCGCTGGATAATCCATGCTGCCAGTCGATAGTACCTTGAGTGGCATCGCTTAATATGAAGTCAATACTTTGCGGATTTACCTGAGTGATAGCGGCGGCTTGCAGCCCAGCAATGTCATTAAAGTTTTTAAGCCCTGCTTGCCACTCGGTCAGCTTGGCAGCCGATAAGCTACCTTGCTTATCTACTGGGGCGGCGGGGAATTGCGCTTCTGGTCCTCTGTAACCGTGACGGCGATCGTAGGTCATCAAGCCATCAACCACAGCTTGTTGGGCTCGCTCCTGAAGTCTTGCGTCAATCGTAGTGGTGACTTCATAACCGTCGGTGTAGGCCGCTGCCCCTAACATGGCAACGGCTTCTTGCCGGGCCATCTCAGAAATATAGGGTGCGTAAAGCTCTAGCTTGCTGCCGTGCCAAGAGGCTGTAACAGGCTCGTTGAGCGCCGCGTTATAGCTGTCGTTATTGATGTAGCCTAGAGCCAGCATGCGTCCGAGAATCCAATTGCGACGAACCAAAGCTCTGGCGGTGTTGGCTAAAGGATTGTAAGCGGAGGGGGCCTTTGGCAAGCCCGCAATCATGGCCAGCTGGGCAAGGCTTAAATCGCGAATAGATTTACCGTAATAGACCTGTGCGGCGGCCTCGATACCATAAGCGCGGTTGCCTAGGTAAATTTTGTTGACATACAGCTCAAGAATTTCGTCTTTGCTGATTTCCTTTTCAATGTTCAGTGCCAGCAGAATTTCATTGAACTTGCGACTAAAGGTTTGCTTTCGAGTCAGAAAAAAGTTCCGTGCCACCTGCATGGTAATGGTGCTACCACCGGTCTGAATGCGGCCCGATTGCAATAATTGTGAAGCTGCTCGCAAAAGACCTTTAATATCAACGCCGGGATGAGAGTAGAATCGATCGTCCTCGGCCGCGAGAATGGCATGAATAAAGTCTTCAGGTACCAGCTCGATGGCAATGGGGGAGCGGCGCTTTTCGCCAAATTCTCCGAGCAGTGCGCCGTCCTGTGAATACACCCGCAGCGGGGTCTGCAGCTTAATTTGTCGCAGCGCCTCCACTTCCGGCAGTTTAGGGCTAAGGTAAAGGGTAATTCCGGCGCAAATTGCCAAAATGCCACAGCTTGTGCCCAGTAAGAGCCACAATGCCCAGATCAGTATTTTTTTAGGTTTGGTCATTTTTTCTAGGAGAATTAGAGGCTTAGCAGCCAGAGTGAATGGAGGCACCATTATAAAAGGTTTTTGATACTTTACATACGGCCAAGCTTGTTGCAGGCTTAACTTAAAGTGCTATAACATAAAATGCACCTAAGTCACGGAAATAGATGGAAAAATGGGTATTCTAGGTTTCTTAGAGCGAAAGGCAAAGCCAGTTTTGGGGCTGGATATTAGTTCCACCTCGATCAAATTACTGGAATTGAGCCGTCAGGGCGATCGCTATCGCGTGGAAAGCTATGGTGTAAAAGCCCTTCCACCTAATGTCGTGATCGAAAAGAATGTCAGTGATGTTGAAGCGGTGGCAGATGCCTTACGCAGCTTAGTGCTGTCCTCAAGAACAAAAGTCAAAGAGTCTGCGGTCGCAGTCGCGGGCTCGGCGGTGATCACCAAGTTGATCGATATGCCGGCCGGTTTAAGTGAAGATGTGCTGGAAATGCAAATCTCCATGGAGGCCGATCAATATATCCCATACCCCCTAGATGAGGTCGCGTTGGACTTCGAAGTACAGGGGGTCTCCGAAGTGAACCCTGACCAAATCGAAGTTCTGCTGGCGGCTTGTCGTCGCGAAAACGTAGACCTGCGAGTGGCGGCACTGGAGTTGGCTGGGTTGAAGCCTAAGGTGGTGGACATCGAAGCCTACACCATGGAAAGGGCCTTTGGTCTGATTGCTGATCAGTTAGAAGAGCAGGGCGACCAAGTTGTAGCGATTATTGATATCGGCGCAACCATGACCACACTTAGCGTCCTTGTGGACAGCAAAACGGTGTACACGCGCGAGCAGTTGTTTGGCGGTAAACAACTGACGGAAGAAATTCAGCGTCGTTACGGTCTTTCAACGGAAGAGGCCGGTCTTGCGAAGAAGCAAGGTGGTCTGCCCGACGATTACGATGAAGAAGTGCTGGAGCCGTTTAAAGATGCTGTGGTTCAGCAGGTAACCCGCTCCTTGCAGTTTTTCTTTTCATCCAGCCAGTACAACGATGTGGATCATATTATTTTGGCTGGTGGTGTCGCATCGCTGGAAGGGTTGCCAGAGTTGATCAGTGAAAAATTGGGTATGGAAGCCAGTGTTGCCAACCCTTTTGCTCGTATGAGTGTAGCTTCAGGCGTGAATGCGAGTGGGTTAAAGAATGATGCCCCAGCGTTGATGATTGCAGTAGGCTTGGCCATGAGGAGCTTTGACTGATGGCTAAAATTAATTTATTGCCTTGGCGCGATGAGTACCGTAGTGAGAAGCAGCGAGAATTTCTGACTGTTATTGCGGGCGTTTGTACCGTCACCGCACTGATTGTTTATGTCTGGGTCGGCAGCATTAACAGTGACATTGCCCATCAAAATCAAAGAAATAACCTGCTCAACAAAGAAATTAAAGTGCTTGATAAGCAAGTTAATGCAATCAAAAAGCTTAAGCAGCGCCGTACTGAGTTGTTGTCTCGAATGAAGGTGATTCAAGGCCTGCAAGGTGAGCGTCCAGTCATTGTGCGTTACTTTGATGAGTTAGTGCGAGCTGTCCCTGAAGGTGTTTACCTGACGGTACTTGAACGCTCTGGTGGGAGTATTCAGATAGCGGGAGTCACGGAGTCCAACGTTCGTGTGTCGGCTTTTATGCGTAACTTAGATGACTCGGAATGGTTTGGGTCACCCAATTTAAAGTCTGTGAAAGCTGCGCCTAAATATGGGCGCCAAGCCAGTGAGTTCACTATGAGCTTTGCCGTGACTAAGCCTAAAGGCGAGGCATCTGATGCCGACGCCACAAACAAGAACAAGCGAGGCTAGGGCGACATGTCTTTACAGAATTTTATCGACCAGCTGAACGATTTTGATGTTAACGACATCGATTGGACTCGCATGGGCGTTTGGCCTGCAACGGGCAAAATCATCTTTTGCTTGTTGCTGATTACGGCCATTGTTGCTGGTGGTTACTTTGTATTTGTTAAGGACTTGCAAGCAGAGTATGACCGGACTGTTTCAAAAGAGGTCAAGTTGCGCAAAACGTTCCAGCAAAAAGCACATCAAGCTTCGAACTTAGAGGCCTATCGTGAACAAATGAGCGAAATGGAAGAGACTTTTGGAGCTTTGGTGTCTCAGTTACCCAGCGATACTGAAGTGCCTGGCTTGTTAGAGGATATCGATGAAAAGGGCACAGAGAGCGGCTTGGTGATTCAAAGTGTGACGCTGCAAAAAGAACGTGCACGAGAGTTTTATGTAGAATTGCCCATCGAGATTAAGGTGCGTGGCCCCTATCATGAACTGGGTACATTTGTCAGTGGGATCGCTAGTATGCCAAGGATCGTAACCTTGCATAATTACGATATCAAAAAAGGCAAAGGTGGTATTTTGGATATGACCATTGAAGCGAGAACGTATCGCTACCGTGGCCGAGGAGGCAAATAAATGAGTGCCTCTTTATCGTACAGATTAGTCGCTATTTTCGGTTTGGTTTTTTTATTGAGTGCTTGTGAGTCCGGATCAAGTAATCAAGACTTGAAAGATTTCATTGCCGAAAAGAAACGCCGCCCTGGTGGGAATATTGAACCCCTTCCTCCGTTTGTGCCCTATAAAAGCTTTATTTACAGTGCAATGACCAAACGAAGCCCTTTTGATCGCCCAGTAGAAGATTTGGAACAGGTGATAT
>CBFHKY010000003.1:0-21677 GCA_965656525.1 Pseudomaricurvus sp. | reverse complement strand
GACAATAACGAGCTGATCGTCGAGGTGGGAAAAGAAACACCTACGGAATACCTACAGCGTTCTGCCAACGTGACGGATGCGGTCTCTTCTGATTTGTCTGAGCATGAAGTTGCGATTATTGGGGTTGATTTCCGGCGCGGTGAACTGGGTGAAGGCAAGGTCATCATTAACCTCAGTGATCCAGCGGTGAATATCGATGTCAATCAAACCGCCGATAACATCAAAGTTGAATTCTTAAATGCGCAGTTGCCTGCTAATTTGCGCCGCACTTTGGATGTGATTGATTTCGCTACCCCAGTGACACAGATAGACACTGACTTTGATGGAAGCAAAACAACGCTGGATATCAGCGTGGAAGGCCCTCACGATTATCTGGCCTATCAGGCTGATGATACATATGTCATCAGTATCAAGCCGTTAACGGCTGAAGAGTTGGCCGAGAAACAAGCCAAATTTGCGTTTTCTGGCGATAAGCTCTCACTGAATTTTCAAAATATTGAAGTGCGTTCGGTCTTGCAGCTGATTGCGGATTTCACCGACCTCAACTTGGTGGCCAGTGATACCGTAAGAGGCAGTATCACATTAAGGCTAGATAATGTTCCATGGGATCAAGCTTTGGACTTGGTGTTAAAAACCAAAGGCTTAGATAAGCGCGTTATTGGCAATGTGATGATGGTAGGGCCTGCGGCTGAAATCGCGGAGCGTGAGCGCCAACAGCTGGAAACTCAGCGCCAACTTGAAGAGTTAGCGCCGGTGTATACGGAATACATTCGCGTGCGCTACGCTAGCGCTAAAGAGCTATTTAAGTTGTTTGGTGGTGAGGGAAAAGACGGGGCGACACAGTCCATTCTTTCTGGTCGCGGCTCTGCCATTATTGATGAGCGTACAAACTCCATTATTTTGACGGATACAGCTGACAAAATCGCCGAATTTAAAAAGCTGATAGACCAAGTTGATATACCGATTCGACAAGTCATGATTGAAGCGCGCATTGTTATTGCCAACACTGATTATCAAAAAGAATTAGGGGTCAGCTGGGGGGCAGTAGGTGTTGATACGCTTGATGGTGGTCTGGCTTTTGCTGGGTCGCATGATGCTTTGGATTCCGCCCCTGGGTCTCCATACGAATTATTTCCAAGAACGAATGGTTCTAAGGGTGTATCTAGGCGCGCTTATGACAGAGCTGTCGATGAAGCTATAGCCAACGGTGGCAGTGCGAGTGATGTGGATATTGACTCGCTTCCTCAAGAATCTTACGGCTCAACTGACTTGACTGAAAACCTAATGGTAGATTTGGGCGTTGCAAACCCTGCTGGCAGTTTAGCCATGAGTTTTCTGAATGATAATGTCTTGCTGAGTATGGAAATTTCGGCGCTGCAGGATTCTGGAAACGCCGAAATCGTGTCTCAGCCAAAAGTTATCACTGGGGACAAGCAAACCGCTCACATTCAATCGGGTACCCAGATTCCCTATCAAGAGGCGTCCTCAAGTGGTGCGACGTCTACCTCTTTTAAAGAAGCTGTACTGAGTTTAGAGGTGACGCCTCAAATTACTCCCGATGATCAAATCATCATGGACCTGAAGGTTAATCAAGATTCTGTCGGCCAGATTGTGACCAATGGCGTTCCAACGATTGATGTCACCGAATTACAAACTCAGGTGTTGGTTTCCAACGGTCAAACCATCGTTTTGGGTGGTATCTTTCAAACAGAACAGGTGAAAGGGGAAACCAAGGTTCCTATGCTTGGAGATCTACCTTACTTGGGGCGTTTATTTCGTAAGGATGTTCAAAGTGAGAACAAGCGTGAGCTGCTTATTTTCATTACGCCTAAGATTCTTTCCAATGCTTTGGTGCAATAATCAATGTCCCAAAGCTTGATTTTTGTTGGTCCTATGGGGGTTGGAAAGTCCACCATAGGGAAGCTCGTTGCCAATGGTTTGGGCCTACCTTTCTGCGACAGTGATCGTGTTATTGAAGATCGCACAGGTGCAGATATTCCCTGGATTTTTGATGTGGAAGGGGAGGAGGGTTTTCGTCAGCGGGAATCAGCGGTGCTGGTGGACCTGCTGGCTGAAGAGTCCATGGTAGTGGCTACGGGCGGTGGCATTGTTATCCGACCTGAAAATCGAAAGCTGTTGCAGACCAACGGGTTTGTGGTTTATCTAACGGCTAATGTGGATCAGTTGGTAGAGCGAACCCACAAAGATAAGAAGCGCCCATTGCTGCAGGTCGATGATCCGGAAGCCAAAATTCGAGAGCTGATTCGCGTACGTGATCCGCTCTACCGTGAAGTGGCTGACCTTATCGTGACCACTGACAGGCGCAGTCCTAAAAGCGTTGTTCAGGAAGTTATTCAAGCGTATCGCTCACGATCATCCGTTGATTAACGCCCCCTCAGGGCAGGCACTGGTCTGCTCCTGTGGTACACTGCAGCACCTTTTTTTAGTGTCGGTTGAAACGTATGAATGTCCTGAGTGTGGACCTTGGGGAGCGCAGTTATCCCATCTATATTGGCTCTCAGTTGGTGGGTGATAAGCAATACTTGCGCTCGCATATTAAAGGACAGCAGGTTTGTGTTGTCACCAATGAAACCATCGCACCGTTGTACCTTGAAAAAGTGCTGGACTCACTGTCAGAGTTTTCTGTATCAACAGTAACTCTGCCGGACGGTGAAGCATTTAAAACCCTAGATGTGCTCAATCAGATATTCAGCGGTTTGCTGGAGGCGCGTCACAATCGTACAACCACCTTAATTGCGCTAGGGGGTGGTGTGGTGGGTGATATGACTGGTTTCGCTGCAGCCTGTTACCAGCGCGGTGTCGACTTTATCCAAATACCTACTACGGTTCTCTCTCAAGTGGACTCGTCGGTTGGTGGCAAGACTGGTGTGAATCACCCCTTGGGCAAAAATATGATAGGCGCTTTTCATCAGCCTAACGCCGTTATTATTGATACCGATGTGCTGAAAACCCTCCCGGCTAGAGAGTTATCAGCAGGTCTTGCTGAAATAATTAAGTATGGTTTGATCTCTGATGAACCGTTTTATCAATGGATTGAACAGAATATTGAGCGCTTATTAGCACTAGACGAGTTGGCGCTGGCTTACGCCATTGAGCGCTCTTGTCAAAACAAGGCTGAGGTTGTCGCAGCGGACGAGCGCGAAGGTGGTATACGTGCAATTTTAAACCTAGGCCATACCTTTGGGCACGCCATTGAAACCGCCCAAGGTTATGGTAATTGGCTGCATGGTGAAGCGGTTGCAACTGGTATGCTTATGGCGATGGATTTGTCTGTCAGGCAAGGCTGGCTTCCAGCCCAAGAGCTGACTCGCTTGAAGCGCCTGCTGGAAAAGGCTAATTTACCCATACGCTCTCCGTTCGATATGACGGAGGCAAAGTTTTTGGCGCTGATGGCGGTTGACAAAAAGGTTCTTGATGGCCAATTGCGCTTAGTTTTGTTGGAGCGCATTGGCCGTGCAGCAGTTACGTCGGATTTTTCTCTTGATAACTTAAAGGCTACGCTTGCCGCTATTTGATCGTTAGGGTTACAGGCTTGAGTGGTTGAGTGTCTGCTCTAACGTTAAGCTTGTTTTCTTAAGGAGCGTTTAGTGAAGCATCGATCAGAACCCACCCATGTACCTGATCAGGTTGATGACGTTGTTTCTTGGCTTGAGCTCTATCAGTTGGCTTTCAATCCTTTTTCACTTCCTATCATTGATGCCGCCGTTCCTGTCGTTGGGGACGCTGGTTCTTCGCTGTTTTACGGTGGGGGGCAGCGGCAGGCCTTAGTCGATGAGCTGGCTCATAATAGCCGCTTTAGCAGTGGCGTTACCGTTCTTTCTGGGCCTGCAGCGATTGGAAAAACAACATTGTGTCGGCGATTGACGCCCCTGCTTGGTCATGATGTCAGTTTAACGGTTGTGTCGGCCGCTTTATATCATGAGGTGGAGCCCTTCTTTCACGCTATCGCCAGAGGCTTCCAGTTTGAGGGTGCTGACAGCGCAAAGCCCGGCGAAGTGATTGCCGCCATTCGTCATCAGCTTCAAGACAGTAATGCGCTACCCGCTGTACTGGTTATTGATGATGCTCATCTACTGGAGGATCACGTGCTAGGGGCGCTGCTCAGCATCTTAGTGGGTGCCGATGCCAGCCCAAATACGCTTCACATGGTGTTGTCTGGAGACGATGTACTGATTCGGCGGCTAGACCTGATCGCAGCTGTTGATGTCCTGTTGCAAGATTGCCCCCTGCCCGCTCTGAGTAAAGAAGAAAGCCGAGAATACATAAATTATAAATGGCGGGCAGCGACACCTGTGGAGTTGCCACTCAGTGACGACATTTTGCGCCAAGTGGTTGCCCAAGCAAGAGGGTTGCCAGGCCAGATAGACAGCTTTGTGGAAGTGGCGTTGCAAGAATCCGCTCTTAAGCACGATAAGGTTTCAGGTTTGCCAGTGGCCCACATGATCATGATCGTAGCGTTGGTGAGTTTTTTGCTTATATCTTATCTATACAAAGACGGTTGGATAGCTGATGACACGGCCGAGCCCACTACTGAGCAAAAAGTCACCATGACTGAGCAGCCCTTGCGGCTGGCCGATGAATCGAATGAACTAACAGATAAAGACTCGCGTATAGAGGAAGAGTCTTTTCAAGCAAACCAAGATCCAGTTGTGGTCACGGCAGCAGAGCCAATACTACTGCCTGCAAATCAATCTATAGAGGGTCAACCTAACGAACAAAAGGCGGTGGCTGGCCCTGGTAGTACAGTTAAAGCGGAATCACCGGTGAATTCAAAGGCGGAAGATGACTTGCAATCAGTGTTAGCAGAGGAAGCGAAGGCCTTGGATCAAGTGGTGCAACCCTCCACCGTTTTGCAAGATAAGCACAATAATGGGGCGCAAGTGGATGGGCTAGATCAAAGCTTTTTGCTGTCCCAGCCCGGTGATTATTTTGTCATACAAGTGATGGCGGCCAGTTCTCGGTCTGCCGTATCAGAGTTTATTAGCGTTCAAAAAAATGAGGAGGCGCTAAATATGTTTGAGACAACAAGATTGGGAAAACCGTGGTATGTTGTGGTAACGGAAACGTACAGCACTCGTGTTCAAGCTGAGCGCGCCATCTCCCAGCTGCCCGAAAACCAGCAGCAGGCTGGCCCTTGGCTGCGGCGTCTTGATGGCGTTCAGCAAGAAATTATGAAACTTCACAATCAGTAAAACTCCGTCCGTAATACAGGGTGTAAGGTGTTGTCAGTTTGTAGCTGGCTTGCCAAGTATCCCTTGAGCGGGTAATATTCTGCGCCCATTTGCCAAGGAGCCCCTCAATAACGCTAGGGGCTTTTTTGTCTCAGCCTAGGTAATTTTGCTTAAGCTTTGGGACTTTGACAAAGAAATTTATTCGTGTGAGACCGCCTATGAGCACTGGCCTCTACCAGCTAGATGAGTTTAAAGACAACTGCGGATTTGGTTTGATCGCCCACCTTGAGGGTGAGGCAAGCCATCGTCTGTTGAAGACCGCCATTGAGTCCCTAACCTGTATGACTCACCGTGGAGGCATTGCTGCCGACGGAAAAACCGGTGACGGTTGCGGCCTACTGATGCAAAAGCCGGATTCTTTCCTCCGTGGTGTAGCCGATACTGAGCTGGGTTTAACCCTGCCAGAAGCCTATGGCATTGGATCGATCATGCTGTCTAACGACGAAGACATTGCTCGTGCAGCAATGTCTGTGGTCGAAGAAGAATTGGGTGCTCAAGGCCTGAAAGCACTCGGCTGGAGAACGGTTCCAACAAACTCAAGTTGCTTGGGGCCCATTGCCTTGGCTTCATTGCCGCAATTTTCACACCTGTTTATTGCGGCTAATCAAGAAATGTCTGATCAAGCACTAACGGCCGCGTTATTCATGGCGCGCCGACGCGCTGAAAAGCGCTTGCAAGGTGATTCTAGTTTCTATATTTCCAGTCTGAGTGCTGACGTTATCTCTTATAAAGGCTTGATGATGCCAGTGGATCTGCCTGGGTTCTTTTTAGACCTTGCCGATCCAGCGTTAGAAACTGCAATTTGTGTGTTCCATCAGCGTTTTTCTACCAACACCATGCCGCAGTGGCCGCTGGCGCAACCCTTCCGTATGTTGGCTCACAATGGTGAGATCAACACCGTGATGGGTAATCGCAACTGGTCTGTGGCTCGCACACCGAAGTTTAAAACCGATTTACTGCCCGAGATAGAAAGCATTGCTCCGCTCGTAAATCGCACAGGCTCAGACTCTTCCAGCTTGGACAACATGCTGGAAATATTGCTGACCGGTGGTATGGAATTGCATCGTGCCGTCCGTATGCTTGTACCGCCAGCCTGGCAAAATGTTGAACACATGGATTCAGATCTGCGTGCCTTCTATGAATACAACTCCATGCACGTTGAACCTTGGGATGGCCCAGCCGGTTTGGTCATTACCGATGGTCGTTACGCGGTATGTACTCTCGATAGAAATGGCTTGCGTCCTTCTCGCTGGGTAATCACCAAAGACGGACTGATTACGGTTGCTTCTGAAATCGGCACCTACAACTACAAACCAGAAGATGTTGTTGCCAAAGGGCGCTTGGGGCCTGGTCAAATCCTTTCGGTAGATACACAGACGGGTAAGCTCTATCACACGGCTGACATCGATGAGATGTTAAAGACAAGTCAACCTTATAAAGACTGGTTAAGCAGTAAAGCTTTCCGCATGGAAGACACCCTGCAGTCTGATGTGTCGGGTGAGCCAATGTCTCGCGATACATTAAAAGCCTTCATGAAGATGTATCAAGTGTCTTTTGAAGAGCGTGATCAGGTCATTAGGCCTCTGGCAGAAGATGCTCAAGAGGCGGTTGGCTCCATGGGTGACGATACGCCAATGGCTGTGCTGTCGGAAAAGCAACGCAGTGTGTATGACTACTTCCGTCAGCAGTTTGCGCAGGTCACTAATCCGCCTATAGATCCGTTGCGCGAAGCCATCGTCATGTCGCTGGAAACGTGTATCGGTCGAGAGTTGTCGGTCTATACCGAAACCGAGGCGCACGCTGACCGGATCATCTTGACGTCACCCGTACTCTCGCCAGTTAAGTTTGAGGCGTTGATGTCAGTGGAGCGCCCAGGCTATTCGGCTTATGAGTGCGATCTAACTTATGACCCGTCAGAAAAATCTCTGGAGCAAGCCATACACGATCTAACCGATGAGATCGTGGCTGCCGTGAAAAACGGCAAAGTGTTGATGGTGCTCACTGACAAGCATGTGGTTGCAGGCCGCTTACCGATCTCTGGTCTGATGGCCACTGGTGCTGTGCATCATCGGCTCACGAATGAAGGCTTGCGTTGCGACGCCAATATTATTGTCGAAACCGGCAGCGCTCGTGATTCTCATCATGTTGCTGCGCTCATCGGGTTCGGTGCAACGGCCGTGTACCCGTACCTTGCTTATCAGGTGATTAATGAACTGATTGAAACAGGCGAAGTGCTATTGGATGCTACTTCAGCCTATAAAAACTACCGCAAGGGTCTTAATAAAGGTTTGCTTAAGATCTTATCGAAGATGGGCATTTCTACTGTTGCCTCTTACCGAGGTGCGCAGCTGTTTGAAGCCATTGGTTTGAGCACACCCGTTATTGACCTTTGTTTTGCTGGAACCAGTAGTCGTATCGAAGGTGCCGGTTTTGAAGAGCTGGAAGCAGATCAAAAAGCTCTTGCCGCGCTAGCTTGGTCGAAGCGTAAGCCAATTAATCCAGGTGGTCTGCTCAAGTACGTTCACGGCGAAGAATACCATGCCTTCAACCCAGAAGTGGTTCAGGCGTTACAGACCGCTGTTAAAAGTGGTGATTATTCAGCGTGGCGTGATTATGCCGAGCTGGTAAATAATCGGCCTACCGCGACCTTGCGTGATTTACTCAAACTCAAAGAAAGTCTTGAGCCCGTTGCCTTGAGCGATGTTGAACCTGTTGAAGCAATTGTGCGACGCTTTGACTCGGCGGCCATGTCATTGGGTGCATTATCGCCCGAGGCACACGAAGCGTTGGCCGAAGCAATGAACAGCTTGGGTGGTCGCTCAAACAGTGGTGAGGGTGGTGAAGATCCAGCACGCTTTGGCACCAACAAGATTTCTAAAATTAAGCAAATTGCTTCCGGTCGCTTCGGTGTAACACCGCACTACCTCGTTAACGCTGATGTATTGCAGATCAAAGTGGCGCAAGGCGCAAAACCGGGTGAGGGTGGCCAGTTGCCAGGTGGCAAAGTCAACGATCTGATTGCCCGCCTGCGTTATTCCGTACCAGGGGTAACGTTGATCTCGCCACCACCACACCACGATATTTATTCGATCGAGGATCTGGCACAGCTCATCTATGACTTGAAGCAAGTTAACCCAGCGGCATTGGTTTCTGTGAAGCTGGTGTCTCGCCCTGGAGTGGGTACCATTGCGGCGGGTGTGGCCAAAGCCTACGCTGACTTGATTACCATTTCTGGTTATGACGGTGGCACCGCTGCAAGCCCGTTAACGTCGATCCGCTATGCAGGCTCTCCATGGGAACTTGGCCTGAGCGAGACCCATCAAACTCTACGCGCTAATGATCTGCGTGATAAAGTTCGTGTTCAAACCGATGGTGGTTTGAAGTCTGGCTTAGATGTGATTAAAGCGACTATTTTGGGGGCGGAAAGCTTCGGTTTTGGTACGGCTCCAATGGTGGCTTTAGGCTGTAAATACCTGCGTATTTGTCACTTGAACAACTGCGCTACTGGTGTCGCGACGCAAAATCAAAAGTTGCGTGACGATCATTACATTGGCACAGTGGAAATGGCGAGAAACTTTTTCCTTTTTGTGGCTGAAGAGACCCGTGAGTGGATGGCGCGCCTTGGCGTGCGTACACTAAGTGAGCTCGTCGGTCGTGTGGATTTGCTCGAGGCGATCGAAGGCCGTACCACTAAACAAGCCAAACTGGATTTAGGCCCTATTATTTACACCGATGATTTGTTGGCTTCTAAGCCTCAAATCTGTGCGGTTGAACGCAACCACCCATACGACAAGGGTGAGTGTGCTGAGCGTATGGTTGCAGAGATTTTGCCAGCCATCGATGCGAAGTCTGGTGGCGAGTTTAATTTCCATATCACCAACTGTGACCGCTCCATTGGCGCACGCATCAGTGGCGAAATTGCCAAGCGTTATGGCAATCAAGGCATGGCTGATGCGCCCATCAAGCTGAACTTGACCGGTATTGCTGGGCAAAGCTTTGGTGTGTGGAACGCCGGTGGTTTGGAATTGTACCTTGAAGGTGATGCCAATGATTACGTTGGTAAAGGTATGGCCGGGGGTAAAATCGTACTTCGTCCACCAGCGGGTTCAGAATTTCAGTCGCAAGACACTAGTATTATGGGCAATACCTGCTTGTATGGCGCCACAGGCGGTAAATTGTTCGCCGCAGGTACAGCTGGTGAACGCTGTGGTGTCCGTAACTCTGGTGCGCATGTGGTTGTCGAAGGTGCGGGGGATCACTGCTGTGAATACATGACAGGTGGTGTGGTTACCGTGCTGGGTGATACTGGTGTTAACTTTGGTGCCGGAATGACGGGCGGGTTCGCGTATGTGCTGGATCAGACGAATACCTTTGTAGACAAGTACAACCATGAGCTGATTGAAATTCACCGTATTAACAGTGAATCTCTCGAGCCCCATCGCCACCACTTACGCACCGTCATTGAAGAATTCGTAGCGGAAACCGACAGTGCTTGGGGCCGCAAATTACTTGCGAACTTTAATGATTACATTGGCAAATTCTGGCTTGTGAAACCTAAAGCTGCCAGCTTGGGTCAGTTATTGGATAACGTTACTCAGCGCGGCGAATAACGCCGCGTTGGACACCACACCGTAACGGCAACGAGTACAATAGAGAAAGCATTATGGCTGACCGTTTGAAAAACAACTTTCAGTTC
Organism: Pseudomaricurvus sp.; assembly: GCA_965656525.1. Classification (GTDB taxonomy): domain Bacteria; phylum Pseudomonadota; class Gammaproteobacteria; order Pseudomonadales; family Cellvibrionaceae; genus Pseudomaricurvus. The sequence continues at coordinate 11,729 of CBFHKY010000003.1, read as the reverse complement.
TTGGACGTGGGTCGCCAAGATCCTGAAAAAAAGGGTATCAAATCTCGTAAAACTCAGTTTGTAGAGATTTATCAGCCCTTTAGTTCCGATCAGGCTGAAAACCAGTCACACCGCTGTTTAGAATGCGGTAACCCTTACTGTGAGTGGAAATGCCCTGTTCATAACTTCATTCCAAACTGGTTGAAACTGGTATCTGAAGGCAATATTTTTGAGGCTGCCAATCTCAGCCACCAAACCAATACTCTGCCTGAGGTATGCGGTCGAGTATGTCCACAGGATCGTTTGTGCGAAGGTGCCTGCACCCTAAATGATGGATTTGGTGCAGTTACTATTGGCAATGTGGAGAAATACATTACCGATACGGCATTTGCGATGGGCTGGAAGCCAGACATGTCTGATGTGGTATGGACCGATAAAAAGGTCGCGATCATCGGTGCCGGCCCAGCAGGGTTGGGCTGTGCAGACATACTGGTACGCAATGGCGTGAAACCAGTGGTTTTCGATAAATACCCAGAAATCGGTGGCTTGCTCACTTTTGGTATACCAGAGTTCAAACTCGAAAAATCAGTGATGACACGTCGCCGTGAAGTCTTTACTGAAATGGGTGTCGAGTTTCGCTTGAACACCAATGTTGGTACCGATGTCACTATGGAAACCTTGATGGATGAGTACGATGCTGTCTTTATGGGCATGGGTACTTACAATTACATGAAGGGCGGTTTTCCAGGTGAAGACTTGGCGGGTGTTTATGACGCTCTGCCTTTCTTGGTGTCTAACGTGAACCGCAACATGGGTTTTGAAAAAGACGAGTCTGACTTCATCAGTGTTGCGGGTCAGAAAGTGGTGGTTCTTGGTGGTGGCGACACGGCCATGGACTGTAACCGCACGTCTATTCGTCAGCAAGCGGCACGCGTAACCTGCGCCTATCGCCGTGACGAGGCCAACATGCCTGGTTCGAAACGCGAAGTGGCTAATGCTCGTGAAGAGGGTGTTAAGTTTCTCTTTAATCGCCAGCCCATCGCTATCGTGGGTGAAGATAAAGTGGAAGGTGTGAAAGTTGTTACCACTCAGATGGGTGAGCCTGATGAAAACGGTCGCCGTCGTCCCGAGCCAGTCCCTGGAAGTGAAGAAATTTTACCCGCCGATGTTGTGCTGATTGCTTTTGGCTTTCGCCCAAGTCCAGAATCTTGGTTTGATGACCATAAGATCGGTGTAAACGACTGGGGTGGTGTGATTGCGCCAGAAAAGCAAACCTATAAATTCCAGACCACCAATGAAAAAGTTTTTGCGGGTGGGGACATGGTTCGCGGGTCTGATCTAGTGGTAACTGCCATTTGGGAAGGTCGTGAAGCAGCCGAAGGTATCCTCGATTATCTTCAGGTCTAAATACCTCATAGCACCATCTTTTAAACGGCCGCCCAGTGCGGTCGTATTTTTCTCCCCTCTTTCTTCTTATCTGGTTAAACATCGACGCGGTAACCCCCGCTGCGTAGAATGTCACCCTTGTTGACGATTCAATACTGTAGGCTGCCATGACTGAATTAAAAAATGATCGCTTTTTACGTGCTTTACGAAAACAATCGGTAGACAGAACGCCAGTGTGGATGATGCGTCAGGCAGGACGCTACCTCCCTGAATATCGTGCTACCCGTGCACGCGCGGGGGATTTTATGAGCCTCTGTATGAACCCAGAAATGGCTTGTGAAGTGACAATGCAGCCCTTGGAGCGCTTCCCGCAATTGGACGCGGCAATTTTGTTCTCTGATATCCTTACCATTCCTGATGCCATGGGTTTGGGTTTGTATTTTGAAACAGGTGAAGGCCCTCGCTTTAAAAAATCGGTACGCACAGAGGCCGATATCGATGCTTTGCCCATTGTGAATACGTCGCAAGACCTGAGCTACGTCGTAGATGCTGTTTCTTTGATTCGCCGTGAATTGAATGGTCGGGTTCCTTTGATTGGTTTCACTGGTAGCCCTTGGACATTGGCAACCTACATGGTGGAGGGTGGCTCTTCTAAGGATTATCGCAATACTAAAGCTATGCTCTATGACCAGCCTCAGCTGCTGCATCGCCTATTGGATAAGCTCGTGGCCTCCATTACAGACTATCTGAATGAGCAAATACGTGCTGGCGCTCAAGCCATACAAATTTTTGATTCATGGGGTGGAGCATTGAGCTACAACGCCTACCAAGAGTTTTCACTTAAGCCTATGCAGCGTATTCTTGATGGTCTGATAACATCCCAAGAGGGCAATGATGTACCGGTAATACTGTTTACCAAAGGTGGTGGGCAATGGCTGGAAATGATGGCTGACACAGGTGCAGCAGCTCTAGGCCTAGATTGGACGACGGATATTGGCCAAGCTCGTGAGCGAGTTGGCAGTAAAGTGGCACTGCAAGGCAATATGGACCCAGCGGTTTTGTATGCCAGCCCTGAGCGCATTCGCGAAGAAGTGGGTGTGATATTGAGCCGCTATGGCAAAGGTTCTGGCCACATTTTTAATCTAGGCCATGGTGTAACACCAGAAGTGAACCCAGCTCATGCGGGTGCATTTTTTGAAGCGGTACACGAGCTTTCAGGGGCTTATCACCAGTAATACGCTGATCGAAAAGACAGTTTCTGCCATCTGAGTCGTTACAGATGTTTGTGCAATGAGTCTTCTGATAGCAGCGGCGATAGCTTGATGTTAAACCGCAGCTTTGATTGTTTGTGTGAAATGTGAATGACTGCCGTTTTTCGGTGTCTTATTTTTATACAATGAAGATTCATGGAATAGTCTTTTGATTACAGGTTGATCGCTACAGTGGGTGTTAAGCAACTTAAAGTGGATGTAAATGATTTGATGGTCGGCATGTTTGTGTCGGGCCTCGATCGTCCTTGGGCACAAACACCGTTTCCGCTGCAGGGTTTTTATATTCGTGAGCTGACAGAGATCCGAGAGCTACAGTCCCATTGTCGCTACGTTTATATCGATGTAGCCAAGGGTGCTGGGCCACTGAGAACAAAGCTTAAAGCCCTGGAAAAAAAGGCTTCTGCTGGCGGCCAGTCTTCAGCAACCTCTCAAAGGGATATCCGGGTCAAGGTTGTTGTGTCTCCACTGAAGATCGCTAGAGGGCAATACCCTGCCCCCGCGGTTTCCCTAAAGAAAGAAATTAATGGCGCCCGTCAGCTCCACAGTGCTGTTTTTCAAACGGTTGGGGATGTATTGCAGTTGGTGGGTGCGGGCGAAGCTGTGCCCGTCAAAGAAACTCGCCGTGTGGCTGGGCACATGGTGGACAGTGTTTTACGTAACCCTGATGCGTTTACTTGGTTATCCAAAGTGAAAGATATGGATGAGCATACCTATGCTCACTCCATGCGTGCGGCTGTTTGGGCAATTATCTTCGGCCGTCACATTGGTATGTCGAAGCAAGATCTGGACACCTTGGCTATGGGTGTATTGTTGAAAGATGTCGGCAAAGTCAAAATACCCCACCAAATTATCGATAAAGCTGAACGCAGCGAAAAAGAAGAGCGTGTTTATCAGCGCTTTGTTGAGTTTGGCGTGAATGCTCTGCGCAAATCACCAAATATGGACCCCAAAGTCATATCGGTATTGAAGCACCATTGTGAGCGTATTAATGGCAGCGGGTTTCCACAACAATTGCGCGGCGATAAAATCTCGCTCGGTGGCAAAATCGCAGGCATTGTGACCTTTTACGATGAAACCATTAACCCTAGGGGCAAGAGCAGTGTGTCGCCTTCAAAGGCTGTGGCTAAATTGTACGCTGCGCGTGATAAAGATTTTCAAGAAGAGTTGGTCGTGGAATTCATTCGCGCCATCGGCCTGTACCCTACAGGTACTCTAATTGCCTTAAACACCGGGCAGGTCGCGGTAGTGGTAGAGCAAAACTTCGAACGCCGTTTGAAACCTAAAATCATGGTGGTGCTCGATTCCAACAAGACCCCCTTAGCCAAACCTTATTTTGTTGATTTAGCTGAAGATGATCGCCAAAAACAGGCTCTTGTCGATAAAGGTAAAAAAACCTTAGAACAGGTTGGTAAGATTGAAATTGCGAACGACCTAGAGCCTGGGCACTACGATGTCGATGTTGTCGGCATTCGAGATCAGTATCTTTTTAACCAGAACAAAAAGGGTTTACTGTCGCTATTGCGTCGTAAAAGCGCATAGTTCTTAGTCTTTAAGTGCCTGATTCGAAGCCTGCTCTTCGAATGTACCTTCCTTGGCTAGTTAGTTCGCCTGACTTATTAGGCTCAGGTGGGTTAAATGTAAAAAGAGCGCTTTGTCAGACGTTACCCTCAGCCGCATCAGCAACCAAATTGCCCATAACCTGCCCCATTTCTGTGGTGCTCCCTGATTCTAAAGCGGTTTTCCATTCTACGGCATTTGCACCAAACAATACGATTGCGGTTGAGCCTAATTTGAAGCGACCGATTTCATCGCCTTTAGCGAACGAGGGCGCTGTTTGCGAGCCATAGACGGTGGTTTTTATGTGCCTGGGAATTGGTGTAATTTGCCCCGCCCAGACCGTTTCAATGCTGGCGACGATCATCGCTCCTACCAGAATGACGGCCATCGGCCCAGCGGCGGTATCAAACGTACACACAACGCGCTCATTACGTGCAAATAAACGCGGCACTTGTTGTGCTGTGGTGTCGTTTACAGAGAATAAATCTCCAGGCACGTGAGTCATGGATGTCAGTGTGCCAGCCATGGGAATGTGCACGCGGTGGTAGTCCTTAGGTGATAAATAAACCACAGCGAACTTGCCGCCTTCAAAGGGCTGGCTGTGGGCTTTGTCCCCGCCCATTAGCTCCAGTAGACTATAATCTTGCCCTTTGGCCTGAAATATTCTGCCGTGCTGAATGTCTCCCAGTTGACTAATAGAGCCATCAGCGGGAAAAACCACACTTTGAGGCTCCTGATCAATTGGTCGAGCATCAGGTTTTAAGGCGCGAGTGAAAAAATCGTTAAAACTGGCGTAGGCGAGAGGGTCCTCTTCTGCGGCCAGAGACATATCCACATCGTATTGTTCTACAAACCAGCGAGTAAATGGATTCTTAATCCAGCTAATAGAGGTATTGGCCAGCCAGCCAGCGGCTCGGGACAGGGCGTGCTGGGGGACAATGTATTGAAGCAAAACAAAAAGGCGCTGTTTCATAATAATATGGGTATCGGCTGTTATTGAGTGGATGCGCGACGTTTACAAGAAGCGTTCTACTGGGTAGAGAGCCTCTTGAGGGCTCGAAAGTGTTGTACGGCGGTTCGTCTAAATCTCGACAGGCGTGTTGGGGTCGTTGCCCCATTCAGACCAAGAGCCGTGATAACCCTTCACGTTAAAACCAAGAATTTTACCCAGCAAATAGGTAAATCCGGAGCGATGATGGCTTTGGCAGTGGCTTACGATATCTTGGTCTTTACTAAAACCAAGATCAGCCAGCCGAGAGGCCGCGTCTTCTCTAATGCGCAGGTTTTGGGCTGGGTCCATCATGGATGTCCACTCACAGTGAATAGCTCCAGGTATGTGCCCACCTTTTTGAGCGAGTACTTTTTCACCACGATACTCTTGCGCCGAGCGCGCATCCCACACAGCGAAGTTCGGTTGTCCGAGTCGATCTAAAATGTAGTCTTTTTCAATCACTACATCAGGGTCGACAGTGAGTTCTTGGGCTACAGGCTTACGAGCGGTAACCGCAGTGGATTCCTCTAAACCTTGTGCACGCCAGCTGAGAATACCCCCATTCAAATACGAATAGTGTTTGTGCCCAATAGCGTCTAGTGTCCAGATAAAACGACCCGCCCAACCGCCGCCTTCATCGTCGTATACGACCACATGGGTATTGGGAGTTAATCCAAGACGCTCAAATAAGGATTCCAATCTTTCAATTTCTGCAATACGACCCGGGGCGGGGGGCTGACCTTTCATCAAACTCATAGGCGGGACGTATTGCGCGCCTGGAATATGTCCGGCGTTGTAGCTCTCTTCGCTGCACAGATCCACAATTAACAAGTTCGCTTGATGGAGGTGCTGCTTAAGCATTTCGGGCTCTAGCAGTAGGGGTAATGTTGAACTCATTGGGGCTCCTTTTGTGAAAACGGTCAAACGTGCAGTGGGGCGATTGTACTGCAAAGGTTAGCGCTTTGCTGCTTTTTGACTCGCCAGATTGAGCGCTTGCTGATCGGCGGCCAGCTGGCAAATGGATTCGTTGGTGGCGATCTGGAGCTGTTTGATAGCAGGTTTGAGTGGATGAATAGAGCAATCATGCGTGGCTTGAACCAAGGCAACGGGTCGACGGTTATTAAACAGCGACATCAATAGTGATTGGTCACTTTGCAGGTGTGAGTAAAGCGCTTTTGGTAGACGATGCTTTAATTTGGTCATATTTGAGGCTGTAACCACTAGAGATGATGGTTTTGATAGCAACTGTGGAAGAACACTTTGATGAGTGTGGTTTTGCAGATCAATCACCAGTTTCCGTAAAGGGTCATCGGTGGGTAAGCCAAAACAATTGTGGCTATGCAGCTGCTGGTTTTTCGGGTTGACGACAAACATGACCACTTTCCGAAAACCTAACGTCAAACTGGTGACTTTTAAGCTGTAATCCAATAGCTGATGTAAGTTTTGAAACACTCCAGCCTGGGTCAACGTATGCAACTGTTCAGTAAGCTGCTGCTGGTTTAGAGCAGGCCCCTTTTCAACGGGTGAATGACGATGTGAGGGTGGGGTCTTGTTAACAGGCTTTTGCGCTTTCAACGCTGAACCGAGTCTTGTTGCTATTGCAGGTTTTGACTCTGCGGCTGGGCGTTTCACGGCAGATATCTGATTGGTTTGACAGCGTATATCCCAGTGTTGCAGCAATCGTGCAGCGGGGTGCGGGTAACTCGAAAGCGGCAGTTGAATTTGTCGTAAGGCTTGATGAGCGGCCTGGCTGACCTGTTGTGTTGTCTGGTGTGTTTGCGCCGCCATTAGTTTGATGGCGCGCTGGGTGTGACGACCAGATGGCGCCTCACACAGTTGTTTTGCCAGTTCATTAGCCAGCAGCAAGGTAAGGCTGCGATCTGAAAACAGGCGTTCCTCTGTTTGGTGATTTTCCAGCCAAGAGTGAAATTCCGCTCTTTGGCTGCGCGCCAGCAGTTGCAGAATGGGGCGTCGCGGCTGCAATAATGTCCCAAGTAGTGGCGAGGGTAGCGGTAAATGACGAGCAGCGTTGGTTATGGTGTGATGGAGCTTTCCGCCGAACAGTTCTCGATCAACTCGATTGATCGGGTAGCCTCGGAGGTTACTTGAAAGCTTTTGAGCCACTTGTGCGGAATAATGATGCCAGAGGATCCATTCACTCCAGCGCAGAAACCGTGTGGCTGCACCGTACAGCTCTCGATCAGAGGCACCATTAGGAAGCAGGTTGGTGACAATCTTGGCGGCCAGATCGCTTTGGATGAGCACTTCTAAATATTCAGGGTTGGGTGTATTTAATTCTGTACAGTTGTGAACGAAATTTTCAATATGAGTCATGCCCAATAGGCTAATACCGTGTTCTAAGTGGTGTAATTCGTTGCCACTGTCGGACAGCTTCTGATTGGCATGACACCACAGCTGAAATTGCATGACAGGGTCTTGGCTGCAGGCCAAGGCTACGCGATGAGCGTTGCTATTGAGGTGGTGCAAAGCCAATAACACGCGCTTTTTGCTTCCTGGCAGCACCGGCAGTAAGTGAACGGCTTGCAGCTTATTGAGCAGCTCAGGTGGCTTTATTGGTGAGGGTGAATGTGAGGCTGTGAATTTCATAAGAAAAGCATAGCAGTCGCGTGACATACAGCGAGAAAACCTCACTGTATTTTTAATGCCTTAATCCGACAGCGCTAGGGCAGGTCATACGATCATTGGCCAGACGGTTAGCTCAATAGTTCTGCAAAGTAAAAACCAGTGCCTGATGTTTCAGACACTGGTTTACATCACTGGCGATAAGACGGGGAGTGCCCTAAGGCTCTAGTGTGGATAAGATCTGCCGGAAGCTGGCCATCCGATTTGGACTGATATCGCCGTTTTCATAAGCATCGCGAATGGCACAGCCGGGCTCACTTTGATGAGCGCAGTCGCGGAACTTACACATCCCCAAGAAGGGCCTAAACTCGATAAAACCTTCTAGCAGATCCTGTTCTTCCATATGCCAGAGCCCAAACTCACGGATACCAGGGGAGTCAATCAAGTCCCCGCCGGCAGGAAAGTGGTACAGCTGAGCGGTGGTGGTGGTATGAGTTCCCTGCTGGGACACTTCCGACAGAGCGCCAACCTTTAGGTCTTGCTCGGGTAGCAGCGTGTTGATGAGTGAGGATTTACCCACGCCCGATTGACCGACAAAGACGCTGGTGTAATGCGTTAGGTAGCGGATCAACGGCTGCATGCCCTCAGCTGTTTTGCTGGAGGCGTTCAGCCACTCATAGCCTAAGGCTTGATAGCGGGCCTGCATCTCGTCAAGTCGCTGCCGGTTATGTTCATCCAGCAAATCAATCTTGTTCAGCAGAATAATGGGCTGAATGTTAAGAGATTCTGCGGCCACCAGATAGCGGTCGATCAGATTCCCATGAGGCTCGGGAAACGGCGCAACCACAATGACGATGCGGTCGATGTTGGCCGCAATGGTTTTTAAATCACCATACTTGTCTGGGCGACTTAACTCTGAGCGGCGTGGCAGTACAGCCACCACAACACCAATAGGGTTGCCCGCTCGCCACACCACATTATCGCCAGTAACCAGTGAGCCTAGGTTTGCCCGCAAATGGCAGCGATAAACTTCATCGGTGCTTGCAGGGGCGACCTCTTGCCTGCTTTCCTGTTCTTCTTGCGCTGTGTGAATAATGCCCTCAATGGCCACTTGTGTGCCGTAATGGGCTATTACTCGACCGTGCTGCTCGGGGCCTAAATCCCCTTCTTGCAGGGCTTCTTCGGCGCGAGCGCTGCGTTTGGCAGCGCGATCGGCTCTTTCTTGATGAATCTTCTCGACACGCCAAGTTTGGCGGCGATTGAGTTTGCGTTTGCTCATAGGCGACAAAATCTAATGAATCGGGCAGCAGGGGCCGCTAAAAGCCGTTAACATAGTACAAGGCGTAAATAGTACAAAGCGTTAACAGTCGTGATCAAAAACCGGTTGATCGCGTAAATCAGGGCATATCCGGCCATTGTAAGGACTTTCTGCATGATAACTAGTATAAACGGCAACGATGATAATCTGATCTGGATTGATCTAGAGATGACAGGGCTGATTCCCGAGCAGGATTTGATCATCGAAATAGCGACCATCGTCACTGATGCGCACTTGAATCTATTGGCGGAAGGCCCTGTATTTGCTATCCATCAAACGGAGTCGGTGATGGCGGGTATGGATGAATGGAACACTCGCCAGCATGGGCACTCGGGGCTTACTCGGCGCGTTCTGGACAGTCGCACCACCACGGCCGAAGCGGAACTCGCGACCATCGACTTCCTTGAGCGCTGGGTACCGGCAGGGAAATCACCGATGTGTGGCAACTCTATTTGTCAGGATCGTCGTTTTCTGGCGCGCTATATGCCCAAACTGGAAGCGTTCTTTCACTATCGCAATCTGGATGTCAGTACCTTGAAAGAGCTGGCGCGCCGCTGGAAACCAGAGGTGTTGGCGGGGGTAAAAAAATCCGGTGCTCACCTAGCGTTGGATGATATTCGAGATTCCATTGATGAGCTTAAGCACTATCGGGCCGAATTTATTCGCAGTTAATCTTGGGTGTTGTAAACGTCTAGCACCAAACCCCATACATTGTGTGGGGCTGGAACATCCCAGTCGCTGTAAACCGCATCCCACTCGTTCGCGAAGCTTTCGGCCATCTCTCGGTAAGTTGGTCGGCCGGGGTCGGTGATGACGGCACGCATAACACCGGCATTCATGGCTCGATCAATCACCTGAGTCACTGCAGGCACTAAGGTATCCCAAAAGCAGATGTCGGCTCCGATCACCATGTCGTAATCCAGTAGAAATTCTTCTGTAATATCTTCGAAGAGCATTTTGACGGTTTTCGGTTTTTTTATGCCGTTGATTTTGGCGTGATGTTTGAGGTATGGAAAAACATCGTCATCCGCATCCAGAGAGGTCACGTTTACGTCGAAATGTTTGGCGCAATACAGTCCTCCTAGGCCCCAGCCACAGCCGATTTCCAAAATGTTCATTCCGGGATCTGGTGGGCACTCCGACAGATAATCCATTAATACGTAAGATGACTTCCAGAACTTGTTGCCATGCAGTGAGGTGAAGTTGCCTTTGTCTCGTATTCGACGAATGTCAGAGTGGCTGTTTTTGAGGATGGTTAAACCAAAGGCTTCGCGGCTGTCACTGGCGGTCATGAGACGTCATTACTCGTATTGGGGTTGCGGATTTTGCGACGGCGTCGTCGCGTAGGGTTGGCGTGTTGAAGCAGCGCCCATGATACATGCTCTTGCACCAGAGCCGAAGGGTAGGTCTGTCTTTGTTGCAGGGCACTTACAATGTCATCTGTCGTGGGAGCATTGCCTAAGCCCACGGCAAGATTGCGCAGCCAGCGCTCGTAACCAATACGGCGAATGGCTGAACCTTCGGTGTTGCGTAAAAATTCCGTTTCACTCCAGCCAAATAATGTCACTAAATCGCTTTGATCCAGTTGATGTCTTGGGGTGAAATCCTGTTCGCGGCTGAAACTGGCGAACTTGTTCCAAGGGCAAATGGCTTGGCAGTCATCACAGCCAAACACACGGTTGCCCATAGGCTCACGAAACTCTTCCGGTATTGGGCCCTTATTTTCGATCGTGAGGTAAGAAATACATCGTCTTGCGTCCAATTCATAAGGGCGCGGGAAGGCATCGGTTGGGCACACCTTTAAGCAGGCTTGGCAGTCTTTGCAATTATCGGGCTGCAAGCTGATGTCTACGGGCAGTGGCAAGCTGGTGTAGAGTTCACCAAGAAAAAACCAGCTGCCAGCTTTATCGTTAATCACCAACGTGTGTTTGCCCACCCAGCCTAACCCAGCTTTGGCGGCCAGTGGTCGCTCCATTACGGGTGCGCTGTCTACAAAAGCACGTTGTTCTAGGCTGGCAAAGACTTCTGTATCGTTGTCATGGGTGGTGTTGGCTTGCCACTGCTGCACGGCATGGTTGATTTGATGAGCCAGCTGGCTCAAGCGTTTGCGGATCAGCTTGTGATAATCACGGCCGAGCGCATAGCGAGAAACATAGGCTTTTTGGGGGGACTTCAATACTTCAATTTGTCGCGTATCGGGCGGCAGGTAGTCCAGCCTTGCGCAAATGACCCGCTGGGTGCCTGGGAGCAATTCATGAGGGCGACTGCGTTTGTGACCGTGCTCCGCCAGCCATTGCATGTCGCCTTGATAGCCTTTATCCAGCCATGCTTGCAAGCGCTGCTCATCTTCCGCCAGATCAATATCGCAAATTCCTAGCTGCTGAAAGCCCAGTTCTCGCCCCCAAACTTTAATTTGTTGGCTCAGCTGTTGTAAAAATTCTGTGCTGATGGCGTTTGGTGTCGTCATGAGAGAGGTTCATCGATATGAAATGTGTATAATTCTCTCACATTTTGCCCACTTCGAGAGCGTTACATGGTCAATACTCTGCCTGCGGATCACTCCTTACCTTACACTTCTGCATTGCCTGCCTCTTTGTATCTGGCTGAGCAGGTTCGACAGTTGGATCGTTGCGCCATTGAAGAT
>CBFHKY010000002.1:25375-192753 GCA_965656525.1 Pseudomaricurvus sp. | reverse complement strand
GGCTTGGTGCTCAGTCCGGCTTTTCTCGCTTTTTGTGCCAGAAGGCCCGCAGCAATCATTACCGCTGGGTTCGAGGTGTTAGTGCAGGATGTGATGGCCGCGATAACTACATCGCCGTCACGGATTTTTAAGACTTTACCGTTGTAAAAGGCTTCGACTGATTTAACAACATCTTGTTGCTTTGCAGCGTCTGCGTTGGAGCCGCCCTCGGCACCAAAGTCGGCCTCGGCTTCAGTGGGTTCTTGCTGCAGCTTTAACTCGCGACTGGCGACCAGTACATCCTCAAAAGACGCTTTCGCGTGTTTGAGTGGTACTCGGTCTTGAGGGCGCTTTGGTCCCGCTATACTGGGTTCTACAGAGGTGAGGTTGAGTTCTAAATTTTGCGGGTACTTTGCTTCGACACCGTCTTCGCGCCAGAGCCCTTGAGCCTTACAGTAATGCTCAATGCGGTCAATGTGTTCGTCATCGCGGCCGGTTAAACTCAAATAATCGAGTGTTTTGGTATCCACGGGAAACACGCCTACCGTGGCCCCGTATTCGGGTGCCATATTAGAAATGGTCGCGCGGTCCGCCAAGCTAAGTTGACCAACGCCTGGACCATAAAATTCAACAAACTTGCCGACCACCCCTAAATTGCGCAACATTTCCGTGATGGTGAGTACCAGATCTGTGGCCGTTACGCCTTCTGGTAACTCGCCCTCGAGCCGGAAGCCAACAACATCTGGCAAGAGCATGGTAATGGGCTGGCCTAACATAGCGGCCTCGGCCTCTATACCGCCAACCCCCCAGCCTAGCACGCCTAAACCATTGATCATTGTGGTGTGTGAGTCAGTGCCCACTAAGGTATCAGGGCATATGATGGTGTGGTCACCTTGCTCTCGGATCGACACCACATCGGCTAAATATTCTAGGTTGACTTGGTGTACGATGCCGGTCCCTGGTGGCACGACACGAAACTGATCGAAAGCTTGTTGACCCCAACGTAAAAAATTGTAGCGCTCCTGATTGCGTTGGAATTCTAAATCGGTGTTTTGCGACAGTGCTTGATCGCTACCAAAATGATCGACCATAACAGAGTGGTCGATCACCAAATCGACCGGAACTTGAGGGTTGATCTTTTGTGGGTCACCACCGAGCTGCAATAACGCATCTCGCATAGCGGCTAAGTCCACAACGGCCGGCACTCCGGTAAAATCTTGTAACACTACTCGGGTAGGTGTAAACGCAATCTGGGTTTCTGGCTGATCACCGTTTAACACCGCGAGAATGGTTTCTCGGGTGATATTTTCCCCATCCTCATTACGCAATAAGTTCTCTAGGAGAACCTTATAGGCATAAGGCAGTTGTTTCAGGGTATTGGTGTCGATAAGTTTATCGAGAGCGTAATATTGGTACGTTTTGTTTCCAACCACGAGCGAACTCAATGTGGCGAAGGAATCGTGTGCCATGTGACCTCCGTTTCCGTCGAATGAATCAGCAACTGTCACGCTGAAGAAAACCTTCTATTACTTTGATACTTGTTAAATTGATAGTTCCCCCTTTTTTTTTAGCGCGCAAAGCGCAGAAAGGAACAGATTCGAGTGTTGCAGGCAAACAGCGCAAATTCAAGTGATCTGTTTTCTGCAAATAACGTATTATTTTATACAATCATTTTCGTCGAGAACGAACAACTATGTTTGCATTTCTGAAACCAGACCCAGCCAAAAAACTTCGTAAGCAATATTACCAAAAACTGGAAGAGGCCATGCAGGCACAACGTCGAGGTGATATTAAATCTTATGCGATGTTAACGGATGAAGCTGAGTCTATTCGCAAACGGTTTGAAGCACTGGAAAAACCCGCGTAGTTACTGTTTTATGCCGTGCCTGAATCGATAGCATTGTCAGCGTCTCTTATATCAACAACAACTTCTTCAGAGCCAAGTACCACTGACGGTGGCTGAATGGATACTTGCTCATAGGGAATGAATTTATTCAATGCATTCAGTGCGGCTACCTTATAGGCCTCTGCTAATGTAGGGTAATTAAAGGCCGAATCAATAAAGTAGTCCAGCGTACCACCCAGGGTGATTACTGCTTGGCCTACGTGGATCAATTCAGTGGCGCCTTCCCCAACGATGTGAACACCCAGCAGTTTTCTGTCTTCAATGGAAAATAACATTTTTAGCAGGCCATCACTCAATCCGAGAATCTGGCCCCTTGCGAGCTCTTGAAAACGAGCGATACCTGACTCGTATGGCACACCCTTTTCTTTCAGTTCTTTTTCGGTGGCTCCAACCATACTGATTTCAGGCACGGCATAAATCCCATAGGGGAAAAATTCAAGCTTGTTACTGAAAGAATGATTAAACATATGACAAGCGGCCAGTCTTCCTTGCACCATCGATGTGGCCGAAAGACTTGGAAAGCCAATAATATCGCCTGCGGCATAAATATTGGGCGTATGGGTCTGGAATGTATCGTTTACATGAATTCGACCACGGTGGTCTGCACTTAATCCGGCTTTTTCTAAGTGTAAGGAGTCTGTAGCGCCAGTTCGACCAGCTGCAAATAACAACATGTCGGACTGTAAGATTTTTCCGCTGTCCAGAGTGGTGATCACCTTACCGTTGACTTTTTTGATGTCTTTAACGGATTCTTCCAATCGCAGTGTCATGCCTCGACTGCGCAGTTTGTATTGGAATTCATCAATAATCTCATTATCGCAAAAGTCCAAAATAGAATTGCGTGCTTCCACCAGCGTTACAACGACATCCAGTGCTGAAAATACAGTTGCGAACTCTACACCGATAACACCGCCGCCAATAACCGTTAAAGTTTTAGGCATTTTCGTAAAGTGTAGAATTTCATCACTGTCAAAAATACATTCGCCATCAAACGGAATATGAGTTGGGCGAAATGGTTTGGTGCCTACGGCCAACAATATTTTATCTGAGTGTAGCGTTTCCAGTTCACCGGCTGAGCGTTCCACTTCCAGCGTGTTGGTATCGAGAAACCTGGCAGTGCCATTAATCACATCAATACCGTTTCGACTTAACTGGTTACGCATAACTTCAACTTGATTAACGAGTGTTTTTTTAACCCGTTCTAGTACATCTTCTGGTGTAATGTGTTGACGTTCGCGATGCCCCAATCCATAAAAACCGCGTTGCTTAAACCCAGTTAAATACAGTACGGCTTCGCGAACCGTTTTAGACGGAATCGTCCCTGTATGGACAGAAACACCACCCACATGAAAGTTACGTTCAATAATAGCGACGCGTTTGTCCAGCTTGGCGGCTTGTACGGCGGCACGCTGACCTGCAGGCCCGCTACCGATAACGACGAGATCATAGGTTTTCATTATGTTCTCCTGTGGGGGATTTTGGGGAGTGTGCCGATATTTATGCAGAAAAATCAGCTGATAATTCGGTGAAGGGGAATAAAAAGCGGCACGAGTTCACTCGTGCCGCCACACAGCTGATTCAGCTAAGACTTACTATTTAATAAATAGCATTTCTTGATATTTTGGCAATGGCCACAGTTCATCTGCAATCATGCCTTCTAACGCATCCGCTTGCTCTCTGACCGCTAGCATCAATGGGCAAATGGTTTCGGCGCAGAAGCTCATGTGTGCTTCTTCAGAATCAAAATCGTGTTTCACAACGGCTGCTTTCAAATCGCCGACTAAGGTCATCATGGTACTTGCGGCGTCGCTTACCTCTTTCATCAGGTCCGTCCCTAAGCTGATACCAAGGCCAGATAGACCAGTAGACGTTGATGTTAGAGTGGATAAATAGCTAATAGCGGCGGGGTATATTTTAGTGGTTGCCATGTCGATCACTAACTTGGCTTCCACTTCAATAGACAGCACGTACTGTTCTGCGTATACCTCAAAACGGCTGGCCAGCTCTTTAGCCGACAGCACGCCAGTGCTTTCGAAAAGCTCCATGACTTCGGCTGATTTGTATGCGGGTAACGCATCGGCTGTGGTCGGGATGTTTTTCAAACCACGTTCTTCTACGGCAATGCGGTGCCACTCGGAAGAGTAACCGTCGCCACCAAAAACCACGTTACCGTGCATGTCCATTAACTTTTGTAAGACTTTGATAACCGCTGGCGCTTGCTCTGTGCCATCGGCTAATGCGGCTTCCAATTCGCTGGCAATCCAGTTAAGCGAGTCGGCCAGCATGGTGTTCATGGCGACCAAGGGGCCAGAAACCGACTGAGAAGAACCTACCGCGCGAAACTCAAAACGGTTACCTGTAAATGCGAATGGAGAGGTACGGTTACGATCGCCTGGGTCACGTTTGAATTTCAAAATCTGAGACAATCCCAGATCCATTTCTCCGCCATCGGCTTTTTCCAGCAAGCTACCTGATTGAATATCTTTAAAAACGCTTTCTAATTGATCGCCCAGATACACAGACAAAATAGCAGGAGGTGCTTCGTTGGCACCTAAACGATGATCATTGGCGGCAGAGGCAATAACCGCTCGCAACAATGGACCGAACTTATGCACACCACGAATTACTGCACCGCAGAACAACAAAAAGTTCAGGTTGTCGTGGGGGGTGTTGCCCGGATCAAGTAAATTACCTTGAGTAGCATTACCCACAGACCAGTTAACGTGTTTACCCGATCCATTGACACCAGCAAAGGGTTTTTCGTGCAGCAAGCATAGAAATCCATGCTCTTTCGCGGTGCTTTTCATTAGCGTCATCAGCAATTGCTGATGATCGGCGGCGACGTTAGCGGCTTCGAAATACGGTGCGATTTCGAACTGGCCAGGAGCAACTTCGTTGTGGTGAGTTTTGGCTGGAATGCCTAAACGGTAAAGTTTGTCTTCGAAATCTTGCATAAATACCTGAACGCGCTCAGGAATAGCACCGAAGTAATGATCGTCAAACTGTTGACCTTTAGCCGGAGCAGCACCAAACAAGGTACGTCCAGCCAGCAATAGATCAGGGCGTGCATTAGCAAAGCACTCATCCACCAAAAAGTATTCTTGTTCTGCACCACAGCTGGAGTTGAGAGGGGCAATTTCGGCCTCGCCCATCAGCGATAGAACTTTATGAGCGGCTTTGTCCATGGCGGCATTAGAGCGCAGCAATGGGATCTTTTTATCCAGTGATTCACCCGTCCAAGACATAAACACACTGGGGATCATCAGTGTGGCGCCATTTGCAGTATGCATGATGTAGGCTGGGCTGGTGGGGTCCCAAGCCGTGTAGCCGCGCGCGGCATTGGTCATGCGAAGGCTGCCGTTAGGAAAGGAAGAGCCGTCTGGCTCCCCTTTGATCAACAGGCTGCCAGTAAACTCGGTAATGGCATTACCTTCGGCATTAGTAATGATAAAGCCATCGTGCTTCTCGGCAGTGATGTTGGTCATCGGGTAGAAAATATGAGAAAAGAACTTCACCCCTTTATTAACGGCCCACTCTTTCATAGCGGCGGCGATCATATCAGCGGTGGCTGCATCCAGTGGGGCACCACTTTGAACGGTCTTTTTAATCGCTTTGAAAGCGCTTTTGGAGAGCGCATTTTCCATAGCGGCCAAATTAAATACGTCTGTTGCCCAAATTTTACTGAGAGGCTCAGTAAGGCTGGTTGATTTTGGCGCACGGCCAGTGATTTGGGAAATGGCTTGCAGTCTTGCAGAATTACCGCTCATAGAGTTTTGCCTTTGTATGAAGGAAGGTGTTACCGCTCCCCAGTAATCAAGATAGGTTGCGGAGTGTTTATTCCTTTGCTAGAGCAATAACGGGGCCAGACCATACAGAATGCCCTTACGCGATGTAAGAGAGAGGGCAGAATCGATAAAAAAGCCGATTAAATCGTCGATGTTTGCTGATGGCGATGGGAAAACGCCAACAATAAACCGTCTTAGGGTGGGTGCCGGTTGCTCAATCATGGCTTGTGATGCGGATCACATTTTTAAAAAGAGTGTTTTTGGTGCGCCTGAAAACAAGAAGTAAGAATTATGACACGAAATGGAACAATGGGTTGTGTGTCTTCATTTTTGGGGCAGAACGTGGTTAGAGTTTCTTTGGGGTATTATCTTTAATAACAGTGGGCATGCAGTCATTGGTGTAGGAGTGACAGTAGACTTTTACTCGTGTCGTCTACTGTCTGGTTCTGAGGTTCAATTTCCCCTATGCACACATTGTGATCGTTAATCGGTATCCAACTTCTTAGCATCCAGTGGTTTGGATTCATGACGATCCGTTCTGACCCAAGCCAATTGGCGCTCGACAAAACCCGATTTGATCACGATCCATGTTTTCCAAAGCACGTACCAGGGGATGTAAAGCATCAAACGTGCAAAGCGTTTGAGGCTGGCATAACGCCAAGCCGCCACAAAATAATGAAACACCAACATCAAAAACAAAATGACGCATAAGCTTTTCAGTAAAACTGAGCCTGCTAAAATCCCTGGGGCTAATAGAATGGTCACCATGCTCACCGGTGGCATTAATACACTCAGTAAGCCATCAAACGCTACTTTGGGGCGAGAGAAAACTTGTTTAAACAGGTTGGGAGCGTAATCTTTGATCATCATGGCGCGGCCTCTTTCCCAGCGGACACGTTGTACCTCGGCTCCGCGATCGCCCACTGGCATTTGTGCTTTTACCACCACTCGGTCATTGAACGATACCTTGTAGCCTGCATTCAGAAGTAATAAATGGTATTCCAGATCTTCTACTATGGAGTGTGCCAAGTAGGGGACATCCACCAGTGTTTGACGGGTTAAGCAAAAGCCATTGCCATTAATACCAATAGAGATGCCTAACGTGTCTGAGCCCCTGTGTCGTAAGCCGTTGTAAGATGCCGTACTGAGCTCCATGGCTTTAGTGCGGATGGACTCGGTAGGGTTGAGAACGCCGTAGCGAACTTGTATGACATCAATACCGCTACACAGTTGGTGGTTCAGCTCGGTTAGAGCATTGGTGCTTAGGTGCGAATCGGCATCGATAATGAGAAAGGCATCCCAAGACTCTTCCATTAGCATGCCAAAGGTTTCGTAGAGGGCTTGCCCTTTACCTGGGTTGCTGTTGCGCTCAATCACTCTTGCGCCGATCTTACCCGCTTTGGCAGCGGTATCGTCGGTACAGTTGTCGGCAATAACAACAATTTCAAATTGATCTTCAGGGTAGTCTTGCTGCTGCAAGACTTGCAGAGTTTCTTCAATCAATAAAGATTCATTGTGAGCGGGTACCACAATGGCGATTTTTTTATGCACATTGGACTGTGGAAACTGCCGTGCAGGTAATAATGCGGCCAAGGTTAAGGTAAACAAAAACAACGCTGGAACCGCTGCAATGACAGTACAGATGACAATGACAAGCGTGAGCATGTCGTGAAACCAAAGCATATTGAAACCCAGAAGTGTGAACCAGTACACATGTTGCCATCCGTCGCACCTTGCAGCAACTGTTTAAGTACAAACGCAAGCCTGCGTGCAAAAAAGTTGCTCAATAGGCTTCTCGCCTGCAATATAGGGCAGTAATGGAGAATGATTGTGCCTTATGAATAGCCGTATTATTTTTGTGAATTCGTTGTTTCCCTGTCTGAGTGAAACCTTTGTTTTTGATCAATTTGAAGCTCTTAAAAAAGAGGGCCTCAATATGGTTGTTGTATCGAACAACCGTCCAACATTGGATCAGGTTCACCCTAGAATGCGAGACATCATGGGTGAAGTGGACTACCTAAGTGAAGAGCCCCCTACGGCGGTACTCAACGCGCACCTGACTTGTCTGTTCCGTCATCCTATCCGCTATTTTAGGGCGCTAGCGAGTTTGCCTTCCTCTGGTGAGTCTTGGCGTACCACCTTGGCGCAATTTAGCGGTGGTGCGTTGATTGCCAGTCGGTTTGCGCAAGCGGGTACATTGCTGCACAGCAATTTTACCTACGGTGGCACAGCAGTAACCTTATGGGCCCACCGCTTGAGTGGCCTGCCATACAGCATTACGGTGCACGGTTCGGACTTATTATTTGATAACCCTCCGAATCTATTGGAAAAAATCAACGAAGCCGAAGCGGTAGTATCGATCTCCAACTACAACATTGAGTTTTTACAGCACCACCTAGCGGGGGCCAAGCCCAAGCGCACGGCCGTTATTCCGCTGGGGGTGGATAAGGGGCCAAAACCTCCGCCAAGGCCGGGGTTTTCCGGTGACAGGCCCTTACGGATTTTGAATGTGGGCCGCTTGTCCATTCATAAAGCGCAACACGATTTGATCAGTGCGTGCGCGCTTTTGCGCGAACAGGGCGTGAGCGTTGTGTGTGATATTGTTGGTGAAGGCCCGAAGCAAGCTTTCCTAGAAACACACATTAAGTCGTTAGAGTTAGAAGATGTGGTCAATTTAGTCGGGCCACGTTTTCACGATGAAGTTTTAGAGTTGTATCACGATTACGACGTGTTTGTGCTTTCCAGTATCACCGAGGGGATGCCCATTGTGATTATGGAAGCCATGCGTGCCGGTATCCCTATTGTAGCCACCTCTATTTCGGCGATTCCTGAGCAGCTGGAAGATGGCGGGCTGTTGGTGGCGCCATCTTCCCCTAATGAGATCGCGGCCGCGGTGGCTAAGATTGTGAGTGGTGAAGTAGATCTGAACGAGCTGAGTGACAAAGCCTATCGCATTGTGACCGCCAAGTTCGATTTGCACCAAAATCATTGCCGCTTTAAAGCGTTTCTTGAAACCTTGGCTGAAGAGGCTTCACCTCAGTAAATCAACAGGTCGCTTTCAGGGAAGAAGCGCTGTAAGGCAGCGATAACCTGATGGGGGTGTTTCGCCTGAGTAATAGCGCCCACTACCGCGCAGCTTTCCACACCTGCGGCCAATACCTGCTGCAGATTGTTTTGATCAATACCTCCGATAGCGACGAGAGGGTAATGGGCTTTTAATACCTGAACCCAATGAGTGAGATTGTCTAAACCGATGGCTCTTACCCCAGTTTTGGTGGTGGTCCCAAACACCGCCCCCATTGCAATATAGCTGGGCTGAATAGCCACCGCGCGCAACCATTCGTATTCACTGTGCGAGCTGATACCCAAATGCAAACCCGCCTGTCGCAACGAATGAATGGCAGTGGCTGAGAGATCCTCCTGACCTAAGTGCACGCCATAAGCGTTGTGCTTGATGGCCAACTGCCAATGATCGTTGATAAACAGGCGGGCATGTCTTTGGGTCGCCATACTTACCGCTTGCGCTATCACTTGATCCAATTCGGTGTCGTTGGCTTGTTTGATTCTGAGCTGTACGGTTTTTACCCCCGCTCGCAAAACTTGCTCTAACCACTCTAATGAGTCCACCAGCGAATAAAGTCCCAGTGAGCTTTCGCAGGGCGGGAATGATTTTTCGTTTTGTACGGTTGGTGATTCACTCTGAGAAAACTCTGGCAGAACCAGGGTGGGAAAGTCTTGCAGTGCATCAGGTCGCCCCCGATTGCCAAGCAAGCCACCGCAGGCACCAATAGCAAAACCGGTGCGCAGACCTTGCTGCACATACGCTTGCGCCAACACTAACGCATCCACTAGCCTTTTGCCTTGCGCCATAAAAGTGGCTATGGCCGAAGATAACGTACAACCTGTACCACGACTGTTACTGGTTGATTGCCGTGAATGTTGCAACCAAAAAGCCCGTTCGCCATCGTCGAAATAGTCCTGAACATATTGGCTATCCCAGTCACAGTGGCCGCCCTTAATCAGCACGGCTTTTACGCCCAGCGCGCGTAATTGGCGAGCGGCGTTTTCGATATCGGCGGGGCTGTTTATCTTGCATTGCAGTAGTTGTTCGGCTTCTAGGCGGTTGGGTGTTAGCAATGTAAGAAAAGGAAAAAGGGCGCGATACTGCAAGATAAAATTATCGTTGGCGAACGCTGTGCCCGAGCTCGAACCAAAGACCGGATCGGCAATGACAGGGCCATCGTATGAGTTAAGAAACTTGATCAATACTGTGAGTTGTTCGGTATTCGCCAGCATGCCAATTTTAATGGCATCCAGAGAGATATCTTCCTGCAGAGCTTGGCATTGCAAAGCCAGGTTTTGCGGTGTGGTGGCGTTGATGTCTAATACGCGCTGTGAGTTTTGCGCGGTTAACGCACTGATCACCCCTAGACCTAGACTGCCCAGATCTTGCACGGTGCGTAGATCGCAGCTGTGGCCGGCGTGTCCGCTGCTGTCGTACGCGGAAATCAAACAGACCTTAGCCGGCAATAAAGGCTGCGTCGTTTTGGCAGCGGTTAATTTTGATGCCAAAACGGTTGTCCTAATGTTGGAGTAGAAGGGGAGGCGGTTTGTGTTTTTTGTATCAGACCTGCAAGCCACGCTTCGCGGCCACACTCTACGGCTTTGCCGAAAGCTTGCCCCATTAACACAGGGTTACTGGCTTTGGCCACAGCGGTGTTGAGCAACACGCCATCAAATCCCATCTCCATAGCTTCGACGGCTTGTGAGGGCGCTCCAATACCGGCATCCACAATCAGCGGTACGTTGGGCAGACGCTCGCGCAGGGTTTGTAAGTTGTAGCGATTTAGCAAGCCTTGGCCGGTGCCAATAGGTGAGCCCCAAGGCATTAACACTTCACAGCCAACATCCAACAGCTTTTGCGCTAACACTAAATCGTCGGTGGTATAAGGCAGTACAGCGAACCCACGTTTGATCAGTTCAGCAGCGGCCTCCACCAAACCAAAAGGACAAGGTTGTAGGTTGTAGTCGTCGCCAATCACTTCCAATTTTAGCCAATGGGTGTCGAACACTTCGCGGCTCATTTCGGCTAGATTTATGGCTTCTTTGGGAGTGCGACAGCCAGCGGTGTTGGGCAGTAAGTGGCAGCCACTGTTTTTAATGTGCTGCCAAAAAATATCCGCAGGATTGTATTGCGGGTTTTCTGGCGTTAAATTTTGTCGGCGCAAAGACAACGTAACAATATTGGTGCCACTGGCGGCAATGCAGTCTGCCATAATCTGTGGCGACGGGTACAAAGCCGTGCCCAATAATAATCGGCTATTAAAGGTTGTGCCGTAGAGCGTTAAAGGGTCGTTATTTACGGTTGCTGTTTCCATGTTATCCCCCGCCTATGGGTTGTACTAAATCAATACAATCCCCGTCGAGCAGTTGTGTGTCTGCGTATTGGCTGCGCGGTGTAAAATCGCCATTGATCGCACAAGCGATACGATCACCGTTGATGTCCCATGCTTCTAGCGCCTGAAGTAAATTTGTACCAGCCACCAGCTCGCGAATTTCATCGTTGACTTTGACTCGTATCATGAGGCTGAACTCTCAAAAGTTAGTGTGTGTAATAGCGACGTGCTAAACGGACTGCGAGTGCGACCAAGGATACGATCCAAAACCGCCTCCACCACCACCGGCGCCAAGAGATAGCCGTGCCTGTAGAGGCCGTTTGCTCGTAGGCATTGACCCTGTTGTTGCACCTGTGGGTGATTGTTTAACAGAGCTGGGCGCAGATTGACATCGGTCTTTGTCACTCGCGCTTCGGCAAAAGCAGGGCTTACCGCATACAGTGCACTACTGAGTTCCAAGCTGGACCGTAAACTGATGTCGCTCATATCTTCGGATTCAATTTCGGTGGCACCAATGATAAATTGATGATTGGGTTTGGGCACGATATAGAGTTTGTATTTGGGGTGCATAAAACGCACAGGGTGTCGCAGGGTGACATCATGGGTCTGCACCCAAAGAACTTCACCTCGCACACCACGTAACTGTGAAAAAGCGTCTTTTGCGCCGATACCACGACAGTCAATCAGCCAATCAAACGAGCGAGTCCCCTCAGCGGTTACCAGCGTATTATCGGATAAGCTCTCGACTTCACAATATTCGTGCAGTTCGGCGCCCAGTGCCCGTATGTCACTGAGCAATTGATCCAGCAGTGCGTGATTATCAAGGTACGCTTCGCTAGGTAAATACAGCCCTTGGCTGAAGTGGCTCAAGTCAGGTTCTTTGTCGTGGAGTTCCGCTTGGTTTAACCACTGGCAGCTGTCTTCCCCTAGCTTGTGAAACAGCGTATTGGCAAACTGTTGCAGCAAACTGGAATCCTGCCTGTGAGCGGTGACCAGCGATCCACCTGCATAATAATGTACGGGATGCTGTTGAGCTTGGCGCAATTGCGTTAACCACTTGGGCCACAAGTTTAAACTGTGCATGCCCATTTGATAAACGTTGTGATCGCTGTCGGCAAGCTCTGAAAGCGGCGAGATCATCGCCGCTGCTGTGCGCGCAGCACCTGGGCAGTGTTGCAGAGAGCCCGCCTCAAACAGGCTTACACGGCAGCCATTTAACAGCAGTTGCCAAGCGCATAAGCGCCCGAGCAAACCACCGCCGGCAATACCAACGTGAAGCGTCATGTTTACACCTCGTGGTACAACTTGCTGCCATGCTGTTTAAATTGCTGCGACATCTCAGCCATCCCTTCATTGACTTCCTGTTGTGATGTCTCTAGTTCTCCGGCTTCCTGCTTTGCCGCATAATCGCGCACATCTTGTGTGATCTTCATGGAACAAAACTTAGGGCCACACATTGAGCAAAAGTGAGCGACTTTGGCCGAATCTTTGGGCAAGGTTTCATCATGAAACGCGCGGGCGGTATCGGGATCAAGGCTCAGGTTGAATTGATCGTCCCAGCGGAACTCAAAACGCGCTTTCGACAGAGCGTTGTCACGGATCTGTGCCCCAGGCATACCTTTTGCCAAATCACCAGCGTGCGCGGCAATTTTGTAAGTGATAATACCTTCCTTCACATCGTCGCGATTGGGTAGGCCCAAGTGCTCTTTGGGGGTCACGTAGCAGAGCATGGCACAGCCAAACCAACCGATCATTGCCGCGCCTATCCCCGACGAAAAATGGTCGTAACCTGGGCTGATGTCGGTAATGAGTGGGCCAAGGGTATAGAACGGTGCTTCGTGACAATGTTTTAGCTGTTCGTCCATATTGGCTTTCACCATGTGCATAGGCACGTGGCCGGGGCCTTCAATCATCACCTGAACATCGTGTTTCCACGCGATTTTTGTCAACTCGCCAAGGGTGTGCAGCTCAGCAAATTGGGCTTCGTCGTTGGCATCTTGCAAACAGCCAGGGCGCAAGCCATCACCCAGAGAGAAAGACACATCATACGCTTTCATGATTTCGCAGATGTCTTCGAAGTGGGTATAGAGAAAGCTTTCTTTGTGATGAGATAAACACCACTTAGCCATGATTGATCCACCGCGTGACACAATGCCTGTCAGACGTTTGGCGGTCATGGGGACATAGCGAAGTAAAACGCCCGCATGAATCGTAAAGTAGTCGACCCCTTGTTCCGCTTGTTCGATCAAAGTGTCGCGGAAAATCTCCCACGTTAGATCTTCTGCCACGCCGTCCACTTTTTCTAGCGCTTGATAAATGGGGACGGTACCGATGGGGACAGAGGCGTTGCGCAAAATCCATTCGCGAGTTTCGTGAATGTGCTTGCCAGTTGATAAATCCATGACCGTATCCGAGCCCCAACGTGTCCCCCAGACCAGTTTTTCTACCTCTTCTTCAATGGAGGATGTGACGGCGGAGTTACCAATATTACCGTTGATCTTTATGTGGAAGTTACGGCCGATGATCATCGGTTCTAATTCGGGGTGGTTGATGTTGGCGGGAATAATCGCACGACCTTCGGCCACTTCTTTACGGACAAACTCTGGTGTGATGTCTTGTACAAGGTTTGCGCCCCAGGTTTGCCCTGGGTGTTGTTGATGAATCGTATCGGTTTGAGCCAGCTGCGCACGTGCAAGGTTTTCACGAATAGCGATGTATTCCATTTCCGGTGTAATGATGCCTTGGCGAGCGTAATGTAACTGGCTCACATTGGCACCATCTTTGGCTTTACGCGGCTGGTGTTTGCCTTCAAAACGCAAGGCTTCAAGAGCAATGTTTTGCTCGCGGGTTTTGGTGTAGTACGAAGTGGGGCTATTGAGCAGTTCGGTATCGTTACGCTCTAAAATCCAAGAGTCGCGCAGTTTTGCCAACCCTTTACGAACGTCAATATTAACGTCGGGGTCGGTATAAGGGCCAGACGTGTCATACACTCGAATGGCTGGGTTTTCTTCCAGTTTGTCGTCTTGTAGCTGCGTGGGAGATAAACTGATTTCACGCATCGGGACTCGGATGTCGGGCCGTGAGCCTGTGATATATACTTTGCGAGAACCGGTTAGGGGGCCGGTGGAAAGGGCGTCTACTTGGGCGGATTCGCTGAGTTTTCGAATGGAGGTGGTATCTGACATGGTTAGCTCCCAGGATAAAATATTACGTCGGGAGCTGCATCAGCGGGGAACCACTACACGCATACCCAGAAATGGATAGGCTCATAGCTAAAAACTGCACACGACAAAACTGTCGGCCGTTTGGTGTGTTCCCATACATACGCCATATAGGCGCGTGTATGTTTCTACTTGATCCCTACGCAGGCATTAACCTGATCAGGTGCAGCGGGTCCCAAAGAAGTTGAATCTCAACTTCGGATCTCAGCCTGCGATTAATGTGGTCTCCTGTGATGGAAACATTCAGTAACCGCCGGCACCCCGACAAGTGGGCGAGACCATACCACTGATATTGTTTTGAACGCAAGAGACGGATTAGGTGCGGCCGTTATAAAAAGTGGCGCTTCTTGGGTGGGATTTTGAAACTGTAGTATAAACGGTAAACCAGCTTATGTTTCCTCACGCCCCGTGAAGAAGAATTGTGCGTCATCCCGTTTTTAACTAGTATATCTTTTAATCAGGCTGTTTAGTCCGTGCTTAATTAGTCGACTGACGTTATAAGCGGGCTAAAAGGTAAAATAATAAGTAGGGGATGGGTATGCGGCAGCGCAAAACGCTGGTGTTGGCGGTGGCAATGGCTTGCGGACAAGTCGCTTCTGCCGCTGTGTTGACTAATGATTCCGATCTCGTGGTAGCGGAATGGGGGCTTGGCGCCACAGGCGATAACAATCAAATCACCAACAACGCTACTATTACGGCCACCAACACGCCTGGATCCCCCAGCGTCACAGACAATGCCCATGCCCTATACTCCTACGGCGATAACAACCAGCTGATCAATAACGGTACGTTAGAAGCGTTTTCCGCTAATGGTGGAGCGTTTGGTGTTGATGTTCGAGGCGATTCCAACCAAATACAAAATCAAGAAACGGTGACTACATCATCGTCTGCCATTAATCGCGGTATTTATATCGATGGCGATCTCAATACGTTATCTAATACAGCTGCTATTTCCTCCAGCAGTGGCGCTGCTCAAGCAATTGCTGTTGAAGGGAATCAAAACACACTGAACCTATCGGGTTCTATGGAGGCGCAAGGTGCCACAGGAATACGCACGCTTGATGTAACGGGTGATAATAATCAGATATCGAGTTCTGGGGCGGTGGTGGCAGACGGCGGCATCAATGTGGCTGGCATCGCAGTGACGGGCAATAGTAATAACGTCACGCAAGGGGCTACAACGGAAGTGGGTTCGGGTGATGGTGCCACCGGTTTTTTGGTGACGGGTAACGACAATCGAGTGATTTT
Organism: Pseudomaricurvus sp.; assembly: GCA_965656525.1. GTDB lineage: Bacteria > Pseudomonadota > Gammaproteobacteria > Pseudomonadales > Cellvibrionaceae > Pseudomaricurvus. The sequence goes on along the minus strand of CBFHKY010000002.1, from coordinate 177,218 downwards.
ACGTGATCGCACTGAGGTGACTGCCACATTAAACGCGGCAGGATTGGATGTGGACGGTAATCGCAATCAGCTTACTGTGAACGCTGACCTAGTAGTGCAAGCCAACAGTGAACTTTCGCAAGGGGCCAATGTAAATGGATTGGACAACACCTTTTCCAACAGTGCTGCCATGACAGTGTCGGGTGAAGAGAGTGCAGGCGTGGTCAGTATTGGTGATGATCTGGCTTTCACCAACACCGGAAGTATCGCTGTCACAGGCAGTACAGAGGCGACTGGTGTCAGCGCGGATGGCAATAACGCAAGTCTCTCGACAGCTGGGACGTTCAATGTGGAAGGTGTGCAGTCTGCCCAAGGAATGATTTTACTCGGTGATGATAGCAGCTTTCAAAACTCAGGTACGATAACCGCTGAGAGTGTACAGTCGGCCGTAGGGATAGGCGTAACTGGCTCGAATACAAGTGTACAAAATTCGGGTGCTGTGACTGTATCCGCCACTGGTAGTGGTGTGGTTGTTTCTAATATATCCGGCGTTGGAATGTCAGTGTCAGGTGATGAAAATACTCTGGAAAATACAGGCCAAGTTTCTGTGACTGGAGTGAGCTCGGCCTCTGGTTTGACGTCATCGGGTAATCGAAATGTCGTTTCTAATGATGCAACGGTAACCATACAATCGAATGCTTTAGCGATTGCATTTGAAAGTAGCGGCGACGATACAGCTATTACCAATCAAGGGGCTGTCGATGTCGATTCAGAAGGCCAGGCGAAAGGCATTGTTGTGTCCGGTCAAAATAATACGGTTGAAAACAGAGGTTCTTTATCGGTTTCCGGTAACACTTTTGCAGCCGGTGTTGAGGGCATTGGTGATGACAACATTTTTAATAATCGTCAAGCTCTAACTGCCACATCGTTTAATTCAGCTTTTGGCGTCAATATTAATGGTTCGGATAATACCCTCAATAATACAGACACGATTACCGTGCTGGGGAATAACGCAGCTCGAGGGATGGCGGTTGCCGGCGATAACAATATTTTGGCTAACTACAACATGGTGTCGGTTAGCAGTAACCTTTTGGCCGAGGGTATTCGTGTTGATGGAGCCAATAACAATATTACCAATACAGGAACTCTAACTGTCGAGGGGGCCGCCAGCGCCGTTGGTATTGTTTCTAAAGGCGATCAAGTGTCGGTGACGAACAATGGTTCCATTATTGCTGTAGCCAACGAATCCTATGGTATCCAAATTGAAGGTGAGGGTGCCTCTATTTCGAATACAGGATCAATCACTGCAAATACAAAAGCGATTGAAGTGTCTGGCGCTAACGCCACAGTAAACCTGTTTCCTGGATCTGACGTGCGAGGCACGATTGATCTCGGCGAGAGTGGTGATAACGATGTGGTTAATTGGTTTGCCAGCAAAGGCGATGTGCCCACTCGGTTGGCACTGGAGAATGTTGAGTCTGCGTACCTGTATAACGTTCCGGGCATTGTCACGCCTGATTCGATTTTGACCGTCGATATCACCACAGAAGGATCAAGAGGGCGGGTGTTGTCGGAATCGATTGGTGGATTGCATCAGCTGATTCATCAACGTGTTAGTTCATCAGTCCAAAATAGACGCACTCGTTTTAATCGCCACCCATCGGGTGTGAACGCGGGTGACTCGTACTCTCTGACACACTGGACCCATGATCAGCCCGTATTATGGGTACAGGGCTTTGGCGGTAAATCCGAGTTCGATGGTGATGGTGTGTATCGCTCTTATGATACCAAGCACCTTGGTTTGGCCGTGGGGTTGGAAGGTCAGCTGTATGACTCCAGGGTGGGCTTAGTAGGCGGCCTAGTTGATGCCAGTACCGACGGTGATGATGGCACGTTTCGTTCCGACGATCAGCTGTTTTACTTTGGTGGTTATCAGCACCGCAATTTATCCGAGTTCAATTATACGCTGGGCGTGATGGGGGGGTATGGTCTCTATGAGAATAAGCATCAGGTGTTTGACTCGATAGACGGTATGCAAACGGCCAAATCGGATACGGATGGTTTTTTTCTGAGTCCTTCCGTGAGCGTGGACACGCGCTATAACCTCATCAACAGTTATTGGTACTTCCGTCCTGCGGCCAGTTTGAGTTATACCAAGGCGTGGTACGATGGCTATCGTGAGTCGGGTACCAGCAACGCTAATTTATCGGTGGATGATCGCAGTGTGTCTGCTTGGAAGGCCAGATTACAGGTGGCTGCATTTTATCCGGTCTCATCCAGTTTTGATGCTTCGCTTCGTTTTGGTTTATTGGCGAATCGCTTTTACAGTGACAATGTATCAGGGCAGTTGTCAGGTGCCGACTTTTCCTTTGATGCCTCAGGAAATCACGACAACAGCGGACACTTCTGGGGCTTTACGTTAAGGTCTAACCTATCCAGTCACTACGACTTACTGTTTGATCTTGAATACGGCAGCTTGACCGATGAAAACTATCTTAACGGGCGGCTTCAAGCGATGTACCGTTTCTAAAGCCCTATGCGCTAAGGTTGTTGATAAGGGGTTGAAGGCGGCAGTAAATTTGTTCCGCTTGTTGGCTTGTTCCTTGTTTCAGTTGTAACCAAAGCCATTGCAAATACAGTACGATCGGAATGAACTGTGTGACCTGTTCTTTGAGTTGCGACAGTTCAATACTGTCATCTCTGTACTGTTGGTATACGCTCAGAAAATGTCTTTGTGCTTCAATGTTTAGCGCTGCATTTTCAAATACAGTTGCCAAATCAAAAGCGGGGCAATTTATCGCCGCGTACTCCCAGTCTAGAAACACGCAAGCGTCGGCTGTAATTAAAATGTTCTCGGGTATGAGATCATTGTGGCACAACGTTTTTTGCGGGTGCCGATGCAGAGCTTGTTGGATGTGACGCAGCATGAATTGATGCATCGCCGCTTTATGAGCGCTAACCGTAACCGAGCTTTGCCCCACCAGTTGTAACCAATAGCGCTGCATATGTTTTGTTAGATCCAGAGGCTGTGGGTGATTGCCTGTTGGTATGGAGTGCAGTTTTGCCAGTGTCTTGGCCAGTTGGGGAATGTGTTGATGAGGCTGCCAAGTAGGCAAGTCGATATAGTTATAAACCATAATACTGGGAGCCTGCCAAACCAGCTGTGGCGAAAGATCTTGTGTCCACGTAAGCCAGTGCAGCTCTTCCGTTCTGCTCATTGCCAATTGGCGGCTACTTTCGGATTCGATCTTTAGTACCAGTTTATGTTGACCTGCTTGCAATAAATAACTCTGATGGCTGAGGCCTTGATTGAGCGCACGAATAACTTCTGGGGCACGATCAATAGTGATGTCCCACTCGGGCCAGCTCGTTAAGGCTTTACTCAGTGATTGAGTCATGGGCGTGAAGTCGAGCTAACCGTCAGAGTGCTTCGTAGGCGGGTAAAAACTTAGTGACAAATACCCCCATACCGTGCGCTTCACGGTGAGTTTTCATTTCTGTTTTGAGAATATCCATCACATCATCGAAATCGCCCTGGATCACAGTGGATGTTGGAAAAGTCTGAACGGCGATATTGCTGTATTGGTTCAATTGATCAATAAACGCTTTGATTGGTGGAATGAAGTTTTCTTGATTGGGATAAAGGCTGATATCAACACTGACGAGCATGATAAATTCCTGATAAACGGGTGACGAAAAGTGGTCGGTTAGGTGTCTTGTCTTTGGTGCTGTTGTAACTGGTACTCACGATACCATCTCACAAGCCCCCACACAGACAATACGGTGTAGAGCGCAATCAGGGCGGCGTAAATATCCAACGAGCGATCTTGATACAGCCAGATAGAAATAGCATTTAGTATCAGCCAATAGCCCCAAGCCTCTAACACTTTTTTGACTTCAAGGTAGGTGGCACCAAAGCTGAATGCCGTACTAAAAGCATCAATGTACGGCCGTGCCGCATCAGAGTGGTTGTCGAAGTAGTAGCCCAGAGCCAGCCCCAAGGTGCAGCAACTAGCAACCATGACTAGATGCTGAGGTAGCTGCATGCGTAACACCGGATTATGATTCTGGCGTTGGTGCCAACGAATCCAGCCCCACACACCGAACACGGCGTAAAAACTGTAGAGAATGGCTTCTGAATAGAGGTGAGCATCGAGAAATAAAAACACACTCATGGCCGAGCCAGCAATACCAAATGGCCAGCTGATAACACGATCTTTAATCAGCAGAATGATAAACAGCAAATTGGCCGCTGTTGCTAAGATTTCGATCAGTGTCATGGTGGCCATGAGTGGTTCCTAAAGGTTTTTCTTAAAGGGTGTAAGTCAGACTTACACCAAAGGTGCGTGGTTCGCCAAGCTGAGTGTAGGATTCGTTAATCCAGCCATTGTTGGGATTGTTAGCCCAATAGAAGCCACGAGTTTCATAGTCTTCATCAGTCAGGTTACGCGCCCACAGAGAAAACGTTAGATCTTGATGAGTGTAAGTGATGTTGGTGTGTATCAAGGTATAGCTTTCTGACTGCTGGTCATGACTGTTTGAAAAGTAGAATGCGTCTTTGCCATCCGCTTGTAGGGTAAACGCTAAGCTAGATGTGGGGGTAAAGGTTGTACCCACATTATACTGATACGATGGAGCGTGGGCTTGGTCACGGCCATCCTGACTTACGTAATTGCCAGTATCCACATCTTCAATAACTAGATCACCCAGTTCGGTATTCAGTAACCCAAAGCTTCCGAACAATGTCAGTTGGTCAGAGGCGGTCCAGTTTAGCTCCAGCTCCATACCAAGGTTTTTCCCGCCTTCAATGTTGGTGCGGTACTCTGTCCAGTTAGCGGTAGCGATTTCCAGAGAGACCTTCGCTTGCATCTCCTTTCTGTCCATATAAAACGCTGAAAGGTTCGCTGTAAGGGTGTCATCTAGGTAGCTGCCCTTGAGACCCACTTCTAAATTGTCGAGCTTCTCGGCATCATAGTTTAGGTTCTGGTTGAGGAAGGCAATAGTAGCCGGATCTCCACTCGAAAGTGCTTTTGCCATGGCGTCGGTATTGATACCACCCGTTTTGTAGCCGCGGCTAAGCGTGGCGTAAATCATGGTGTTATCTGTCAGTAGATAATCGATGGATACGCTCCCTCCCCATAAATTATCTGCTGTGTTACCACTCACATCGTAGGTGTCGTTATATTCGTTATCAAAACGTTCAAAACGTGCGCCCAGTGTGACATTTAGGCGATCGTTCAGTGGCCACTCAAGCTCGCCGTAAGTGGCATAACGGCGGCTGTCGAAATCGCTGGTAAACATTGAGCTTGATGCACCGTAGTAATCAGAATCATCCAGGTAGTTAAAGTCTACAGTTCGGTCATAAACATAAACTCCCGCGACCCAGCCTGCACCTAAAAACTGCTGTCCCGGCTTAGATAGAGCGCGGACATCAAGAGTGGTAGCGTCTCGTTTGCGGCGGTTTTGTTCAAAGCCCCTTACCCCTACGCTGTTCCAATCGGACCAGTCCCAATCGAAGTTGTAATTCATGGCGGAATGCTCAAAACCACTCAGTACCTCTAAGAGATAAGTGTCGCTACCGTCCCAAGTGAATTTAACCGATAAGGCGGTAGATTCCTGCTTATCTTCACCGGGTTGGTCTGAACGAGTGTGGCGATCATGAGTGAGAGAGAAGGCGTCGTAACCGTTATCTATATTCAGGTAAGTTAGACCGACCTCTGTGGTGAGGTCGTCAGTGGTTTGCCATTGAATCTTGGCGCGAACAGCTGTTTCATTGATGTTGCTGATGTCATCGCGACCGAGGAAGTCATTTTCCATGTAGCCATCACTGCGATGGCGTTGTGCTGCTAGGCGACCGTTGACGGTTTCGCTTAATCCACCGCTGAGTACCGCTCCTAGTGTGGATGTGCCGTAGTTACCAAGAGTAGCATTCACCTTCCCTTCAAAAGTGTCAGTCGGGTCTTGGGTTTTTATGTTGATCATGCCAGCCATAGCGTTGGAACCATAGCGGGTACCCTGTGGACCGCGTAACACTTCAACCTGGTCAACATCCATTAAGCCTGCGGCCAAGCCTAAGTTAGAAAAGTCGATACCATCTACAACCAATCCCACGGAGGAATCTAGAGGTTCTTTGTATTGACTGCGTGCACCAATGCCGCGAATTTGATAAAAACGACCACGGGAAGCTCCACTGGAAAAATTCACATTTGGGGCGACATTGAGCAGTTCTTCAAGGTGGGTGGCGCTGCGATCGGCAATGGTTTTTTCGCTGATTACCGTAATGCTCGAAGGGATATCAACAACACTGGCTTCGCGAAAATCAGCCGTGACATTGACTTCTGGTAGAGCGCTGGAGGCATGAGAGGCGCCGGCGGCAGCCGCTAAGCTTAACGCGAGTAGAGACTTAGGAAAGGTTTTTTTAGATGCAGATAAAAGGTGCATATTGGCCTCTTTGTTGGAAAGAGACCCGGATTCAGTGCGTATCATGAAAGGCGCAAAGCAATCCATTGTTTTGCAAAACCCTATCCCTACGCCGGTATTGTCCGGATCAGGTTCAAAGGGTCTGCAGCGCTGTGCGTTTTTGGCACAGGCTCAGCATCTCAGGCGTGAGCCCCCCCTTAGGAAGGCGCCATTCTAGGGCTTGTCAGTCTTTGTCACAAGCTCGGATAGCATGGATATTGATGCCACCACTCTAAACATGGTGCTTGGCTTGCAGCAACAGTTGGTGCATGACTTGGCGGATATCGGCAGATGCGCCTTCTTTTATGGCTTCACGTAATTGGTGTACGTTACTCTGGCGAGCTGCCTGTACCGACGGAGGTAAGTTTTTTAGCTCGGTATTGTTGTTCTCAAGCCAGGGGGCTTGAGACGACAATAGCGTAAAGGCTTTATGGCTCAGCACTACTTGATCTAGCCCCTCTTGGCGCAAGGTATCGGCATAATGCAAGTAGCCTGCTTCGGATAACCAGATGGCTGTACTGAAGCAAGACTGGTGACGCAGGCTATGAAGGCCGTATTCATCGGGGTGGTCTGGGCCAGAAATATCTTCAATCAACAAGAGGGTTTTGCGCGGGAAAGCACGATAGAGTTGTAATAAAATTCTACCGGCGTCTTTGTAAAAATCCTCGATGTGAATGTCGCTCATTGAGTACTTCCAGTACTGGTGTTTGTGACAATGATCATGGGGGTAGAGAAAATGACGACTCTCGGCCGCAGTCGTCATTTTGCTGAGCATTATATGTTCAGGCCCGCCCAGCACCGTGATAATAACTATTGGACATAGCGGCCTATGAACTCACCAAAGCGGGTGATAGCACGATCCAGCTCGTCGGCGCGAGGTAAAAATACAATACGAAAATGATCCGGCTGTACCCAGTTAAACGAAGTGCCTTCGACCAAAAGAATTTTTTCCTGTATCAAAAAGTCCAGCACCAGTTGACGGTCGTTGTGAATTTTATGCACATTCAAATCAATTTTAGGGAACAGATACAGTCCGCCTTTTGGCTTTACACAACTGATACCGGGGATGTCGTTAATACGCTGCCAAGCCATGTCTCTCTGTTCGCGCAAACGGCCTCCGGGAGCGATCAGCTCGTTCACGCTCTGGTAGCCCCCGAGTGCGGTTTGAATGGCAAACATGGCGGGCACATTGGCACACAGTCGCATAGACGACAGCATCTCAATACCTTCGATGTAGCTTTTGGCTTGGTGCTTTGCGCCGCTGATGATCATCCAGCCAGAGCGGAAGCCCGCTAAGCGGTATGACTTGGATAAACCGTTAAAGCTAACACACAGCACGTCGTCGGTCGCGAGTCGCCCCATAGGGATAAAGGTGGCATCTTCGTAGAGGATTTTGCTGTAAATTTCATCGGCAAAAATAACCAAGTTGTGTTCACGCGCCAGCTCAACAATTTGCTCAAGAAGTTCTTGGCTGTAGACAGAACCTGTTGGGTTGTTGGGGTTTATGACCACAATCCCTTTGGTGTTGGGGCTGATTTTGGACTTAATGTCGTCAATATCGGGGAACCAATCAGCCTCTTCGTCACACACATAATGTACGGGCCTGCCGCCAGCGAGGTTGACAGCAGCTGTCCACAATGGATAGTCAGGGGAGGGAATGAGCACCTCGTCACCATTGTTCAGTAATGCCTGCATAGACATAACGATCAATTCACTGGCGCCGTTACCTAAGAAAATGTCGTTAATCTCTATATTGGGTATTTGCAGTTGTTGGCATTCTTGCATGATGGCTTTGCGCGCAGAAAACAAGCCGTGGGACTCGCAGTAGCCTTGAGCGCCGCGTAGGTTGGCTATCACGTCTTGAATGATTTCATCTGGCGCATCAAAGCCGAACGGGGCCGGGTTGCCAATGTTCAGTTTCAGGATTCGATGCCCATCTTCTTCTAGGCGGTTAGCGTGTTCTAAAACAGGCCCGCGGATGTCGTAACACACGTCATCGAGCTTGTGAGATTTATTAATGCGCTGCATTTGCATTACCATCGTATAGAGTTCAAGTAGGGCTTAGGATTGGCACGTGTTCAAAAAGCATGGCCATTGATTCAATCCGACCCTTAATTCAATCATAGCTACTGGTTTTTGACCTTGTCATACAGGGATGAGACGAGCGAAAAACCAAACGAGGATTATGGCAGATCATATGAAAAAAAACGATGACCTCAAGAATGACGATTTAAAGAATAATGAGCTTTGGCGTGAACAGTTAACCCCTGACCAATATCATGTGTGCCGAGAAAAGGGCACTGAGCGTGCATTCACTGGGGAATACTGGCAGACCACCACCGCAGGTGAATATCACTGTCGCTGTTGCGGTGAGCCCTTATTTGCTTCACAGGCAAAGTTTGACGCAGGCTGTGGTTGGCCCAGTTTCTTTCAGCCGCTCGACGAAGAGGTCATTGAAGAAGAGCGTGACGTCTCTCTTGGAATGTTGCGTACCGAAGTGATGTGTCGCCGGTGCGGATGCCATTTAGGGCACGTGTTTAATGATGGCCCTGCGCCAACAGGACTGCGCTACTGTATCAACTCGGCATCAATTCAACTCAAACCGGAAACCAATTCGTGAAGCTGAGATCGTTCGAGAGCTTTTATGCGACTGCAGTGCTTCACAAGGGTGGCGAGTCAAGGGTGGAGTCACAGTTGCCTCGAATTTTAACGCCACGTGAATTGGTGGCCATGCCGGACGATCGCTATCTTTCGATGATGAGTCGACGTATTTTTCGAGCGGGTCTAAAACACGCTATGGTTGACGCGAAGTGGCCAGCTTTTGAAGAAGCTTTTTACGGGTTTGACCCTATGCGTGTTGCTATGATGAGCGATGAAGCACTGGAGGCTCAGCTGCGTAACGATCGCATTATTCGTCACTTTGGCAAAATTAAAGCGGTGCGTGCCAACGCTGTGTGGATGCTGGATGTTGCTAGAGCCGAGGGCGGCTTTGGTCGCTGGTTAGCTGGTTGGCCAGAAAGCGAACTTGTTGAGTTGTGGGCTCAAATTAAAAAGCATGGTACTCAGATGGGAGGTCAGTCAGGGGCTAGGTTTTTGCGCATGGTCGGCAAAGATACGTTTGTTCTCACCGATGATGTAGTCAGCGTGCTTAAATCAGAAGGGGTCGTGGATAAAATGCCCACGTCCAAAAAGTCACTGCAGGCAGTGCAAGAGGCGTTTGATCAATGGCACGCTGAGTCGGGGCGATGCTACGCTCATATCAGTCGAATATTATCGTTCACAACAAATGTAATGTAACAATGTAATGTAACAACGCTCTAAAGCTGTCTGTGTGATCGAAGGCCCAGAGAGCGTTACTGGTAATGCCTGAGCATTCACAAGATGAGCAGTCGATTGAAAAGCATAACAATAGAGGCAATCTTTCATGTCAGATCTAAATCGCCGTAAAAGCGCAAAATTCATAACCGGATTGCTTTTTGTGCAAGTCAGTCTGTTGCTTGTATTAGTGGTGGCAATTGCTGGCCATAAACTGGAATGGTGGGGGTTTCCGGTGCTTTCGGGAGCATTGGCTGTATCGATAGGGGGGCTTTTTGTATTGGGGCTGGTGGCTTTTTTGTTGCTCTTGTGGTCATTTTTTCGAGGTGCCTCTGGCTCACGACTGCCTTTGGTTGGTGTTCTGTTATTGGCTGGGCTACCACCATTGGTCATGTTTGCGACTGTCGGGTCCAAAACAGGGGCGCCTCCTATCCACGATATCACCACTGATTTTAAGCGAGTACCTGTGTTCCAAGCTGCGGCTTCTGATCGTCAAGCAAACCAAAACTCATTGACGTACGCAGGGGGAGAAGTGTCTGAACTACAGCGCAAACATTACCCAAATGTGAAAACACAATTTATTGATGCGTCTCCAGCTAAGGTCTTTGATGCGGTTGTTCAGATTGTTAATGAGCGAGACTGGGAGGTATTGCGACAAGATACGGTTCAAGGCGAGGTTGAAGCTGTGTCTGAAACAGCGTTGATGGGTTTCAAAGACGATGTGATTATCCGTGTGACAGAGGTAGACGGTGGTAGTGCAGTAGATATGCGCTCTGCTTCGCGTGTTGGGCTTGGGGATATCGGCGCTAACGCCGCTAGAATCCAGAGTTTTCTGTCGGCCCTAAGTGCACGGCTAGACACTCAATAGTCGATCCGAATAAATAAATGGTTGAGTTGGCTTTATCTTTCGTGATGAGGGTAGTTGCCTAGTCGTAAATGGCTTTCTTTTTCCACCCGTCACTGGTTTCATTCGTGAACTCGTCCCATTCGTTTGAAACCGACTCTTGTGTGTCCGGCTTGGTGGCCTGGGGTGCCAGTTGATCTTGTTCTGTTAGCTGCTGCTCCAATAGACGTAATTTTTCGTCGATACTTTGGATTTGCTCGTGATGGTTGGTGCTGGCATCTTCTTTAATGAGAAGCTTTTTAGCGAGTAGGAAATAGTGAATGGCTAGACGCAGCTTTTCTTGGCCGGCAGCTTGTTTGGCGCTAATTAAATAGGTATCAACGGTAACCTGTGCGACCAACTGTCTGATTTGTTGTTCGTACTGTGAATGTTGCGCTGCACTTAAGCGTCCGCGCTTGTGCTGGCTATTCACAAAGCCATTCAACCCCTGTAACAGCGTTTTAATTTCTTGAATTTGTTGAGGGTTATCTAAACTGACTCGCCCTTGCAGTGGTGGGCGGCTCTGAATATTTTGGTATTGCTGGGTGTATACCGATAGAGCGTTTGTGTATTCCTTGGTTTTTGGCTCTAGGGCGATCAGTTGTTCGCAAATGTCTATCAGGCTACGATGCACCAGAAGGTATAGCTCCTTGGGTAGGAAACCCTCCGGAAAACCGCTTGCCATATACTTGAAGTCCTTCCAGCGTTGCTTAAGCCCCGTTAGTAGGCGCTGTCTTTGTTTACGCTTGCGCTCTAAGGTTTGCGAGACAAAGGCATAAGAGACCAGTGCAATCAAAAGAACAATGATAAAGGCAATGACAGTACTAGATGACATAAGACGTATGGGCTCGATGTAGGCGGTGTAACAGGAATATCGACAACTCGGACAAAATCTGGAGTACTTATCCAGCTAGGCTCTTTGTGAGTATAGGTCGAGATTGCTTAAGTTGCGCCTTATTCACATAAAGTCTTGAAATCACAAGGTTTCTGTACATCCCTCACCGAGCTAAGTGCTTGTTATAGAAAATGAAAAAAAGTTTAATTGTTTGTTGACAGGCGTGCCCCCGCTACTTAGAATGCGCCCCACTTCTGACGGCCAACAAGACTATTTTTGACGTAGAAGTAATACTGGGTCCCCTTCGTCTAGAGGCCTAGGACACCGCCCTTTCACGGCGGTAACAGGGGTTCGACTCCCCTAGGGGACGCCAATGCGGGAATAGCTCAGTTGGTAGAGCACAACCTTGCCAAGGTTGGGGTCGCGAGTTCGAGTCTCGTTTCCCGCTCCAATTTAAAATGTTTAGCAGTGCATCAGCTAAACATAGGGTGAGCATTACAACATTCTTGGCAGAATTCATTGTAATGTTTTCCAGCACTGATAGTACGTGTGTAGTAGTACATGGTGTAGATATTTGAAAGCTCAGGAATTCTCTGAGATTTCTTTCCTAGGAAAGAAGCTTTCACGGTGAAGTTTGCCGGTAAAAGTTTTTGTCCCCTTCGTCTAGAGGCCTAGGACACCGCCCTTTCACGGCGGTAACAGGGGTTCGACTCCCCTAGGGGACGCCATCTTTATTGTCATCGGCTTACAGTCGTGTGATATCTGCGGGAATAGCTCAGTTGGTAGAGCACAACCTTGCCAAGGTTGGGGTCGCGAGTTCGAGTCTCGTTTCCCGCTCCAATTTTTTGTATTTTTGATTTTGGCCTGGTTGCTTCGGTTTCCAGGTTTTTTTTCGTCTAAATTCTGGCTCTGGAAGCCATCGGTGACATGAGTACAGCTGTACCTACGCGTGAATGTTAGGCAGTGGTACAGCTATGGCGATTTGTGATGTTTAAGCAATAATAGAACCCCAGATCCTTCAGTGAAGACCAAGAATTCTCAAGCGTTCCTTTTCATAGTCAAATTCAATGTTATTATCCTCCGCCGCGAAGCGACTCTCGTCCAATCGTTGGAAGCGAGCAATTTCATCGTCGGGCATATAATGTAGGCATTCGCCGCCAAACAGCCACAGAAGGTCTCTGGGGACTTGAGGAGTCAAAGCGGGGTAGGCGGCAATAATACGATACATGGCCCATTGTCCGAGTGAAATGAAATCTTCGGAAAGGCTGTCGCGATCAGCCAGTGTTCGTAGTGCTTCGATGAGTGCTTGATCGTCCTCGCTGCGGTGCGCTTGCGGGAGCTGTTGCTCAGTGGCGGCTACAAGGTTTTTCAATAGGCGCCGATGAAATTGAAAATAGGTATTTTCCATGATGGCTCTTTTGTCGTTGGAGTGTGTTTATTCCTACAGTTTTGCAGGTGACTGAAACTTGAACCGCTGGTTCTTTGGCTTTCTCTTAGTGTACCGCTGTGAGCGGGTTGATGAGCGAGCGCCTTTCGGTCGTAATGAGAGTTTACTCTAACTCTCGGTGAGTTTGGGCTGAGTTTGAGCCGAAATACTCGTAATAAAGTAATAGAAATGAAAAAGGTATCTTCATGTCTGTAGCCCTATCGATTAAGCAGTTAACGAAAGTGTACGCCAATGGGCCGGAAGCCTTAAAAGGGATTGATTTGGAAGTGCAGGAAGGAGATTTTTTTGCCTTGTTAGGCCCCAACGGCGCGGGTAAGTCCACCACGATTGGTGTGATTTCTTCATTGGTTTTAAAAACAGCTGGGCAGGTGAGTGTTTTTGGTAACGATCTTGATACTCGCTCGGCGCAAGCAAAGCAGTTGTTGGGTATTGTGCCGCAGGAGTTCAATTTTTCCCACTTTGAAGCGGTAGAAACTATTGTGGTTAACCAGGCGGGCTATTATGGCTTGCCAAAACGTTTGGCAAAAGAAAGAACAGAAAAATATTTACGGAAGCTGGGCTTATGGGATAAGCGCTCTACCCCCGCTCGCATGTTGTCAGGTGGTATGAAGCGTCGTTTAATGATTGCACGAGCTTTGGTGCACGAACCAAAGTTACTGATTTTGGATGAGCCCACTGCGGGGGTCGATATTGAATTACGACGTTCTATGTGGGCTATTTTACAAGAAATGAATGCTCAAGGTACGACCATTATTTTAACCACACACTACCTCGAAGAAGCCGAAAGTTTGTGTCGAAACATCGCTATTATTGACGGTGGAGTCATTGTTGAAAATACGAGCATGAAGGCGCTGCTAAAAACACTGAATCGCGAAGTCTTTGTGTTAGACATGAAAGACACTTTGCTGCAGGCCCCCGATATTAGCGGTTATGATGTCAGGTTGGCTGAAGAGCATACGCTCGAAGTGGCGATTGAAAAAGGTCAGTCATTGAATGGTCTTTTTCAGGCGTTGTCCACACACGATATTCAAGTGGTGAGTATGCGTAATAAAGCCAATCGACTGGAAGAGCTTTTTGTGTCCTTGGTAGATCGTAAGCAGGAGGTGTCCGTATGAATCCGCAAGGGCAGTGGATTGCATTTTTAACCATCATGCGCAAAGAAATACATCGGTTTATGCGAATTTGGGTGCAAACGCTCGTGCCGCCAGTGATTACGATGGCGTTGTACTTTGTTATTTTCGGTAATCTGATTGGTTCGCGAATTGGCTTAATGGACGGCTTCAGTTACATGGAATTTGTGGTTCCGGGGCTGATTATGATGTCAGTGCTGACTAACTCATATTCTAATGTTGTGTCGTCGTTTTACAGTGCCAAGTTTCAACACAGTGTGGAGGAGTTGCTGGTCTCGCCAACGCCTAATTACATCATTTTACTGGGTTATACCCTTGGTGGTGTGGCTAGGGGGCTAATCGTCGGCTTTATTGTGACGATCGTGTCGCTCTTCTTTACAGACCTACAAGTCCATCACTTAGGTATTACGGTAGCGATCGTTTTTATGACGGCCGTGCTGTTTTCGCTCATGGGTTTTGTAAATGCTGTGTACGCCAATTCTTTCGATGATATTTCCATTGTCCCAACGTTTATTTTGACGCCACTCACTTATTTAGGGGGGGTGTTTTACTCGATCTCCTTGTTGCCTGAGTTTTGGCAAGGGGTATCGCAGCTCAACCCCATTTTGTACATGGTGAATGCTTTCCGCTACGGTATCCTAGGAGTGTCTGATATCAGTATCGGGTTTGCCTTTCTTGGTGTTGGTGTATTTATTATCGTATTATTTTTCTATTGCTTGTACTTGCTGCGAACAGGAACACGGTTGAGAGCTTGATAAACCGTTTGTCGGTTTTGTGTGTATGGCAGGTGTTTGTGTGCCTAACATGGCAAGAGGCATTCTAGTAAACGTGGAGAAAAGGTATGAGCGACGGTAAATCATCATTGGAACACCATACTTTACTGGGGCAGCAGACTGAATATGTCTCTAGTTATGACCCAGAGCTGCTTTGCCCTATCCCTAGAGCGCTTTCAAGGCGAGAGTTAGGAATAGAATCGCAGTCCTTGCCTTTTCGTGGTGTGGATCTCTGGACCGCTTACGAGGTGTCTTGGTTAAGCCCAAAAGGTGTTCCAAAAGTTGCTGTCGTTGAATTTGAATTTTCTGTTAGCAGCGTTTCTATTGTGGAATCTAAATCGTTCAAGCTGTATCTGAACTCTTTCAATCAAACGATTTTCGACAGTACTTTTGACGTCATTAAGACACTTGAAGAGGATTTGGCAGCGGCGGTAGAGTCACCAGTGATGGTGCGTCTGCATCCGTTGCGAGCGATACAGTCGCTGGGTGTAGGATCATTTTCTGGCGATTGCATAGATGATATTGATGTCGTGATTGACACTTATGCACCGCAAGCCAATTTGCTGTGTGTTTCTTTACCAGAAAAGCAGGTGACTGAGCGGCTTTATAGTGACCTTCTAAAAAGTAACTGTCCAGTGACTGGACAACCCGACTGGGCAAGTGTTTTTATTGAATATCGAGGACCTAAAATTGATCACGGTTCGCTGCTTAAGTACATAGTTTCATTTCGCGAGCATCAAGACTTTCATGAAAACTGCGTTGAGCGCATATTTACAGATATTCAGCGTTGCTGTAAGCCTGATGAATTAACCGTTTACGCGCGTTATACACGTCGCGGAGGAATGGACATTAACCCTTTTCGGACAAGCGGCAATGATATGCCAGAAAGTACACGATTGGCTCGTCAGTAAGGCAGGTGTATTAACGCAATAGAAGTCAAAACCACTGTACTTTTGATGTGAGAGGTATGATTGTATGATGGTTTTAAGTTTTCTTTTCCTTAAGAATCTTAGCGGCTTTCTCCAGCGCTTCAATCGCACGCTCACGATCGTAGTTTCTCACTTTACCCATGTCCAGATGCATGGAAAATCCCTGTAAAGTGTGTTCAAAATAGCTTTGATTTCGGCCTAGATCTTTTCGTAATCCCACTACGCTGTAAACTTTAATTGGATGACTGAAGCCTTTTACGGTTACTTCTCCTTTGTCACGACACATAACGGTGTCCTTACACAAAGACCAAGTTTCATAGCTGAGCAGGATTTCATCTGGGGATGCGGCAGATTCTAGACGGCTCGCTAGATTAACGTGAGTTCCTAAGGCAGTATAATCTAGGTGATGTGTGGTACCAAAGGTGCCAACGGTGCAGTAGCCCGTATTGATCCCCATGCGGATTTGCATAGGCCGCTTAATGCCTTGAGCGAGCCAGCGCTGCTGCAAAACTTTCATGTGTTTGCGCATCGCAATGGCCATTGAGACGCAGCGAATGGTATCCGCTTTGATGCCTTTGCTGTCCGAGTCACCAAAAATCACCATGATCCCATCACCCATGAACTTGTCGATGGTGCCGCCGTATTGCTCGACAATTTTAGACATTTCTTTGAGGTAGGTATTGAGAATATCGGTGAGCGTTTCAGCTTCCATTTCTTCTGAGAGTTGGCTGAAGTCCTTAATGTCAGAAAAGAAAATGGTTAAGCGCTTGCGTTCAGTTTGTAGACTACTGTCTCGTCCTTCATTAATTGCGGCCCAAACTTGTGGGCTTAGATAGCGTGCTAAGCGGTAAGCTCGAAGTTTGAAAGTGCTTTTTTCAATCTTAAGTTGACTTACTTGCTTCTTTAAACTGTTGATTTGCGAAAATGTGTACAAGGCCGTAGCAAAAAAATAGGTAGAAATTCCAATCAGGCTAGCAACACTCACACTTAACTGAGAGGAAAAAATCCACTTGGGCTGGTGCACCAGCAAGCTCAGTAAGGCGCCACTGGCAAAGGCAATAGCATCTTTGGCCCAGCGTTGGCCGCCGCCGTTTAGCAGTGCATTGAACTGAACCATTGTGACAAATAAAATAGTTGGTAAAAGACTAAAATTACACAGTGCTAATACAAAGCCAACCAGTCCCGCGTCAACGAAGCCTAATATTTGATCAGTTCGTTCTTGCAGTTTTATCGGGGCCCAATTGCTGATTCGGTAAGCGGCGTATACGTAGATCAGACAAAACACCATCACCCCTGCAAACAGAGCGTTGATGTCAGAAAAAGATATTTGAGAAGCTAATGTCCCAGCTGCAGCAAAGCAAATCAGTGCCCTGAAATAGTACTGAGATTTTATGGTGTCCCACGTTGTGATGTCTTTTTCTTCTTCGTTGATCATACGCAAATCTGCTGTAGTTGCAGAAGGTCCTTACAGGGATCGGTAGGCGAGACGTTGAGCTTCAAGAGTGGCTATAAACCTAATGGGCCAAAGATCAGCATAAAGTTCGTGTTAAATCATGGTCTAGGCACAAAACGCCCACAGATAGTAGGACTTTTAAAGAGGTTTGTCTAACATCAATTGAGTGGGTCTAAGATTGCATTCTAAGTGTTAAGTATTTGCTTTCCAGTTCTGTGTATTGCTTCTGAAGCTGTTTCAGTTGTTCTTTTGTGGCGCCGGTATCGTTGGTGGCGGTTTTCATGGTGGCCTGCAGTTGCGAGACCAGTTGTTCATTTTCTTGCTGTGCCTGTTTGAGTGAATGATTCATGGCGCTTCGCTCGTCTAAAAGAGCTTCTAGCTTCTCTTGCAAGGCGATGAGTGTTTTTTCCATTTTGGGCATTTGCTGGTTTGCTCGCATTGTCTGTTTTTCAGATTGGTTCAGCTCTTGAGTGAGTGAGGCCATTTTACGGTGGGTTTGGTCGAGCTCCTCCTCCAGCAAATTGATGCATGTCTCAGACTCTTCCATAAAGCGCACCTGCTGTGACAACTGCTGCTTCATCTCGTCGATGATGGAATCCTTATCCGCGGCAGAATAGGCTACCGTTAAGCGTTGCTGAAGCTCACTGATAAGCTGATGCTGATTGGCTGCTACGGATTTAAGGTGTTCCAGCTCTTCTGTATGCTCTTGGGGGGCGGGGGTTGTGTTGTCAACAATTTGAGTAATGCTACCACCGCTTTTGGGGTTGATATTGCTGAGTTCGGCGCCAAATTCATTAAAAGAGTTTTGGTAATGCTGCATCAATTCATCTAAGGATTCACTTTCAGGGTGTGCCGCGGTTAGTTCACTGATTTGCTGTTGGTAATCACTGGCTTGTCCTTGTGCTGTAAGCCATTTATCTTCAAGTTCAAAAAACAATGTTTTGAATTTTTCTAGGTTTTCTATACGAGCGTCTTTTTCGGCTAATGCCTCCAGTAACTCAGAGGTGTCATCAGCTTGGCTGGGAGGGGCGTCTGAAGGGCTGCGAAAAAACGTCATCAGTTGAAAAAGTTTTTCATGGATAACAGGCCAGTGAGGTGTCGGTTTTTTTTTGCTGTGAAGGTATGCTTCTTTTTCTCCGCTTAAAAAGGCGTGGCGAACAGAGGCAATTTGGCGCTCTAAAGGCGTATCATTATTGAGGTCTAGAGTGATGTCTTGGTCTGGATTCAGAGAGGCGTGGTATCTGAGGTTTTGTTCGAGCTGATCATCCAGCATTTTCTCATAGGTGTTTCCGTCAACTACAGCAGATTCAAGTTCTGAGCATGTCGCACGTAAATTTTTGGTCTCTTGCACCAAATCTAGCAGCCTTTTCTGCAACCGTTTAACCAGCTTTTTTAGGTTGCGGGTTTGAATGAGGAGGAACAGAGAGAGCAATAATAAAACGCCGACTACTTCGGCGATACCGTAAAGTACCCAGCTGGATATCTGCATAATAAATCCCAATACTTGCTACAGTGGCTGAATCTGCTCATACACCCATATAAAGGAAGCTTTCAGCAATGAATAGTTACCCTGTCGGCAGATCTTGTTGATTCTTAAAGGCTGGCCGATTATTTGCTGTTAAGTATGGATCATGATGTGAAAACCGCTAGCAATTTTACTGGTATGGGGTTTTTCTGAGCAGTAGAATGCCGAAAAGGTCAGAGGAGAAGTACATGGAAGCAATAGATGCTTTGGTGAATCGAGTTTCCTGCAGTAAATTGCAGTCACCGCCCCCGAGTGCAGAGCAGCGCCAAGTAATGTATAGGGCGGCACTCAGAGCTGCTGATCATGGAAAGCTAAGGCCTTACCGTTTTTTAGAGGTGGAAGGTGAAGGGCTGCAAGCTCTTGGTGCGGTATTTGAAAGGGCGGCCGAGGCGGATGACCCTTCGCTAACCGTTGGTGAGCGTGAGCGCTTTCGAAACATGCCGCTAAGAGCTCCATTGATAATAGTCGCTATTGCTAGCTACAAAGAGCACCGCAAGGTGCCAGATTGGGAGCAAATGGTAACGGCCGGTGCTGCCGTACAAAATATCATTAATGCCGCCTTTGTCCAGGGCATTGGTGCCTATTGGCGAACAGGGGCCCTTGCTAACCACCAGAACGTACTGTCGGGGCTAGAAATTCAAGATTCAGAGTTTGTGATTGGGTTTATTTACCTGGGAACGCCTGCAGTGGTAACTAAGCCAGCCCCTGATTTATCGACAGAAGACTTTTTTCAGGCATGGCCCGTCAAATGACATTGTTTTTCATAAACTGTTTGTGTAAAGTACCGCCCTCGCTGAAAGAGCCGAACTAATCTTCTTTTCTGCAGTACCGTAGACGTGCTGCAAAGCTGGTGTTTGGGCTCTAAAAGCGCTACCTCTGCGGAGAGGTGTCCGAGTGGTTGAAGGAGCTCGCCTGGAAAGCGTGTATACGGCAACGTATCAAGGGTTCGAATCCCTTTCTCTCCGCCATTTACTAAAAAGGGCTTGCCTTCACGGGCAAGCCCTTTTTTATTTGCTGATCGTTGTAGTGCCTGTAAGCCCAATGGCTGAAATCGCACTACAGTGACCATGTATTGCTCTATGAAAACAGCTTTCTCTGTCGCTCCTTTCTTGCAGCTTTTATTATCGCTAAATATATCGAGCTCATACTATTTTAAGATCGAGCTCCAACACGCTGGGGCGCGACTTGAGCAGACAGTGTGGCTACAATACCAATTCCTTTTTTGTTTGCGGTGGTTTTTGTGCTTTTTTATGGTTGGGGGCTATTGTCGCGGCTATAAAAAGTGTCTATTCTATCGACTGCAAAAGAAATGCTTCTATGCCAAACCAAGAACGGTTTAAGGTCAGAGTGGTCTTTTAGCTATTGCTGATAATAAAGTTAATAATAAAAATTTAGGAGTTGCCGATGCGTTTCAAGACACGTGAAACCAAACTAAGCCAATCTATTAAACAAATCACCAAAGAGCGCCTAACTGTTGGTAGCATTGCTGCTGCGGCATCTCTTATGGCGATGGGTTCAATGCCAGTTCTTGCACAGGACAATGCGTCAGATGATGCATGGATGGGAACCTTAGAAGAGGTTATTGTACAGGCCCGTCGTAAAGACGAAAGTATTCAGGACGTACCACTTACAGTTAACGTTGTAACAGGTGATGATCTGGACAAACTGAATATTCGCAACTTTGCTGATTTGCAAAGTAATGTTGCAGGCTTGACTCTAGAAGAAGATTCCATTGCACCTAACGCTTCTGTGCGTGGTGTTCGTTTTGATACCTTTGCCAGTGGTAATAACCCTACAGTCGAATTCTATTTGAACGATTCCCCAATTTCCCCGTTATCAGCTGTACAAGCTATGTTTGATGTGGGTCAAGTAGAGGTATTGCGTGGTCCTCAGGGTACTCTTCGCGGTCGTGCATCTCCATCAGGTTCAATCACTATTACTACCCGTCGCCCTGACCTGAATGAGTTTGGCGGCTATGTCGATGCTACCGGTACAGACCAAGGTGGTCAGAGCTATCGTGCTGCTGTGAACATCCCTCTCGCAGAGGATAAGCTAGCGTTACGGTTTGCTGGATTTTATGACGAGAATGAAGGCGCGCAGGTAAAAAGCATTTTAACCGGTGACGAAGATAAAACTAAGATTGATGGATGGCGTGTATCTTTGCGTGCAGAGCCCACCGATGAGTTGTCTATCAACTTGATGCATCAAAATATTAAGCCTCAGCGCTGGAATGTGCCCCATGTTGAGTCTGCATCGATTGCTGATCCATCGCTTGCGGCGAGCCCAGTGTATATCACCGCGCAAGATCGTAAAGGCGTTGCTGACGCCATGACTTATAGCAGTCAGGAGCTGGCAAGAACAGGTCTTGAAGTTCAATATGATTTTGAAGGTTTTCAATTGAACTATGCAGGCTCACAAACCAAGCAGTTAACTGAGCGCTTTGAGTCTCAAGATACGGGTGACTTTTTCGGGCCTTCTGACCCGCGTGCTCTTGATGCATTTGGTCAAGACTTAGTGACTGACACAAGTCAGACCAGCCATGAAGTACGCTTTTCGACTTCAGAGCCGCTGCTGAATGATAAGTTAGATTTCGTTGTTGGCGCTCTGCAGCAAAAAGGTTCATCTCCAACGGATCTGATCAACCGTACAGCTGTATTTATCCCCGGTGTTTTTGCAAGTGCCATAGAGACGCCTATTGAGCGTAGAGGTAAATCGGTTGAACGTTCAATCTATGGGAACGCCACTTTTTATGTGACGGATGATACCGAGCTATCTGTAGGTGCTCGTCATATTTCCTATGAAGATAAGAGCAGCTTGATTGTGAGTGGTAATACGATAGCTGAGGGCGACAATAAGTGGAGCCAGAATATTTTCTCCTTGTCGCTGAAGCAGCAGTTTACCGATAACATGATGGGTTACTTCTCGTACGGTTCCTCTTGGCGCCCTGGTATTGAAGCCGTTGGTGACTTCAGTGTAGCTAAGTCACCGCGTCAAAACTCCTTCTTAAATTTGGATCCTGAAACATCTGATTCTTACGAGTTAGGCATTAAATCTAGCTGGATGGATAATCGTTTACGTTTAAACGTGGCAGCTTACTTGCAAGAATTTGAAAATTATCCTTATCGTGCTGGTGGTGATGGTGTATTTTACGTCGAAACTGAATACGTCGACCCAACGGATCCAAGCCAAGGTATCATAGAAAGCGTTGGAAACTTTAACTTTGTAGCCGCTGTGCCTGTAACAGTTTACGGTATCGAAGTTGAAACTTTCTATGATATTACTGAAAACTGGAACGTCAACGCGTTGATGAGCTGGTCAAAAGGTGAGATTGATAACGGCACTATCCCTTGTAACGTGTACGGTGGAACGATACCAACTATAGCTGAGATTCGTGCAGCAACAGGTGGTGATAACCTGGCAAGCTGTGAGACCAATGTGCGTTCAAATTACGCTCCATTGTGGACCGCGACCCTGCAATCCGAATACATCATTCCAATGGGAGACCTTGACGCCTATGTTCGTGGTTTGGTGACCATGTACGGTGATTCTGAGAATGATCCTACAAACCCTGTAGATGATGTCGATGCCTACCAAACAGTGAACCTGTATGCTGGTATTCGTGATCCTGAAGGTGTGTGGGAAGTGATGTTCTACGGTAAAAATGTGTTCGAAGCTGATGAAGTGTTGAGCCGCAATGCTGCTGTTTCGTCAGTAAGCTATCGAGCGCCTGCAGCCACTACTGGAGAAACTTCTTACCGTGGTGTAAGTATTGTTGCTCCACGTGAGTTTGGCGTAAATGTTCGCTACAACTTCTAAGTGATCACAGCAGTTAATGCTTAGTTTATAAGCAATGTTAAAAAATGCCGACGTTATGTCGGCATTTTTTTTGGCTATATTTAATGCAGCAGTTCTTGCACGGCGACATTTGCTTGCCGGTCAGTAGCTTCAATGATGGCAAATAGATCACACAGTTTCCCTTGTATACTTAAGACATTGGTCAGAGCGAATAGGGAGTTGTCTAGCGCACCTAGTGCTTCTGTCCGAAGGTGACGAGAGACATCATGAGACTGACAAATGCAGAGAAGCGATTCGTGCAGCTCGCGCAGGATGTCTTCCGCATGATGGAGTTGGCCTAGAGCGGCATAACTGGCGGATAAGTTATGGGCGACCGCAATTTTCAATTTCAAATAGCAGCGGTATCCCACCAGTGGCTCTTTCTCTATCAGTAGCTGACTGATCAGTGTGGCGGCCTGAAATTCTGTGATGGCGTCAGAGAACTGTTTCTGGTTGTGATAGTGGATGCCTGTTGTCATGTGCTGCCGAAAATCTTGGATGGCAGATGATGGGTGGTCGAAATATCTTTCGCGGACTTGGTTTGGCAGTATTCTAAGCATAACCCCTCCTTTGTTATTGATAATCATTATCATAAAGAAAGGAAGGGATGTCTAGTGCTTATTGTGATTAATTAATAATCGCACCGAGTTCTTTTTGTTCTTTATTTTTTGAGTTTTTAAATCAGCTCGACGATATGAGTAAGTTATTGAAAAAGTTACTGATTTTTTTACATAAAGGGCTTGACTCAAAGTGGGTGTATCACTAATATACGCGCCTCAACAGCAACGCATCCGTAGCTCAGCTGGATAGAGTACTCGGCTACGAACCGAGCGGTCGGAGGTTCGAATCCTCCCGGATGCGCCATATTTAAAAAAGCTTAGCAGAAATGCTAAGCTTTTTTTTTGCCTGCAGCTTTGATGATAAATTGACTGCTCGTCAGGTTTGCATTTAGAAAACAGTCTACACCTGATCTAGTCAATTTGTCTTTTCAAAAACTCAACAGCCCTGACATCTAGCCGAGAATACCATGCCAGCAATAAGTGCAGCCCACAGTAAGTACTATCAAACTGCCGTTGTCTTGGCGATGACCATGGCATTGGCGCCGTTAGCGTTGGACACTTATTTACCTGCTTTCCCTGCTATGGCGGAAAGTCTTGACGTGCAAGTACACGATATTTCTTTATCGATCGCGGTGTACGTCTTTATGTTGGCATTAGGGCAATTGGTGGCGGGCCCTCTGTCTGATCACTTTGGCCGCCCAATCGTGATGCTAACAGGGCTTTTGGTGTTCTCTGTGGCGAGTTTCTTTTTATCTCAGGTGCAGGCAATAGAGTCTTTGTTAGCGTGGCGTGGTGTACAAGCGTTCGGTGGAGGCTGGGCAATGGTTTGTGTCCCTGCCTTGGTGCGCGACCGCTTTTCGGGAAAAGATGCGGCACGCTTTTTTAGCTTGATTGGTTTAATCACTATTATTGCACCGGCAATCGCTCCCAGTTTTGGCAGTGCGCTGTTATTAATGTGGGGTTGGCCCAGTATTTTTATTTTTCTGAGTGGGTATTCACTGCTCATGGCGGGTTTTTTGCGTTGGTTGGTCTTTAATGCGCAGCGGTCCTCCGAGGGTGTCGCTACGA
Organism: Pseudomaricurvus sp.; assembly: GCA_965656525.1. Lineage (GTDB taxonomy): Bacteria > Pseudomonadota > Gammaproteobacteria > Pseudomonadales > Cellvibrionaceae > Pseudomaricurvus. The sequence continues at coordinate 153,028 of CBFHKY010000002.1, read as the reverse complement.
GTTCAGTTATGAGCGTTTGGGCACGTTATCAGGCTGTTGTGGCGGTTAAGCCGGCGTTGCGGTTTATGCTCTTGCAGACTTTTGCTTTTACCGTAATGCTGCTGTTTATTGCCCACTCTGCTTATATTTATCAAGAGCACTTCGATGTTGGCCCTAGTCAGTTTTCCCTGCTGTTTGGGGCCAATATTGTGTTGATGATCGTCGCAAATTTTGCAAACCGCTGGTTTTTACATCGAATGTCACCGCTCGCTATTTTGCGTTACAGTTTGAGTGTGCAAGGAGTGGGGGTACTGCTTTTATTGGCGGTGGTCCTTATGTCTCCCAATTTGTGGCTATTTCTACCCGCAATGATGATTACTGTTGGCGCTATGGGAGCAATTACATCAAATACCCAGGCCTGCTTTATGGAATATTTTCCTAAAAACAGTGGAACAGCGGCGGCACTGATGGGAGCCACTCAGTTTGCAATCGGCGGTGTTATTTTGGGCTTGTCGTCTTTGTTGCCGGAATCTTTGTTGTCTGTCGTAGCCTCTCAGGCGGTGTGTTCGATACTGTGCTTGTGGCTCATCTGGAGTAAGCAACGTAGCTCTCTTTAGAGTTAACACAGCTCTCTTGAGAGTTATTGACGTTGCTGCTGAGTTTTGATGATTGTTTGCATTTTCAGTTCAGAGGGTTTCTTGAGAGCTTTCTACGCTAAGTGCTCGCGGTGAAAGCGCAAGTGATCCTCTATGAAAGTGGCAATAAAAAAGTAGCTATGATCATAGTCCGGGTGCATTCTCAGGGTTAGGGCGTAGCCGCTTTCTCTGGCGGCTTGTTCTAACAGTGATGGCTTTAGTTGCTCTTCTAGGAAGGCATCGGCTTTCCCTTGGTCAATCAACATGGGTGCTTGCGATGCCTCGCTGTTTTTGATCAGTTCGCAGCTGTCGTAGTCCTTCCAGGTCGCTGTATCGTCCCCAAGGTAGTTTGAGAGTGCTTTGATGCCCCAAGGGCATTGTGTGGGTGCCACAATGGGAGCAAATGCAGAAATACTTTGATAGCGGCTTGGGTTTTTCAAGCCAATTGTCAGTGCGCCATGACCGCCCATAGAGTGACCAAAAATACTGCTTTGCTCGATGTTTATGGGAAAGTGTTTTTGAATAAGCTCAGGGAGCTCTTCCACGATGTAGTCGTACATCCGGTAGTGTTGATTCCATGGCGCTTGTGTGGCGTTCAGGTAGAAGCCTGCACCTAAGCCAAAATCATAACTGCCATCAGGGTCATCAGGAACGCTCTCACCGCGAGGGCTGGTGTCCGGCGCTACAATGGCCAGACCTAGCTCTGCGGCAATGCGTTGCGCGCCAGCTTTCTGGACAAAGTTTTCATCGGTACAGGTTAAGCCTGACAACCAATAAAGCACGGGCACTGTTTCGCTTTCGGCGGCAGGAGGCAAGAAAATAGAAAAGCGCATTTGACAATTTAATGCACGCGAGGTGTGGGTAAATTGCAGTTGTCTACCGCCAAAACAGGTGTATTCGCTTTGCTTGTCTATCGTCATTGTCTCGCCTGCCTGTTATTGAAACTAAAGTGAATGAGCTTGTGTGCTGCCTTTGTAAGACGGAGTTAGTAGAGCACGACGGAGCGAATACTTTCGCCCGCATGCATCAAGTCAAAACCTTTGTTGATGTCGTCTAAACTCATGGTATGGGTGATCAAATCATCAATGTTGATCTTGCCGTCCATGTACCAGTCGACAATTTTAGGGACGTCGGTGCGGCCCCTAGCACCGCCAAAGGCAGACCCGCGCCAGACTCGTCCAGTTACCAGTTGGAAGGGACGTGTTGAGATCTCTTGCCCCGCTCCTGCGACACCAATGATCAAGGATTCGCCCCAACCTTTGTGGCAGCATTCCAGCGCTTGGCGCATGGTGTTGACGTTGCCAATGCACTCGAAACTGTAATCGGCACCGCCATTGGTCATATCCACTAAGGCTTCTACCACATCATGCACATCTTTAGGATTGAGGAAGTGAGTCATGCCAAATTTGCGTGCAAGTTCTACTTTTTTAGGGTTTAGGTCGACACCGATAATTTTGTTGGCACCGGCTAAGCGAGCGCCTTGGATTACATTCAATCCGATACCACCCAAACCAAACACCACAACGTTAGAACCGGGCTCCACCTTGGCATCAAAAACTACGGCACCTATGCCTGTCGTGACACCGCAACCGATGTAGCAAACTTTGTCGAACGGAGCGTCTTCGCGAATTTTAGCGACGGCAATTTCGGGCAGAACCGTGTAGTTAGAAAAGGTGGAGCAGCCCATGTAGTGCTTGATTGGCTTGCCCTCAAAGGAAAAGCGACTGGTGCCGTCGGGCATCAGGCCCTGGCCTTGAGTGGTGCGAATGGCCTGACACAAGTTGGTTTTGGGGTTGAGGCAGTACTCACAGCCACGGCACTCAGGGGTGTACAGCGGGATAACCGTGTCACCTTTTTTCAGCGAGGTCACGCCGGGGCCAACATCTACTACCACGCCCGCACCTTCATGACCAAGAATGGCGGGGAAATCACCTTCGGGGTCATCGCCAGACAGCGTGAAGGCATCCGTGTGGCAAATCCCTGTAGCTTTTAGCTCGATTAAAACTTCACCAGCTTTTGGTCCTTCTAGATCTACCTCGACGACCTCTAAGGGTTTTCCGGCAGAAAAAGCTACAGCGGCGCGTGTTTTCATGAGTTGCTCCTATTAAGATGTCTGTATCGTCGTACGATTTTATTGGTACGGTATCTGTTTTTCTGTGCGTTACTATATAGTTTCCTTGCGGTGATAGTAAGCTTGCCCGTAGGTGCTCTTCGCCGTGGTTTGAATTTTGTTTACGAATTGAGCGTGTTGTGTGATTAACCCCATATTGTCGAATATTCCCACCAATATTATTACTGGTTTTTTAGGTGCGGGTAAAACAACTGTGATTAAACATTTGTTACGTACCAAGCCTCCTGAAGAAAAGTGGGCCGTGTTAGTGAATGAGTTTGGCGAGGTGGGCATTGATGGCGCTATCTTAGCGGCTGAGGGGCTGGCCAGTGGTGAGATTGCCGTTAAAGAGGTGGCTGGTGGTTGCATGTGTTGTGCGGTGGGCTTGCCTTCAAAAGTGGCCTTAAATAAATTGATACGTGAACATCGTCCTGATCGTATTCTGATTGAACCCACAGGGCTTGCTCAACCACAACAAATATTGCAATTGTTTGGCGGTAGTGAATACGCCAACTTATTGCAAATGCAGAGTATGGTGTGTTTGTTAGACCCTTGGAGTGTGACACAAGAAAGATTCACCGCACTGCCGGCTTTTTTGAGCCAAGTGGAATTAGCGGATGTCTTAGTGTTGGCGAAAGCTGATGTGGCATCGCCCGATGAAGTGCGTGCATTTGAAATTTTTTGTGCGCCGTGGCGATCGACCAAGCATCAAATTGCAGCCATCGAGCATGGCAGCTTGCCTTGGCAGTGGCTCTGTGCAGACCATAAGATGAGTGATGTAACGTTAACTTCTGAATGGGTTCAGCATCGTTTGGCACCTAAACAGCCTTCTACGACACTGGATACTGCGGACAATAGTGCGCCTGTTTTGCAGCTGCAACGGTTTGAAAATCAGGCCGAGCACGGTTTTAGCTGTGGTTGGCGCTTCCCTACTGATTGGCAGTTCGATGAGGACCGTTTGATGGTGTTTTTACAGTCACTTGAGGTGCCTAGAGTGAAGGGGGTAGTTCGTGGGCGCGAAAAAAGTTGGTACGTGTTCAATCGAATGCGCAATACGGTGTCGGTTGAGTCACTGGGAGATGACGAGCGTAACAATATTCCGTTAGAGGGGCGTATTGAAATGATCGACCTTCAGGCGGCAGATTGGGAGGAAATAGAGGCGCGACTGTTGGCCTGTCGTGCCTCATGAGCTTTACGGTCATGCTTGGGGAGGGGCGTCCGGCTGTGCCAACGGTGCGGCTTTTTGAAATGCTGATAGCGAAGTGCAGTGATCATAGATTTTTTGCAATTTTTGGAAGGGGCTGACATCCACACCAAAGCGAATGGCGTTATAAAATTGGGGCACTAAGAAGATGTCGGCCATGGTCAACGTGTTTCCATAGCAGAATGGTTCAGCACTGACTTTTTGCTCCAGCACTTGAAAGCCATCGCTGATCCAGTGGGATAACCACTGTGCTTTACCCTCATCACCTTGATCGAGGGTATCACTCACGTAGTTCTGTACTTTTAAGACACAAATAGGGTGTATTTCACAGGCGATAAGATCACACAATGCTCTGATGTTGGCTTTCTCCACCAAGTTGGCTGGAAATAAGGGTTGTTGAGGGTAGGCTTCGTCGAGCCACTCTAGAATGGCAAGCGTTTGTGTCAAAACCTGACCGTCATCCAGTTCTAGTGCAGGAATTAATCCATGTGGGTTCACTCTTAAGAAATCTGAACTGCGATGTTCTTTTGCCAGCAGATCTATGGCATGGGTGTCAAATTTGATTGATTTGTGGTGCAGAGCAATCCTGACTCGGTAAGCGGCGGAGGAGTTAAAGTAACTGTACAATTTCATGCGGCTGTCCTGCGGTATAATTGCGGCGGCTGATGGTTCATCAGATACACTAAAACACAAACTTATCCGTCACAAGTACTTCTAGGGTGTAGAATACAAGTTGAAAAAGTGGCGTTATAAGCTTCGCAATTTGTAAAAAGATGAAGAACATACGGCGTAAACGTTCAACACCACCGTAATAAAATCACAAAATGATGACAGAGCAACAGGAAATTACATGACTTCACCAGCAGCACTGGTCACCGGCAGTGGCACACGCTTAGGGGCTGAATTTGCACTGTACTTGGCCGAGAAAGGTTTCGACATCGCATTGCATTACAACCGTTCCAGTGAGGGCGCTGAGCGGGTTAAGCAAGCTATTACTGAGTTAGGGCGGCAGTGCTATCTGGTGCAGTGGGATTTTTTAAACAGTGACGAGCCTGAAAAATTAATCAGTGATGTTCTTATTCAATTTCCGCGCCTAGAGCTGCTGCTCAACAGTGCATCGGTATACGATTCTGCGCCGACACAAAAAACCACCTTGGCGTTACTGGAGCAGCAATTTAAAGTGAATTGCTTTACCCCGTTTTTGTTGACTGCAGCTTTCGCTGAACAAGTGGGTAAAGGCCAGGTGATCAATATTCTCGACAATAAGATTGCTTACCAGCAATACCATTACAGTGCGTACTTATTGTCGAAAAAGTCTTTGGCTGACTTTACCACTATGGCGGCGATGGAGTTTGCACCTGAAATTCGAGTGAATGGAATTGCTCCCGGTGTGGTGATGCCGGGAAACACGCGTACGTCTGATTACATCGATTGGCGTATTGATGGCATTCCGCTGAAGCGCCAAGGTCAAACAAGCCATTTGTGTCAGGCTTTGGGTTACTTGGTCGATAACGAGTTTGTAACAGGGCAGCAACTGTTCGTTGATGGCGGCGAGTCTGTCAATAACATTGGTCGCAATGCCGAGACTTACGCAGCGGCAAAGGCGATTTCATCGGCTGATATGAAGGGGGGGGAATCGTGACCGAGGCTGGTTCTTCTGCTTCTGTGCATACTTATATTGTTTCGGTAGGTTCAAATATTGATCCACAGCGCAATGTTGCCGAGTGTGAGCAGATTTTGCGTGCTGAAACGACTCTGTTAGGTGTGGCTGATTATATTGATACTGAACCCGATGGCTTTAAGGATCAGCCTTGGTTTGTGAATGGTGCTTATTTGATAGAATCACCGTTGCAACATACGGATTTCAAAAGCTACCTCAAGGACGTTGAACGGCGTTTAGGGCGAGTGAAAAGCGCCGTGAAATCTGGGCCGCGCACCATGGACTTAGACATCATTACCGTAAACGACCAAGTGGTGCATGAGGATTTTCACCATAAGGCGTATGTGATTGTGCCGGTAAGACAATTGTTGCAGCGCTTTAAAATAACCGTAAATTAAGTGGTCCGCTTAGAGGCTTTGGCTAGCTTTCTATAATTAAACGGCGTCACTCCTGTCCAGCGTTTAAAAGCACGTGTAAATGTACTGGTTTCGGCAAAGCCGATTTGAAAGGCGATATGTTCCACTGAATCCTGACTGCGACTGAGCAGCCTAATGGCAATGTCTCGTCGCAGTTGGCTTTTGAGTTCCCCATAGCTGATACCCTCAGCCTCAAGCTCGCGCCGCAATTTTTTGGGGTGCACTTCAAGTTGGTTTGCGATATCGCTCAGAGTCGGCGTGTTAGTGAGCTGTTCCTGTAGCAGTGTGCGAGTTCGGCCTGTCCAAGTCTGCTGGCTGTAGTCGTTAATAATAATGTTCAATAGCGGCATTTTTAGAAACTCTACCAGTGTTTCTGGTGTCTGTTTGATGGGCAGTTCGCGTGTATTGCGATGAAACACCAAAGCCGCTTTGTCTTGATTGAACAGCAGCCGAGCACCTGGGAAAATAGCCCGATACTCAGTCAGGGAAGTGGGGATTTTGAAGGGTAGTCGTACCTGCTTAATCGGCAGGTTTTCTTCTGCCAGCCAGCACATCACCCGGTGCAGCGCGAACATAAAGTAAATATAGCCGTAAGGCATGATGTTTTCTGAGCACTGCCACGGACTAAGCTCAACAACGAAATCTTCATCGCGACTGTGAAGATCTACTTGAAACGCGCTTTCAGTCAGGCTGTAAAAGTGGCTAAAACGTTTTAGTGCTTGGCTGAGGTTGCGACATAAAATCATCCAGTGGCAAGCCGCTGACCAAGTGCCTACTTTGCTTGCTTTTTGACAGTAGCCTAGCATTTCATCGTTCATGGCCCGCATCGTGAGCTTTTGAAGCGTGGCGTATTGCTCTGGTGTGAACCGGACTTGCGGTTGTTGCAGGATACTCAATGGGATTCCTGAACGCTGTAGCAGCTGATGCGTATCTAGACCATGACGGCGGGCGTGAAAGAGAATGTCTTCGATAAAGTCTTTGGCGATCGAGATTTCTTGCATGATGATTGACCCGCCGATTGTTTAGGTGACAATCCTTACTTGGAAGGAATAAAATGTCAATTTATGTCCTCAAAAAACCTTGTTGAACCCCCTTCATCACCGGAATAATGCCCAAAATGTATATATTGCCAAGAATCTCCTAAAAGGTAGACCCCTAAGTGCAAACCGTACATGATGAACCGTAGATCAACACCGATTCACTCATATAGGATACAGAAATGCCACACACAGCGTACATATACGATGCGATTCGAACCCCACGGGGCGCCGGTAAGCAAAGCGGCTCTCTTCATGAAGTGAAACCTGTTGCTTTAGCTGGCGGCTTGTTGACCGAGTTACAGGCTCGCTTCGACCTAGATACCAGCTACGTCGATGATGTGATCATGGGTTGCGTGACGCCCTCCGGTGAGCAGGGCGGTGACGTGGCCAAGCACATTGTGCAATTTGCCAACTGGGATCAGAGCGTACCGGGTGTTCAATTGGATCGCTTTTGTGCGTCAGGTTTAGAAGCCGTCAATATCGCCTCTCAGAAAATTGCTTCTGGCTGGGAAGATCTTGTTGTTGCCGGTGGTGTTGAATGTATGTCTCGTGTCCCTATGGGGTCTTCTGGTGGTGCTTGGTTAAACGACCCCGAAGTCATTTTTAATGACAGCATCGTGCCGCAGGGTATTGGTGCTGACACCATTGCGACTATTGGCGGTTGGGATCGTACTGCGGTAGACACCTATGCGGCAGAATCTCAGAAGCGAGCAGCCTTTGCGCGCGATAACGGTTATTTTGATCGCTCTGTGGTGCCGGTAAAAGACCTTAATGGCCTGACCATTCTGGCGCGAGATGAGTATATTCGCCCGGGCACCACGGTAGAAACCCTGAGCGGCCTAAAGCCCGTCTTTGCACCTATGGGTGCTATGGGCTTCGATGATATGGTTTTGAAAAAATACCCAAGTTTGATGTCCATCGACCACGTTCACACGGCAGGTAACTCTTCCGGTATTGTGGATGGCTCATCGGCGGTGCTCGTAGGCAGTGAAAAAGCTGGTAAAGACTTGGGCTTAAAAGCTCGTGCCAAAGTGATCTCTGCTGCTGTATTGGCCACCGACCCGACCATTATGCTGACAGGCCCAGGCCCTGCGGCGAAAAAAGCGTTGGCGAAAGCGGGTCTCACAGCGAAGGATATTGATTTGTTCGAAGTGAATGAAGCTTTTGCCTCTATTGTTTTGCGCTTCATGGAAGATTTGGATGTATCCCACGATATCGTTAACGTAAACGGCGGTGCCATTGCGATGGGTCATCCATTGGGTGCAACGGGTGGCATGTTGGTAGGTGCGTTGCTGGACGAATTGGAACGCCGAGATCTGCAGCGTGGCATGATCGCGTTGTGTGTTGGCGGCGGCATGGGTATTGCCACCATCATTGAGCGTGTTTAAGACAACGATAGCGACAGGAAAAGGTTTTGAGTCATGAGTGAGAAAATTCACGGTTTTGTATTTGAGAAAGACACTGACGGTATCGTTACCATCACCATGGATATGGATGGTCCCGTTAATTCGATGAACGTTCAGTTTCGTAGCGCGATGGCCGCGGTGGCCGACAAGCTGGAAGCGGAAGACGGTCTGACAGGTGTAGTGATTGCTTCGGCCAAGAAAACATTTTTTGCCGGTGGTGATTTAAAAGAGCTGTCTTCTATCCCGAAAGGGGAAGAAGAGGGCGCGTACCGTATGATCGAAGATGAGCTCAAAGCGCCGTTACGCCGCTGGGAAAAGTTGCAAGTACCTGTGGTGGCCGCCATTAACGGTGCAGCCCTAGGGGGTGGTTTAGAGATTTGTCTGGCGTGTAATCGCCGCATTGCTTGGGATTCGCCTAAAGTTATTATTGGTCTGCCGGAAGTCACATTGGGTCTGTTGCCGGGCGCCGGTGGTGTGGTTCGTTCTATTCATATGCTAGGGCTGCAAAGCGCGCTGCCATTGTTGCTGGAAGGCGCAAAAATGCCTGCCGCAAAGGCAGCTAAAGTGGGGTATGTCGATGAACTGGTAGACAGCCCTGAAGCGTTGGTGCCAGCCGCCAAAGCCTGGATTAAGGCGAACCCTGATGCATGGGCACAGCCCTGGGATGTAAAAGGCCACAAAATTCCAGGCGGTGACACCACTAACCCTGTGATCGGCCAAACATTAGCGCTGTCCGTAGGTGCTGTGTTTAAGAAAACTCGCGGCTTGCTGCCAGCGCCTGAGCAAATTCTTCAGGTGGCCAATGAGGCTGTCTGCACAGGCTTTGAATCGGCTATGCGTCAAGAATCACGTGGACTGGCGTATCTATTGACGACAAAAGAAGCGAAAAACATTATCACGGCCGGTTTCTTTCAAATGAATGCGGTTAACGGTGGTGCTAGCCGTCCAGCAAATATCGAGCCCACCAAAGTGAAAAAGTTAGGTATTCTGGGGGCCGGAATGATGGGGCAAGGTATTGCTTTCAGTGCGGCGTCTGTTGGTATTGAAGTGGTGCTGAAAGACATCAGTGTTGAAGCGGCCGAAAAAGGCAAAGCCTACACCGCTAAGCTATTGGCAAAGCAGGTTGAAAAAGGCCGGAAAACCGAAGCCGATATGGCAGCGGTGTTGGATCTAATTAAGCCCACAGATGATTACGCTGATCTGCAAGGCTGCGATCTGATTGTGGAAGCGGTGTTTGAAAACAAAGCGCTGAAAGCACAAGTCACGCAAGATGCCGAAAGCCAATTGGCGGCGGGTGGTGTGTTTGGTTCAAACACCTCGTCTCTGCCGATCTCTGAATTGGCAGAAGCCAGTGGAAATCCGGCTAACTACATTGGTATTCACTTCTTTTCACCCGTGGACAAAATGCCGCTGGTTGAAATCATTATGGGTGAGAAAACCAGTGATGAAGCTTTGGCCAAAGCGTTTGATTTCTCTCGGCAGATTCGCAAGACCCCAATCGTTGTGAACGACTCGCTGGGCTTTTTCACCACCCGTGTGTTTGTGACGTATTTGGATGAAGGCACACGCCTGCTGAAAGAAGGTCTGAGCCCTGTTCTGATTGATAATATGGGCAAGTACATGGGTATGCCGGTTGGCCCATTGACAGTTTACGATGAAATCAGCCAAGAATTGATTCGTAAAATGGCGGCCACTCATCGTGATATGGGCGTGTTTGGTGCCAAGATGGATTACAGTGTGGCCACTGAGGTCGCCGAGACCATGATTAACGAGTTTGGCCGCGGTGGTCGTCACCACGGGGGTGGTTTCTTCGATTACACGGGCACAAAGACCCCTTGGGGTAAGTTAGACGAGCTGTATGGCAATGCAGATGCGGCGTTGCCTGAACAGGATATGCAAGACCGTCTGCTGTTCCGCCAAGTGATTGAAACCTTAAAGTGCTTACAAGAAGGTGTCCTGCGCTCTGTAGCCGATGGTAATGTGGGCGCTATGCTGGGTATCGGGGCTCCAGCCTGGACGGGTGGTTTTATTCAGGTGGTAAACACCTACGAATACAATGGTGATATTGGCATCGCTGCTTTTATAGCCCGAGCGAAAGAGCTGGAAGCCACTTACGGTGAGCGCTTTGCAGTACCTGCTATTTTGGAAGACAAACTGGCTGCTGGTGAAATGCTGGTGTAGTTCTGTTGATTGATACACTTTTTTAAAATGCCTAATCAGGCGAATGAACATAGGAGAACAGTATGGATATTCAAGGTAAAACAGCGGTTGTGACAGGCGGTGCTTCTGGTCTTGGCCGTGCTACGGTAGAGCTTTATGCATCGAAAGGTGCGAATGTAGCTATCTTCGATATGAACGAAGAGCTGGGCACACAGGTTGCCGAAGGCTTGGGCGACAACGTTGCTTACTTCAATGTGGATGTATCCAGTGAAGAGTCTGTTCAGGCGGCGATCAATGGCGTGATGGACAAGTTTGGTGCTTTGCACATCGTAAACAACTACGCGGGTATTGGCCCCGCTTGCAAAACCTTCGGTAAAAAAGGCCCACATCCAATCGACCTGTACATGAAAATTGTGATGATCAACCAAGTGGGTACCTTCAATGTGGCGCGTTTGGCGGCTGAGCAGATGGCTAAAAATGAGCCAGTAAACGACGACGGTTGCCGTGGCGTGATCATCAATACCGCATCGGTTGCGGCTTTTGAAGGTCAGGTGGGTCAAGTGGCCTATTCGGCGACCAAGGGTGCAATCGTGGGTATGTGCCTGCCAATGGCGCGCGAGTTGGAACCTTACGGTATCCGTGTAAACACGATCGCTCCTGGTTTGATTCATACCCCGCTCTTCGACACCATCGAAGAGACTTACTACAAAGCTCTAGAGGCTTCGACTGTGTTCCCACGCCGTTTAGGTAAAACAGAAGAAATCGCCAAGCTGTCTCTGCATATGGTAGAAAACGACTACATGAACGGCGAAACTGTTCGTTTGGATGCGGCAATCCGTATGCAGCCTAAGTAAGTTTTCTGATTGTGTTTTGAATGCGAAAAAGGCCTGCATGCGAGCGGGCCTTTTTTCTGTTTGCAGTATGCTGCAATGTCGCCCCTTACAGAAGGTAGAAAATACTATGAGTAACTTTGAAGCACTAACTTATGAGCTCGATGGCGCCGTTGCGATCATTACGCTCAATCGTCCGGAGTCGTTAAATTCCCTCAATAAAACGTTGCGCCGTGAATTGGTAGAAGCCATGCAGCAGGCCGATGTCGATACCAATGTGCGTGTGATTATGCTGGCTGGGAATGGAAAGGGCTTTTGCGCTGGAGCAGACTTACAGGAAATGTTGCCACCCAGTGAAGAAAACGGCTTCGTGACACGTTTGATTCATCGTGAGTACAACCCTATTTTGCAATCCATCACCAAAAACACTAAGCCGGTCATCAGTGTCGTGCAGGGCGCGGCGGCCGGTATTGGTGGTGCTATCGCTATGGCTTGTGACTTGAGTGTTATGGCGGAGAACGCGTTTCTGTATTCGGCTTTTGGGGCAATCAGCTTAATTCCTGATGGCGGCACCCATAAGTTTCTACAGTCAGCAATGGGTTCGAAAAAAGCGTACGAAATGATCGCTTTTTCGCAGCGTCTGCCAGCCGTTGATTGCGAGCGCTGGGGGTTGGTCAATCGTGTCGTGCCTGCACAAGAGTTGTTGGAAAACGCTAAGGCTTGGGCGCAGGAATTGGCAGAAAAAGCACCGCTGACTTTGTCTTTGTCGAAAAAGATCATTCAAGAGTCACAGACCGCGACCCTTGATCAAATTATGGAGCGCGAAGCCCAAGTGCAGAATATTACTTTTTTGAGTGAAGATTTTCGCGAGGGTGGCTCAGCTTTCACTGAGAAGCGTAAGCCAGAATTCAAAGGGCGATAAGCTCTTCTCGCTTAGCCTTTCAATAGGGTGGAACAGGCGTGCCTTTCACTGGAGTAGTGGGGCGCGCTTATGTCGTAAGTGTACCACCTCTTTCTAGCTCGCCGAAAAGCCGTTGTCAGTTGAATTTAGTCTTGAATGTGTAAGGCTCTTACCTTAGCCATTTCAATCATCTTGTCGGTCAGTGTGACGGTTTCTAATAAGTAATTGCCCACTCGCATTCCTACGTGACCAGAGGGAATGTTTTCTAACTTCTCAACCATCAATCCATTCAGTGTTTTTGGCCCTTCGGTCGGCAGTGCCCAGCCTAAGTGCCGGTTGATGTCACGTATTGATGTGCCGCCTTCCACAGAATGCCAGCCGTTGTCTAATGCAGAAATCTCTGGGTTTTCTTCTTCAGCTAAATTAGTTGTGAAATCGCCGACAATTTCTTCAAGCAGGTCTTCCATGGTGACAATACCTTGGATGTCACCATACTCATCAACTACGATGGCCATACGGCGTTTTTGCTGCTGAAAGTTCATCAGCTGGGTGTGCAGAGGGGTACCTTCTGGGATGAAGTAGGGTTCGCGAGTAAAGCGACGAATGGCTTCATGAGTGACAGATTCGTTATCACCGTGAATAAAGCGTGCGGCGTTGCGCAGATGCAGAATACCCACCACTTTATTGATATCCCCTTCATAGACGGGTAAGCGGGTATACTCTGAGGATCGAATGCGCTTCAAAATTGTGGGGATGTCATCTTCCAGATCGATCCCACAAACATCGTTTCGAGGGATCATAATGTCTTCGACAGTGGCCTTTTCTAAATCTAGAACATTCAGCAAAATACCTTGGTGTTGGTCGGGAATTAAATCACCATGTTCATCCACAGCTGTACGAAGCTCATCGGGGTGAAGGTGTTCGCTGTTGCTGGTGGCAGAGGGGTCTACTCCAAACAAGCGTGCCAAGCCATTAGAGATACTATTAACCAGCCATACGGCAGGGTACAGCACCCAAAGTAATGGCTTGAGAATAAAACTCGCCGGAAACGCGATCTTTTCTGGGTGCAGGGCGGCTATAGTTTTTGGCGTTACTTCAGAAAAGATTAATACCGCTAAAGTCAGCAGAATACTGGCGGCCGCAATAGCGCCATCACCGTACAAGCGAATAGCAATGACGGTAGCGATAGCCGCTGCGAAATTATTGACCAAATTATTGCCGATCAGAATGACGCCAATCAAACGATCAGGGCGTTCTAATAAGCTGGCGGCACGCACAGCCCCTCGGTGATTCTTTTTCACCAAATGCTTAAGGCGATAGCGGTTTAGGGACATCATGCTGGTTTCTGAACTGGAGAAAAAACCAGACAGCACAATTAAACAGGCCAATATTCCAAATAATAGGCCTAAAGGAATGTCATTCAAGGAAGTTGTAGCCTGTGTCGTTCACGAAAACGGTATCTTCACTCAGAAATCATCAGGGTGCAACCGTTTCGAGGCTTGGCTTAACCGCGAGAGCGGCTCAGGTGTTGGAGAGCAGTATTTCGAGTACAAATTTGCTACCAAAGTACGCCAGCATCAAGACTGAAAATCCACCCAATGCCCATCGAATGGCCGCGTAGCCGCGCCACCCTTGACGCCAGTGACCGAACAGCAAAATGGCATAAATTACCCAGGCAATAATGGATAAAATGGTTTTATGGACGAGATGCTGCGAAAACATGTTCTCTAGGAAAAGAAAACCCGTAATGATAGCGAGCGTGAGCAACAGCTCACCAGCGGCTAAAATTTCAAAAAATAGGGCTTCCATGGTCTGCAAGGGTGGCAGTAGTCGAACCAAACCTGTGGGGTGTTTGTGTTTCAGCTGGTGGTCTTGATAGGCCAGCAATAAAGCTTGCAAAGTGGCAATAATCAGAAGGCTGTAAGCAAACACCGACAGTAAGATATGAGCAATAATGCTTTTGCTGACCTGTGTTATTTCAGTGGTTGCTCCGCTGCCGATGGCAGTAAGCAGGGCGAGGGCAGAAAGCGGGAAAAGAAAAATAAACAAACTGTGTAGAGGCTTTTTTAAGCTGCTTAGCAACACAATACTGTTCATTATCCAAAAAATGAAAGACCCCACCTTAAAGAAACCGAAATTTAAGCCTTCTGGCAGTATTAGCATGTGATAGCTGCCAATAGCCTGAAATACCAGTGCGGCACATACCAAAAGACGCACCTTTGTCGGGCTGCTCGCTTGTTTCTGACGGAGGCATGCAATCAGATAGGCTGTGCCACCCAGGTACAACAGGATGGCAATACTGTTCAGAATGAGAGACGTGGTTGACAGAGACATAACACAATAACGTAAAGGTTTGATAATGGATCAAGTGTGTCATAGGGGGCGACGAAAGAATAGAGGTCTCAGAAAGAGAGCGCCGATAGAAAACTTTGCCGTAACATGGAATTTCAGTCGATTGGGAAAAGGGATTGGAGACCGACGGCCAAAATTCGCTATAATCAATTCTTAAATTCTCCAGCCTCTCCATAGGCTCAACTGACGGCTACCTATTTACCATGTTTGAGAATCTTCAGGATCGCCTCTCCAGAACACTGAAAAAAGTGACTGGCAAAGCCAAGCTAACCGATACGAATGTACAAGATACGTTACGCGAAGTGCGTAAAGCACTGCTGGAAGCCGATGTGGCGTTGCCAGTGGTAAAGGTCTTTATTGAGGGTGTGCGAAAGCGTGCGCTAGGGCAAGAAGTGTCTCGCGCGCTCAACCCTGGGCAGCAGTTCCTTAAAATTGTAGAGAGCGAGCTGGTCTCTATGATGGGGGATGCGAATGAAAACTTGAATCTTGCAACCACGCCGCCTGCGGTTGTGATGATGGCTGGCCTGCAGGGGGCTGGTAAAACAACCACCGTTGCTAAGCTGGCGAAATACCTGAGAGAGCGCGAGAAGAAAAAAGTACTGGTGGTGTCGGCAGATGTATACCGCCCCGCGGCAATTAAGCAGTTGGAAACTTTGGCTCAAGAAGTTGGCGTGGATTTCTTCCCCTCCAGCCCAGACCAAAACCCAGTAGACATTGCACAAAACGCCATTACTCATGGGCGTAAAAGTTTTGCCGACGTGGTTATTGTAGATACCGCAGGTCGCTTACATGTTGATGAAGCCTTAATGGGTGAAATCAAAGCGCTACACGCCGCCATAACACCGATTGAAACGCTGTTCGTGATCGATGCCATGATCGGTCAAGATGCCGTAAATACGGCTAAGGCTTTTAACGAAGCGCTTGCCTTGACCGGTGTTATTTTGACAAAAGCCGATGGTGATGCCCGTGGTGGTGCCGCACTGTCTGTGCGCCATGTGACGGGTAAGCCGATCAAGTTCTTAGGCATGGGGGAAAAGGTTGATGCGCTAGAGCCGTTCCACCCGGATCGTATCGCCTCACGCATCTTGGGCATGGGCGACGTTATGTCGCTGATCGAAGAAGCCGAGCGCAATATTGATAAGGTCAAAGCTGAAAAGTTGGTGAATAAAGTCGCCAAAGGTAAAAAGTTTGACCTAGAGGATTTGCGCGACCAGTTGCAGCAAATGCAGAGCATGGGCGGTATGACTTCCATGTTAGAAAAGCTGCCTGGCATGGGTAATGTGGCCCAAATGGCCGAGAAAAACGATATGACCAAACAGTTCAAGGTCATGTCTGTCATTATTGACTCAATGACGAAAGCGGAACGCTCCAACCCCGATTTACTGAATGGCTCCCGCAAGCGTCGCATTACACAGGGGTCTGGCACGCAAATTCAAGATTTAAACCGTTTGTTAAAGCAACACAAGCAAATGGCAAAAATGATGAAGAAGATGAAGGGCGATGGCATGGCAAAAATGATGCGTGGCATGGGTGGAATGATGGGCGGCGGTGGCGGAATGCCTCCTGGCGGCGGCTTACCCCCCGGTTTTAAATAGTGTCATATCAATAGCTTACGGCCGCCCTTGTGGATCGAAGGATCATAAGGGCGATCTTTCTTGTGTTGTTCTTCAGGCATAATGTGCCTGCCTATGTACTTTCCTGATTTTTTCCCCTAAAATACCGCGCCTTTCGCGAGCTCTGTGCATTTAAAGCAGAAACTCGTGTGAAACAGATTTTTTGATTGTGCCTTGCCCATTGGCTTGAGCGAAACTTGATTAATAGGAAGCAGACTTAGATGGTAACCATTCGTCTCTCTCGTGGCGGTTCTAAAAAACGCCCTTTTTACCACGTAAACGTAACCGACAGCCGCAGCTCACGTAACGGCCGTTACATCGAACGCGTTGGTTTTTTCAACCCGATCGCCCGCGGTCAGGAAGAAGAGCTGCGTCTTGATGAAGAGCGCATCAACTTCTGGATCGGTCAAGGTGCAACTGTATCTGATCGCGTAGCCAAGTTGTTGAAAGACAAGGCGGCCTAATTAAAGCCGTTTATACCGAGGCAGCGATAAGCTCATGAGCCAAATGGATAAAAGCACGAAAAAGACATCCAATTTGGTGGACGTGGGCCGAATCTCTACGGTTTATGGCGTGAATGGCTGGTTGAAAATTCAGTCAGGCACTGAGCCGGAAGAAAGCCTCTTTGGTTACAAGCCTTGGTGGTTAAAGACCAAGCACGGTGTTAAAGCTGTTGAAGTGCTTGAATACAAGGCCCACGGTAAAGGCTGGGTTGCTCACATCGATGGTGTGGATGATCGCGATCAGGCTCAAACCCTGACCTCTGTGGTTATTGCTGTAGAGCGCGCTCAAATGCCTGAACTGGATGTTGGTGAGTATTACTGGCACCAGCTTATAGGTTTAGCCGTTATCACTGAGTTTGAAGGCGGGTCGCAGCGTTTAGGTACGGTGCAGCGCTTGCTGGAAACGGGTGCCAACGATGTGTTGGTGGTGCAGGGCGATGCGGAAAGCTTGGATCAGAGTGAACGACTGATCCCTTACGTACCGGATGTGTTCGTAAGGCAGGTGGACTTGGAACACGACATTATCGTCGTGGAGTGGGATCCGGCCTTTTAGGCGGGTTCTGATTACAAAGTGCCTGATATTGCCAAACGTATTGCTGTCGTTTCATTGTTTCCGGAGATGTTTGCTTCGGTCAGTGATTACGGTATTACCAGTCGCGCTGTTAGGCAGGGCTTGCTGGAGCTGAAGTTGTGGAATCCACGGCAATTCGCTTTAGATCGTCATCAGACCGTGGATGATCGCCCTTATGGCGGTGGTCCTGGGATGCTGATGATGGTTGAGCCATTAAAGCAAGCGATTCATCAGGCGCGTTTATGGGCCGGTGAATTTGGGACTTGTAAGGTCGTGTATTTGTCACCCCAAGGGCGACAGCTCAATCAGCAGGCTTCGCAAGCGTTTGCCTCTGGTACTGATAATCTGGTCATGATTGCAGGGCGCTACGAGGGGATCGATGAACGCCTCATAGAGCTAGAAGTGGATGAAGAATGGTCCATTGGCGATTATGTTCTCAGTGGTGGCGAGTTAGCTGCCATGGTGATGATCGATAGCATCACACGATTACTGCCAGGAGCGTTAGGGCACGCTCAATCAGCGGAACAAGATTCCTTTACGGATGGTCTGCTGGATTGCCCTCACTACACTCGGCCAGAAATGTATGAAGGTCGAGCGGTTCCCGAAGTGCTTTTATCGGGCAACCATGATCGAATTCGGCGCTGGCGATTACAGCAGGCGCTAGGCAGAACTTGGCAGCGTCGTCCAGATCTGCTGCAAGGTAAAGAATTGACCGCTGAACAGCAGCAGCTTCTGAATGAGGCTATTAAGCAGCTGGGCAGCAGTCAAGACGACTAACCGGGGAACTTACGGTCAGATAAGCTGACTATCGTTCCTCATGATAGCTGTGAAGCTACACTTTTGACTCAGGAGTCAATCATGAGCAACAAAAACAAAATCATCCAGGAACTGGAAAACGAACAACTGAAACAAGAATTGCCAGCGTTTGCTCCTGGTGACACTGTTGTGGTTCAGGTAAAAGTAAAAGAAGGCACCCGTGAGCGTCTGCAGGCGTTTGAGGGTGTGGTTATCGGTATTCGTAACCGTGGCCTGAACTCTGCTTTCACTGTGCGTAAAATTTCTCACGGTATTGGCGTTGAGCGTACTTTCCAGACACACAGCCCTCTGATTGACAGCGTTAGCGTTAAGCGTCGCGGTGATGTTCGTCAGGCCAAGTTGTACTACTTGCGCGAATTGTCTGGCCGAGCGGCTCGTATTAAAGAAAAGCTGTCTGCTCGATAAGTTTGGTTGCTACGGCGGCAAAACTCTAAAAAAACCGACGTTTATCGTCGGTTTTTTTATGCTCGTAAGAGTGACATTGAGTCGTTTTTATTGCTGATCGGCTAAAGTGGCTTGTCGAGTAAGGCGACATTATGTTGAGAGCGCATATGATGAATCGCTGGTCAAGGGGGAACCAATGAGATTTTCAGGTATCCAATGTTCTCAGTTTTTATACCCTTGTGATACATTGCTCATCCAGTTTGATTGATCGGTTAAGGAATTTTATGTTGCAGCGCGTTTTAAAGTGTCAGACAGGCCGCAAATGGTTAATGGCCTGTTTGTTGTCGGGTTTCATGTTCAGTGTTTCCGCATACGCTGCCGACAGTCGTCCTTCTGATGATGCGGCGTCAGTAATTCTTGAAAAACTGCAGGCGGCACGGCCAGATCTTGCGTTCGGCCCTGTTAAGCCGAGCCCCATGCCTGGGTTGTACCAAGTACAAACGACAAAAGGCCACTTGTTGTATGTGAGTGCAGATGGCAAGCATGTGATTGACGGCACGATCTATGGTTTAACGTCGGACGGTATTGTGGATTTACAAGAAGTTGCACTGCGTCCTGTTCGCCAAGAGAAGCTGGGGCAAACAGCGCTCGAAGATATGATCGTGTTTCCTGCTAACGGGAAGCGCAAAGCTTACGTATATGTGTTTACCGATGTGGATTGCGGCTATTGTCGCAAGCTGCACCAGCAAGTACCCGCTATGAATGAGTTGGGTATAGAGGTACGCTATTTGGCATTCCCTCGGGCAGGCATTGGCTCGGCTTCACACCAAAAAATTGCTCAGGCGTGGTGTTCAGAAGACCCCCAAGGTACGTTAACAAAACTGAAAAACCGTGAGTCTGTGGATGTCGCTTACTGTCAAAACAATCCTGTTGCAGAGCAGTTTCGTTTGGGCGCAGCGTTAGGCGTTAATGGAACGCCTGCGATTATTTTAGCCGATGGCACTATGATTCCTGGTTTTATGCCAGCGGATGCTTTGGCAGAGCGATTAGGCCTTTGATTCATAGCGTCTGAAACTCAAAAGAGCTGTCTTGGCAGCTCTTTGCCCCTCCCTTACAATCGTTTGCCGCTATTGTGGCTTCCTCTCGCCAGTCTCTCGCTGCTCCCGTATAATGCTGCATCCAGTTTATTGACACACTACTGCGGGGTCAGTAGTGTGGCCGGCTTTATGGAGTTGGTGTAAGGCTGGTGGGGATCATTTACTGAAGTCTTATCTTAGTCAATGACGCGTCAGTGCTATTCAGTTAACTCTCAAACAATTTTTATCTCGTTGGTGAATGCCAGCGCCTAGATTATTACAGAGGATATAACGTTGAATCCGGTTAGAGTAGGTATATGTGGGTTAGGTACGGTAGGTGGCGGTACTTTTAATGTGTTAACTCGCAATGCACGCGAAATCAGTGCTAGAGCCGGTACCGACATTATTATTGAGCAAATAGGTGCGCGCCGAGCTCACCCCTTTTGTGACACCACTGACTACAACATGACCGATGATATTTTTGAGGTTGTGAACAATCCTAACGTTGATGTGGTGGTTGAACTGATTGGTGGTACGACCGTTGCCAAAGAGCTGGTAGAAACTGCTATTGCGAACGGCAAACATATTGTAACGGCCAACAAAGCGCTGATCGCAGAATTTGGCAATGAGCTCTTTGCAAAGGCGACCGAAGCTGGAGTGAGCATTGCGTTCGAGGCTGCTGTGGCTGGTGGCATACCCATCATCAAAGCTCTGCGCGAAGGTTTGGCGGGCAATAAAATTGAATGGCTGGCTGGCATCATCAATGGAACGGGTAATTTTATCCTGACAGAGATGCGCGATAAAGGTCGTTTGTTCGAAGACGTTCTGCAAGAAGCACAGGCGTTGGGCTACGCCGAGGCCGATCCCACGTTTGATGTTGAAGGCATTGATGCAGCGCATAAATTGGTCATTATGGCTTCCATTGCATTTGGAATGCCTTTGCAGTTTGAAAAAATCTTTACCGAAGGCATCAGCAAGCTCGTGCCTGAGGATGTTGCTTACGCCGAGGAGCTGGGGTATCGCATTAAGCACCTTGGGATTGCTCGCAAAGTAGCATCGGGTGTAGAGCTGCGCGTGCACCCAACGTTGATTCCTGAAAAGCGGTTGTTGGCTAACGTAGATGGTGTTATGAACGCCATTGTTGTCAAAGGCGATGCGGTTGGTCCAACACTGTACTACGGGCCTGGTGCCGGTGCAGAGCCAACGGCATCGGCCGTAGTTGCTGATGTAGTTGATATTGCGCGCCAGCTGGGTGCAAAGCAAAAAGTCTGTGTGCCAGCGCTGGGCTTTAATCAGTTAGAAGATCTGCCGATATTGTCCGTAGAAGAAGTGGAAACCGCCTACTACATGCGTATTTCCGCGCTGGATAAACCGGGTGTCTTGTCCAAGATCGCGCAGATTTTGAGTGATGCGGGTATCAGTATCGAAGCGTTAATTCAAAAAGAAGCCCCAGAAGAACAAGAGCATGTCCCTATGATTTTGTTGACCAACCGAACTATCGAAAAAAAGCTGTTAACCGCCGTCAGAGCCATTGAAGATCTGGGTTATGTATTAGGTGGCGTTGTTCATATTCGTGTAGAAAACCTGAGCTAAGTCAGAACAGATAAATTACGAGGTTAATGTGAAATACATCAGTACTCGCGGCGAAGCACCGCCGCTGACTTTTGAAGACGTAGTACTTACTGGCCTGGCTCCTGATGGTGGTTTGTATATTCCCGAATCGTTACCTTCCTTCAGCCAGGAAGAAATCGCATCTTGGGCTGGTTTAAGCTATCAAGATCTGGCGTTTAAAGTGATAGCCCCGTTTGTGGCAGGCACTGTCCCAGATGATGATTTGAAAAAAATCATCGATGATTCTTACTCGACCTTTCGTCATGACGCTATTGCGCCACTGGTGCAAACGGGCCATAACGAATGGATCTTAGAGTTGTTTCAGGGGCCAACGTTAGCATTTAAAGATTTTGCGTTGCAGTTTTTAGGCAATCTCTTGGACTACATTTTGAAGAAGCGTGACCAGAAAGTGGTGGTCATGGGAGCAACCTCTGGTGATACAGGGTCAGCCGCCATAGAAGGTTGTCGTCATTGCGACAATATTGATATTTTTATTCTGCACCCTTACCAGCGTGTTTCAGAAGTTCAGCGTCGTCAAATGACAACCGTGTTAGAGCCTAATGTGCACAACATTGCCCTCAAAGGTAATTTTGATGATTGTCAGAATATGGTGAAAGCCAGCTTTGGCGATCAATCATTTTTGCCCGAGGGTCGTCAGTTAGTAGCCGTTAACTCTATCAACTGGGCGCGCATTATGGCGCAGATTGTTTATTATTTTTATTCAGCGCTGGCTTTGGGTGCACCTGCAAGACCGGTGTCTTTTTCTGTGCCCACCGGTAACTTTGGCGACATCTTCGCAGGTTATTTGGCTAAGCAAATGGGGTTGCCCATCGATCAGTTGATCATCGCAACTAACTCTAATGATATCTTGCATCGCTGCATTAGTGATAATGATCATACTAAGAAGGATTTAATCCACTCGCTATCGCCAAGTATGGACATCATGGTGTCCAGTAACTTCGAACGTCTATTGTTTGATCTTTATGATCGCGATGGATCATCGATCAAGCAGCTGATGGATGACTTTAAATCCGGCACAATGCACCTTAGCGACACAGCGTTAAGTAAAGCTCGCGCGTTATTCAGCTCTTATCGCGTTGGTGATGACGAAACCATCAACGTTATTGAAGATGTGTTCGAGCATTGTGAATACTTGTTGGACCCTCATACAGCCATTGGTTTACAGGCCGCCCGCAAAACACGTCAGCGGCAAGATATCCCAATGGTGTGCTTAGCCACAGCGCATCCAGCTAAGTTTCCAGAAGCAGTACGTCAAGCGGGGCAGGCAGAAGATCCAGTGTTGCCTCATCATATGGCCGATTTGTTTGAACGTGAAGAACAGTACACGGTACTGGATGGCGATATTGGCGGAGTCCAAGCACATATGGTGGCCAATATTCGTGCTTAACTTTTTTAAAGCGACTGATTAACCCGCCGTTGGCGGGTTTTTTATGTCTGGTAACTTTGTAAATAAGGCAGCACCATAGGATGAGCGCTTTTGTATGGAACGACGAGTCTAGAGAATCAATATCATGACGACACAAATCACTCGCCGCTCAGTACCTTCTGTTGATTTCTCTTGGCCGGATCATTTACCAGCTAGGTTACAAGCTATCTATGCTAGCCGTGGGGTAAGTAACTCTAAGCAATTAGAAAGATCGCTTCAGTACTTACTCAAACCACAACAGCTAAAAGGATTAGACGCTGCACTGTCATTATTGCTGGATGCTTTGGTGCAGCAAAAGCGTATGTTGATCGTGGGTGACTTCGATGCCGATGGCGCAACCAGTAGTGCGTTGGCGATGCTGGCGTTACGGGATATGGGCGCCGAACATGTCAATTATCTCGTGCCAAATAGGTTCGAATTTGGCTACGGCTTAACCCCTGAAATTGTCGAGGTCGCAAAAGGGTATCAGCCCGATCTAATCATTACGGTAGATAATGGTATTTCTTCACTTGATGGTGTGAAAGCAGCGCAAGCGGTAGGCATTGAAGTACTTGTAACCGACCATCATTTGCCGGGCCAACAGTTGCCTTCGGCCGAGGCAATTGTGAACCCCAATCAACCTGAATGCTCCTTCCCCAGTAAGAATTTAGCGGGTGTAGGTGTTATTTTTTATCTTATGAGTGCTTTGCGAACGGCGCTGCGAGATATGGGTTGGTTTCAGGAGTTAGGTCGAAGTGAGCCGAATATGGCCAGTTACTTAGACCTTGTGGCACTGGGTACGGTTGCCGATGTTGTGCCGCTGGATGCGAATAATCGTATTTTGGTGTATCAAGGTTTGCAACGTATTCGAGCGGGCCGTGCTCGTCCAGGTATTTTAGCGTTGCTGGACGTTTCTGGTCGTCAGCCGCAGCGTTTGGTGGCTTCGGATTTAGGGTTTACAGTGGGGCCGCGGTTAAATGCAGCGGGGCGCTTGGATGATATGTCATTGGGCATTGAGTGTCTGCTGTGCGACCGACCAGAGCTTGCTCGAGAAATGGCGGTCGAGCTGGATGATTTAAATCGTGATCGTCGTGCAATAGAAGCTGGCATGCAGCAGGAAGCATTGGCAGCGTTGGCTGAATTGTCTTTGGCGGATGAGCAAATACCGTGGGGCATATGTTTGTTCGATGCTCGCTGGCACCAAGGTGTTATTGGGATTTTAGCTTCGCGCATTAAAGAGCGTTACCATCGGCCTGTTATCGCTTTTGCGGAAGCAGGTAATGGCGAAATCAAAGGCTCTGCGCGCTCGATTCCCGGTTTTCATATACGTGATGCGCTAGACGCGGTTGCGGCGAAACACCCAGAACTGTTGAGTAAATTTGGCGGGCACGCGATGGCGGCAGGATTAAGTTTAGCCGCTGAAAACTTACCGGCTTTTCAAATAGCTTTCGATCAAATTGTGCATGACAGTTTAAACGAAAGTGATTTGCGGGCATTGGTTTTTTCGGATGGCGAGTTGGTATCGACGGATTTTACGTTAGAGCTAGCGCACAACTTACGTGATGCCGGCCCCTGGGGGCAGCACTTTCCAGAGCCAGCCTTTGATGGTGTGTTTAATTTGGTGAAGCAGCGTATAGTCGGTGAAAAACACCTCAAAATGGTGGTGTCTTGCGAGGACAATCCATCACAGCTGTTAGATGCCATTGCGTTTAACGTTGATCTAGAGCTGTGGCCCAATATGCAGGCCCAACGCATACAATTGGCCTATCGCTTAGATGTGAACGAGTTTCGTGGTAAACAATCCGTGCAATTGATGGTTGAACATCTAAATGTAGTATAGAAAACTAAAGAACTTATTTTTTGTAAAAACCATAATGAATAAAAAGAAGGCTTTATGACTAACACCTCATCAGATTCGCCCCCAATTGAGTTACTGCACGAATCCAAAATCACCCCTAAGCAGTGGTGGATTCTTATCTTAAGCATGTTGGCCAGTATGATCGAAGGCTTCGATATTGTGGTGATTTCTTATACCGCACCTGCCATTACTCAAGACTGGTCAGTATCCGCGGAAGAGATGGGCTTAGTGCTAAGCTCCGGTGTTTTGGGGATGACTCTTGGCGCTATGTTTCTTTCATGGTTAGCCGATCGATATGGTCGTCGCATCATGGTGAGTAGCACTTTGTTGATCTCCGGATTGGCAACCAGTGCTGTGATGTATGCTTCTACGGTTGTCGAGCTGATTGTATTGCGGGCGGTAGCGGGCTTGGCATTGGGTGTACTGGTGGCTTCTTTGGCTCCATTAGTCTCTGAGTTTAGCCCGTTAAAACACCGAACTCTTATTGTTTCAACTCTGGTGGCTGCTGCTTCGGCAGGCGCTATGATCGGTGGTTTCTTAACGGCGGCAATCTTAGCTTCACACGGGTGGCAAAGTATTTTCTTTTATGCGGGTTTGATTACCGTGGTATTGGGTGTGTTGATTCAATTGGTCGTGCCTGAATCCATTGCCTTTACGCTCAAACGTGACCCCGATCATGCATTAGAAAAAGTTAATCGCACTTTAAACTATATGGGGCAAACGCCTGTCACATCTCTACCTAAGATCAGCCGTGCGGCCAGCGAGGAAGCGGCAGCGGTCACATCTCTTATGACACCGTCTCGCCGAGTGGCAACGTTGTTGAGCTGGTCGGCTTTTTTCAGTGGTTTTGTCGTTGTGTACTTTATCAGTAGCTGGATGCCACAAGTACTAAGCAATGCGGGTCTATCTCAAGAGAAAGCCATTCAGGCAACCGCAGCGATCCCTTTCGGGTCTATTTTTGGAACAATTTTAATGGGGTGGCTAGCACGTTGGGTGTCTTTGGGGCGAGTTGTTGCCGCTGGATTTACTTTGGGAACGTTCTGTATTTTCTTTATTGCTTCTTTTGTGAACGAAATCGGTACAGTACCTTTTATCTATTTGTTTGCCATCTTATTCTTTGTGGGCATTTCTTTGATGGGAGCGTTCTCAAATCTGTACAACGTTGTATTGATTATTTACCCCGCCCAAGTGCGCAGCACAGGGCTGGGTTGGGCGGCTGGACTAGGTCGTGCCGGTGCGGTTATTAGCCCCATGCTAGCGGGTGTCTTCATTGGTATGGGGCTGTCTATGCCAATGTTGTTTGTGGTATTTGCTGTTCCGGCTTTACTTGCTGCATTGTGTGTCTGGTTGATTCCCATGCGAGAGCTCTCTTAGAGCCTCCGAGAGACTTAAAGGGCTTACCGAACCCGCGCTGAATGAGTAATTATATTGAGCGCAGGGTGAGCTGGTTACTCTAAGGATTCAACTAGGCTTTCCATTTTTGGCCAGATATTTTGCAAAATATAAGGTTGTGCCTCTGCATTAGGGTGTAAACCATCCTGTTGCATTAGCGTTTTGTTAGTTGCTACGCCCTCTAAGAAAAACGGCACCAGTGCAACGGATTCTTTATCGGCTACTTGGGCATAGGTTTGAAAAAACTGAGCGGTATAACGCGCGCCGTAGTTTGGTGGAATGTGTACACCTAACAGGAGCACTTTGGCGCCAGTCTCTTTGCTTTGACGTATAGCCGTTGTTAGATTCTTTTTCATCGCGGCTAGGGGGTAGCCGCGCAGGCCATCGTTAGCGCCCAACTCGATAATCACAATGTTGGGCTGGCTTTGGGTCAATAACGCCGGCAGCCGTGATAGCCCTCCTGCACTGGTTTCACCACTGATACTGCCATTGGTCACACTGGCACTTGAGTCTTCTTCTTTTAGTTTGCTCTCCATCAGCGCAACCCACCCTTGATTTGGATTGATCCCATACCCCG
This sequence comes from Pseudomaricurvus sp., assembly GCA_965656525.1. GTDB lineage: Bacteria > Pseudomonadota > Gammaproteobacteria > Pseudomonadales > Cellvibrionaceae > Pseudomaricurvus. Next base: position 126,508 of record CBFHKY010000002.1, on the reverse strand, counting down.
CGCTTAAGCTATCACCTAAGACCAGTACGTTAGGTGCACTGTAAGAGTAGGCGCTAACAATCATGCTGCAAAACAGAGTAATAATTGCTGCGCATGAACGCATCTGTTGATCTAATACCATGGCCATAGTCGTAAACCTATAATCCTGTTTGTGTTGATTCGGTAAATGAGGATGTTGATACACGTTTTGGTTGTTCTTAACAGATCTAACCCCTTAAGTAAGCTCAGTAAACGTGCAAAGTAAAGTTCTGTGAAAGTGTTGTTCATTCTTAGAAAAAAGGCCGTCATTAACGTTACACTCTACCGTTAAAAGCATAAGCAATAAATTTTCAGCTCTCAATAACTCAATAATACGCAGGTGGACATGCTTTCAGTCAATAACGTAGGTAAGCGGGTAGTGACCTCCACTGGTGATTTGGACATTCTTGAAGCGGTGTCGTTCTCGCTGGATAAAGGTGCCAGCCTTGCCATTACAGGTGCGTCGGGCTCGGGCAAATCCACTTTGCTAGGCATTCTCGCTGGGTTGGATGTCCCGACAGAAGGGGATGTGGCGTTAGCAGGGCAATCGCTTACGACCTTGGATGAGGAAGGACGTGCAACGTTACGTGCACAGCAAGTAGGTTTTGTATTCCAGTCTTTCCAGTTGCTGCCTGGTCTAACTGCACTAGAAAATGTCATGCTTCCGCTAGAGCTACACGACGTGCCAGAACCTAAAACTAAAGCCAAACGTTTCTTGCAACGTGTTGGTTTGGAGCATCGGCTGCAACATTACCCGCAACAGCTCTCGGGTGGAGAGCAACAGCGTGTAGCCATTGCCAGGGCTTTCGCTAGTGAGCCAGCGATTCTGTTTGCGGATGAGCCTACTGGCAATTTAGATTCCAAAACAGGTGCTCAGATTATTGATCTGTTGTTTGATTTGAACCGTGAGCTGGGTACGACTTTGGTTTTGGTAACCCATGAACAACGTTTGGCCGATCGATGCCAGCACCATGTTGTGATGGAAGGCGGACGGCTGCTTGAGCGGGCCTCAGATTCGGGTTCCGTTCGTCCCGAAGAGATTTCAGTATGAACTTGATACTGCTGTCGGCACGTCTGTTGTGGCGCAATTGGCGCGCTGGTGAAATGAAGATTTTAGCCATTGCGCTGCTGATGGCGGTAATGGTGGTGACTTCTATTTCGCTTTTTACTGATCGCTTGCAGCACACATTGACTCGTGAAAGTCACAGTTTTTTAGCGGCGGATAAGCGGGTCCACTCAGACCAGCCCGCGCCATTGCAGTGGCAGACTTTAGCGGCACAACACGATGTTCACTACGCACAAGTCACAACCTTTTCTTCGATGGTGTTTGCGGGTGAAGCGATGCAGTTAGCTGCAATCAAAGCGGTTACTGCAGGCTACCCTCTCCGTGGACAGCTCACTACCTCCACGATTCCCTTCACGATGAATGCAGCCAGTATTGATGTGGCAGAGGGTGTCCCTCAGTCTGGTGAGGCTTGGGTAGACTCGCGTTTACTGCCTTTGGTGGATATTGAGCTGGGCGACCAGATTGAGGTGGGCGAGAAGGCGTTGACGGTCACTCGCGTTGTTATTACTGAACCAGATAGAGGTAATAACTTTAGTGTTCTAGGGCCTAGGGTACTTATAAACGCCGAAGATTTATCGGCAACAGGTGTGATACAGCCGGGCAGCCGTATCAACTACCGTTGGTTGTTGGCGGGTGAGACGAGCAATCTACAAATGCTCCTCAGCGTATTGGAACCTCTATTGGGTGTGCACGATAAAGTTGTAGGGGTTGAAGACTCCCAAGACCGGCTCGGAAATACGCTAAGTACAGCGCGGCAGTTTTTATCGTTTTCTGCAATGATCAGTGTGTTATTGGCCGGTGTTGCGATTGCGATTGCTGCCAGACGTTTTGCCGCTCGACATATTGAACAAGTTGCCTTGTTGAAAAGCTTGGGGAGCAGTGCTGTGCAGGTGCGGCAGCTGTATGGGTTGCAAATGTTTTGGTTGGCTCTGTGTTGTTCGCTTTTGGGCCTGCTTTTGGGGTATGGCTTTCAAGCTTTAGTCGAAGAAGTGATACGCCAATGGCTACCAATGCAGTTAATGCCTGCAACTTGGCCTGCTTTTATGCCGGGTTTATTGACAGGGATAGTGTGTCTATTGTGCTTTGCTGCCCCCCCCTTGTGGCACTTGCCATCGGTATCACCCATGAAAATTTTACGTCGTGAGTTGATAGTGAGTTCGGTAAGACAGTACACACAAGTTTTGATTGGGTTGGTGGCGTTGCTGTTGTTGGTTGGTTTGTTCAGCCGTGATTGGCTTCTTACATTAAGCATGAGCTTTGGTTTATTTACTTTGTTGTTTTTAGGCTGGATGTTTGCACGGGGCTTGTTAAAAGTGACGCAATCCTTCGGCAGCCGATCGGGAAAAGGGTGGCGTTTGGCATTGGCAGGCTTGCAGCGCAACCGGCAACAAACACTGATTCAAACGGTGGTTTTTGCGTTGGCGATTACGCTGTTACTGAGTTTGACCAGTCTTAGAACATCACTCATTGAAGATTGGCAACTTCAGTTGCCGCCGGGTACCCCCAATCATTTTGTGATGAACATTGCCCCGCATCAAGTAGAACCCGTGGAGTCGCTGCTTAATGAGAGGCAGCTTGAGCTGCAACAATTCTTCCCGATTGTTAGAGGCCGCCTTACCCACATCAATGGTGAGTTGCCCACCACAGATCTACGTGACAGTGAAGAAACCTTGCGCCGTGAACTGAATCTGAGTTGGACAAGCCGTTTAAATAAAGACAATAGCGTGGTTGCTGGGCAGTGGTGGGATCAGTGGCAGCCCGAGAATAACGAGTTTGGTGTTTCGGTGGAGGAACAAGTTGCTAAACGACTAGGGCTTTCCTTGGGCGATGATTTGCAGTTTAGTATTGGTGGTTTGTTGCTGAATGCGAAAGTCGTGAGCGTTCGATCGTTAAATTGGAATTCTATGAATCCCAACTTTTATTTCTTATTTTCACCGAATGCATTGGATGAATTTTCCCCGGCGTATTTAACCAGCTTTTTTATTCCGCCAGAGCAGAAAACGGTCGTGAACGACTTGTTACGGTTTGATCCCACTATGGTTGTGATCGAAATGGATCGTATCATTCAACAAATTCAGACCATTGTTGCACAGGTCAGCCAAGGCGTGGAGCTTATGTTGCTGTTGGTTTTGGTGTCAGGGTTTTTGGTGATGTGGGCAGCGGTAACGTCCAGCTTTCATGAGCGACAGCAAGAGGCTGCGTTACTGCGAGCTCTGGGCAGTTCAAGTAAACGCTTACTGGGCAGTTTGTGGCTGGAGTTCAGTTTGATGGGCGTCATGGCCGGTATAATGGCTGTAGTGGCATCAGAAATTTTGTTGTTGTGTGTGCAAACATGGGTGCTTGATATTCCTGCTAAACTGCACCCCGAAGTGTGGTTGTGGGGTATCAGTGTGTCAGCGGTTATTATTGGGGTGATGGGTGTATTGGCTTGCCGTAAGATTGTAACTACGCCGCCGGCGGTTGTGCTAAGGGAGTTGGCATAACTTAAAGGTTTTATTGAACGATTATTGGAATGGTTAAATTTTTAAACATTCTTACTCAATCGAATGCGGCCCAAGAAAAGACCAATAACACACATGTTGTGGTGCGCTGTTAAGAGCTTTCTGATAGTTTGGTCAACCCTACAAACCGAGACAAAATAGATTGAAACTCGGTTTGACTGATATCCACCAGCTCTAGAACGCGGCCGTACAGCATAATGGTTGGCACATTTCGCCCGTTTAGCTCTTTTTGTGTTTCATGCAAGCAATACAAAATGGCGCGCTCTTTTTTGTTCAGGCCATCACGAACATCGGGCAAGTTATCAAGGCTATCAAAGTTATCAGGATGACTCATAAGCAGTATGTTGCGAACCGCAGCACTCAAAAAATTAAAGATTTTAAAAAATTCTAAAAAGAAACACTCATCACACAAAATATACTTGTGGAATTATACAGCAAGCCCTCCTTACGAAAAGATCAAGGAGAGCTTGCTGATTTGCTTACCTACCTATTACAGCAATGATGATGTCGAGCTTAAAGGTTGGCTTCGGCGTATTCTGCCAGTAGTGACCTCGGTACACCTTTTAACTTGATGTTGCCCCCGTATTGAAAGTCTTTAAAGCGCTCTGTCAGATACGTCAGCCCAGAGCTGGTGCCGTTCAGATACGGTGTGTCAATTTGAGCCAAATTGCCCAAGCAAATAACTTTTGAACCGCTCCCAGCACGCGTAATAATGGTTTTAATCTGATGTGGTGTGAGGTTTTGTGATTCATCGATCAAGATCAAACTGTGCTGAAAACTGCGACCCCGTATGTAGTTTAGCGATTTAAAATGCAGCGGCACTTTACTGAGCACATAATCAATGCTGCCTGTGCAGTCTTCATCATCACAATGCAATGCTTCAAGGTTGTCGGTAATCGCTCCTAACCATGGCTCCATTTTTTCCGCTTCGGTGCCGGGTAAAAAACCAATGTCCTCATCCAACCCTTGAGTACTGCGAGTCGCAATAATGCGCCGATATTGTTTGCTGGCTACGGTCATTTCAATCGCGGCGGCCAGAGCGAGAATCGTTTTTCCCGAGCCCGCTGCTCCCGTTAAATTGACCAAATGCACATCTGGATCCATCAATAAATTCAGAGCCATGGCTTGATAAATATCACGCGGTGTTAATCCCCACGCTTCCTGTGCCATAAAGCGGTGAGTATCAATGTGCAGCAGTTGTACTTCATCCGTGCCCACGTCGATCACTCGACCAATAAAGCCCAGGCTGTCCATAATGAATTGATTAGGATGCACTTCGCACTGAATATCTTCTTTGGGAATGCGGTGTACTGTGCGCCCCATTTGCTGCTCTGTTTCTACTTTATTCACTTGATCCCAAAAATTGCCCTGTACTTCGATATAGCCTTTGTTGAGCTGCTCGATGTCAGAGACCAGTTGATCATTCTGGTAGTCATCGGATTCAATGCCACAGCCTCGAGCTTTGAGACGCATATTGATGTCTTTGGTCACAAGGACGACGCGGTGTTCTGGGAAGTTGTGTTTCAGTTGACAGATATCGTTGATGATTTTGTTGTCGTTGAGGTGGGTGGGGAGCAAGGAAACGTTGTCGGGAGGGGGGGGAGACATGAGGATGGAAAGTCGGCCTTCGGTGGTGTTGGTGCTCTCTCGCCGTATGGGCACACCGGCCTCGATTTCTGGGGGTGTCGCTCGACCGAGTATTCGGTCTATTTCTCGAATGGCTTGCCGGCAATCCGCCGCCTGAGCCTTTTTGCCACTTTTGAGTTTATCCAGTTCCTCCAGTACCGTCATGGGGATCATGACGTGGTGTTCTTCAAAATTGAGCAGTGCGGTGGGGTCGTGTATGAGGACGTTGGTATCTAAGACGTACAGAATAGACTGGGTCGTCGAGGGGGGCTGTGCAAGTTGTGCATCGAGCATAAGCGATCATCCTTCCTTATGGGTGATAGGATCGCACCGGGTGAGTGGGCCGGGTGAGCACCGGTAACCACAGTGCTGTATTCTTTGTATCAGAAACGTTGTAGGGGCCGCAATAGCTAATTTATAGTTTTGAGTCGTACTGTGGTTGATGTGTCTGACCGCTCAGCCTTCAGATTGAGCAAAAATGAGTGGTTTATCTGCTTCTATCATCAATGGTGAAATAGCCATACTCGAAACAAGGGAGCAAATGGGAAGGCTAACAGGCACATTAAAGAGCGATCAAAGAACGATCAAAGAACGAGAGTATGCCCGTTTGCTCGTAACCATTGTCGTTGAGTTTGGGCGTCTGGGCAGTGTTGCTGTACCAGTTGCCAGAAGGCAGCACTGTGATTGAGATGAATTAAGTGACTGCATTCATGGGTGACCAGATAGTCTACGACAGCTTCTGGTGCCAATAGAATCAGCCAGTTGTACTGTATTTCGCCGCGAGCGGTACAGTGCCCCCACTTACTTTTAGTTTGTCGCATTTGCACTTCGTTGACTGCTCGCCCAAGCCGCTCTGCCAGCAATACGGTTTTACCATGGAGGATACTAAGAGCTTGTTCTTTGTACCATGCTTTTACTTGCTCTCTCACGCGTTCGTTGCGTGGCCGCTGCCCTCGATTAGACGGGGTAACGATCAGCTTATGATCGTCTTGGTACACCTGAGCCCTACCTTCAGCGGTCACTTCTAGCGTCAGAAGTTCATCCATGAATGGCAGGGTTTCTCCTGTTGTGTATGTTCGCGTGGGTATTTCAGCGGTACGGATACGTTGCTTTTGCAGTTGATGAATAACCCAGCGGGATTTGCTGCTCACCCAACGCTGTAAACTTTCAGGCTCGGTACCCAAAGGCGCGCTGACAACAACCTTACCGGCTTTAATGCGGAGGCTGGTGGTGCGACGCTCGGATAGGTGTATCTCGTAGTTAAACGCCGTCGTCTGGTGGACAAACGTTTGCGTTTGTTTGACGATTGTTGCGGTTTTTTGTCGGTTCAGAAAAGCAATCATCGGCGGATTATAGCGGAGCACAATCCACAGCCCAACGAGAATTTGCGTGTGAGTGATGCGATCCGTGTTTGAGTGCTTCCAAATTATGGGGTTGACCTTACACTTACGGGAAGGTTTACGATTTATGGTGAATGTTTTTAGTGATGGGTGCCTCTATGAATATCAGCTCAGCGTCTCAGAAAACAGGCTTAAGTGCCAAAACCATCCGTTACTACGAGCAACGGGGTTTGGTGAGGCCTTCTCGTTCAGAAAATGGGTATCGGGTCTACACTCCCCAAGATCTAAGCGCATTGTGTTTTTTGCAGCGAACTCGTGCCACAGGTTTTGGCTTGCAGGAAAGCCGCGAGCTGTTGGAGTTATATCGTAACCCTGACCGGCACAGTAGGGATGTAAAAGAGCTGGTTGGCCACACGTTGCAGCGTGTGCATGAAAAAATCCAAGAGCTGCAGCTGATGGCAGAAACGCTAGATGCTTTGTATGAAGGGTGTGGCGGTGGTGACGATCCGCAATGCCCTATAATTACTCGATTAGCCGATCAGGAGGCGCTTTAATGTCCGATTGCTGCCCAACCTCAAAACCCAAAGAAGAACGCAGCCCTTCTTGCTGCGAAGAACCTATTGCCGTGGAGTCTGCCAGTAAGGCTGGTAATGTCAGCGGTAGCAGTTGTTGCCCAAGTGATGATCAGCCCCGTCGGTTTGATTTTTTGTTGTGGGGTGGGGCTGGGCTAGTTTTGTTGACCTACCTAATGGGGTGGCAACATGGTGCGATACCGCTGCCAGAGTGGTTACAAGTGATGAGTCATGGCGTGTTCGAATTGATGAACACGATGTGGTGGGGCGTATTGATTGGTGCTGTTTTTGTGGGCGTATTGGGTCGTATACCGCAGGCGATGATTACTGCGGTCTTGGGCCAGGGCGGTAAAGTGTCAGGCATCGTGCGGGCTACCTTATCAGGTGTGCTGTTGGATCTTTGCAGTCACGGTATTTTAATGGTTGGCATGCAGTTGTATCAGCGTGGCGCCAGTATTGGTCAAGTTATGGCATTTTTAATCGCCAGCCCATGGAATTCTTTTTCCTTAACGATCATTCTTGTCGCGCTCATCGGTTTGCCTTGGACGTTGGCTTTTATCGGTTTGTCGATGGCGATTGCGGTTGTGACTGGTTGCCTATTTGACACGTTGGTCAGCAAAGGCCAGCTACCGAGTAACCCGAACACAAAAGATCTGCCTGAAAATTACGTTTTTTGGGTGGAGTTTAGACGATTTTTGCGTTCCACTGAGTGGTCCCTAATAGGCCTTTGGGCTCTACTTTGGGATGGGTTAAAAGGCTCACGCATGGTGCTACGCTGGTTGTTTTTTGGTGTACTTTTGGCGACGGCCATTCGTGGTTTGGTGTCCGTAGAGGATTTCCAGGATTGGTTTGGCCCCAGTGTGATGGGCTTGATGCTGACTTTGTTGGCGGCTACGATCATTGAGGTCTGTTCAGAAGGCTCTACACCCATAGCGGCCGATATTATGACCAGAGCCTCCGCACCGGGTAACAGTTTCGCTTTTTTGATGACGGGTGTTTCAACGGATTACACTGAGGTCATGGTACTCAAAGATACAACTCGGTCGTGGAAAATGGCTTTGTTTCTCCCCTTATTAACAGTGCCTCAAGTTGTGGTGGTTGCATTGATCTTGAACGGCATTGGATGATGACGGTGCCCTGGGCAGAAATAGGGCCGCTTGACGCATAAGTGAGCGATGTTGTTGATGTCGCTAAAAGCATGGTTGTAGAGTAACCAAGTTGCTCAAGCGGACGTGAGCTGGGCTTCGTAACGTTTTGTCACGAAGTAATCCAGAGGGTTATCCACAGTAACTGTGAATAGTTTGTGAAAGGTCTGAAGTCAAAGAAAGTGACAACCTGTGACCTCGTTCAAATTTAGATGGTGTTTCGCCTGCCTTGCCCTAGCGCGGTGTCTCGATTCAAGGCATACCACTTTAATAGACAGCCTCAAATAGCTTTTCCGGCTCGAACATCTTTAATCCTTGTCTATACTGTGTCAGGGGACGACAGTATGCACGCATGGTTTTTAAAATTTGGACTCTTGATGAGCTTTTGTGTTGGCGCTTTTTGCGTTCAAGCGGATGACAGAAGACTCTCTTTGTATGTTTGGGATGAATACTTGCCGCCAGAGGTGATTGAGGCATTCGAACAAGAGTTCGACGTTAAATTGGAAGTCTTTACTTTTGGCAGTGACTATGAACGTGATGGACATATTGTTGAAATCCTAGCCGAGCGGTTTGATCTGATTCTTCTGGACGATACTGCGTTAGAGGATTATATAGAGAGCAATTTGGTCACACAGTTGAAACCAGAGTGGCTTCCTAATCTGAAGTTCTTAGTGCCCAATTGGTATGGAGAATACAGCTATGCCAAGCCATATGTTGTGCCTTATGCGCAGGGGACTTATGGGCTGATTTATCGACGTGATCGTGTACATGGTCCGGTAGACTCATGGGGGCAGCTATTTGAGCCAGAGGCTTACCTTGATGGTCATTTGGGGTTGTCTCTTCAACCTTTAGAAGCGGTGCCCTCAGTCGATCTTTATTTGCATAAAGCTCCTACAGCGTTAACCCGTGAAACTTTGGCAGAGATAGAAGCCATACTGCGCCTATTGTGGCCTAAACTAGGCAGTTTTACCTCTGACTATACTGTTTTAAGGGAAGACTTTGGTAGTGGTGAACTTTGGTTAACGCAGGGTTACAGTACCGATGCGGCCGTACTTCAAAAGGAATACCCAGAGATTGAATTTGTCGTCCCCAAAGAGGGCGGTTTTTACTGGTTTGATTCTTGGGGGATTACAGCAGCCAGTGATCAGCAGCGACTGGCCCATGAATTTCTGAATTTTTTATATCGCACTGAGATAGCGAAAAAAATTCAACGTCACACACGGAGTAAACCTTTTCACTCTGAACTGGTGAATGATGCTACGGCTCCTCTTGTTGATACTAAGCAAACGGGCTCTAATTTGTACCTGCTTCGAGATCCAGACATTCGCGGGGTCAGGCGCATTAATACCTTGTGGCATGGCCTCGGCACCCCAACAGGGGCAATACAGTGAGTCTCAATAAACGGGTATGGCTAACGGTCAGTTCTATTTTGGTGCTGGTGTTGTTTGTGGCGAACACTCTTACCGTTAATTTTAGCCAAAAAGAATCAAACGAGTATTTCAATCGAGAAGTACAAACGTTGCAATCTATTTGGGTATCTCGTCTACAGGCGGTAGAAAAAACTGAGCGATCCGTGGCTACACTGATTGAGAAAGATGATCTCACACAACGGTTTTATTTTGATGACCGTAGTCGGGAGAACGTCAAACTTTATTCCGCTTTTTCGCGTTATGTTGTTGATTTGTTAGATGTGTTTCCTGATGTGTCTGAAATTAGCGTATTGTTTCCAAACGGTGAGGAAGAAGTTCGTGTGGCGCTGGGGGTGAGCAATAATAGTGAAATGGTTGACAGTAAAGTCTTTCGAAGCTTTATGAACAGTACTGCAAAAGAAACAACAACCATTGAGTATCACGAGGATTTTGAGCAGGCGGCTTTGGTGTATTACCGAAAGTTAGACGTTATTGCTGAAAAAGTGAGCACAACTGCTCAGTTGAATCTAAAAAACCCAGTGCTTCGCATCAGTGCGCCGTTGAAAAATGTATTTTCTCGCCGAGAAAATTCAGGGGACACTTACGTGAGACCCATTCTTGTGAATGACGCCAACTCTATTATTTATCCGGGAGATGACATTGGTTTGGCGGTCAAAGTCTTGGGTGTGTTAGATCGTTCTTGGGATACCTATGAGATTGACAGCCAATGGTATCTCTCGCGTCAGCCATGGAAAAATAACTTGAGCATCATTTCCATTATTGATACTTCTAAGATGGCTATAATCGCCAATCAAATTTTGCTTGTTTCTTCTGCCTCGATTATTGGGTTGGGTTTGGTGCTAGTGCTGGTGGTCAGTCTGTTCTTTCGCCACATGGTAATTGCACCATTGGAACAGTTTGCCGATTTTGTAAATAGCAAAGCACAGGAGCCACCTAAGCAACTGAAAAGTCGATCGGATGAAATCGGCTTTTTGGTAGATGCCGTTACTGAGATGCGCGAGCACTTAATGCAAAAGAACCAAGCTCTCAGTGACCAAGTGTATACCGATGTGCTCACGGGGTTGCCCAATCGAAACGCCTTACCCAGAATCTTAACGGCAAGAGCAGAGGAGGCCAATCAGCAGGGTAAGGATTTTGCGCTGTTATTTTTGGATTTGGATGGCTTTAAACAGGTCAATGATGCCTACGGACACGCGATGGGAGACAAGCTATTAACCAAAGTATCAGAGCGAATTTCTGTACATCTGCGAGCCAATGACAGTATTTGCCGACTGCCAGGTGAAAGTTTTACGTCGGCGGCCAGCCTAGTGCGTTTGGGCGGGGATGAATTTACGGTGATACTGCCTTCTATCCAAGGGCGTGATAATGCCAAAGATGTTGCAACTCGTATCATTGCTACTTTTGACAAACCGTTTGATATTGATGATATCGATGTTTACGTCGGCAGCAGTATCGGCATTGCTTTGTACCCAGATGACACTTCATCTTTAGACGAGCTGGTCAAGTTCGCTGATACGGCAATGTATCAGGCCAAAACACGGGGGAAAATGCAAGCGGTTATGTACGATTCATCGATGGTTGAGGCCGAAGAAAATACGCTAAAGATGAAGCATATTATTCGTCATGCTCTTGATAACGATGAGGTTGAAGCGTGGTTTCAGCCAAAAGTAAACCCCTTAAGTCACAAGGTGGAAGGGTTTGAAGCGCTGGCAAGAATCAACTCAAAATTATACGGTTTTCATACCCCCAATATTTTTGTTTCAGTGGCAGAGCAAACCAATTTGATCGACCAGGTTACGATGCGCTGTTTAGAGTCTGTATGCAGACAATTTCTAAAATTGCGTGAGGTGTGTCATCAGGACTTTAAAATGTCCCTCAATTTATCACCTAAACAGATTCGCAGTGATAAGCTGTTCACCAAAATGACAACTCTGGTTCGTGCGTATGGTGTTCCTGAAGAGTTTATTGACTTTGAATTTGTCGAAACCTCTATCATGCAAGACGAAGATCAGGGCAGAGAGCGCTTAAATAAGCTGCGTAGTTTAGGTTTTAAAACATCACTGGATGACTTTGGTGTGGGCTATTCATCGTTGAGTTACTTGAAGGAATTTAAGTTCGATACTCTTAAAATTGACCGTACCTTTTTCCGAGATGTGGCGTCGAACGCGTCGACGAAAATGGTGTTGCAGTCAATTCTGGAAATGGCTAGAAATTTAAAGATGACAGTGGTTGCCGAAGGTATAGAGACGGCTGAGCAATTGCAGTTTGTGATGGAAAACAAAGTAGATCTTGTACAGGGGTATTTGTATTCCAAGCCTTTGCGCGAATCCGAAGTCATGGAGTTTTTAGTCTTTTTTGACCTCACCGATAAGGCACGACTTATCGCAACCTGAACAGTTATAGGGAGGGTGAGATTGCCATAGTCACAGATTTTGATGGCCGAAGGCTGCAAAGCTCTACGACCATCGGAGGGTTATTTAGCTCGAGTGGGCATCAAATTGTTGACCGCTCACTCCGTTGCTGTCTTCATTCATCAAATACAGATACAGCGGCATTAAGGCTTCTGCGGGTTTTACCTCTAAGGGGTTTTCGGCGGGGTAGGCCGTAGCGCGCATTTGCGTTCTTGTGGCGCCTGGATTGATGCTGTTAACACGCGTAGTGCTGGTGCCGTCTAGCTCTTGTGACAGTACTTGCATAAGGTTTTCATTGGCGGCTTTTGATACCGCATAAGCTCCCCAGAATGCACGCCCCATGTAGCCAACACTTGAACCTGTAAATACAATGCTGCCACTGTCAGAGTGTTCCAGTAACGGCAGAAGCGCTTTTGTCATCATAAACGGTGCATTTACATTAACTTGCATAACTCGCAGCCAGACATCAGGCGAGTAATTACTGATCGTGGTGCGCTCACCCAGTTCAGCCGCGTTGTGTACTAATCCATCCAAACGACCAAACTCATCAAATAACGCTTGGGCCATATCCTCGTAATCTTTTTCGCATGCGCCTTCTAGATTCATTGGGTAAATGGCGGGTTGTGGGTCGCCTGCTTGTTCAATGGCATCGTAAACCATTTCCAGCTTGGCGATAGTGCGGCCTAACAATATGACGGTAGCGCCGTGGCTGGCAAACGTCAGCGCTGCAGTTCGGCCAATTCCGGCACCAGCGCCGGTGACCAGAATAATTTTATCCTGGAGACATTTTTCAGTAGGTTGGTATTCTTTTGGCAGATGATTCATGAGGGCATCTCTATCAAACAATTATGGGCAGTGGTTGGATCAATATTCTGGTGTTTTTGGTGTTTATTGCGGCGTTGCCACGCAGCTCTGAATGATGGATTGCAGCTCAGAGACATTATGAGCGATGTAGGTCGCTTGCCAGCAGCTGATGTCATCACCTTGGTCAATATAACCGTAAGCGGCAGCAACGGTAGGGCTGTTGGCGTCATTGCCGCAGCGAATGTCTCTTTCATGGTCACCCACGTATAATATTTGCTCGGGTGTGCAGCTCAACTGACTCGCGGCTAGTAGCAAAGATTCTGGGTGCGGTTTAGAGTGTTGTACATGATCTGGGCAAATAACGCAGTCGGGTCGTAACCCTAGAGCTGCTATCAGTGGAACAGTGTAGCGCTCAGGTTTATTGGTGGCTATCCCCCACAATAAGCCATGGTTTTGTATCTCCTCTAACAGTGTTGCCATCCCTTCGAATAACCCGCTCTTAACGGCTAGATGCTCACCGTAGAGATCCAGAAGTTGTTGTTTTAATGCCTCAAACCCGTTTTCGCCTTCGTTGAGGCCAAAACCTAGAGTAATTAAGGCACGTGCACCATTCGATACGGTATTGCGGATCTCTGTATCGTTTAATGGGGGCAACTGGTGCTGGTTACGCAATGTGTTGAGCACATAGATGAAGTCAGGGGCGGTGTCTATTAGCGTCCCGTCTAGATCGAACATCACAGCTTTTAAAGCGTGAGAAGAAATTTGCTGGTTGAGAGGAGTCGCATTGGTTGTCATGCTGTGGGCTCAGTCTTCTTTTGTTGTGTGCACAAGATAATTCACATCCACATCACTGGGCTTGAGTTTGTAACGCTTGGTTAGCGGATTGTAAGTCATTCCTGTCATGTGCTGCATGCTCAGTTCAGCTTGACGTACCCACAGTGCGAGCTCAGAAGGCTTGATGAACTTGCTGTATTCGTGGGTTCCTTTTGGCAAGAGCTTGAGCACATACTCGGCGCCCAATACCGCAAATGCATACGCTTTGGGGTTGCGGTTAATGGTTGAAAAGTACACGTGCCCACCAGGCTTACAGAGCGTGGCACAGGCACGAATGATAGAAGAAGGATCTGGTACGTGTTCTAGCATTTCCAAACACGTGACAATGTCGTATTGCCCTGCTTCCTGTTCTGCCAGTGCCTCGGCGGTGATCTGACGATAATTGACAGCCATACCACTTTCTAAGCTGTGAAGTTTGGCGACTTCTAAGGGCGCTACCCCCATATCGATACCGCTGACTTCGGCGCCGCGCTGGGCGAGAGCTTCACACAGGATGCCGCCCCCACAACCTACGTCTAGAACTTTTTTTCCTGCTACAGGGGAGCGCTCATCGATGTAGTTACTGCGCAAAGGGTTGATGTCGTGCAGTGGTTTGAACTCGCTATCCTTATCCCACCAGCGACTGGCTAGGGCTTCAAATTTGGCAATTTCAGCCTGATCTACATTGCTCATGTCAAAGCGCTTCCTGTGTTTTGTCTGTTGATTTTTTGTTATGTAGTGCTTACTTACCGATGCGGTCTTGCCATTGCTGAGCTTTTGCCTGAATGACAGACTGGTCCATCGTAGTAAGCTTACGTTCGTTCAGAAGTTTACGCCCTTGCACCCATACATGGCTCACTTTATGTGAGACGTGACAGTACACGAGGGCCGCCAAAGGATTGTAATTCGGAGATTGCTCCAGTTCATTGAGTTCGACGGCCACGATGTCGGCTGCCTTACCGATTTCTAGGCTGCCAATTTCGGCTTCCATGCCCAAGGCTTTGGCGCCTCCCAGCGTAGCCATGCTCAGTGCTTGGTGGGCGTTTAAGGCGGCAGCATTGCCACTAACGCCTTTGGCCAGCAAGGCTGCGGTGCGCATTTCGGCCAATAAATCCAAGTCGTTATTGCTGGCTGCGCTGTCAGTCCCCAGCGCCACATTGATGCCGCTTTGCTGTAACTTGTCCACTTGGCAAAAGCCGCTGGCCAACTTTAAGTTGGATTCTGGGCAGTGTATGACGTGGGCCCCGCTCTGTTGCAGTAGATCGATATCACCCGAAGAAAGCTGGGTCATGTGTACACATTGTGTCAGCGGGGATAGCAGGCCTAGGCGATTCAAACGTTCGATTGGGCGCTCTCCAGTCGCAGCAAGTGCATCGGCGACTTCTTGTTCGGTCTCGTGCAGGTGTATCTGAATGGCGCTCTGCGTTTCTTCCGCTAGAGTGGCGATTCGCCGTAAGGGTTCGTCAGAGACCGTATAAGGAGCGTGTGGACCAAACACGATGTGGATCAAAGGGTGCGAGCGATAAGTGTCGTGAAGTGCTAGACCCTTGCGAATGTAGTCGTCTGGCCCTTGTCCCCAAGCCGTGGGAAAGTCCAGAATTGGAAACGCCAACTGGCAGCGGATCCCTGCTTTGAGTGCTACTTGGGCGGTTTCTTCTGGGAAAAAATACATATCGGAAAAGGTTGTTGTTCCAGAGCGAATCATTTCTGCAGTGGCGAGCTCTGCGCCGTCGCGTACAAATTCGGCAGATACCCATTGGCCCTCTGCTGGCCAGATGTGCTCTTCCAGCCAGCTCTTCAGTGGATAGTCATCGGCATAGCCTCGAAATAAACTCATAGCAGCATGGGTGTGTGCGTTCACAAGGCCAGGAATGATGGCGTGATGCCTGAGGTGAAGAATGTCGTTACTGGAGTATTTTTTATCCGCTTCTGCTGAGGGTAGAATGTTACAAATTCGGCCTTGGTCAATAATCAGAGCACAGTGGTGCAGCACAGTATCCGCTGGCACTACGGGGACAATCCAACGAGCGTGAATGATTTGATCGACCGTATTGCTACTGGTTTGGGATACTGAGTTAACCATTCGTTTGGGGCTCCTAAAATCAAGTGCCCAAAACGTATCCAAAATGTGTGGATATTGTGCGTATTTTGAGCTTGTTTCGTTATTTTTTCAGTATACCTTGAATGTGTTTATAGCGCAGTGCTTGGTCTAATGCTTGGAGCCTCAGGCCTGCGAAGGCAATAGCCCTAAAAGGTCATGTAATGTCGTACTTATGTTGCTGGTTTTATGGTATTATCGAGGGCTTTAGTTGTGGTTATACGGCTTTAACAAAAACGGCCGCTGGTTGCAGTTTATGATGATCGGCGCTGTCCTAAATAATAAGGAATGTCTGCTCCATGGGTGAATTAGCCAAAGAACTTCTGCCCGTAAATATCGAAGACGAACTGAAACAGTCCTATCTAGATTACGCCATGAGCGTGATTGTTGGCAGGGCGCTGCCAGATGTTAGGGATGGTCTTAAGCCAGTACACCGTCGGGTGTTATTCGCCATGAGCGAATTGAATAACGACTGGAACAAAGCTTATAAGAAGTCGGCCCGTGTGGTCGGTGACGTCATCGGTAAATACCACCCTCATGGCGATTCTGCGGTCTATGACACTATCGTACGTATGGCGCAGCCTTTCTCTCTGCGCTATATGCTCGTCGACGGCCAGGGTAACTTTGGTTCGGTGGATGGCGACAGTGCCGCTGCCATGCGTTATACCGAGATACGGATGCAGAAGATCGCCCATGATCTGCTGGCCGATCTCGAAAAAGAAACCGTTGATTTTGTGCCCAACTACGATGGCACAGAGTTAATGCCGAGTGTAATGCCAACCCGTGTGCCCAACTTGCTGATCAATGGTTCATCGGGCATCGCTGTGGGTATGGCCACTAACATTCCACCCCACAACTTGACAGAAGTGATTAAGGGCTGTTTGGCCTACATTGACAACGAAGACATCACCATTGATGAGCTGATGGAGTTGATTCCAGGTCCAGACTTTCCCACAGGCGGCATCATCAATGGCCGAGGTGGTATTGTGCAGGCTTATCGCACTGGTCGCGGCCGAATTTACGTGCGTGCAAAAGCCTCTATTGAACGCGATGAGAAAACCAGTCGCGAAACCATTATTATCCATGAGATCCCCTACCAACTGAACAAAGCGCGACTGATTGAAAAGATCGCCGAGTTGGTCAAAGAGAAAAAGCTTGAAGGCATCTCTGAGTTGCGTGACGAGTCTGATAAAGACGGCTTGCGCGTTGTGATCGAGCTGAAGCGAGGCGAAGTCGGCGAAGTTATTCTTAACAACCTCTACGCACAGACTCAGTTGCAGAGCGTATTTGGTATTAACATTGTGGCACTGGTCGATGGCCAGCCGAAGTTGTTAAACCTCAAGGAGATGTTGAAGCATTTTGTACGCCATCGCCGAGAAGTTGTTACACGCCGCACCGTTTTCTTATTGCGTAAAGCGCGTGAGCGCGGCCATATCCTCGAAGGTTTGGCGGTGGCCATCGCTAATATTGATCAAGTTATTGAGCTTATCAAAGGTTCTTCCAGTCCTGCTGAAGCAAAAGAAAGTTTGATTGCTAGAGGGTGGAGTGTTGGCCAAATAGGTGAGTTCCTGAGTCGTGCTGGTGATGATGCCTGTCGTCCAGAAGAGCTGGATCCGAAGTTTGGTGTGCAAGGTGATAAATACTATCTGTCACCTGCGCAAGCACAGGCCATTTTGGAATTGCGACTGCACCGTTTAACGGGCATGGAACATGAAAAGTTATTGGCGGAATATTCTGAAAAGTTAGAGCAGATCGCTGAGTACTTAAATATTTTAGGCAATCCGCTGCGCTTGATGGAAGTGATTCGTGAAGAGCTGGAAGAAGTGGAATCCAACTATGGCGATGAACGTCGTACTGAAATTCAAAGTTCTCAGCAAGATCTAACCATCGAAGATTTAATCACCGAAGAAGACCGTGTAGTAACCATATCACACGGTGGCTATGCTAAGACCCAGCCGCTGGACAGTTATCAGGCTCAGCGCCGTGGCGGTATGGGCAAAGCTGCAACGTCGGTTAAAGATGAAGATTTTGTTGAGCACTTATTGATTGCCAGTACACATGACACCATTTTGTGTTTCACCAGTGTGGGTAAGGTTTATTGGCTAAAGGTTTATCAAATCCCTGTGGCGGGGCGTCAATCTCGAGGTCGCCCGGTGGTTAATTTGTTGCCATTGGAAGATGGCGAGTACATTACATCGATTTTGCCGGTTAGAGAGTACGACGCTGACTATTTTATTTTCATGGCGACCGCTAACGGTACTGTTAAGAAAACGGCTTTGCCGCAATTCTCTCGCCCGCGCAGTGTTGGCTTGAAAGCAATTGAGCTAGACGAGGGTGATCGTTTGGTGGGTACGGCCATTACTACGGGTGAAAGCGACGTTATTTTGTTCTCTTCTAGTGGTAAAGCGGCGCGCTTTAAAGAAAGCGATGTTAGGGCTATGGGGCGTGTATCCCGTGGTGTTCGCGGCATCCGCTTGCAGGAAGGTCAGCGAGTTATTTCGATGGTTATACCGCAGCCAGATGGCTGTGTGTTGACCATCAGTGAAAATGGTTTTGGTAAGCGTACGAGTGTTAATGACTTCCCGGCGAAAGGCCGCGGTAACCAGGGCGTTATCGGTATGCAAACAACGGATCGTAATGGCGCGGTTGTAGGTGCGGTGCAAGTGTTTGAGGGTGACGAGATCATGTTGATTTCCGATCAAGGTACCTTGGTTCGTACCCGAGTGGATGAAGTATCCATTCTTGGCCGAAACACCCAAGGTGTTCGCTTGATTAAAGTGAAGCAAGATGAACATATTGTTGGTGTGGAACGCGTCGAAGAAAGCGGTGTTCTTGCGATCGTGGATGCGACCGATGCTGCTGAGAATGCCGAAGCTAGCGATCCGCAGGGTACTCCTGAGGGAGAATAAGTAGAGTAGTCCTCTATTGTGGAGTAGCCCTCTATTAATGTGTGTAAAAACGGTTTTGTCTTTTTTTGAAGTAGACAAAACAGATCATGCACAGGGTTTGTTTACATTTGCTACTGTGTTTGAGTGAATAGTCCTCGGCCTTAGTGTGCTTGGGTTTAAACGCAGAGCGTTTTCAAGAGGATGTGCAGCTGTCCGTGAGACTTGAGTGGTTGGCTCAGTCATTGAGAGCGGGTGTTGGAGTGATTGATGGCAAGCGAAATAGATGAATCAAAAGGTGCCCAAGAGCAAGAAGCTGAGCAGCTACTCATATTGCGCGATCGTATCGATGATATTGACCAGCGTATAGGCTTGCTTATTAATGAGCGGGCTCGCTGTGCTCAAGAGGTTGCCGATGTAAAGAAAGCTCACAGTAATGGCGAAGAAATTATTTACTATCGCCCAGAGCGCGAAGCACAAGTTTTGCGTAAGGCGATGGCGCGTAATGAAGGCCCTCTTGACGATGAAGAAATTGCACGTTTATTTCGCGAGATTATGTCGGCTTGCTTGGCTTTAGAGCAGCCGATTCATGTGGCGTTTCTCGGGCCAGAAGGTACGTTTACAGAGCAGGCTGCGTTGAAGCATTTCGGGCATTCTGCGAAGACTCGGCCAATGTCGGCCATTGATGAAGTGTTTCGCGAAGTAGAGGCAGGAGCCGTCAAATATGGCGTGGTACCGGTAGAAAACTCTACTGAGGGTGTGGTTAACCACACCCTAGACAGTTTTATGGATTCCAACCTTAAAATCTGTGGTGAGGTCGTATTAAGAATACACCATAGTTTGTTGGTGTCAGACGTTACAAAAACCGACAGTATCAGCCGTATATACTCACATAGCCAATCCTTAGCGCAATGTCGAAAGTGGTTAGACGCGAATTATCCACACGCAGAGCGTATTGCCGTAAGCAGTAATGGTGAAGCGGCTAAGCGTTTGAGGGGCGAATGGAATGCCGCCGCGATCGCTGGCGAATTGGCAGCCGAAAAATACGGCTTGAGTAAGCTCTCTGAAAAAATTGAAGACAGCCCTGATAATTCCACACGATTCTTAATTATCGGTGATCAGCAAATTGGTCCAAGCGGACGTGATAAAACATCGGTAGTCATTGCCATGCGCAACACCCCCGGTGCTCTGCACGAACTGCTAGAGCCATTCCATCGGTTCAATATCGACTTAACTCGCGTTGAAACGCGCCCCTCTCGTATGGGAAATTGGAATTATGTGTTCTTCATTGACTTCAGTGGTCACATCAGCGAAGACAACGTACAGCAGGCGCTTAAGGAAGTAGGCTCGCGGGCGGCAGACTTGAAGATCTTAGGTTCATACCCTCAGGGTGTTTTGTAATTTTGCTTTATGAGCTTGTTGTACTCTCGATAGCACAGGAAATCTTTAAGTGGCAGCTGCCGTAAATAAATTGGTTGTGATTGGCATCGGTCTCATTGGTGGAAGTCTAGCCGCTGCTTTAACTCGCGCCGGTGGATGTACCGAGGTCATTGGTATTGCTCGTCGACAGCAGACATGTGATGACGCGATTCGCTTAGGTGTTTGCGATCGTGCGTTTTTAAACCTAGAAAAAATTGCACCAGAGCTTACTGAAGGGGATGTGATTTTCATCGCTGTGCCCACGTTAACGGTAGGCAGTGTGCTGTCTGATATTCAGCGGTTAATTTCTAGCAGAGTAACCATTACCGACGGCGCCAGCGTCAAAGGTTCCGTTATTGACGCTGTTAAAGCTGTTTATGGTTGTGTGCCACCGCAGTTTGTCGCCGGTCACCCTATTGCGGGTTCTGAGCAGAGCGGCGTTGAAGCCACCAATCCAGATTTATATTGCCAGCATCGAGTAATCATTACGCCCACTGTTGATACGGGGGCGGTGCATTTGGCTCGTGTGGTTGCCATGTGGCAAGCCGTGGGCGCGGAAGTATTAACCATGCCAGTAGCAGAGCACGATGAGGTGTTGGCATCTACCAGTCACTTGCCTCATGTAATTGCTTACTCACTGGTGGACACACTGGCTCACGATGCAGAAAACGAAAATATTTTCCGTTACGCTGCTGGTGGTTTTCGCGATTTTACTCGGATTGCTTCTAGTGACCCAGTGATGTGGCACGACATCATGAAGGCAAATCGATCTAGCGTGTTAAAAGCCTTAGATTTGTTTTCAGATAATTTATCACGTCTTCGTGCGGCTATCGACAGTGAAGACAGTGAGCATATGTTGGGTGTTTTCACCCGGGCAAAAGCGGCCCGAGACCATTTCACCCGAATGTTAACCAAACAAGCGTACAGTTCATCTATCATGCACGAAAAGCAAATTACCTATCGGGTCAGTCCCGGTGGCAGTGTATCAGGGCAGCTGCGAGTGCCCGGCGATAAATCCATCTCCCACCGCTCCATTATGCTGGGTTCTTTAGCAGAAGGAATAACCGATGTTGAAGGTTTTCTTGAGGGGGAAGATGCCCTGGCAACCCTTCAGGCTTTTCGCGACATGGGGGTTGTGATTGAAGGCCCTGATCACGGTCGCGTTCGGATTCATGGCGTGGGTCTGCACGGCTTACAGTCGCCACCAGGCCCCCTGTACGTTGGTAACTCTGGCACGTCAATGCGGTTGTTGGCAGGTTTGTTGGCAGGTCAGTCATTTGATTCTGAGTTGACTGGCGATGAATCTTTATCTAAGCGTCCCATGAATCGTGTTGCTATACCGCTTCGTGAAATGGGTGCACACATTGAAACCTCTGAAGGCGGTCTCCCTCCTGTCCGAATCAAAGGTGGCGTGCCTTTGCAGGGAATTCATTACCATATGCCCATGGCCAGTGCTCAAGTAAAATCTTGTGTATTGTTGGCTGGTATGTACGCTGAAGGGGTAACCTCTGTGACAGAGCCGGCGCCAACCCGAGATCACACTGAGCGTATGCTCAATGGTTTTGGTTATGCCGTCACTCGCGAGCGCGCGACTGCTCATATCAATGCAGGTGGATCGTTGCAGGCGACATCGATAGAGGTGCCTGCGGACATTTCCTCAGCGACTTTCTTTATGGTGGCCGCAGCGATCGCACCTGGGTCTGATGTTACATTAACTCATGTGGGTATTAACCCAACACGTGATGGCGTCATTAATATTCTACGTTTAATGGGCGCTGATTTAACGTTGCAAAACCAGCGTGAAGTCGGTGGTGAGTCGGTAGCTGATATCCGTATTAAGTACTCACCCCTGAAGGGAATTGATATACCTGAAGAACAAGTACCATTGGCCATCGATGAGTTTCCTGCACTTTTTATAGCGGCAGCTTGTGCTGAAGGCACAACTACTTTGCGTGGTGCAGAGGAGCTGCGCGTAAAAGAAAGTGATCGTATTCAGGTGATGGCGGATGGTTTGCAGGCTCTCGGTGTTAAAGCATGCCCTACACCGGATGGCATTGTCATCGAGGGTGGTTCAATCGGGGGAGGGCAGGTTGAAAGTCATGGCGATCACCGTATCGCAATGTCTTTTACCATTGCGGGTCTGAGGGCGACTGATGAGATTGTTGTTCGCAATTGTGCCAACGTGGCAACATCATTCCCTACCTTCGTGGCTTTGGCCCAAGGTGCAGGAATTCATTTGCAAGTATCAGAGGAGAGTTAAGGCTAATTGCCAAGCTTAGCTTCTTTTGATGCTAGCGAAAGCCTACCAAAAATGGATGCGCAATTTGGTAGGCTCCAATCCGATTCCTTATTCTAAAGTCATCTTCTGGCTATTTTTGGCCAGAGTGGCTTCACCAACACCTTTAACTTCGGTGAGCTGCTCTAAAGAGTTAAAGCTTCCGTGGGTTTCCCTCCAGGCAACAATGGCTTGAGCTTTTTTGACGCCGATTCCTTTTAGGCTCTGTGCAATTTCTTCAGGGCTAGCTTTATTGATGTTGATTGTCGCCTGCGCGGGCATGGGTGGAGTTTCTGCGTAGGTTACTCCTGCGCTCAGCATGAATAGCAAAGCCAATATTTGTAATGGTGTGACAATTCCTTTGATCAGACTTTGTTTGGTCGGTCTTATCGCGTTTTTGTTGGTTTTCATAGCAACACCTCCTTGTGAATGTCACTGTAGATTAGTTCAGTGTGCCAGTATTGAAATCGGTAAAAAGTATGAAAGTCAGCGAGGGTTAAACTCTCGCTCGACTTGCCCACGCGATGTACAATGCTGGTAATTGTTGAATGTAAAGGTGGTTTAAATGGTTGCTTTGCCCAGAATTGTGGTGGCTATGGATTTTGATAACGCGGCTTCTTGTTTGGCTATGGCTGAAAAATTGGATCCTAGGGCATGCCGTTTGAAAGTGGGTAAAGAGCTGTTCACGGCCGCAGGGCCCCAAGTGGTTGAGGGCTTGATGCAAAAGGGTTTTGATGTTTTTCTTGATTTGAAATTTCATGATATTCCCAACACCGCGGCCAAGGCTGTAAAAGCCGCTGCTGAGATGGGTGTGTGGATGGTGAATGTGCATGCGTCAGGCGGTGAGCGCATGATGGTCGCGGCGCGTAACGAATTAGAAAAGCGTACGGGGCAGCAGCCTTTGTTGATTGCTGTGACTGTTTTGACGAGTATGGATGCCGGAGACTTGGCTCAGGTTGGTTTATCTTGTGAGCCACAACAGCAGGTGAGCCGCCTGGCAGCATTAGCAAATAAAAGCGGTATGGATGGTGTGGTTTGTTCCGCCCAAGAAGCGGCTATGTTGCGCCAGCAAGAAGGCGACCAGTTCTGCTTGGTCACGCCGGGTATTCGGCCTGCAAGTGCTTCTGCTGATGACCAGCGTCGTATTGTTACACCTTCAGATGCCATTACTTTAGGCAGTCACTATTTAGTGATAGGTCGCCCTATTACACAGGCATCAGATCCGGCATCCGCTTGTACGAATATATCAAACAGCATACTGGGGTTGTGAATATGACGTTAGTCATCACTGTTGACGGCCCTAGCGGCTCGGGCAAAGGTACTCTGTGTCAGTTGTTAGCACGAAAATTTGGTCTTCGGTTGTTAGACAGCGGCGCACTTTATAGGCTGACGGCTCTGGCAGCACTGAATCAAGATATTGATTTCGCGGATGAATCATCGCTGGCTATTGTTGCTCAAACGTTGGATGTGCGATTTGAACCGACGGATCAAGGAGTTAGGGTTTGGCTGGTTGATGAGGACGTGACCAGTGTCATTCGGCAAGAGCATGTGGGTATGCATGCTTCTAAGGTGGCAGCTTGTCCAGCAGTTCGTGAGGCCCTGCTGGGACGCCAGAGAGATTTTGCTCAACTTCCCGGATTGGTGGCTGATGGGCGAGATATGGGTACAACGGTTTTCCCTGAAGCGCCAGTAAAAGTATTTTTAACGGCTTCAGCCGATGAGCGAGCGACGCGTAGAGTTGCCCAGCTAGAAAGTGCAGGTGTTGCAGCTGATTATCAAAAAATATTAAGTGATATTGAGCAGCGTGATAAGCAAGATCGAGAGAGGGCGGTTTCACCGCTGGTTCCCGCCGATGATGCGCATCTTGTGGATTCCACCGACATGACCATAGATGAGGTTTTGGCGTTACTTGAGTCGTTGGTGCGAGATTATAAAGAACAACAATTGACGGGCTGAATTGGAAAAATCAATAGCGTAGCGGCTACATTAAGAAAGTTGAGGAGGCCAGCTTGATAAGGCTAGCGAAGAAAATCTTGGCAATAGTGGTCCTGCTGGTAGGCGCGATCATAGGGATTTGGTTGGGTGTAGAAAACGATCAGCCTCTTACTCTGCAGCTGTTTGGTTTGGCACTGCCGAGTTTCCCTGCTGGTTTTGTGATCGTGGTTACTTTGTTGCTCGGTGCCGCCGCGGGAGTGCTTGTGTCTTGGCTGCCGTTTTTAGTTCTGAAAAACCACAACCGATTATTGCAGCGAAAGTTAACACGACAGCTGCGTGATAATGAGCATTTAAAAAGTCAGGCGCAAAAATCCATTGCCAAACGGCGCTCCCATTGAGGTCTGTCGTCGATGGCTGAATGGTATGTTCTGGCGCTGTTATGTGTCTGTGTGGGGTTTTTACTGGGGCGTTACATGCGCTTCCCTAGCTCAGATTCCCGTTCAAAACAGGTGCAGCCTTACTATATTGAAGGGCTCAATTATTTACTGAATGAGCAGCCTGATGAGGCCATTGACACCTTTATCGACTCTTTAGATGTCAACCAAGACACGCTAGAAACGCATTTGTCCCTGGGTAATTTATTGCGTAAGCGCGGCGAGGTGGCCAGAGCCATAAAGGTGCACCAAAATTTATTGGCTCGCCCTAGTTTATCTGTAGAGCACGGTCAGCAAGTTCAGCTAGAGCTAGCCCGTGATTATATGAAATCGGGTTTGCTGGACCGCGCGGAGTTGCTGCTTAGAGAGTTGACGGCTGCTGCGCCAAACGGCGTCCGAATGCTCTGTTTAGAGTATTTAGTGGATATTTATCAGGATGAAAAAGAGTGGGCTAAGGCCATTGAAGCCATTCTTAAGATGCCAGGCAGACGATTTGGACGTATAGCAGAGAGCTGGAAGGTCAGGCTGGCTCACTTTTATTGTGAGTTGGCAGACGATGCGTTGCGTCGATCTGATTATTTGACCGCGCGCCGATATCTTCGCTCGGCAACAGGAGCAGATCGGCAATCAGCTCGGCCAAGTCTTTTACTGGGGCAGCTCGAAAGTCAATTGAAGCGTTATACAGATGCTATTAAAGCTCTGACTCAGGTGTTTTATCAAGATCCAGCGCTATTGTCTGAAGCGTTGCCACTCTTGGAGCCGTGTTATCGCGCAACTGGACGCTTAGAGTCATTTAGGCTTTATTTGGAAGAGTTAATCGACCAAGGTGCGTCTTGGCAGGCAGCCGGCATGCTAGCAAAGCTCATGCAAGAAAAAGAAGGCGCCATCGCCGCCGCCAATTATCTGGCTGGCTTTATTTCTGCCGAGCCGACGCTGAAGAGTGTGGAGCAGCTGATGTTGATTGAGCGCCAAACTGGGCGCGCCTCCACGTTGAACAGTTATCAATTGTTGGAGCAGGTGGTGGTTTCCTTGCGCCGCTCATCCGCGCATTATCGTTGTCATAACTGTGGTTTTGGTGGTCAGCAGCTGCATTGGGTATGCCCTAGCTGTAAAAGCTGGAACACCGTCAAACCCATTGAGTAAATAACTTCTTCTGCCTGCTAAAGCACCTATTGTTTCTGCTGTCTTTGTTTGATAAAATCCGCCGCCACAAATGCTCTAGTTGAGTATTTTGTAGGCGGCTCCTGTTTTGCCAGTTTGATCAGGAGTGCTGTCAATTATAATCGGCCCACGTCACTGGCGATGTGGATGGTAAGTTTATTGATTAGCTCTTACCCAAAAAAGGTAAGCATTCCCCAAGATAAACTTCCGCTGTTACCTTATAGGTTGTCCTAATGAGCGAATCTTTCGCAGAACTCTTTGAAGAAAGTTTGAAATCCGTTGATATGGTTCCCGGTTCTATCGTTACCGGTGTTGTTATTGATATGGACAAAGACTGGGTTACTGTTCACGCAGGCCTGAAGTCTGAAGGTGTTATTCCCACTGCTCAATTCTTGAGCGATAGTGGTGAGTTGACTCTGAGCATCGGTGACGAAGTTCAAGTGGCTCTGGAAACGGTAGAAGATGGTTTTGGTGAGACTAAGCTTTCCCGTGAAAAAGCCAAGCGTGCAGAAGCATGGAAGGTACTGGAAGCGGCTCACGAAGCAGATGAAATTGTTAATGGTGTGATTAACGGTAAGGTCAAAGGTGGTTTCACTGTAGACGTTTCTGGTATTCGCGCCTTTTTGCCAGGTTCTTTGGTTGATGTTCGTCCAGTGCGCGAAACTGCTCACTTGGAAGGCAAAGAACTGGAATTTAAGGTTATTAAGCTGGATCAAAAGCGCAACAACGTTGTGGTTTCCCGTCGTGCCGTTCTTGAAAAGGCCAACTCAGCAGAGCGCGAAGAGCTGCTAGCTAACCTACAAGAAGGTATGGCAGTTAAAGGTATCGTCAAGAACCTGACAGACTACGGTGCTTTCGTTGACTTGGGCGGTGTTGATGGTTTGTTGCACATTACCGATATGGCGTGGAAGCGCATTAAGCATCCATCTGAAATCGTCAATGTTGGCGATGAAATTGATGTTAAAGTGCTGAAGTTTGATCGTGAGCGCAATCGAGTATCACTGGGTCTGAAGCAACTGGGTGAAGATCCATGGGTGGAAATTACAGCTCGTTACCCAGAGGGTGCTCGCACAAAAGCTAAAGTGACTAATCTTACCGATTACGGCTGTTTTGCTGAGATCGAAGAGGGTGTTGAAGGTCTGGTTCACGTATCTGAAATGGATTGGACCAACAAGAATATCCACCCGTCTAAAGTCGTCAATGTTGGTGACGAAGTAGAAGTGATGGTTCTGGATATCGACGAAGAACGTCGTCGTATCTCCTTGGGTATTAAGCAGTGCCAAGAAAACCCGTGGGATGCGTTTGGTAAGCAGTTTGCCAAAGGCGATAAGATCAGCGGTAAGATTAAGTCTATCACTGACTTCGGTATCTTTATCGGTTTGGATGGTGGTATCGACGGCTTGGTTCACTTGTCTGATATTTCTTGGAACGAAGCTGGCGAAGAAGCTGTGCGTAAGTACAAGAAAGGTGATGAGCTGGAGACAGTTATTCTGGCGATTGACCCTGAGCGTGAGCGTATCTCTTTGGGTATCAAGCAGTTAGATAACGATCCATTCTCTGATTACGTCGCCACTAATGACAAAGGTTCCATCGTGATTGGCGTTGTTAAAGAAGTTGACGCCAAAGCGGCTATTATCACTTTGGCCGATGACGTTGAAGCTGTGTTGAAAGCTTCTGAAATCAGCCGTGATAAGGTTGAAGATGCACGCAACGCACTGAGTGTGGGTGAAGAGCTTGAGGCTGTTATCCTGAATGTGGATCGTAAGAACCGTGCGATCAACTTGTCGGTTAAGTCTAAAGACGCTGCTGAAGAGCGTGCTGCGGTTAAAGAGCACACTCAAAAAGCGCAAGAAAGCTCTGCTCCGGCCACCATTGGTGACCTGATTAAGGCTCAAATGCAAAGCCAAGATAAGTAAGTACTGCTTATCTTTGTAAAAAGGCGGCCGATGGCCGCCTTTTTTGTGCGTGAATGGTGAGCAAGTCTTACGCCTTGTAAGAGATGTCTTACGCACAGTGGTGACATTTTCCTCTATTCGCCCTTAGTTAAATCCTAGATAATTCTTCTCGCATGGAAGCAACAAGGAAGTTTACGTCGACCAAGTAGGGTCAAGGGATGCGTCTTATTGTAGGCAGGAGCTTACGTGATTCACTGCAATCATAAGTAGGGCGTAGTTGCTGTTTCGGCTATAAAGGCCAGCCTGTTTGGGCTGGCCTTTTTTATGGGCGCTTTGTAGTTTCAAAGAAATGTCTACCGGTGAGTGGGTAATGAGTCACATGAGTAAAAAATAATCACTTGCTGTTAAGGGGGCGTCATCCTATACTCCTTTGAAAACAATAGGTTAGAGATTTTCTACGAGCATCCATGAGGTTAATCTTTCAGTGATGCTATAGGTTTAAGATCGAAGGAATGGTGATGACTAAATCTGAGTTGATAGAAAGAATCGCAGAGCAACAAGATCAGCTGTCTCTAAAGGATGTTGAGTTGGCTGTTAAAATAATGCTCGATCATATGTCTGAGGTTTTATCTTCAGGTGAGCGAATAGAGATTCGCGGCTTTGGAAGCTTCTCTCTTCATTATCGCGCACCTCGTGTTGGTCGGAACCCTAAAACAGGCGACTCAGTAGAGTTGTCTGGTAAGTACGTACCGCATTTTAAGCCAGGGAAAGAGATGCGAGATCGGGTGAATGAGAGCATTAACACTTAGTTTTATATGTAAAATATAAGCTCACCTCTTGTCTTGTATTTGGGCGTTAGCTTGTCTTGTTTCATTGCTGTTTGGGTTCGCTGTGCGCGCCTTTGAATATGCGTCGAAGCTGGATTTTTTATTCCCTGGTCTGTACTATTTCTCGTCCACAAATTAGGACAAAAATCTATGTCATCGCCTTATTCCTCGGTGTCTTCCGGCGAAACGCTCTTTGATTTGGTTAGGCTGTTTTGGCGCCAGAAAAGATTGCTTCTAATAATAGCACTAGTGCCGGCTATTTTCGGGGGAGTGTTGTCATACATTTTACCTGAGTCAAGAATAGCATCAGCAAAGTTGGTTCCTTTAGTTGCAGCTGAAGCTGAGGCCTTGTTGCCGCGCCCAATTCCTGGGTCTCCGCTGCGTAAAAGAGACGAATACCGATTGGATGAGTTAACATTATTTACACAGACCTATATACAGCTGGCCAAGCTTGAGTCACAGCTAGAGTCCAATTCTGATGCTTTTTCGCAGTTAAGTATTAAGTTTGAGGCCGGAGAGAGAGAGAGAGAGATAGGATTTATTACTCTTGAATCAAAGAGCTCATCTGAGAAACAAGCTTTGAATGACCTTACTAGTTGGCTTAGTTCTGCTGAAAAAAACATTCTTTTGGATCTGCACGATGATTTCGAGCGCATCAGGAAGTCGCGTCTGTTGGCGGCCGAGAGTGAACTGGAGCAGTTGCTTCAGCAAGAGCAATTTTCTATGCAGGCTGAGCATGCACTGGCAGTAGATGAGTTAAGCCAAATAAGGGTGTTACAAAAAGTTGGCGCCGAGCTTGAGATGGGCTCTTTACAGTTTGATGGAGTGAACCTTTACTCCGAAGAAGTTCCTCTCTATTTGCTTTCAACTGCTCAGTTAAAAGCTCGAGCGGGGCAGTTGGAGCTAGAAATTCAGCAACTGGAAAACTCTGCTGGTAAAGGTTACACCTTGAAAGAGTGGCCTGAACTGTCAGGTTACATTAGCATGCTGAAGAGGATTACTTTCGAGTCACTAACCTTAGCCGGCGAAACTCCAGCTGCCTTTAATTTTGAAAGGTTGCCTGTTATTGAGTCTTTTTCCACCTTCAAGCGTTTTATTTTGTTTGTTATTGGGGGGGGGTTTTTAGGCGGCGTAGTTGGCATGGTTGTCGCTATTATGCGCGAAGCCTTATCTGATACAGAAGGTATCGCTGCTCGTGATTGATATGACTTCTTCTCGTGCTGATGTGCTGATGCTAATTAAAACCAGCGCACTGGATTATGATGATAGATTACGCAAGGAAATAGAATCTGTAATAGCGGCAGGAAGGACGGTTGAAGTTGTTTGTTTACAGGATGACAACGAGTCAAGGCAGGGCACAACTTGGGGTGGCGTGTCCTTCGACGCTATGTCTTTGTTGTCTCGTCGCTGGTTCTCGTCTCATAGTTTTATTTGTCTACATATTTTAGAGTTTCTTTTTAGGGTTGTGTGGCGGGGCCACTTAAAGAAGCGCAAAGTAGTCTGGGTACATGATCCTGTTATGATTACAGCAATACCTGTTCTGGTGATATGGCGATATTTAAGTAGATCCGGTCGGTTGGTCTGGGATCAGCATGAGTTGCCCCCTCAAGGTATATTGCGCTTCAGTATTTCAAAATATTTATTCTCTTTCCTGTGTGGCTTACCTGATACCTTGATCAACGCTAACGCAGCTCGAGTTACATACCTGAAGCGGTGTGGGGCTTTAAGCCAGAGGCAGGATGTTATGGTTATTAGAAATTTCTCTGATGGCCACTATGCTGATCAGGCAGTTCAAGAGCTACCCGACCCAGTTCATGACTGGTTGAATGGGGAGTCTTATGTGCTGTTGCAGGGAGGAGGGTTAGCTGTAAGGCACTTTGAGCCCGTATTGAAAGCTGTCTTAACTCATGGTTGGCCGAATGACCTGAAGTTAGTAGTTGTAGGTCGATGTGATCAACAACTTGTGGAAAAGTGGCAAGGCAGCAGTCCTGTGCGTTTTGCTGAGCGAGTGTATCTTGTAGGAATGATTCCCCAGATGGAGTTGACGAGATTTTCTGATCATGCTTTATGCAGTTTGATCTTATATAGTGATCATATACCAAACCAAAAATATTGTGAGCCTAATCGCCTTTATCAAGCTTTATGCCGAGGAACCCCTGTTGTTGTAGGTGATAATCCACCTATGGCCGAGATTGTGAGAGAGACCGGAGCTGGAGTCGTTTTGTCAGGCGATGGGTCTGATCCAGAAATGATTGTAGCGGGTATTCGAGAAGGTTTATTGAAAGCAGATGCATTCGCGAGAAAAGCTAGGCAGGCTTCTACTTCTTATACTTGGCAGGCTCAGGTGCCGACATTATTGAAAGTATTTGATTAATGATAGATTCCGTTAGTCCTGGTCATGCCTCTAATTCGATAGATATTAAGGAAATTATACGTAAAAAGGCGCTTCTTTTTGGCTTGTGTGTTAGAGCGATATGTGGCTCGATGCTGCCCATTTTGCTTTTTATCTTGTATAGGGACGCAGTAGCTCCAGCTTTTGATTACATGGGGTTCGTGTATATATCCCCAGAGCCTCTCATGTTGCTGTTGGCAATCTTCCTATCTATGTTGATAGCGATGTTGTTGCCCTCATCTATTCACCTACCTTCCGATCTGTTTGTCTGGTTGTTCTACTCCATAGTCGTTGTGCCTATGTTGGTGCTACCACTGGTTAGTGCTAAATCTTTATCGGTATCTTTATACTTATCGATGGTGATGATGATTGTGTCCACCATATTGATGATGCAGTGGATGCCTCGTGTCCCAATGACGGTGACCTCGAAACTAGCTTTGAGTAAAGGGACGTTCTGGTTACTTTACTCAATTTTGTTGATCCTTTTTTTGAGTGTTCTTCTTTTGGATTATAGAGCTGGACTTACGCGATTGCTGTCACTTACAGCGTACGCAGACATATACAGCTTACGTTTCTCTTTTCGAGAGCAAACACAAGATAGTTTTTTCTTGAGTCCGTATTTTTTGCTTTGGTTGGCAAAGGTCATGATCCCGCTGTTGCTGGCAAAAGGTATAGAGGAAAAAAAAGTTTTTTGGGTTTTGGGTGCAGTGTTTTTGCAGCTTCTGATGTTCTCTGTATCAGGACATAAAAGTTTTATCTTGAGTTTGTTTCTCGTGCTTGGTGTATTTTGGTTATTGCGGAGATCTCAGAGTGGCACTTGGTTTATCATAATTCTTTCATCAGGGGTTATTCTTTCCGCCTTGCTGTTTTATGTTATGGATAATGAACTGTTAGTGAATGTGGTTGTAAGAAGAGCTTTAATGGTCCCGGGTATCTTGTCCGGTTTTTATTTTGAATACTTTAACAGTAATGGAGCTGCACTCTATTCACATAATTTTTTGGTAGGTTTAACTGATGGAGGGTATGAAAAAGCACCAGCATTTGAAATTGGCAGCCATTATTTTGGCCGAGAAGAGACTTCATCAAATGTGCACTTCTGGGCGGATGCATATGCCAACATTGGCTTTGCTGCAGTGTTTGTGGTGAGTGTGTTAGTGTCTCTTTTGTTGTTGATCTTTAATGCGCTGTGGCGTAGCCGTAGTTCTATATTAATTTTTGGCTTGATTATTGTTCCTTTCTGGACACTCCATGAGTCCTCTCTCAATACCACACTTTTCAGCCATGGGTTGTTGCTAGCATTAATTCTTGCTGTGTTATTACCTCCAAGGGATGATCAGATAGGTCGTCGTAAATAATCAATATGAAACCCATGGGTATATCGCTAAAACTGTTGT
This sequence comes from Pseudomaricurvus sp., assembly GCA_965656525.1. Taxonomy (GTDB): domain Bacteria; phylum Pseudomonadota; class Gammaproteobacteria; order Pseudomonadales; family Cellvibrionaceae; genus Pseudomaricurvus. Next base: position 94,067 of record CBFHKY010000002.1, on the reverse strand, counting down.
TCGCTTTAACTCTCGCTGTTTTAAGTGGCCTAGTGTGGCAGTTTTTAATGACGTCAATGGCGACTAAGCCTCAGAGTATTGTTGATCGTTTATGGGGTGAAACAGTAGTAGAGTATTTAAAGGCTCCTTTGTGGACAAGCGAGTTTAATTACGATGCGGCTCATCTTTTAATGCCGCCTCTGCACTGTGCCTACTTGACTTGCCCAGGCGATCAGTCATCTAAAAAAGAAGATTTTGACCGTTTCTTCCAGCGTTTTGCTAATCATATTACACAGCCGTTGGACAGTAATCCGTTACGGGAGGCCCAGTTTCTATATCTAGTTAGCCAGTATTTGTTGTTGTCTCAAAAATCAAGCGATTGGAGTGATAGTAAGACGGAGCTCAGAAAAACTCTTGAATCCTTGCTTGAGGCCTTATGGTTGCACCGAGCGGCTCCTCATTGGGCTTATTCTAGTAATTTCTCCAGCGCACGTAAGCGTTTATTATGGAAGCTGCACCCAACGAAAAACCAATATCGATATTTTGCTGCAGTGGTAGATGAAGAGTACTTTATTCTGGCTATAGCCGCAGACTTGAGGGCGTTATCTGTTCTTCAAAAAAGGCAAATGAGCGACTTGGTGATTGACATTGGCCAGGTAGGGTGGGCGGTGATGCAGCAGGGAAGTTTCTCGAAAGAAGGTCATTGGCTGATGCAGCCGGGGGTTTGGGCTGATCATAAGGATTATCGTTATGCTGGCCATGAACGATTGGAAGTTGATTTGAAGCCGAAGGTCGTGACTGGACTTGCAATGGACAGCAGTCACTCTCATCGAATGGGACTTTGGCTGATGAGTATGATGGAAGGTGCTGTTTCCTCAGAGCGCCATAGTTATTATCAAAAGGCCTTGCAGGGCTTTCGCACGCAATGGTTGGATTTTGCTTATCGTTCACCGGGAAGTGCTTATCCTTGGCCTAGCCTAACTAATTATCTGGATGGCCATAATGGTGTTTATCGTTATGGTTACTCTACCTTAAAAGGTTCACAGGGGTATGGTCCTTATCAGTTATCTTATGCTTTGTTTGTTGGATGGTACGCTCTGGCTGTGCCAGAAGCGACCGAAGGTTATCAGTGGCTAAGTAATCACTTTCCATTGTCTGATGCTGCCGTTAGCTTTTACTTGGGGCCAGATACTTCTCGCCGGCGTCACAGCTTGATTGAAAGTGAGCGCTTTTATACAAATGGATTTGCCGAATTATTGGTCAATATAGGCTTGCTTTCTTCTGCCCGAGGAGACTTTTAACGGTGGGGGGCCAATCTTTAACGCTTTTGTGGAAAAAGGTTTCCATGTTGGCAGGCGGTACAATGTTGGCGAATGCACTTGTGTTGATTTCGATGCCATTCTTGTCCCGCTTGTATACGCCTGAAGATTTTGGTCAGCTGAGTTTGTTCATTAGCTTCTCAGCCATAGTGGGTGCTGTTATTTGTCTGCGTTACGAACAGGCTGTTTATCTTCCTTCTGATGATACCGATGTCCATTTATTGACTTGTGGTGCAATGTTTATTGCTGGAATTTTAGCTGTATGCCTTGTTCTGGTTGCTGTTTTATTGGTGTGTCTGACCGGTGCTCAACCACTGCCTCAGTGGTACATTATTATGGTTCCGCTGGCCGGCCTGGGGTTAGGCTTATACAATCTTTTGTCTAACTGGGCCGTTCGAATGCATTTAGTTCGCCAAGTGGCATGGTCTCGCTTGAGTCGAGCGGGAAGCCAAGTCGGTAGCCAATTGTTGTTAGGTGTTTCTGGCTTAGGTGGGGGGGGGTTAGTCGCTGGTGACATGATAGGAAGGTTTAGTGGCTTCTGGGGCTTGTTATTCTCTTTTCGGAAAGCTGCTACTAATGGATCTTTTAATCAAGTTGCAATAATGCAGTTGTTGGTTCGGTATAAGCGTTTTCCTTGGATAGCAGCACCAACTGCTTTGTTGAATGTGACTGTTATGCAAGCGCCAGCGCCGCTATTGGCAATGTATTATTCGCCTGTTGTGGCTGGTTTTTATTTCATGACACAGCGAATTATAGGGGCACCTATGGCCTTGATTGGTCAGTCAATTGCGCAGGTATATGCAGCAGAGTTGGGGCGTAGAATCGAGCGCTCTCAGGTTGATTCAGTGTCGTTATTTTTAAAAGTGGCAGGTTATTTGCTGCTAGTGGGGGCTCCGGTGCTCATTTCATTGGGCGCGTTAGGCCCTTGGATTATGTCTTCTTTCTTGGGTGATAGTTGGCAGGGGGCAGGAGATTATATCTTGGTGTTGATCCCTTTCTTTATTGCTCAGCTAGTGGTCTCTCCTTTGGCCAATACACTGAACCTTTTGGATAAACAGCAATATTTGTTGGTATGGGATGTGTGTCGTTTACTGATGATTATTCCCGTATTTATGGGCTCTACAGCATTGGGATGGTCACCTCTGGAGGCTCTCTTTTTGTTTAGTGTTTTGATGTCTGTAATGTATGTGCTGTTGTTCGCCCTGATATTAAGAGCATTGAGGGCTCATACTATAAAACCTTTAAGGGAACAGGCATAATAACCCGTTGTGCACGCCAGCTTTTTAGTATTTCGTTTTGCCATCTCACAAGGCGGCTACTGTGAATATTGGTGGCCAGAAAAATTTTAGCTTTTGCTCTAGTTTTGCCAGATCCAAATTACCTGACCCTGGATAAGAATGCTAGAAAATAGCTAAGACGTACGTTATCTAAGGTACATCTCATAAGCAAAGAGTTGCATCAGATTAATTTGAACTTTCCATGACCCTATGACTCATTGCTATACACCTGATTGGCGAAGTGGTCATGGTGGAAGACTAATGGGTTGTCTGAAGTATTAAGTAATGACTATGAAAGTATTAACGGTTTTCGGAACCAGACCTGAAGCGATCAAAATGGCGCCTCTAGTAAAAGAGCTGGAAGCCACATTAGGCATCAGCTCGATAGTTTGTGTCACAGCTCAGCATCGTGAGATGTTAGATCAAGTGTTAGAGCTGTTTGATATTGAGCCTGACTATGATTTAAATATTATGTCACCGGGGCAAACACTTGAAACAATAACGGCTAAAATTCTACTGGAAATTAAACCTGTTTTGCAGGAAACAGAGCCAGATATTGTGTTGGTTCATGGCGATACGGCTACAACATTTGCAGCCTCTTTAGCCGCTTTTTACATGAAAGTACCGGTGGCTCATGTAGAAGCCGGTTTAAGAACAGGTAATCTTTTATCCCCTTGGCCAGAGGAGGCCAATCGACGTTTAACTGGAGTGTTGGCTGAGTTGCATTTTGCACCCACTGCCTCTTCTCAATCAAACCTATTGTTAGAGGGTAAAGCTCAAAGTAAAGTCATTGTTACTGGTAATACGGTAATCGATGCGTTGTTTTGGGTGCGGGATAAGCTTGAGACAGACCATCAGCTGAAACAGTCTGTTGTAAAACAGTTGCCAGACATTGACTGGAATAACCCTGTTCTTTTGGTCACAGGCCACAGAAGAGAGAGCTTTGGTGGTGGTTTTGATAGGATTTGTCAGGCCCTGCAAGCACTGGCTGACGAATACCCTCAGATGTCTATTATTTACCCTGTACATATGAACCCTGAGGTTCGAAAGCCTGTTAATAAACATCTTGCAGGGTACAAAAATGTTTATTTAATTGAGCCGCTGGATTACCTTCCGTTTGTATTCTTAATGAACTTATCCACGATCATCTTGACTGACTCAGGAGGTATTCAGGAGGAAGCTCCATCTCTTGGTAAGCCTGTATTGGTCATGAGAGATACTACTGAGCGCCCAGAAGCTGTTGAGGCAGGTACGGTTAAACTCGTCGGAACTGATGTTCATCTGATTGTGAGCTCGGTGATGGAGTTATTGGGTTCTAAGGCAGCTTATCTGTCCATGAGCGGTGCTCATAACCCTTACGGGGACGGGAAAGCATGCCGTAGGATTGCTTCAACATTATTGGAATGGCATAAGCACCAAGCTTAAGAAAGAGTTTTTGATTAAAGGTTTAATAATGAAGTTTAAAAAAATATCCACTATTGGCTTGGGTTACATTGGTCTTCCGACTGCAGCCGTTTTTGCTTCTCGTAAAGTCGAGGTGGTAGGTGTAGATGTCTCTGAAAATGTTGTTAATACCATTAACTCTGGCAATATCCACATTGTCGAGCCTGAGCTAGAAGGTGTTGTGAGTGCAGCTGTGGCAAAGGGCCTTTTACGTGCGTCTCTCATCCCTGAGGGTGCAGATGCGTTTTTAATCGCTGTGCCCACGCCGTTTAAGTCTGGAAATAATGGGGATGATCACCAGCCAGATCTTTCTTATATCGAAGCGGCAGCCAAATCGATTGCTCCAGTATTGAAAGCTGGAAATCTTGTTGTACTGGAATCCACTTCTCCAGTCGGTACGACAGAGAAGCTAGCTGAGTGGCTCGCAGTTGAAAGACCCGACCTAACCTTCCCTCACCAGAAGGGAGAAACATCCGATATTCGTATTGCTCACTGTCCTGAGCGAGTCCTGCCTGGGCATGTTATGCGTGAACTCGTAGAAAATGATCGTGTGATAGGGGGGATGACCCCTAAGTGCTCAGCGGCTGCGGTGGCTCTCTACCAAATTTTTGTTGAAGGTGAGTGTGTTGTTACTAATGCCAAAACAGCTGAAATGGCCAAGTTAGTTGAGAACAGTTTTCGAGATGTTAATATTGCTTTTGCTAATGAGCTGTCGATGATTAGCGAGACATTAGATATTGATGTGTGGGAGTTGATTGCATTGGCGAATCGTCATCCTAGAGTTAATATCCTGCAGCCTGGTCCTGGCGTGGGCGGGCATTGTATTGCTGTTGATCCTTGGTTCATTATAAGTCAGGCTCCAGAACAGGCGAGGTTGATTAAAGTAGCGCGAACCGTAAATGACGATAAGCCTCATTGGGTAATTGAGCAAGTCATTAGTGCTGTGAGTCGGGTTGAGAGTCAGGCCCAAGGAAAAACAGCTTCTGATATAACAGTTGTGTGTTATGGGTTGGCTTTTAAGCCAGATATTGATGACTTGCGAGAAAGTCCGGCTCTGGCGATTGTTAATCAGTTGTCAACGCTGCACCCTGGAATCATCAAAGTAGTTGAGCCGTACGTTAAAGAGTTGCCTGCGTCACTACAGGGCAATGCAACCTTGGTGGATTCCGGTGATGCTGACGGTGACGTACACTTACTGTTGGTGGATCATCGAGCCTTCTCGGGAATGCCTATTCCTTCAGGCCTGTTGGTTGATGTACGGGGCTTTTGGCGTAGCAGTAACTGATTAATGCGAATACTTTACCTTCACCAGCATTTCTCTACGCCAAAAGGGTCTACAGGCATTCGCTCTTATGAAATGTCCCGTCATCTGATTTCTAGGGGGCATCAAGTAACCATGGTGTGTGGAAGTTACGGTGGGGGCGAAACGGGGTTGTCGCAGCCTTTTAAAAAAGGCATGCGTCGCGGCTCTGTAGACGGTATAGATGTGATCGAGCTGAATCTGGAGTATGCCAACCGTGATGCTTTTCTGAAGCGAGCGTTTAACTTTTTTAGATACGCCTTTAAAACGGCTTATATAAGCATGACAGAATCGTACGATGTGGTTTTCGCCACGACCACCCCGTTGACAGTTGCCTTACCAGCCATTCTGGCTCGATGGATGAGGAAAAAGCCATTTGTCTTTGAGGTGCGTGACCTCTGGCCTGAATTGCCAAAAGCTATGGGTGTTATCCGCAATCCGCTAGTGCTGGGAGCAATGTCTGCTCTAGAGTGGGCTGCATATCACTCGGCTCATAGATGCATTGGTTTATCCCCAGGAATTGTGAAGGGTATAGAGGCCAGAGGCATTAAACCTCAGAATATAACTATGATACCCAATGGCTGTGATCTTAATATTTTTAATTCTGCCCAGTCTCAGTGGCGTCCAGAGGGGGTGTTAGAAAGCGATCTGATGGCAGTGTTTACAGGGACTCATGGGATTGCTAATGGTTTGGATTCTGTATTGGCTGCAGCTTCTATACTGCAATTAAAAGGTAGGCAAGACATTAAATTGGTTTTGGTGGGGCAGGGTAAGTTGAAACCAGAGCTAGAGCAACTGGCGCAAGAAAAAAAGCTACGGAATGTTATTTTTTTAGATCCTGTTAATAAAAGTAGGTTGGCTGAATTGATGGCTGGAGCTGACATAGGGATGCAGACTTTGGCTAATATTCCCGCTTTTTATTATGGAACATCTCCTAATAAGTTCTTTGATTATATTGCTGCGGGAGTACCTGTGCTCAATAATTATCCAGGTTGGATTGCGGACTTAATCAATGAGGCAGAGTGTGGGTTCGCGGTGTCACCTGATGATCCCGAAGCTTTTGCAGATGCATTGATTTACGCATCACAGAACCGTCAAGAGCTAATAAACATGGGACAGAAAGCTGTAACATTAGCGGAAAGCTTTAGTCGGCCCCGTCTTGGGTCTGAATTTTCTGAGTGGCTGGAAGCGGTCGTGGTATGAGCAAGCGTTTATTTGATTTGACGTTATCAGTTGCTACGTTGATTGCTCTTTCTCCTATTTTTTTCGTTGTGGCCTTGGGGGTGAGAATCTTTCTGGGTCAGCCTATACTTTTCAGACAGGTGCGCCCAGGGAAGGCGGGTGAGCCCTTTGAAATGCTAAAATTTCGCTCAATGAAAGACGGCGTTGATAAGCATGGAGAGTTATTACCTGACGCGGAGCGACTGACGCGTTTTGGCCAGTTTTTACGTACAACCAGTCTTGATGAGCTTCCGGGTTTATGGAATGTCATTAAAGGTGATATGAGCTTGGTTGGGCCCAGGCCGTTACTCTTGGAGTACCTGCCTCTGTATAGTGCTGAACAGAGCCGCCGCCACGAAGTAAAGCCTGGGATTACAGGGTGGGCACAGGTTAATGGGCGCAATGCCCTCAACTGGGAAGAGAAATTTTCTTTAGATGTTTGGTATGTCGATAACCAGAGTCTTTGGTTGGATGTGAGAATTTTATTTCTGACGGTCAAAAAAGTGGCTGCTCGTGAGGGTGTTTCGGGTAATGGTGAAGTGACCATGTCTAAATTCACTGGATCTCAGTTGTTAAGATCGAATACAGTGGACGCTAAGAGAGCTCCTAATGACGTCCAGAGAAACTGATGTTACGTTCTGTTGCCTCTTTATGGCCTTTTGGCACAACTTTGTCTTGGCTGTGATAAAATAACTGATTCTTGAGTCTCCCCCTGCTGAAACTTTCGCTATTATCTTGAATGACCTCTCGTCGCTTTGTACCGCCGTTAAGGATCAAGTGATTTGTATAATTGTTGGTAGACACACCAGTAGATTCGGTTTACGGGTAAATTTCGGAGTGATAATGTTCCGCTCCTTATTGTATGAGTATGTTTTGTATGTCAATTTTTTCGAGTCAAGCGGATCTTCCTGACGCAGATCGTTTAATGGTAAGACTGAAGTCCAGAGAGTCGATTATTGGAGTCATCGGCTTGGGATATGTGGGATTGCCTTTGGTGCAAAGGTTTTCTGCGGCCGGTTTTAAGGTGATTGGAATAGATGTTGACGCGAAAAAAGTTAATCAGTTAAATGATGGGCGCAGCTATATTGAGCATATTTCTAACGAGAAAATACTAGAAGCTAAACAGCGAGGGTTTCGAGCGACTACTGATTTTTCTTTCGTATCACAGTGTGATGCAGTCATTATCTGTGTTCCTACTCCTCTCAACAAATATCGTGAGCCGGAGTTGGGCTTTGTTGTGGGGACAATGGAATCTATTCGGCCTTTTCTTCGTGCTGGTCAGGTGGTCGCTTTGGAGAGTACGAGTTACCCAGGAACAACGGAAGAGGAGGTTGTTCCTCGTTGTGAAAGCGATGATTTGACAGTCGGGGACAATATCTTTGTGGTCTACTCCCCCGAGAGAGAAGACCCAGGGAATACTAAGTTTTCCACTCAAAGTATACCCAAAATTTGTGGGGGACACACTAAAACTTGTTTGCAGGTTGGTGTGTCTCTTTATGAACAAGCAATTGATCGTGTGGTGGCTGTTTCCTCCACCAAAGCAGCAGAAATGACCAAGTTGTTAGAAAATATTCATCGGGCGGTCAATATTGGCTTGGTAAATGAGATGAAAATGGTCGCTGACAAAATGGATATTGATATTCATGAGGTTATCGCTGCAGCCGCCACCAAACCGTTTGGTTTTACACCTTATTACCCTGGGCCAGGTCTAGGTGGGCATTGTATACCAGTAGATCCTTTCTACCTTACATGGAAAGCTCGAGAATACGGTCTTCATACACGCTTTATTGAGTTGTCGGGTGAAATCAATCAGGCCATGCCGGCGTGGGTAGTCGGTAAGATCATGGATAGCTTGAATGATAGCGGTTTGGCGTTAAAACACTCCAAGATTTTATTATTGGGTATCAGCTATAAAAAAAATGTGGATGATGTACGTGAGTCACCGGCTATTCAGATCTTGGATATTCTTTTATCCAAAGGTGCAAAAGTTAGCTACAGCGACCCGCACGTAGACCACTTTCCAAGAATGCGAAAGTATTACTTTGACATGTCCAGCATAGAGTTATCTCAAACAGTCATCGAGCAGTTTGATGCAGTAGTTTTAACAACTGACCACGATCGTTTCGATTACGACTTGATCCTTAAGCATGCAAAGTTGGTTATTGATACCCGAGGTAAATACCTCCAAACAGAACCTAATGTAGTCAAGGCGTAAAGCAAGCTGCTCGGTTATGTAAAAATCAGTGTAAATTAAAGCGAGGATAATGTGTTGAACTCAAGAAGCAAAAGTGCCGGTTTCAGTTTAATTGAACTGTTAGTGGTTATGGTGATTCTGGGATTACTGGCATCTTTAGTTGGGCCTGCTATGTTCGGCAAAGTTGACTCGTCTAAAGTGAAAACCGCTCAGGCGCAAATCCAGATGTTAGGTACAGCCTTAGACACCTTCCGTTTAGATACAGGTTATTATCCCGATAAATTGAGTGAATTAAGATCATCTGATCAGCGTGGGTGGGATGGTCCTTATTTGCCTAAAGCAGTCCCGCTAGACCCTTGGGGCAAAGAGTATAATTATCAAAAACCTGGTGAAAATGGGGCTGCCTACACGCTGAAATCGTTTGGTAAAGACGGTCAGCTGGGTGGTGAAGACGACTCCGCCGATATAGTTAATTAATTTGTATGCAATTCACAGATATCTTAATCACCAAATTCAATATCCAAGAAGCTGATATTGATCGAGCTTTTCAGTTTCAGGAAACCTATGGAGGTAAGATAGAAAATATTTTATCGAATCTAGGAATTGTAAATGGCGAAGTTATTTGTGAAGCCTTGGCAGAATCACTTGATTTGTCATACATCTCTCAAGAACATATTAATGATTTAGTGGAGCGTTATTCTGGTGGGGTGTTAAAACAGGATAAATTCTTAAAGGAGCGCAACTGGTTTTTGCTGGGAGAAGCTCATCCATCCGAGAGTATTTACCTGACTTTCAATCCTACCAATATTGAGGCGCTGGAATACATTGAATATTTACAGCAAAGCTTTCGTCTGTTGGTGTGCTCTGAGGGTTCTTGGCGTGAAATAACCGGCCGTTTAATGGCAGAGACTGGACTAGAGCTATCTATTGATGACTTTTCGGATATGGAGGTTGAGCGTCTTAAAGAGCTGGCTTCTGAAGCTCCGGTTGTGAATTTAGTTAACGCATTAATCACCAAAGCTTTACAGCTAAGGGCATCAGATTTACATATTGAGCCAAGTGGCACTATTTTTAAAGCTAGAGCTCGAGTAGATGGTGTTCTCCGAGATTTAGAATATATCCCCTCGGCCATGTCATTGGCGGTTATATCAAGAATTAAAATTCTTTCATCTATGGATATTGCTGAGAAGCGCCGTCCCCAAGATGGGAAAATATCCATGAAAATATCCGGTTATGATCTGGATATTCGAGTATCAGTACTTCCTTTGAATGCAGGCGAGAGTATCGTGATGCGTTTTCTGCTCAAAGAGTCGGTGCGCTATGACCTGTCTACACTAGGGATATCCGATGATATACGTGAGTGGATTGATGAAGATCTAACTCGTTCATCTGGAGTTATTTTACTGACAGGACCTACTGGCAGTGGGAAAACTACGACCCTGTACTCTTTTTTAAATAAGTTAAATAACGATAAAGTCAAAATTATTACTTTAGAAGATCCAGTAGAATATCAGCTAGAAGGTGTTAATCAGATACAGGTAAAGCCAGATATTGGTTTTGACTTTGCTGCTGGTTTGAAAAGTATCCTTCGTCAAGATCCGGATATTCTGATGTTGGGGGAAATTCGTGATGCTGAATCTGCCAAAATCGCCATGCAGTCGGCACTGACTGGCCATCTAGTTTTTAGTACTGTGCATACTAATGATGCCGCCAGCGCGTTTACTCGGCTTATTGACCTTGGGGTAGAAGAGTTTTTACTGAATGCTGCACTGGTGTCTATTGTGGCCCAGCGATTGGTTCGTAAAATTTGCTCGCATTGTAGCGAGCCTGTTACGGCTCCCGAGGATCTTGTCAGTAAATATGACCTAGATAGCTATGCTAGGCGGTTTGGACTTAACTCCTTGGATCTCAGAGAAGGTGTAGGCTGCAAATCTTGCGCTTATACCGGTTACCAAGGCCGAGTCGCTATTTTAGAGTATCTGCGGATTGATGATGAGATTCGAAGCTTGAAAAAGGGGATAGATTTTTTATCTCATGCTGGCAATCACATGCGAGCACAAGGGGTAAGAGATTTATATGAAGATGGTATTTATAAAGTCATCCAGGGTGTAACAACCATTGATGAAGTGGTGAGGGTTGCCGGGTGAGTCAATTTGAGTGCACGGTTTATGACCAGCATGGGATTAGGCAGATTGTTACTGTTAATAGTGCTTCGGTCGAAGATACCAAGCATAAACTGCTTTTGTCTGGTTATAGTGTAGCCAAAATCACCGAAATTTCTGACAGTACAGGCACCGGTCTTTTTGCGCGCAGCCGCTTGTCTCTGGAACAGTTAGAATTTTTTAGTGCTCAAATGGCGCTACTACTAGGTAATGGCTTGAAGTTAGATGAAGCTCTCGAGCTGCTGCAGAAAGTTGCTGTGGGATCAAGTATTAAGTTTGTTATAGGGCGTATGTTAAATACCGTGCGTGAAGGCCGCCCGCTTTCTGAAGCTTTAGAAGAAAAGTGGGGTTTTGATAAACTTTATGTGAGCTTGGTTCAAATTGGCGAGTCCTCCGGTAATATTGATGAGGTCTTTTCAGGAATCGCTGCTGACTTGAAGTTTAAAAAAGCTTTGGCAGGCAAAGTTAAGCAGGCCTTGTCTTACCCTTTGCTTATATTGTGCTTTTGTTCCGTTACCATTCTTTTTGTGTTTAATGTAGTCATACCTAGAATGTCGGTACTTTTTGACAGTCAAACAGATTTGCCGTGGTATACCAACGTCATGCTGGGAATGGCAGATTTTGTTACTGCTTATCAATGGTTCTTTCTGCCTCTAATCGGTGGGTTCATTTTTTTGATGCTCCAGTTGAAAGAACGCCCTGAGTTAAAGTCGTTGGTAGATTCTGTTGTCCTGAATTTGCCAATGTTATCTAAACTAGTCCGTATGCTTGAGAGGATCCGCTACAGCTCAGCTATGTTTCTGACGTTGAAAAGCGGTATTTCCGTTGAGAGGGCCATGCAATATAGCGCCAAGGTGATAAAAAATTCCATCCTACAAAAGCAATCAGAAGCAGCAGAGCTCAAAGTAAGGCAGGGCAACACGTTAGCCACATCATTTAAGCAAACGCTCATATACGATGAGATTCATACCGGTTTGATTGAGGTGGGAGAGAAGAGTGGCGACCTTGAAAGTATTTTTAAAGAAATCACCGACCGCGAACAGTTTGATTTTGATGCTCTCGTGGCGCGGTTTACAGCTTTGCTGGAGCCGATTCTTATTATGCTGATGGCAGGAATCGTTGGTAGTGTTGTCGTAGTGATGCTGATGAGTATCATTGCTGTACAAGATGTCACTTTTTAAAGATGCGCCTCTTGAAACAGCAATCCGGTTTTTCTTTGATCGAGTTGCTAGTTGTTTTTTTGGTGATGTCTTTGGCTTTATCTTTGGTGGGGCCAGCTATTGGGCGTGTTCATAGTCAGCATATGGCTCAGCAGGAAATGCGCCTTTTTAACCAGTATGTCCGAGATGCAGCCCTGTATGCGTTTACTCACAATGTTGACGCAACCGTCTTGTTGGAACGTGGGAGTATGACGATTTTGCTTGCTTCAGAGAAGGGCGCACCCAGCTCTCATGAGCAAGAGCTGGCGGTGATGGCTTCAGCGACTGACGAGAAAAGTGTTTTTCGTCATGATTTTGACTACCTGATATTCGAAACGATCAGTTTTAGTGCACTTAAAAGTGGGTATATTACGCGCCAGCAGGTTAGCGTAAGGCTTGGCGAGCGTGCTTTAGAGCAAGAAGTAGTCTTAAAGGGTGTTGCTTATTCAGAGCCTTGGTCAGGCTTATGAAAAAACAGACAGGCTTTACATTACTAGAGGTTTTAGTTGCCAGTTTGATTTTGTTTTTGGCTATTGCTCTGGCTTCCGTAGCCTATAGAGCAGGAATAAAAACAGAAGTGTCCGCTGAGCGCAAACTATTTCAAAGTATAGCCGTAGTTTACATAAGGGAGGCGATTGTCGAAGAAATGAGGCTTAAACCAGGCTTATCATCTGGGGCTGGGGACTGGGGGCGCTTTTTATATGCTTGGGAAGTCACCTCAAAAAGTGAAAAGTGGTCAAAGTCTGGTCTGGATGCTGAGACAGGTACCTACGTAAATCTAGGACGGCCATTGCAGCTGTTTACTATCAAACTCGAGGTAGGGAGTGATGAGTATACATTCACACACTTATCTTGGAAGTAGAGAAAAAGGTTTTACTCTTCTTGAGTTATTGGCTTCTATCGCATTGATGGGGCTTGTTATGGCTTTAGCGACTTTTTCTTTATCTCAATTTGGGCAATACAGTGATAGAAGTGGACTGGTGTTCGAGTCACGGATTAATCGTTATCTTAGCTTGGGGCGTTTGGGAGATTTATTGCAGAGCACACTAGATTACTATGTAGTGGACAACCTAGATCATACTCAGCTGTTTTTTCGAGGCGGTTTGGAAAAAGTCGAATTTGTATCACAAACTTCTTGGCAGGTAGACAATCAAGCCAGTATTAATATTTTGGCAGTCGAAGAAAGTGTGACGGACCCGAACTTATTTTCGTTAGTTTTATACCATAGACCTTTGGTGGGTAAAGTTTTTTTTGCACTGTCGGAGCTCCCAGAAAAAGAATCGCTACCATCTAACTTAATCTTGGATGGGGCGGAACGTATAACCTTTGAGTACTTGGGAATAGAAGATATCCGAGATATTTATCCGAATGGTATATCAGAAAATTTCTTGCAGGAGCTGGACTGGAGAAATCGGTATAACTCTCTGAATACAGGGTATATCCCAATAAAATTTCGGATGAACGTTGAATGGCCGGATGGGAGCAGTTGGCCGTGCATCATCTCTATAAAGGCTCAGAACTACGCCAAGCGAGGATTCATGTTAGATGGTACTCGTTAATAAAAGCTATTTACCTATATGAATAATAAGTCTCGAAGGCAGCAATCCGGAGTTGCTCTGATTTTCTCTCTGTTAGTGTCTTTGTTGTTAGGAGTTTTTGCTGCGTTTTTTACGTTTAAAGCTCAGCGCAATATTGCTTTGGCAGAGCAAATGAGCGACCAATTTGAGGCTCGACTTATCGCTGATGGGGATATGAATAAAGCTATTTATGCCTTGTCCAGTGTAGGGTTTGCTGAGATAGTGTGGTCCGATGAGACTCGACTAAAAACTAACTTTTGGGGTGATTTTCAACCTGTTAGTGAGAGCGTAAGCGTTTCTTACCAAGATTTATCGGCTAGGCTGAACTTGATCCCCTTCAAAGTGAGAGAGTGGAATCGAGTCCTACAAGAATACGGTTTGAGTGATATTGAAGCGCAAGCGGTTACAGATAAAATTCAAGATTGGATGGATTCTGACAGTTTTCGTCGGCTGCAGGGATTGGAAGCAAGAGGATATCGCCTTGCAGACCCTGAGCTGTACCCGCGTGATCAATTAATGCAGTCCAAAGATGAACTGTTATACATACCAGGTTTAACGCCAGAGGTTATTTCTAAGTTGGATAATGAGATGAGCTATTGGGGAGGCTCGGATCGGTCGCCCTTGTTGGGTAGTAAGGCAATGATATTGGCTTATAGTAACTTAGAGACTTATCTTGCGGTGATGGATCAGCGAACAACCAGTGGAAATCTCCGGCAAGCTTACCGTTTATTGGAAGACGTAGATGTCAGTAGAGTGAATAGCGTTGTTTCTGGCATGTTTAGAATTGTGATTCAAGCCAAAAAAGGCGAGGCTAAATTTACCAGGGTGGCCGAGGTGAATATGAGAGGCACAGATACAATGCCATTTTATGTGATTGGATGGCAATGAATAAATATTTTCAAATAATCAAAAGCAGCTGTATTAAGTGGCTGTTTGACCGGCTGTATTTTCAAGGGCGTTCCGATGTAAACCAGCTTGTATTGGATGCTGAGCGTCTTGAATCTGTCAATACTAGTGGGCGAGGAATACTCATACTTAATAAGGGGGTATATGTATCCTTTGAGCGGAAATATAAAGTCATATCTCGAAAAGAGTTGAAAGGCATTGCTGAAAATGAAATGAATTACCATTCGCCTTTTGAGAATACTTATGCGCTATTTAGAATAACGGACTTAGGTGAAGGTGGCTGGAAAGTTAATTACTATTTTATTGACCTCGATGCATATCCAGACGTTTCTGAATACATATTGATCTTGGTATGGGAAGATCTTCTCAAAAGTACAGCTGGTCAAAAAAAGCTGCCCTTTCGGATAAAGTCTGTTTTGGGCTGTCAGTTACTAACACTGGAAGATGGTACTATTCAGGTCAGAGAGATTGATCAAGACGGTCTTAAAAACCGTATCCTAGCGAACGCGCAGCATCAAGAAGTCTCTGTACAAGAGCTAGATGTACAGGGTCTTTCTTCTTTGATATCAACGTACTTACTCACATTTTCCTGGGGCAATTTATACGGTTCTTTTAATAGAGGCCGATTCGCTCGGAAGAGAGTCTCTTTTAAGCTCTCGGGTCGGCAAGTGTGGATTAGTTCATTGTTAGTTGCTGCTGTTGCGCTTTTGGAGTCAAGCTATTTAGTGGGAGTTGAGCTCTATCTAAATAGTAAAATGCAAAGCTCCACAGAGCTAAGAGATCAATACGCCATCACAAAAGGGAAATACTTAAGCGACTTAAAGACTTATCAGAGCTTGGCCGCTATTGTGGGTACCAAAAGTAACTTGACAGATATCCCTAGATTGCTATCTGGTTTTGACAGTATGAACGAAGTACGGATTGATAGAATGGATTATTTGCAAGGCGAAGTTCGCATTGGGGGCGTTAGCAGTAATATTGAGGGGTTAATGACTTACTTATCAGGGCTGCAGAATGTCCAGGGGTTGGAGTTTTTATCTCCAATTACTCCGGATAGCAGTGGAAAAGATCGTTTTTTGATTAGGTTTGATTTGTTGAATGGTTAATCGATTAACTCAAGAGCTGCAGAAGCCACTCGTTAAGTATGGCTTGATGCTGGTTGTATTGTTGGTGGTGCTGCAAAAAGTAGTGGTACCTTGGATTGAATGGCGTCAAGATTTGTCTGAGCAGCTACAGGTGACATCTAGCTTATTGGTTGATAAACAAAAGCTCGAGTCGTCACTAGCAGCTCTAGAGCTTAAGCAAGAAGCGCTCTCTGGAGATCTTCAACGTTTGTTTCAAAGCTTCTCGGGAATCAAAGCAACTTCAGCTAAAGTAGAGCTACCTACTCAAGTGCGTCAGATTTGCGATAAGTTCGACGTTCAGGTCAATCGTATCGCGGTGACAGAGTTAGAACCTAGGGAAAAGCCTGTTAGTTCGTTTATGGTAAGCGTGGAAACATCAGGCTCGGTTGATGCATTATTTGCCTTACTGTCGACTTTAGAAAACGCCCAAGAGTTTTTCATTGTCGATCGCTTGACCGTCTATGGACGCCAAGGGCAGGCAATGAAAGCTCGATTGGAATTATTGAAGCATGTCTCCAATGAATAAATCAAATATGACTTTAATTGCCGGTTTTATGGTTTTAGTCGTCATAGACTTTTTGGCTAACTCTTGGGTATCCGTGGGCAATAACAACAAAAGTTTGAGCGTTGAGAGTTGGGACCAATCTGTTTTAAAGAAGGAAAGCCCCCTCAGTTTGCCTGAGATAAACCAGTACTTTGGCTTGAAGCCTAAAGTGGATGAGGAGGCTGAACGGCTTAAGGCCGAGCAAGAGGAGCTTCTCGCAAAAGAGCTTGCCGAACAGGAAAAAGTTCAAAAGGTCATTACTTTAGACGCAGGCGATCTTAAGTTGTTTGGTATAACGCAGTTAGGTGATGAAAAGGTGGCTTTAATTAGTATTTCTGGTTTGGGTATAGGAAATGATGTTTTATTGCTTAAAAAAGATACTGATATGTCAATTGGTGATGGTGGTTACACTATTCAGATTGAAGAGATAAAGGAAACCTCTGTTCGAATCGTTGTGAAGAGTTCGGATACTAAAGCAACACAAATCTACAGTTTGGCAATGTTTAATTATGATTTATAACTTGTTTCACGCATTTCATTCTACGCGCTTTCTGTGTGGGATCGCTATTTTATTGCTTCTTCAGGGGTGTGCTACTTCCGAAACGATGGATTTTGGCTCACAGTTTGAATCTCCTACTGCGGATCTCGTGGAAGATGAACAAGAAGAAGTAAATGAGGGTAATAATACTGCTATTGAGCCGGCTGTAAGTTCGTCTACGCAGTTAGAATCGATCAGTGGAGGACCACCTTTACCTGCCAAGAGCTCTTCTGAGGTGTTGGCTTTGAGCGACGAAAAGAATATCAGCATTGCTTTTGATGGGGTTGAGCTTGCTGAGTTTGTGAATCACGCCCTATCTAATATCTTGAATGTGAACTTTGTGCTGGCTCCAAATGTTGAGATGAAAGGCAAAACAGTTACGCTTGAGATAAAAGAAAAAATAAGTCAACGAGAGTTTTTGAGCCTCTTTGAAGATTTACTGAGTCAGCATGGGCTGGTCTCTAAGATTCAAGAAGGGATTATATTTGTACATAACTCCAGCCAGGTCAGAGGGCGGCCAGACTTAGATTTTGGTTATGGCAGAGAAGATTCTGATGTGCCAGTAGGAAGTGATCTTATCTATCAGCTGGTACCAGTTTATTACATCGGCCCTAAAAGCTTACATAGTTTTCTGGTAAGGCTCGCTAATGCTGGTGTTGAGCTGTCTTACGACCCTAATATCATCGCTCTGCAAGGTAAAAGGTACGACATTCTTAGGGCTCTTAGCATTATTCGAATGCTGGATGTGCCAGGTTTGCTAGGGCACACGGTCGTTTATATGCAGCTTGAGTATTTACCTTCTGAAGAGTTTATTAAGAAAGTTACGGATCTACTTGAAAGTGACGGTGTGAATGTTGGCTTGGGGGTTCGGTTTACAGATTTGAGTCGTCAAAATGGTGTAGTTGTTCATTCTAACAACCAAGCTCTTTTGGATAGAATATCCTACTGGAGAGAAAAGCTGGATACCCCAGAATCCAGTGATGACCTTCGTTACTTTATGTACTACCCACAAAATATGGAAGCCTCTAAGTTGGCAGATGTGTTGATGAGGTTCGAGAGTATTTCCTCTACTACTGGTCCATCTGCGTCTAACAGTAAGTCTTCAGCTCAAAAGCAAAGCTCTGAGGGTGGCAGCAAAGAAGCGTCACTGTCAGGTGTGGCAAATGATTTCAGCTTTGTAACAGACGAAAACCGAAATGTTATCGTTATATACTCGACAGCGACTAAATACAAAACCATGCTCCCTCTGTTGAAAAAGCTTGATGTGACCCCTCCGCAAGTGCTCATCGAAGCAAAACTCATAGAGATCACTCTCACAGATCAGTTTAGTCAAGGTGTTGAGTGGAGTTTATTTGGTGGCGCTGCAAAAAGAGACCTGTCTACATCACAAGTTGCCTCTTACAATTCAGGAAGTTTCGCCTATACGATAAGCGGTATTGATTACAATGCAGTGTTGAGTCTTTTGCAGAGCAAAGATCAGCTTAAAGTCCTTTCTAGCCCAAGAATTGTAGTTTCCAATGGTGAGAGGGCCACAATGAATGTGGGCACTGAAATACCTGTCTTGACGACACAATCTACAGACGTTGATTCGGATAGGGTCTTACAGAGTATTCAGTACCGTTCCACAGGGGTGGATTTGAGTGTCAAGCCGGTTGTTAACTCAAATAGCGTTGTCGCTATGGAAATATCGCAAAATGTCAGTGAGACATCGGGTAATTCCACGTCTTCGCTTAATTCTCCTTTAATTCTGAATAGATCTTTTAACACGTCAGTGATTGCGCGCTCTGGACAAACGTTGGTGCTCGGGGGGTTGATTAGAGAAAATAATTCTTCAACAGATTCCAGTTTGCCAATATTGGGTGATATCCCAGGGTTGGGTGCGTTGTTTTCCAGTAAATCAAAGTCGAAATCACGCACAGAGTTAGTGGTATTGATTACGGCCAAAATTATCCATAACTCTTCTGATATTGATGAGCTGAGAAATCTGTTTATTGATGAGCTGGAGTTGTTTTGATTACGGCCCAAGTATTAAGCTGTTCCAGCTTAATACTGATGTGTTGTCTAAATACTAGACTTCCTTGACGAATTTTCACTCTGCTGCTAAACCATAAGGTAGGTATAACTGTATTGCTCTGGGTTGGAGCGGTATTTTTATTATTTTTCTGTTTGGGGATGTTAGATTGTGAAAACTTTTAAAAGAACTGGTTTATTTTTGAGTGTAGCGGCCGCTGTGGCGGCTTCTAACGCTATGGCAGCAGGGTCATTTCAATCGATTACTTCTGAGGCTGTCAGTGTGGAGTTTGCATCCACCGGTAGTGCGACAGCCAATATTTCTGGTGATGCTATCGTTTTGTCGCCTCAAGTTGGTTATACCAATGGCGCCGGCGCTCGTTTAGTGCTGACATTGACCAATGGCGCGACTTTTTCTGATGCCTCTTATACTCTGGAGGAAAGCTCTGGTGGAGCCGGTACCGGTGACTTGACCCACTGGACTCAAGCTCCATCAAGCACATCTACATCTTTGGAGTTTATTTTAGGGACCAGCACCGTATCTCCTGGCGATAAATTCCTTCTATCTGGATCAAGTATTGCTGGCCAAGCCGTAAACATGACTTTACCGTCACTTGCAGCTGGAGGCGAAATTGATATTGATGCACAGTATAAGGATTCACCAACCACTGTGGTCGAGGAGTATACGTCTTTAGAACTGTTTCAATATTTCAATGAGTTCTCCGCCTCTTTAGATACCTCTGCTAATGGCGTTGTGGATGTTGCCGATGATCGATTGAGCTTTACGGGCGGTGTAGATAACGATGTCATCTCCATTGACTTTATTAATGCGCCTTTAACGAATAACGTAGCTTTGGATGATGACGATAAAGTGATTATCACTTTAAGTGGTGATATGAGCGGAATCTCCACCATTGCGGCGTCGACTGACGGTACTGCTCGTGGCAACATGACTATTGATACCAGCGCGAATACAGCTTCCATGTCGTTGAGTGCAAGCGATGTATTCGCTAGTTCAGGCTCAACAGTGTTGACTGCAACTGTTGATGGCACTTCTGCCTTGGCAACTCGTACTTTCACGGCTCAAGCGGATTTGGATTTTGTTGATGAAACCGATAAAAATTTAGTCGCTCAGGCTACCGCTGCTGGTGAATGGACGATTAATGGTCTTCAAGCCAAGGTTTCTCACTTGTCGCTAAACGCTACTGGCTTTATTAGTTGGCTGAAGGTGGTTAACGAAGGCAATACAGCCGCTGAAATTTCTGCTGATATCATTTGGACTTTGGCTGATGGTTCCGAGGGCTCTGTGACTGCGGCGGATTTAGGCAGTGTTGATGCTGGTGGTATTGCCACAATCAGTGAAGCATCTATCTTGGCGGCTATGGGTGACCCTACTCAGTTGGTCGATGCATCAATGATTGTCACTGTTGCTGGTCAGACCAATGCTATTCATTTGGTGGCTGAGAAGAAAGCTTCTGACGGTCGTCTCCCAGTGCCTGTTTACTACGATACAACTTCTCGTAATTGGCTCCAGTAATCTGGCCTTGTTACTGATGGCTATTTTGCTCGGCTGAGTTAAATAGTCATAGATGTTGGAATGCCTGCACTTTAGGGTGCGGGCATTTTTAATGTTTGTTGTTTAAGCTTGGTAATATGACATTCAAATTCGGTAATACAGTTGGGCGTTCCGAAGCAGTGTTGTAGGCATCAAGTGCGTTTCTGTTTGTGGTGCTTGTCGTAGCGTAGAAGTGCATTATTTTAGTGCGCGCAGTTTATCGGTTTCCAGTCACTTGAGCTGCTGCGGTGGAATAGATAGGTTGGTCAGCGGTCACAAAATTATCTTTTTGCCGAGTTTGGGATTGTTCTCATCGACTCCCTGTTCTACCATTGAATGGCTGATATCGGTTAAGTCATTAAGCTTTAAGATTCAATAAGTTACCTATTTGTTGTGAAATGGGGCCGAATGCCTAGGGCGAGGCTTGACATATTTACTGGTAGGTTGAATAATCGATAGTGCACATATTCTTTTTGTGGAATGTGCTAATTGCAATTACACATTACTGTTAAATTTTGGAGTTCAATAATGGATATACTTAAAAAGAGCGGACTTGCCATTGGGGTTGCGTTAGCAGTTTCTGCTTCCGGCACTATGGCTGCGGGTACTTTTGTGCAAGGTACATCTGAGTCCGTGAGTGTTGAGGCCGCTTCTACCGGTTCTTACACGGCTGACGTTACTGGCGGTCAATTTGTATTGCAGCCAGGCAATGCTTACCCTGTTGGTGCTGGTGCGCGTTTGACCATTACTTTGGATAATGGCGCTACCTTCGCTGATTCTACCTACGTTCTGGAAGAGTCCGGCGCTGGTGGTAGCACCGCTTCTTGGACTCTGACTACTGGTGTTGGTACCAGCTCACTAGAGTTTGTATTGGATGCTTCGGGTTCCACTGCTGAAGACGAATTTATTCTGTCTGGCTCTACTGCAGTTGGTCAAGCGATCTCTGTTAATGTTCCAGCAGCCGCAGCAGGTTCTGAAATTAACATCGATGCAGAATACAAAGATTCACCTACTACAGTTTTCGAAAGCTACAACGATGTTGAATTGTTTCAATACTTCAATGAGTTTTCTGCGGCTGTGACTACCTCTGCTAACGGTATTGTTGACGTTGCTGACGACCGTTTGAGCTTCACTGGTGGCGTAGATAATGATGTTATCGCATTCACCTACACCGATGCAGCTCTGAATAACAAAGTAGCTTTGACTGACGATGACAAAGTAGAGATTACTTTGAGTGGCGATATGAGCGGTATCGATGCTATCGCGGCCGTAACTGACGGCGCTTCGCGTGGTGATATGACCATCGATACAGCCACTAACACAGCGACTATTTCTCTGAGTGCTAGTGATGTATTTGCGGGTGCAGGTTTAACTCAGTTGACTGCAACTGTTGATGGCACTTCTACTCTGGCAACCCGTACTTTCACTTCGCAGACTGACTTGAATTTTGTTGATGAAACCGACAAAAATCTGATTGCTGAAAATACGTCTGTTGGCGAATGGACCATTAACGGTTTGCAAGCTAAAGTTTCTCACTTGTCCTTGAACACTACTGGCTTTGTCAGCTGGTTGAAAGTGGTTAACGAAGGCAACACTGATGCCGAGATCTCTGCAGACATTATCTGGACTTTGGCTGACGGTACTGAAGGCTCTGTATCTGGTGCAACTTTAGGCAGTGTTGATGCTGGCGGTATTGCCACAATTGGTGAAGCGGCTCTCTTGACTGCTATGGGTAATCCAACTCAGCTGGCTGACGTATCAATGATTGTTACTGTTGCTGGTCAGACCAATGCTATTCACTTGGTAGCTGAGAAGAAAGCTTCCGATGGTCGTCTTCCTATCCCAGTTTATTACGATACAACTTCTCGTAACTGGTTACAGTGATCCATCTGTAGTATCACCATGTGTGAAAAAAGGAGTGCTTCGGCACTCCTTTTTTATTTGTTGATTGTATATTTTCAATCGTAGTTTTAGCTTTAATTGTCAGGCTCCCTCTAATACTCATACCCAGCATACACTGGGCCTGTAATTTGTTTTTTTAGGGGGTAGTGTTAAAAATAACGATTTTATAATAAAGGTAATTAGATGTGATGAACGCTCTGACCGGGTTGGCTAACAAGGGCGCACTACTGCAGTTGGAAAAAGTAATTCTATTCTTTATGGCTGTCGTGTTTTTGGGAGCCATGAACTATGTCAATAATAACGTTGGGGGCTCAGGTATACAGCTGCCTTACAATGCTTTTACTTGGTCTATTATTGCCCTTGCAGTATTTGTAATTATGCTGAGTGTTGTGATTAGGCGCCGGTTATTCCTAACAAAAGCTTATTTTTTATACCTTCTCTCTGTTGGATTTATCTTCTTTCCGTTAATTTATAATGACCGCCTTTTACTGGATACAACCTATTTAGTGTTTGTGGGTCTAGGCGCAGGCTTGTTTTTTTTAGGGGCTCTGTTTCAGTGCAAAACTGAAAGCTTTAAATCTAATCTGTTAGTCATTTTATTTGTTTCAACCATCATTCAGACATTCTGGGGTTTGAGTCAGTATTATTTGATTACCGAGTCAAATATGATGTTTTTAAGGGCTTCGTTAGGTTTGCCTTATGGAGTTTTTCAGCAGACTAATGATTATTCCAGCTTTTTGTCGGTTGGGTCATTGATGGCACTTTACTATCTCTTTTCTAGTAAAAAAATAACTGCTGCCCCTTTGGTTTTATGTTTACTGTTGTTATTTCTTAATCACCATTTGATGATTCTTGCTAAAGTAACAACAGTTTTGGTTGTGTCAGTTGTATCTATTTTGGTGTTTTTAGGTTACTTCAATTATCGACAAAAGCGATATGGTGTTTCTTTAGCTGTAATTGCAGCGATCGCTTTAGCGTTGGTTATTCCGAGAGAGTTTATATACGAGCGACCAAGTGTTGCAGCAGCTTCACCTCTAGTAGAGAACGTTAAAGAGGCTATAGATGAATCAAAAGCACAAGAAAAGCTTGATGACAGCTTAATAGATGCGGAGGTTGAGTTAGAGCCGGATGCCCAAGGTGAAAAGCCTTTTCTTGATTTATCTTTTTTGGGAACTCGGCAGACTATTTATAAAATTGCTGCCATTATGATTATGGATGAACCTATCGTGGGTCACGGGGTCGGTTCTTTTGGACGTAAGTATCTTGAATACCAAGCCCGTTATCTTGAAGCTCATCCTAATGCGCCAGCAGAATTCTATTTGGCTCACGCACACAGTGAGCCGCTTCACTGGATGGTAGAGTTAGGTGCTTTTTCGGTGATTGGTTTTGTGATGCTGCTTTTGGTTTTTTTGGTATTGACGAAAAGGCGTGATCTGGATCTAGGTGTGCTTATGTTGGGTATGCCTTTGGCTCTTCATTCACTATTTGAACTGCCTTTTTATCATTCTGCACCGCACTTTTTGTTCTTTTTATGTATCCTTTTTCTTGCAGATAAGTCTAAGTTAATTGAGATAAAAGTTCCCCGTCTTATAGGCTGGGGGCTTGTTCCTGTGGCTGGATTTGGCTTGTTTATGGCTTTTGTTTTTCTTTATTCTACAATTTATGCTTGTTTGATGTTCCATCAATATTATGCTTCTGATAAAAAAGATTTAGCAGCACTAACATCCATAAAAAATCCAGCAGCATTTAGGGTTCGATATAATTATGAGTTTATGCATTCGATCATTGCTGAAGCCGGTAGGGTGGGTAGCATTTCTGCTGAGGATGCAAAAAAATATATGTATTGGGCATATTCAGTGATTCAATATGCTCCGCAAGAATCAATATATGAAAACTTTATTGTGGTACTTCGCCTTTACGGAAATGTTCAAGCTTCACTGAAGTATGCAAAGGAAGCCCATTTTCTTTATCCTAAAAATGAGACCTTTCCGAAACAAATTGCTGATTTAGAGTTCGCATTAAAAGGCGCTCAATGATGACATCAGCCATTAAAGACCCCAGCAGTGTGAAAAAACTAGTCATCATTGGGGCAGGGGGGCATGGAAAAGTTGTTGCTGATGCTGCGATGTCAACTTGTCAGTATGACAGTATTTCCTTTTTAGATGGTCGATATCCTGCTCTTGAGCAGGTTATGGGTTTGTCTGTTATTGGGAATGACGACTGTATAATGGATTTAGCTGCTCAACAGTGTAAGTTTATAGTTGCTATTGGTGATATCCAGATAAGAAAACGCATATATCTCTGGCTGGAAAGTATGGCTGTTTCGCTTGATACGGTTATCCATAAAAATGCTGTCGTAAGTAACTTTGCCACTTTAGGTAAAGGGACGGTGGTTTTTTCTGGTGTGACAATTAACCCAGATGCAAGTATTGGTAGCAATGTGATTATTAATACAGGGGCAATTGTTGAGCATGATTGTGTCGTGGGAGATCATAGCCACTTAGGGCCAGGCTCAATTTTATCGGGCGGCTGTAATATTGGGCAAGAGGTTTTGTTTGGTGCCAGAGCAGTCGCTTTGCCTTGCTGCTCTGTAGGTGATCGGAGTTCTGTAGGAGCGGGTGCGGTAGTGGTAAACTCTGTGCCTGCTGCTGTGACAGCTAAAGGTATCCCCGCACGCTGGTAGGTATCCTGCGGATGGATAAGAATTTCCTGTTATTGGTTTGAGAGTTAAATGTTAGAAACTGCACTTGCCCCGTGGCCGTCCTTTACTCAAGACGAAGCTGATAAAGTAGCCAATGTACTATTAAGCAATAAAGTAAATTACTGGACCGGTCGTGAGGCCCGTTCATTTGAGCTTGAGATGGCTTCTTTTTATGATGCTAATTATGCCATTGCCTTGGCTAATGGAACTTTGGCGTTGGAACTTGCTCTGATCAGTCTTGGGGTTGGTCCTGGAGATGAAGTCATTGTAACGCCTAGAACTTTTATCGCCTCGGTTTCAAGTATAGTGAGTGTTGGTGCAACTCCAGTTTTTGTAGATATTGAGCGAAACTCAGGGAACATAAGTGTAGAAACCATTTCTCCTGCCTTGTCCAAAAAAACCAAAGCCGTCATTTGTGTTCATATAGCAGGCTGGCCGTGTGAAATGGATGGCATTATGAAGCTCGCTGACCAGCATGGTTTTTATGTCATTGAGGATTGTGCCCAAGCACATGGGTCTTCTTATAAGGGACGACGTCTAGGTAGTATTGGTCACGTGTCGGCTTTTTCATTTTGTCAAGATAAAATTATGACCACTGGTGGTGAGGGTGGAATGTTTATCTGTAATGATGAAGCGCTTTGGCGAAAGGCATGGTCTTATAAAGACCATGGTAAGAGTTGGGCTGCAGTATATGAGCAAGACCATGGAGGCGGGTATCGTTGGCTACACGAATCATTTGGTACTAATTGGCGTATGACGGAAATGCAGGCTTGCTTGGGCCGTCATCAATTGGCATTTCTTGATGAGTGGTCTCAAGTGAGAAAAGCTAATGCTCAAATGTACAATAAAGCCGCTTCTGTGAGTGCAGCAATTACAGTCCCTCAAGTTCCAGAACATATAGATTATGTTCCATATAAACATTATATGTACGTTCGCTCTGAATATCTAAAAAGTGGTTGGTCTAGGGATCGACTTATTACAGTGTTGAATGATCGAGGAGTGCCATGTTTTTCCGGTACATGCTCTGAAGTTTATTTAGAAAAAGCTTTCGATGGAACCGGTTGGAGGCCAGATATGCCACTACCAATAGCGTCTGAGCTTGGAGAAACAAGTCTATGCTTCTTGGTTCATCCTACCATAACAAAAATGGATTTGGAGAAAGTGTGTAGAGAGCTTGCTTCGGTTTTGCTTGAAGCAACAGCTTAAGGTGACTTTATGATCTCAAATTTATTTAATTTGCCTAGAGTTTTGAAGAGGCTGACTGCACAAGCTATCGATACTTTGTCGTTAATAGCGGCGTTTTTTCTGGCTGTATCCATTCGTTTAGGCGAGGTTTACAGCTCTGACTCTATACTTGTATGGTGTTGCCTATTAATTTGTATTGTCTTCACCATAGTTTTTGGTGAAAAAATAGGTGTTTATAAAACAGTAGTACGTTTTTTTGGAAATCAAAATATTGTATCTATTTGTTCTGTGGTATTGGCCTCTTCAGTCTTAATGTCCCTTTGCCTTTTCTTTTTTTCTATTGCTTTGCCCCGTTCAACGCCAATTATTTATGCTTGTTTGGCTATTTTATTTATGTTGGGGAGTAGATTTGGACTCCGTCTTTTGTTTCAACAATACGCCAGTGGGCAAATAGGTGAGCCTGTTATCATATATGGTGCGGGTAAAGCTGGAAATCAGTTGGCAATGTCTTTGGTTCACGATAACCATTACACCCCTATTGCTTTTATTGATGATAATCCCAAGCTCCACGGCAGGTGTCTTCAGGGAATTGAAGTTTATCCTCCATCAAAGATAGCGAGTATGGTAGAGGATTATAATGTCCATCAAGTTCTATTGGCGATTGCTAATATTACTCAGGAGCAGCGAAAAAATATCTATGAGATGCTCGAGTTACTGTCAGTCAAAGTTAAAATTATCCCTCCGTATTCGCAGATTGTCTCCGGTGGCTTAAGTGTTAAAAGTCTCCGTGATGTTAAAGTTGAAGATCTGCTAGGAAGAACACCGGTAGAGCCCGTAACCAAGCTCATGGATAAATGTGTAAAGAATAAAGTTGTTATGGTCACCGGTGCTGGAGGATCAATAGGCTCTGAGATGTGTAGGCAATTGATCCGCTTTTCTCCGAAGCGGTTGGTCCTGTTGGATAATTCTGAGTTTGCTTTATACAGTATTCATAACAGTATAAAGAGTTCGTCGGATGAGAATCTATCTATTATACCTGTCATAGGAAGCGTGCTGGATGAAGCGTTAATCAATGAGCTAGTTTCTGCTCATGCTGTACAGACCATTTATCATGCCGCGGCCTATAAGCATGTTCCTTTGGTAGAAGAAAATGTCATTGAGGGTGTCAAAAACAACGTTTTGGGAACGTATGTGGTTGCTAAAGCTGCTCAAAATTATAACGTCGAAAATATGGTTCTTATTTCTACGGATAAAGCCGTTCGGTCTACCAATATAATGGGCGCCTCTAAAAGGGTAGCAGAGTTCATTCTACAAGCTTTTTCAGCAGCAAAAGATCAAAAAACCTGCTTTAGTATGGTTCGATTTGGGAACGTGCTGGGGTCGTCAGGTTCTGTAGTACCTTTATTTCAAGCTCAAATTAAGAAAGGTGGGCCTTTAACTGTGACTCACCCTGAAATTACGCGTTATTTTATGACTATCCCTGAAGCCGTACAGCTCGTCATTCAAGCAGGAGCGTTAGCAAAGGGAGGTGAAGTTTTTGTGCTTGATATGGGGCAGCCAGTGAAGATTGTTGATTTAGCCAAAAAGATGATCCATCTTATGGGCTTTACAGAAAACTCTTCATCTGATCGCTATGTTGCAATTGAGTTTACTGGACTGCGTCCAGGAGAAAAGCTTTACGAGGAATTGTTGGTTGATGATAACGCATTAGGTACCGTTCACCCACGAATCATGTGCGCTCGTGAGCTGTCACCATCATTGGAAGAATTGGAGTTGCTGGTTGATAGTCTAAAAAAAGCTATTCTCGATCGAGATTCAGATAAGGTTAGAGGCCTATTACGCGATGCACCTACAGGTTTTGCTCCAAATGAACCTATTACAAGCCTCGTTATGAATGAGGCTGACCAAACGCCAATAAGTATAAAGTTACATTAAATGAGCCTTTCTATTTTAATAACTGGGGCAACTGGATTTGTTGGTAGGCAGTTAGTTGAGCAGTTAAAAACACATGATGTTGAGCTTTTTCTGCTGGTTCGAGGCCTTGTGCATGGCTTTGGAGCCTCTAGCAATGTAAATGTCATCGAACACACTTCCATCGAGTCATACTCAGGTAAAGGGCTTCCAGATACCATTGATGTTATTATTCATTTAGCTGCTAAGGCTCATGTTACGGAAGATGACAAACGAAGACATGAATATCAGTCGGTTAATGTTAATGGTACAAGCGCTCTATGGAGGGTGGCTAGAGATAAGCGTGTTAAGCATTTCATATACTTGAGTTCAACAAAAGTCTATGGCATTGAAAATACAATCAATGCGGTTACTGAGCAAAGCCCGGTGACACCCAAAGGCGTTTATGCAGAAAGTAAATATCAAGCCGAGCAAATACTAACGAATTTAACTGAAGATGGGATTCAGGTTTCTATTGTTCGATCCCCTTTGATATACGGAGGAGGTGTAAAAGCGAACATGGCTTCTTTGGTTAAGTTAGTGCATTTGGTGCCACTATTACCATTAGGAATGCTTCACAATAAGCGCAGTATTGTCAGTGTTAGAAATCTTTGTGACTTTTTAAAAGTTCTTGTTTTTGAAACACCAAAAATAACGTACAAAAAAGAGATTTTTTTAGTGACAGACAAATACTCTTATAGCACACCTGAGCTTTGTAAAATGATAGCTCAAGCATTTAAAAAGCAGGTGCTTTTATTTCCTGTCCCGAGTTTTTTAATTTCTTATGTGTGTTTTTGGGCTGGTAAAAAAAGTCTGTGGGATAAGCTATCGTGTAGCCAAGAGTTCGAAGGGAAAAACCCTAGTAAGTTTTATGAGTGGTCTGCGCCTTTTCCTACAAACAATGAAATTCAAGTGATGATCAGCAAGGGCACGCAATGAGGCTCTGGCTTTTTCTATTTTCGCTTATCTTTGTGGCAGCTGCATGTACTTGGTTTTTAATCAGGTTTGCTCATCGAAAGTCAATGATGGATGTTCCGAATGCTCGTAGCTCACACAAGACCCCAACGCCTCGTGGTGGGGGAGCTGCGATTGTTGCAATATACATTTTTGGTCTTCTAGCTGTTTATATTAAGCATGTCATTACAGATCCTATGTTTTTAGCATTATTTATTGGTGGAGGGGTTATTGCCTGGATAGGCTGGGTTGATGATAAAAGAGGTGTGGCTATTCGTTGGCGCTTTTCTGTTCAGTTGTTCTCTGCAGTGTTTGCTTTAATTCTGTTGCAAACTGTTCCTGAGTTACCGTTTAAAGATGAGTTCCCTTGGTTGTCTTATGTAAGCTATTTTGTTGCATTGCTTGCTATAGTTTGGTCAACCAATCTATTTAACTTTATGGACGGGATTAACGGCTTAGCTGGATTAGAAGCATTGTTTGTATCTATTGCGGCATCTTGTATTTTGTATGCTTCGGGTGAAACTATGCACTCTGCTTCATTGCTAGTACTAAGCGCAAGTTTGCTCGGCTTTTTAATATTTAACTTCCCCACTGCCAAAATATTTATGGGTGATGTTGGTAGTAGCTTTCTAGGTTTTACTTTGGTTGTCTATGCTATTGGGACATCATCTGAAGATATTATCAGCCCTTGGAGTTGGGTGATTCTGTATGGTTATTTTATAGTTGACTCTACTGTCACTCTAATAACCAGAATGTTGACGGGGCAGCCATGGTTGCAAGCTCATAACCTTCACGCCTATCAGAAATGGGCAAGAAAACTGAAGTCTCACTCAAAGGTTACTTTGTTTATCTTGTTTATCAATATAATTTGGTTATTCCCTATGGCTTGGCTGGCTACAGAATACTACAGTTATTCATTTATTATTACAGTCATAGCACTGTTGCCTTTAATTGTAGGTGTATATTTATCAAAAGCCGGCATTTACGGCGTAGAGCTTGAAACTACTTCTCGTATTTGATTGCAAAAAGTCAGCATCTCTGTGGATGCTGGCATACATGAATTTGTTGATTATTAAATTATTCAACCTCTAGAAATTGTGTGAAAAATGAACGTATTAGTAACTGGTGTGGCAGGTTTTATTGGAATGCATGTGGCGGAGAGGCTGCTTAAGCGTGGTGATACCGTAATAGGCATTGATAATATAAACGACTACTATGATCCGCAGTTGAAGTTAGATCGCCTAAGTCGTTTATCTGCATCTACTAACTTTCACTTTCAAAAAATGGAGCTATCTGATCGAGTCGCGATTAAAGATCTGTTTGAAAGTAATAGCTTTGAGTTAGTTATAAATTTAGCGGCACAGGCTGGTGTACGTTATTCCATAGAAAACCCCTATGCTTATGTTGACAGCAATATAACCGGTTTCTTGAATATTTTAGAAGGTTGTCGTCATAATGATGTGAAGCACTTGGTCTACGCTTCTTCAAGTTCTGTTTATGGGGCCAATGAAACTTTGCCATTTGCAGTAGAAGATTCGGTTGACCACCCATTGTCCATGTACGCGGCCACTAAAAAGTCTAATGAGTTAATGGCTCACACTTACAGCTCTCTTTATGGTTTGCCAACTACGGGTTTGCGTTTCTTTACGGCATACGGCCCTTGGGGGCGTCCTGATATGGCCCTGTTTAAATTTGCTAAAGCTATCCTCAATGATGAAAAGATTGAAGTGTTCAATTATGGGGATCATCGGCGTGATTTCACATATATTGATGACATTTGTGAGGGGATTTTAAGAGTTTCGGATAAAATCGCTGCTCCGAACCCTAACTGGAGTGGCTTAAAACCAGATCCAGCAAGCAGTAAATACCCTTGGAGAGTTTACAATGTTGGAAATTCAAACCCAGTACTCTTAATGGATTATATTCACGCTATTGAAAACGCTTTAGGCAAAAAGGCTGAAATGACACTTTTGCCGTTACAGCCCGGTGACGTGCCTGATACTCATGCAAATGTAGATGCTTTAGTGCAAGAAACGGGCTTCCAGCCAAAGACTACAGTGAATGAAGGCATCAATAAGTTTATTGAATGGTTTGTTAAATACTATGACTACAAGTTGTGAGGAAAGAATGACAAAGGTATTGGTTACTGGTGGGGCAGGTTATATAGGTAGTGTATTAGTAAGGCTGTTGCTGCAAGAAAGCTATAAAGTTGTGGTCGTGGATAATCTGAGTTTTGGCGGTGAAAGTATTGTAGAGCTGCTAAATGATGATAATTTCACGTTCATTAAAGGCGATGTTCGTGATGAAGAGCTGATGAGATCAGCTATGTCTGGTGTTGACTATATCGCTCACTTGGCCGCTATCGTTGGTGACCCTGCTTGTGCAAAGCAGCCAGAGTTAACTAAATCGATTAATTTAGATGCTTCAAAGAGGTTGTATGAAATTGCAGAAAGCGTGGGTGTTAAACGCTTTGTATTTGCATCTACATGCAGCAATTATGGAAAAATGGAGGACGGTGAAGGGTATGTGCACGAAGACTCTCCTCTTGCTCCAGTATCACTATATGCAGAAACCAAAGTTGAATTTGAACAATTTCTCTTGGGACAGAAAGACAACAACATGACGTGCAAGCCCACATGCTTGCGCTTCTCAACGGTGTACGGTCTTTCGCCACGTTTACGGTTTGACTTGACGGTAAATGAGTTTACAAAAGAGTTGGCTCTTGAACGCGAGCTTGTCATTTTTGGTGAGCAATTCTGGCGTCCATACTGTCATGTTGTGGATCTGTCCAGATCCGTAGTGGAAGTCTTTAAGGCTGATCAAGAAAAAGTAGCTTATGAAGTATTCAATGTAGGGGATACTACAGAGAACTACCAAAAGAAAATGATCATTGATGAAGTTGTGAAACTACTTCCTGATGCTTCTATTAAATATGTTGAGAAGCAGGAAGATCCACGTGATTATCGAGTGAACTTTGACAAGATATCCAATGTACTTGGATTCAAGATTACAAAAACTGTTCCTCAAGGTGTTGAACAAATCTTGAAAGTGATTCAGGACGGTTTTATCGTCGATCCTGATAGTGCACGCTATAGAAATATATAAAGGCATTGAAATGACTTTTTCTCCGGAGTCCTTTTGTGAGTTTGTGCAGGGTTTATACTCTACGACAGACTTTATCCCACTGCATGCTCCGACTTTGAGTGGGAATGAAGAAAAATATCTTGTAGATGTAATTCGAAGTACTTTTGTGTCCAGTGTTGGCAAAGAAGTGGTGGAATTTGAGGACTCAATCGCAAGGTCTCTCGGTGTAAAACATGCTGTGGCTATGGTGAATGGTTCTGCCGCACTGCACATTGCTTTGTTGGTTGCAGGAGTGGAACCAGGAACTGAAGTTTTAACGCAGGCGCTTTCTTTTGTAGCTACCGCTAACGCAATCAAATATGCACAAGCAAATCCAGTGTTCCTTGATGTTGATAGCATGTCCTACAGTCTTTGCCCTGTTAAATTGGAGCAGTGGCTAGAGCAAAATATTCAGTTACATAATGGTACCCCGATTAATAAAAATAGTGGTGCAAGAGTAAGTGCTTGTGTCCCTATGCACACTTTTGGGTTTATTGGGGATATCAATAAAGTTATTCAGGTGTGTGAGAAGTATTCTATTCCTGTTGTAGAAGACGCTGCAGAGTCTTTGGGTTCTACAAAAGAGGGAAGGCATGCTGGCAGCTTTGGCCTTTGCTCTGCTATAAGCTTTAATGGCAACAAAATTATCACTACTGGCGGTGGGGGTATGTTTGTCACAGACAGTGATGAGCTAGCAAGTTTGGCTCGGCATTTGTCGACCACCGCGAAAAAGCCACATAAATGGGAATACGTGCATGATATGGTTGGTTACAACTATCGCATGCCTAACTTAAATGCTGCTTTAGGAAAGGCTCAGCTGGAACAGCTATCAGGCTTTTTATCTTCAAAAAGAGCGATATCTGAGGAATACCGACGGTTCTTTAGTGAGACTAATGTAGAGTTTTTGACGGAACCTGATGGATGTACTTCGAATTACTGGCTTTGTACCGCTAAGTTCTTGGATAAAGATTCACGCGACGAATTTCTGGCCGTGACCAATGGTTTGGGAGTGATGACCCGGCCGGTGTGGGAACTGTTGAACCGATTACCTCCTTACAGCGATTGCCAAACCGGTGATTTGACTGTTGCTGAGGATGTGGTAGACCGCTTGGTTAACATTCCAAGTTCGGTAGTTTGTTCTGGGGGGCAGGTATCGTGAAGATCTGTGTTGTCACTGGTACTAGAGCAGAATATGGCTTGTTTTACTGGTTGCTAAAAACCTTAGAATTGGATGCGTACTTTGATCTTCAGTTAGTTGTAACTGGAATGCACTTGTCACCGGAGTTTGGTTCTACTTACAAAGAGATTGAAGCTGACGGTTTTCTCATTGCAGATAAAATTGAGATATTGTTATCAGGTGATTCTCCCGTTGCGATTACTAAATCTACCGGCTTGGCGTTGATGGGGTTCTCAGAGAGCTTTCAAAGATTGAAACCTGATGTGGTTGTGTTATTAGGTGATCGTTTTGAGGCGATGGGAGCCGCACAGGCTGCAATGTTAGCTAATATCCCAATCGCTCATCTTCATGGTGGTGAGGCAACGGAAGGTCTAATTGACGAGGCTGTACGTCACGCTATCACTAAAATGTCACATCTTCACTTTGCTTCTACTGAAGTCTACAGGAAACGCTTGATTCAGATGGGGGAGCAGCCCGATCGAGTATTTAATGTCGGAGCTTTAGGCGTTGAATCTGCAGTAAAGACATCTCTTTTAACTCTTGATGAGCTTGAACAGTCTATAGGGTTTGAGCTTACTGAGAAGTTTTTTCTGGTTACTTATCATCCGGTTACTCTCGATCAGGAAGAGCAGCAGAATGGTGTAATGGCTTTATTGGATGCATTGGATAAATTCCAAGACTATCGAGTTCTCATTACTTTTCCTAATGCTGACACTTATGGTCGTCAGCTCATTGATCTTATCAAGAAGTACTCAGAGAAGAACTCTAATAGAGTGTATCTGACTGAATCTTTGGGGCGAGTGCGTTACTTGAGTGCATTGGAGCATTGTAAGTGTGTTATTGGTAATTCATCCAGTGGAGTTATTGAGGCCCCATCTTTTCAGGTTCCCACGGTTGATATAGGTTCACGACAAAAGGGAAGGGAAAGGGCCGCCTCCGTCATTCACAGTGATAACACG
Source organism: Pseudomaricurvus sp. (assembly GCA_965656525.1). Lineage (GTDB taxonomy): Bacteria > Pseudomonadota > Gammaproteobacteria > Pseudomonadales > Cellvibrionaceae > Pseudomaricurvus. The sequence continues at coordinate 59,768 of CBFHKY010000002.1, read as the reverse complement.
CTGTCTTCCATTGTTCGAGCTATTGAGACAAGCTTGCAATTGAACTTGAACAATAATCCTGATGTTTTTCTAAACCCTTACAATAAGGGCGCTACCAGTGACAGCATCGTGAAGATTTTAAAGTCTGTTAACTTGGATAATATTCTGAAAAAACGTTTTTATGATATCCACTGACCACCTTACTGTAAGCGAGTTCGAAACGAAACCTCTGAAAATAACCGTTATCGGATGTGTTGAGTTTAGCGAGCAGGCATTAAAAACGCTTGTGAATAATCAATCGTGTAGTGTTGACTTGGTTATTACTAAAAAGAGCTCGACAATTAATAGTGATTTTGTTGATTTGGGTGAGCTGGCTTCTCAGCATAAAATTCCATGTGTTCATATTGAAAAAAATGATCAAAGCAAAATTGCGGAATCGCTGAAAAGATATTCATCTGATGTCGTATTTTGTGTCGGGTGGAGTTATTTGCTGAAAACAGAAGTGCTATCGATCCCTAGATTTGGAGTTGTGGGTTATCACCCTGCAGAAATTCCACACAATAGAGGCCGTCACCCATTAATTTGGGCTTTGGCTTTGGGAATGAAAAAGACAGCTTCAACTTTCTTTCTTATGGATGAGGGGGCTGATACCGGTAGAATTTTATCTCAGCGTCCAATTGAAATTCGTGACAGTGATTATGCCCGAGATCTCTATAACGAGATGTTAAGTGTTGCTTTAGCTCAGATTGAATGGCTTGTGGATCATTGGGGCGAGGCTTTTCATGCCGCGGCTGAGCAACCTGAAGGAGGGAATGCATGGCGAAAACGAGGCAAGCAAGATGGCAAAATTGATTGGAGAATGTCGGCCTCTTCCATTTTTAACCTTATTCGTGCCTTGTCCGAGCCATATCCTGGAGCACACTTTGAATATGACGGTGGCGAAGCCATTGTATGGAAGGCAAAGGTTGTAGAGCCGTCTTCGGAAAACTTGGAACCTGGAAAAATCCTGGCCGTGAGTGGTGAAGGGGTGCAGGTAAAATGCGGTGAAGATGCTTTGCTGCTGGAATGTGTTGAGAATATGCCTGATGTAAGGCTTGGTGACTATCTGTGAAAGTATTAGTTGTAGCCCCTCACCCAGATGATGAAACATTAGGGTGCGGTGGAGCACTTTTAAAACATTTAAAACAAGGTGATGAGCTTCACTGGTTGATAATGTCTCGTATGGAGGCTCGTCAAGGCTTTTCCCAAGAGAGAATATCGAGTAGAGAGAAGGAGATTCAGGCTGTTGCCACTGTTTATCAGTTTCACTCTGTTCGTATTGGCCCGTTCGCAACAATGGAGTTGGATCAGTATAGCAAAGTCGAATTGGTAGATTTCGTATCTTCTGCGGTCGCAGATATTAAGCCAGATATCATTTATATGCCGTTTCCTGGTGATATTCACAGTGATCATCAAGAGGTTTATGAAGCTGTAATTTCTTGTACAAAATCCTTTCGTTATCCCAGTGTTACCAGTCTGAGAGTTTATGAAACTTTATCTGAAACTGATTTTTCGCTTCAGACCAATACCACGGCTTTTTGCCCAAACCTCTTTATATGCATTGATGGCTTTTTGGACGAAAAGATCAATATTATGAAGATCTACGGTAGTGAGTTGGGTAACCATCCGTTTCCTCGTAGTGAGAAAGCCATTAAAGCTCAGGCAACACTTAGAGGTACCGTGGCAGGCGTTGAAGCCGCTGAGGCGTTTATGTTGATTCGAGAGATATACAAATGAATACTTTTATCATAGCTGAAGCGGGTGTGAATCATAACGGGGATTTAGACAAAGCTCTGCAGCTGGTTGATGCGGCAGTTAATGCTGGAGCTGATGCGGTTAAATTTCAAACTTTTAAATCAGAAAATCTGGTGACAGAAACGGCCGGTAAAGCCGATTATCAGAAAAAACTAACTGATGCAGCTGAGCGGCAGATCGATATGCTTAAGAAGCTGGAGCTTAGTCACGAGAATCATTTTAAAGTTAAGCAGCACTGCGACAAGCAAGGTATTGAGTTTCTTTCTACCGCTTTTGACTTGGATAGTTTGAACTTTCTATTGTCTGAGATGGAATTAAAGCGACTTAAAATACCATCGGGTGAAATTACGAATCATCCTCTTGTATATGCCCATGCCTGTAGTGGCTTGGATATTATTTTGTCTACAGGGATGGCTTCTCTTGGGGAAATTGAGCAAGCATTAATGATATTGGCTGGTGGGTATAAGTTTTATTTAACGGGTTCTAATCAAGAAGGGCTCTGGGAAGAAGCCTACGCAGATCCAAATGTGCAGGATATGCTGAAAAATAAAGTAACGATATTGCATTGTACCTCTGAATACCCGGCACCAGCAGAGGCTTTAAATCTAACCGCTATACCCTCAATTAAGCATGCTTTTGGACTTGAAACTGGCTATTCTGACCACTCTTTGGGTATTTGGGCGTCTATTTCCGCAGTGACATTGGGCGCCAGCGTCATTGAAAAGCATTTTACATTAGATAAAACATTACCTGGCCCTGACCATCAGGCATCTTTAGACTCGGAAGAATTGAAATTGATGGTGGAGTCTATCCGCTCTGTAGAGAAGGCAATGGGAAGTGGTGTGAAGCGACCGGTTGCAGCTGAAATATCTAACCGTGGACCTATTCGTAAAAGCTTGGTTGTTAGTTCTACCTTGAGCCAAGGGGAAATTATTACTGAGGCTCATTTAACAGTCAAAAGGCCGGAAGGGGGGATGTCTCCTAGAGAATACTGGCGAGTTCTTGGTACTCCTGCGAGTAAAGACTATCAGATTGGCGAGTTCTTTGAAGAGTAAATGAGTTGTCTGTTGCTCTGCTCGGAGCATACATTAAGTTTCCCTAGTGAGCAGTTGTTTGGCGGTTGGTAACCGTTAGTGACTGCGGTATACTCTGGTTGTTTCGCCTTTTGAGATAAAGGCTGTACAGAGAAATTCAAATTATACTCAGAAGGGCCTGTTCAGGGCTCTTTTTCGTTGAACTCCGGTGGTTCAGGCTGAGAAAAGTGAACGGTAGGTTCAATGTCAGATAATTGGCGCAATGCGCTCTCATTACCAAACAGCTCAATTCGTGAAGTAGTTCAAATTATTGATCGAGAGGCTATTCGTGCCGCTTTTATTGTGGATGATCGGGATACGTTGCTGGGTGTTGTAACTGATGGAGATGTCAGGCGAGCGCTGTTGCAGAACATTAGTCTGAATGCTCCTGTCGAGAGCATTATGCACAAAAAACCGCTGACATGCTCCCCTTCCCAAAGTCGCCGAACTGTACGCGCCCTTATTGAGCAAAATAAGCTCTTGCATATGCCCATTGTGGATGAAGGGCGACTGGTAAATGTCATTACTTTGGATGACTTTCTCCAACTTGAAAAAGTAGAAAATCCAGTCTTTATTATGGCAGGGGGGTTTGGTACTCGTCTTCGTCCGCTGACCGATAACTGCCCTAAACCAATGCTGCATATTGGTGGTAAGCCGATTCTCGAAAGTATTATCTCTCGCTTTATTCATTACGGTTTCCATCATTTCTATATATCCACACACTATCGAGGGGATATGATTCGCTCGTACTTTGGGGATGGCTCTTCGCGCGGTGTTAGTATTGAATACGTCGAAGAAGAAAAGCCGTTAGGCACTGCAGGAGCATTGGGGTTATTGCCAAGTGACCTTCCTGATTTACCCATGATTGTTATTAATGGCGATATTCTGACTCAGCTTGATTTTAGAAAGCTGCTGGATTACCACGCAGAGAGTCAATGTGCTGCCACGATGTGTGTGAGGCAGTACCAGTATCAAGTACCTTATGGGGTTATTGAAACTGACGGTAAAAGAATTACTTCGATTACAGAGAAACCTGAATACAGTTTCTTTGTTAATTCAGGCGTTTACGTATTGAATACTGAAATCCCAGAGAGTGTCGTTTCTCAGCAAGTTATTGATATGCCTGACCTATTGCGTAGTAACATTGTTGAAAGTAAAGGTGTGGCGATGTACCCACTGCATGAATATTGGTTGGATATCGGTAAAATGCAAGACTTTGAGCGTGCTAAGGTCGAATACTCACAAGTTTTTGATGATGAGAACTGATCTGCCGGCAGTAGCGATTACAAACCGTAGTGCTTATACAAATATGCTAGCCGAGAGCTTTAGAGAATATTTATGTTGATGGGGAAGAGGGTACTCGCGGTTATTCCAGCACGAAGTGGCTCTAAAGGGCTGCCAGGGAAAAACCTACGTGACTTGAAAGGGCGCCCTCTAATAGCTTGGTCAATTGATCAAGCATTACAGAGTTCGGTTGTTGACCGGGTGGTAGTCTCAACAGATGACTCTGCAATCGCTAAAGTGGCAACACAGTATGGAGCGGATGTCCCTTTTCTGCGTCCACGAGATTTGGCTGGTGACCACTCCCCGACCCGAGATGCATTAGTTCATTGTGTCGATACTTTGGCAGAGCAGTATGACTATTTAGTCTTGATGCAGCCAACCTCACCACTTCGTACTCAGCAAACGCTATCTGCCTGTATCGAACTCAGTATTAAGTATAATGAAAGAGTCATTTCGGTATCTGAAAGCCATAAGCCTGTAGAGTGGATGTTTTATCGAAAACAGGATGGTTTTACCTATGTTATTGACGGTATTTCGTCGCCCACACGAAGACAAGATTGTCGCCCTGTCCATTATGTTGATGGGTGTGTGTACTGTATGCCTGTCAATATGTTAATCGAAAAGCAAAACCTTTTTGATGAATCCTCATTAACCGTTGTTTCTAGCCCCAAGGAAGCGGTAGATATCGATACGTTGGAAGACTTCCAGTATTGTGAATTTTTATTAAGCGGAGAACACTTGGAATGATGATCAAAGCGCCGACTCAGGCTGAGTACTCGAAATTTGCACCTGATGCAAACGTCACTGAGACAAAGTTCGGGCTTCCTCTGGACGTGAAATATTGTAAGCGTTGTGTAATTTCAAATCAGCGACCCAACTCTGCAGTTGAGTATAAACATAACAAGGACACCAAAAAGGCCACGATTAACTTTAATGAAGATGGTATCTGTGAGGCTTGTGCACACGCAGAGAGAAAAAATCGCGTTATTGACTGGGCTGAGAGGGATAAAGAGTTAAGAGAGCTTTGCGATAGATACCGTAAAAATGATGGCAGTTATGATTGCCTGGTTCCCGGCTCAGGAGGTAAAGACAGCTTCTTTGCTGCGTATAAGCTGAAATACGAGTATGGCATGAATCCTTTGACCATTACTTGGGCACCACACTTACCCACAGACTGGGGCTACAAAAACTTTCAGGCGTGGATTAATGCTGGATTTGATAATCATCTTATCACCCCGAATGGTCGGGTACATCGTTTATTGACGCGCTTGGCTGTTGATGTGTTATTGCATCCATTCCAGCCTTTTATGTTGGGGCAAAAGTTCATTGCTCCTAAGCTGGCTGCGCAGTTAGGTATTCCTTTGGTGTTTTTCGGCGAGAATGAAGCGGAATATGGCAATCCAATTGCTGAAAATAACTCTGCTCAACGAGATTGGAGTTACTTCACCTCTGACGAAAAAGAGAAGGTAATGATTGGTGGGGTGAGTGTAAAAGAGCTGGAAGAAGAATTCGGTGTTACTAAGAATGAGCTTTCACCCTACATGCCATGTGACCCGCAGATGATCCAGGATGCCAATGTAGAAGTGCATTATCTGGGCTATTACCTGAAATGGCATCCACAAAGTTGTTATTACTACTCTGTTGAGCATGGCGGTTTTCAGGCTTCTCCTGAGAGGACAACAGGAACATACAGTAAGTACAACAGTATTGATGACAAAATTGATGATTTCCACTTCCATACATACGGTGTGAAATTTGGTATTGCCAGGGCTACCTACGATGCTGCGCAAGAAGTGCGTTCCGGTGATATTACTCGTGAAGAGGGTGTTGCTCTGGTGAATCGTTATGATCATGAATTTCCTGAGAGATTCGCTGACGAGATCTTCGATTATTTATCGGTAAAAGAAAAAGAGCTACCAATAGCCTATCGCCAATTTGAGGAGCCAACATTTACTCGGGATTATTATGAGCGGTTGACCAGCAACTATCGCTCCCCTCATTTGTGGATGATGGAAAATGGCGTTTGGAAACTTCGCCATCCAGTGAAGTAAAGTATGAGAAATACACGTGTTATTGCCCGATTGGATGTTAAGGGACCAAACCTGATTAAGGGAATCCATCTTGAAGGCTTGAGAGTTGTAGGTGACCCTCAGGCTTTTTCGCAAGACTATTTCTCTCAGGGTATCGATGAAATTATATATATGGATGCGGTTGCATCTTTATATGGTCGTAACAGTCTTACGGATATCGTAGAAAAAACGTCTCAGGATATCTTTATTCCTATTACGGTAGGTGGCGGTATTCGAAGTGTCGAGGATGCGAGAGAGCTCTTTTTAAGAGGCGCTGACAAAATAGCTTTGAATACGGCAGCTATCGGAGATCCTGTTTTAATCTCAAAAATTGCAGAGCGGTTTGGAAATCAAGCCGTTGTTATCTCAATTGAGGCTAAACAACGTGCTGATGGCAGTTGGGAAGCTTATATCGACAATGGTCGAGAAAAAACAGGAGTAGATGTTCTGGAGTGGGCGTCTAAAGTTGAGTCCCTTGGAGCCGGTGAGATCCTGCTGACATCGATTGATAAAGAAGGAACTCAAAAAGGGTTTGATATTGAGTTGATTCGTCAAGTCAGTGACGAAGTCAGTATTCCTGTTATTGCCAGTGGCGGCATGGGGTCGATGGATGACTTTAAACATTGTGTCCTCGATGGTCATGCTGATGCTGTAGCCATTGCTCATATGCTTCATTACAAAAAAACCACTGTCGCAGATGTTAAATCTTTTGCCTTGTCTCACCAAATTCCAGTGAGGCCGTAAGATGAGTAATATCGCGGATATCATTATTATTGATTACCATTGCGGCAACCTGAAAAGTGTGGAACAAGCTTTCACTCACTGCGGTGCCACAGTCATGGTCTCATCTGATCCAGAAATCATAGCGACAGCTAAGAAACTTGTTCTGCCAGGAGTTGGGGCTTTCCCTGTGGGGATGTCTAATCTTCACGCCTTGAATCTTGTAGACCCTATACTCAAAAGGGTCGAGCAGGGCACTCCATTACTTGGCATTTGTTTAGGGATGCAGTTGTTACTGAATCATAGTGAAGAGTATGGCGGAGCAAATGGTTTGGGGCTGATCAAGGGCAACGTTAGAAAAATTAGCTCGTCAAACCCCAGAGTTAAATTGCCTCACATCGGCTGGAATAAACTCAATCTTGAAAAAACTGATCAATTGTTACAAGGCAATGATTATTTTTATTTCGTGCACTCATATCAAGCCTTGCCAGAAGATCACGCCGATATACTGGCAAGCAGCGCTTATGAAGATGTGACATTTTGTGCTGCTATATCTAAAGATAATGTTTGGGGAATGCAGTTTCACCCGGAGAATAGCTCTCACGCTGGACTGGATATTTTACAAAGGTTTATAGCTATTTAATTCGCCTTATTATTCTTCTGAAGTCAGAGAGTAACAACATGAATGTTGAAAGCGTTAAAAAATTGATGAAAGACCCTATTGGTGTGGGGCTATATTTTGCGTTTGAAAAATGGCGCACTAAAGATGGGCGACGCATCCTTAGTACGAACTTGTATAAAAAAGTAGCGAAGAGAATTAATCGACAAAAATACGCTCGGTACCAAAGTTTTCGTAATGCTTTCTTAAAAAAATTTATGGAAGAAAACCGCTTTGATTTTCCTGAAGAATTTATGGAGGACGGATGGAACACCTATGATTCGTCTTACTTTCCTTTTACAAATGATGTGGTTGCTGCAGGAAGAAAAATTTATGAAGAAAAAGGGCCGGATAGTTCTCGAGTATTTATGCCGTATCCGATTGCATACTATGACGAGCTATTGTCTATAGATGCATTTAAAAAGTTTGCCTTTTCTAAAAAGTTGATTGCGCATGCAGCAAAGTATCTAGGTGAATATCCAGTTTTGACAAATATCGATTTGGTTCGAAGCGATCCTCGTGAGTCAACGGAATGGTTAGAAAGCCAACAGCTTCACCTTGATGTTATCGACACTAAAATCTTTAGAGTTATTGTTTATATTACTGCTGTAGATAAGGAGAATGGTCCTTTCACATTTTATCCAATATCGGTGTCTGAAAAGATCAAAAAGGATCGATATATTCGTTATGGTAGTGCATTGTCTAGTATGAATATTGATGACTCAAAACTGACTGAATATGAAAGTGAAGAATGTGTAGAGGTCTTAGGAGAAAGTGGATCGCTACTAACTGTGGATGGGTGCAATTGTTTTCATTTTGGCTCCCGTGTTAAGTCTCAATCAAGATGCGTTCTCATGTTGAGTTTTACTTCGCCGGCACTTGAAAATCTAAGAGAGAGAGTGCAGTTAGATTTAGTTCCTGAGTATACAGACGAGCCAGATTATATTCGTTTAACCAAAGAAAAAGAGTTTATCCCTACATCGCTGCTTTCTGGCTCGTAAAGATAATAAGCTACAGATGCACCAATTAGGACTATGTGGACTGAACCAATATGAAAAATTTCAAAAGGTCGGTAAAAAAACTTGTGCTATCGAATAAGATCACACGTTATCTCTTTGGTTTGAGCAGAATGCATAAGCATAAAGAGTTGTTACATCTAAGCTACGATGATTATCTGAATGAAGACTACCAAAAAGTGTCTTTGGGTAATGGTAATACAATGTGTCTTTATAAGTCAGATAAAAAAGCGGATATGTATGTAGATCATACTGCTTATAACGATATTCTAAATTTTATTTGGGAAGATGGAGTAGGGAAAGCGAATGTTCTTTTGGATTTAGGCGCTAATTATGGTCAATTTATTCTACATCCTTTAGACGTTAAGATGTCTTCGTCAATTATAAGTATTTTGGCTTTCGAGCCTAACCCAAAAATTGCCAAAGCATTGAAGCAGTCAATGATAGAGAGTGACTTGGATAGTAAGGTTCAAGTGATTCAAAAAGGTGTTTCAAATGAGGCAGGCTCCTTTACTTTCTATATTAATCTCTACAGCTCTGGAGGTTCATCTATAAATCCAGATAATGCTTTCAATCCGGGTGACGGTATCTTCAGAAAAAAAATCGAGATTGAAACTGTTAGATTAGATGATTTTGTTGTTGCTCAAGGCATTGATTTTTCAGAAAAATTTCTTGCGCTGAAAATTGATGTTGAAGGACATGACTTTCATGCTTTTGAGGGGGCGGTTAAGTTACTTGAACAAGCGTCAGGTTTCTTGATGATAATGGAGACGACCCGTAGTGCGGCAAAGGACTTTATCAAGCGTTGCCATGGAAGTGATGCGCTTGAAATCTTTAGCAAGAATTCTTTTTATGTCACGTATCAGAATAAGATGTTTGAAGTATCCAGTTTTGATGAGTACTTGAAGCATTTTGATGTTGCGCCTGGATGTATAGATATTGTGTTATCCAGCCTCTCACTAGATCACAACCATTATACTCAGAGAGCGGCTCAAGTTTCTTAAACAGGAATCAGGGTAGCTGTATTATGCAGTATCAACTAACTTGTATTTAGCGTATGCATGACTGAGTCTCTTCATAAACGCCTTTTCTTGAACACTAATTGGATTTTAGCAGAAAAGGTCAGCAAACTTGGCCTAACCGCTATTACTAGCATATTAGTTGCCCGCTATTTGGGGGCAGAGGGGTTGGGAGCATTATCTATTGCTTTAACTCTGTATAGCATTTTTTCGGTTGCTGGTACGCTAGGCTTGGAAAGAGTCCTTTTAAAGGAGTTAGAAGAGACCCCACAGAACTCTTCTGAGCTTGTGGGTGGAGCAATTATACTACGTTCAGTCGGGGCACTTGCTGGGTTTGTTTTTTCCAATTTGAGTGTCATGATTTTTTACGCTGAAAATGTAGAGTTAAAAATCATGACGCTGGTTCTTTCCAGCACTTTCTTTGTGGCAATAGGTAATGTATTTGAAGTATTTTACCGGCGTGAGCTGCTGTCAAAATACGTTACTGCAGCAAGAGTTCTTGGACTTTTAAGCTCTGCTTTAATAAAGCTAAGTCTGATTTGGGCTGGGGCCGGCGTGGCCTGGTTCGTTTTACCTGTTTTCATTGAGTTATTGGTAGTTAGCGGCTGTTTTTGGGGCTTATATCGTTCTGTAAGTATTCAGTCATTCGAATCAATCTCTTATAGTTGGAAATCCGCAGTTCTAATCTGGTCTTCTGCATGGCCTCTCATATTTAGCGGCTTGGTAGGTACGTTGTATTTTCAATTGGATAAAATTGTTATTTTTCAGTATCTCAGCGAGGCTGAGCTAGGAAGGTATGCGTTATTATTTCAGTTAGTGTCAATGTCTTTGTTTGCGGTGCACGCCCTGAATATGTCAGCAACCCCTATTTTAAATAAATTGTTTTATAGCTCACGCTCGATGTATTGGAAAAAGTATCAAGAAATCACTCTCTTAAAGTTTCTTTTAGGTAGTGTAATTGCGGTGACTTTATATAGCTTGGGAAATGTGATGATTCCACTGCTCGCGGGTAGTGATTTCACTTATTCACCTATGTTGCTAATGCTGTTTGCTATCTATATTTTATTGGTTAGTGTCGGTTCTCTTCAGGTGGAGTACTGTCTTTTAATCGGAATAGTTAAGCCCTTGTTTTATATGCGTGTAGGGACATTAGTGTTAAATTTAGCTTTAAATTTAGTGTTGATTCCTATTTGGGGGCTGGTTGGAGCTGCTATAGCTTCAGTTGTGAGCTACTTTATTAATCAATTTGTTTTACCTATGTTGGTTAAGAATATGAGAGCAATCTTGATCAATAATTTTTTGTCATTTAGGCTTCTTTTTCAAGGAACCTTTTATAAATACTTGTTTGTTAGAGCTGTGAGCCTGTGGAAATAGCTCTTCAATATTGAAAATCGCTGAATTACTATGGATAAAAACAAGACCAAGACCGAAAATGTCGACCTGTATCAGAAAGAGACTGTACATAGGACTCATGATAAGTTCTATCTAACTGAGAACAGAAAAGATAACCCAAAAGAATATTTTAAGTTCATTGCTTCAATTGCGGGTCCTTTTTTACAGAAAAGAAGCCTTAAGGTTATTGATATTGGTTGCGCAACAGGTGATTTTGTTTACTTCTTGAGAAAGCTTTACCCGGATATTAATTTGACTGGGATGGATATTGACCCTGAGTTACTGGAGCGAGCTAAATCGGAAGTAGACGGTGTTGAGTTTGTTCAAGGGGATATTACAAAGACTGCGGTTAATAAAAAATATGATGTTGTTTTTCAAAACGGTGTACATTCGATTTTTGATGACTTGACGTGGCTTGAGAGATTGCTGGATCTACTTGAAGATAATGGTCGTCTTTACGTCTTTGGCTTGTTTAACCCTAATGATCTAGATGTTTTGATTAAATCTAGGCCTTCAGATTCAACCGGTAAGTGGGAAACTGGTTGGAACTTGTTTTCCAAGAAAACAGTGTTGAACTTCTTGGAGGGTAGGGGGTTAAGTGGTCAGTATTACGATTTTGAAATTGGCTTAAATTTGCCTAAACGGCCTGATGACCCGTTGAGAACGTGGACGGAGCAATTGAGTGACGGGAAAAGGATCATTATTAACGGTCTTCAGTTAGTCAATACTTTGAGCTTATTAGAAATATCTAAACCTTAATTTAGAGTTTGGATGAATTTAAATAGATGAAATGATATGCCGAGATTTATTTTTTTACACCAAGTTAAAACGGCAGGAAAAACACTAGAAAAGTTTTTGTTAAGAAAGTTTAACGATGATTACTGTAAAACAACTACTGTTTTTCCACGTGAATCGCTTGACAATATTTTTGATATTTTGTCGTCAACAGATGCCAGTGGAATTCAGAAGGTAAATCAAGCCAGAGCTATTTCGGGGCACTTTCCCTACGGGATACATAATTTGTTAGAGGGGGAGTCCAAGTACTTCACTTTATTAAGAGATCCTGTTAGCCGTATACGTTCTTATTACGCCTATTCTCTGGATAATGAGGGCTCCAAGATTTGTGAGTTTCTCAAATCTAATAATGTCAGTTTTGAGCAATTCGTTCAAATGGATAAAGCAGATGTGGAGCGTTCTGGTGTTCATGAACTGAATTATATTCTAGAGGATGGACAAACTAAAATTATTGCGGGATTGGATGTGAGAGTAGGTGATAATCGCTCACCTTCCCTTATGACAACTGCGCAACAGAATATCGACAACCACTTTGATTTTGTGGGTGTGACAGAGCTTTTTGATGACTCATTTATTGAAATTAGTAAGCTGCTTGGTTTTGGCCCTTTTAGCTTATACATCACACAAAATCGATCTAAAGTGAAAGTGGATGTTTCTGATGATATTAAAAATATAATCTTGCAGCGAAATGAGCTGGATGCTCGGTTGCATACACAGTATTTTTCTTCACTCAGAGAGAGGTCTTCTTCTCCTGTCCATTGGATGGCGAAAAAATATATTCAGATGGGTACAGTGGCTGCAGATGCTTATGTGAAGCTCAGAACATGAGTAGGGTGACTGTGTCAGAAACCTGTAACCGTACCAATGTGTTAGTTTCCAGCTACCAGCCTTATACGGTTAAAACTATTGATTTAATGTCGAAAGCTTATGCTTGGAAGCCTAAGGTCTGGTTTGTGGCAGATGAAAACAGGCATTTGGTTACAGAGAAGTATCCCAGCTGCTTTCAGTATGACTTTTTCGATGTGGTCAAAGGGGTATTGCCAGAAGGGATCTCGGAAAGTGACCTGGATTTACCGTCGCCGGATGAGCTGGAAAAACTGGCTAAATATGAATACGTCTTTTTGTATATGCTAGAAAGAAACGACTCCAATTATTCAGCATTTACATACAAGCAAAGATTAGAGTTTTATTACCGTGCATTGGGGTTGTGGAAAACGTTATTGCGCAAGAGTGAGATCGATATCGTTCTTTTTGAAGAAGAGCCTCATCAAGCGGTAGATTATGCACTTTATCTTGTGGCAAAACTGAATAATATACAGATGTTAATGACCACCAGAACGATATCTGAGTTAGGGATCCTCCCTTATGAGGATTTCGAGGCTGGTTGTGTCGATTTGAATACTAAATACCAAGAGGTGGTGGCCTCCTATAAGCAGTCTCAGACTCAAATTGACATCTCGGATGATATCGAATCGTATTTTGAAACGATGAATGCTGATTATTTGTCCGTATTGAAAGAGCACTTATGGGATCAGGTGGATGAATATAAAAAACTATCTTCCGGCTCTAGAGTGAAGTTACCTGACTTTGGCAGACTGAAAAATCAGCTTGTTTCAAGCTTTTTCGCAGCTGGCCGCTTCGTATTGAATTCTCCGATTCGCTCTGATCAGCTCCAAAAGGGCAAAGCGTTATATCGTTCTCAATACAGTTACAGAGAATACCTTATCAATAAGCTAAAAGCGGTTGTAGAAAAGAAACAACTGAGAAAGCTATACGATAGTCTGGCGGTGCACAGCCTAGATAGTTTTAATAACGATAAGAAATATATTTATGTGGCTCTTCAGTATCAACCTGAAAAATCGACTTGCCCTTTAGCTGGGCGTTTTGTAGATCAGAGATATTTGGTGAAGTGGTTATCAAATCACCTCGATGATTCATGGCACATATTGGTAAAAGAGCATCCAAGTCAGTTTATTAGTAGTTATACTCGATTTGGCGAGTGTTTTCGGGATGATGACTATTATCAAGAGTTGGCGGGTTTACCCAATGTGTCTTTAATGGGGTTGTCACTGGACTCCTTTATGATTATGTCCAAGTGTATTACGGTAGCTTGTGCCGGAGGAACTGTTTGTTGGGAGGCTGTGGCTAGAGGCATGCCAGCACTTAACTTTGCAATTTCTTGGTTTCGTCCGTGCCATGGCGTATTTTATATATCTGAAGAGCATGACCTGCTGTATGCGCTGCAAAAGATTGAGTCAGGCTTTAAGCCCGACCTTTACTTGGTAAAGGCGTTTGCTCAGCTGATAAAGAATTATGGTTTTAATGCTGCAATTGGCGGTGTGTCGAGCCTTGAATATAAAAACATAGATGAAGATAGCAATGCTCAAGCGCATTTCAATGCACTCTCGCAACTTGTTAAATAACTTGTTAGCAGGCTCGGCTTTTTTTAATTTACTGTATATGTGCTATCGACTTGGCGTTGTTTTGGTTTGTCGTCGCGAAAGGTTGACGGCAGCAGACACTATGGTCGGTGAGCAAAGAAAATCTAAGCTGGCGGTGATTGGTTGTGGCCCTAGTATTAATGAGTTAAAAGCGGATTATTTCGATCAGCTTCAGGACTATGATGTGACAGTGTTTAGTTATGCAGCGCTGTTGCCAGTAGAGATTGATTATTATTTGTATGAGATACCAAGTGGCACATTGCTGACTCATCATGAGGAATTTTTGTATCCGGAGTTGCTTGAGAAAGTTAAAGCAAGACGCTTAAAGAATATTTTATTGAAAAACCCACACTCCGATGGCGGGCGGTTTTATCGTCTATTTTCTCCAGTATTGTCATCAATGACTTTCCCAATTCATGTCAGGTCGCTCAGTAAGTTAAAAACCTTGATAAAGTTAATTCAGAAGCTCGGCTTGTCACGAAAATATTTTTTCCAGGCTAGGGCGTCGCTTTTTTCAACCTGCTTTTGGGCGGATGCTGTCGGTTATGAAGAAATTTTATTGATCGGCATTGATTTGAATACATCAAAGTATTTTTATGAAGATGAAGACAATCAGTGGGGTATAGTGAATATTCCGAATCCATTTCCAGATGAAGTTTTAACCAAGGATATTCATCCAACAAATGATGAGGATAAAGGCCTTAAGCTGGAAGATGCGATGAAAACCCTAAAAGGTTGCATCTCAGCCAAAATCTGTGTGGCGAATCCTGAATCTGCTCTGGCTGGTATATTCGAAAGTAAACAGACTCCTTAATTTGGCAAGGTTGCTCTCTTCTGATTACAGATTAGGCTGGCCCAAAGTATGGCAAATAATATGTTGGCAAATGTAATAAAGCAGGCTTTTAACCCCAAAAGGCTTCCGATCTTGTGTCGCAAGATTGTTTCTCGTTTGTTTGAAGGGGCAAAAGAGGGCGATAAGAATGCTGCTCTTGAGTGGCTAAGTTCTCGCCAAGAAGACTTTGCTGATTACGCTATGGAGCTGGATGAGAAGTTATGGCATGAAGCCTTGGAGTATGCCAAAAAGCTGGAGGCTCATTCCTCTGCAGTACTTGACCCTTTGAATGTAAAACTGGGTGGCGGTGGTTTTTACCCGTTAATATACTTCGTCACCCGCTATATGAAACCTCAAGTTGTGGTGGAGACCGGTGTCGCCGCAGGTTTTTCGTCTCATGCTTTTTTATCTGCGATGGCAGAGAATAAAAAGCAAACCGGTAGTTCTGCTAATCTCTATAGCAGTGATTTCCCTTATTTTCGGCTGGAAAACCCTGAGCAATATATCGGTATTCTGGTACCTGCTGAGCTGAAAGAGAATTGGAGCTTGCACATTGATGGGGATGAGAAGAATCTTCCCGCGATTCTCTCCTCTGTTGAAGAAGTCGACTTATTTCATTATGACTCGGACAAGCGTTATTCTGGTCGAGAGTTTGCAATGAAGGCAATCTGCCCTAAATTGTCTTCAAGAGGGGTTGTTATTATGGACGATATTAATGATAACGCCTTTTTTATGGAGCTGTGTCAGAAAGAAGCGGGTAAGGCGGTGCGAATTTTTGAGTTTGGTGGCAAATATATTGGTATGCTTGGCGACCTGTCTTCCCGTTAGTATTCACGGTTGTCAGTTTTTCAGTACATTATGCTGTCGGTAAGTTTATGGCTAAAGTTGCGCACTTGATTACCGGCCTCGGAACAGGCGGGGCCGAAGCTATGTTATATAAGCTTTTGTCGTCTTCTTCGGGTTCGGAAAGAGCATTTGTCGTTTCTTTAACTTCCGGCGGTAAACATAGAGCTTTGCTAGAAGGGTTAGGCGTTCAGGTTTTCGAGCTGGATCTGAGGCGTTTTTGGATGCTACCTATTCGTCTTTTCCAGGTGTTGCGCTTGATTCGCGTTCATGATGTGCAATTGGTTCATGCTTGGATGTACCACGCAGCTCTGTTCAGTTGTTTTTTGAAGTGCTTGTCTTTCTGGCGTTCTACAGCTTATGTGTGGAATATTCGTCACAGTCTGCATTCGTTGTCAGAAGAAAAAACTTCACTCAAGCTTGTTATTCTCACTTTGGGTTTGTGTGGCTGTCTTCCGGATAAAGTAATATTTAATTCACGTAAAAGTGCCGCTGAGCATCAGCGGTTCTGGAGAATTGGGAAGAAAGTTGTTTTTATACCCAATGGCTTCGAGCTGGAAAAGTGGGTTCCAATTGATGTCGTGTCACCGGATAAAAAAGCTTATGCTCGACAGCAGCTTGGGGTGGAAGGTGGGTTTGTGATCGGCCATGTTGGTAGGGTGCACCCAATGAAAAACCAGCAGGGCCTGCTCGAAGCGTTCTTCAGTATTTCCCGCCAGTTTCCAAATGTTCATTTAGTCTTAATTGGTAAAGGCACTGAAAGCTTGTTGCTTTCTAATGAGCGCACAGGCTCTGATCGAGTTCATTGTCTGGGGGAACGCTCCGACATTTATCAGTTGCTTATCGCGTTGGACGCTTTTGTTTTAAGCTCAAATTGGGGAGAGGGCTTTCCCAATGTCCTTGGGGAGGCTATGGCTTGCGGGCTTCCTTGTGTGACAACTGATGTGGGGGATAGTGGTTACCTGCTTGGCATGCCAGAGTATGTCATTCCGGCATATAACCAAAATGCGCTGACTCAGGCTATAGTTACATTGGTAGAGCTGAATGAATCTACAAGATCTTCGTTAGGTTTGGCCCTTCGACGGCGTGTGGAAAAAAACTTCTCTATTTCCGCTATTCAGAGCGCTTACCAGCGACTTCATGATGACACCACTTATCATAAAAGTGCGGCAAACAAAGGCAGTATGTAATGAAAAGGTTGGTTTACTTTGTCGCGGAAGATTGGTATTTCTGTTCACATCGATTGGAGCTGGCTAAGCAGGCTATAGATCACGGTTATGAAGTTCATTTGGTGTGTAATGTTCATCAGCACGAACGTGAAATTGTATCTGCCGGCGTGCATTTGACACCAATATGTATTGACCGCTCCAGCCTTGGTTTGTTGGGTAACCTCCGGCTGTTTATGACTATTTGCAAGGCTTTTAAGAGGCTGCAGCCTGACATTGTTCATAATGTGGCACAAAAGCCTGTTTTAATTGGCAGTTTAGCGGCAAAGTGGGTTGGTGTGCCCAAGGTGGTTAATGCCTTAGGTGGGCTTGGCTTTAGCTTTATCTCGCCAACGTTGAAAGCAAAGATTCTACGTTTTGGCTTATCCTTATTTTATCGCTCCTTGTTTAATCTCCCGAATATGATTTTGATTTTACAAAATCGTGACGACTATGGCCTGTTTACAGATCAGCTCAAGATTCGAAAGGAGCGGCTGGCCTTGATTCGTGGAGCTGGAGTGGATATCAATCATTTTGTTTACACTGCGTTACCAGAGACCCCCGTCACTCGGGTTGCACTGGTGGCAAGAATGCTGAAAGATAAGGGAGTATTGGAGTTTATTCATGCGGCGAAGTTGATAAACGCAAAGCTGGATAATGTTATCTTTGAATTGGTTGGTGATGTTGATAGCAAGAACCCTAACTCTCTGACAGTAAAAGAATTGATCGAATTAGCTGCCGAGGCGGGCGTGGTTTGGTCTGGTCCTTCCAGTGATATTTACTCTGTGTGGGCTCGCTCCCATGTGTCTGTTTTACCATCATATCGAGAAGGCTTGCCCAAATCTTTACTGGAATCAGCAGCTGTTGGGCGTGCGATTATTGCCACTGATGTTCCGGGCTGTAGGGAAGTGGTAAATGAAGGAGAAAATGGGTTTTTGGTACCCGCTCGATCTGTTGTTGAGCTGGCGGATAAGATTGAAATTCTTGTCAAAAATCGTTCCTTGTGCGAGAAAATGGGTAAAAATTCCAGGGCGTATGTGGAAACAGATTTCTCGTCATCTTCAGTTAATGCATCAATAATTAAACTTTATAAGCAGCATTCATACTAAAAACAGAATTCATTTATGGTGTGGAATACTTTGCTTTAACTTCCGCCCCCTTATGAAACGTTCTGTGTGGCGGCTAGGTTTTAATAAGTCCAGTGTAACTTGAGCCGGCGGTTAAGAGTGCGATACTTTGCAGCAGAGAGCCTCTTTAGAGAGCGGAAGGTCTTATTTGTGAGGAGATAAATATGTTGTACATGATGGCAGCTCAGAGATTGCGACTGCAGTAGCCAGTGTGACCTGAAAAAGTGAAATGAAAATAGAAGGCTTTTTGTACAGAAACAAAAAAGGCAGCCATAAGGCTGCCTTTTTAAATTTGGCTCCGACACCTGGGATCGAACCAGGGACCAATTGATTAACAGTCAACTGCTCTACCGCTGAGCTATGTCGGAATTTCATCTTTCGGTTTAGCCCCTCAAGATGGCGCGTATATTATAGAGCAAGATTGGAGGCGTCAACCCTTTTTGTAAAAAAAGTAACTGTCTGATTTTTAAGCACATTTTGAGAGGCTTCGCTTTTGAGGCGGGGTGTTGTGGGGTATTGGTATGTACGGTTCTTTTTATTGGTGTGTATTGATTTCATGAAAGATAAGCAGAGAATCTTAATGTGATGACCCTTAAAGATTGATGGTTCACAAAGTTCATGTGTTGGAGGTAAAAAATACTATAATGCTTTGGGTCGGTGGTACTTGTCAGTGTAATAAACTGCTGGTAAAGTACGCGCCTCTTTGAGCATGGACACTTTTTGATAGAGTATCTGCGGAAAAGAAGCCAGTAGGACTATAGCTCAGTTGGTTAGAGCGCTACCTTGACATGGTAGAGGTCCCCAGTTCGAATCTGGGTAGTCCTACCAAAATTTAGGCAACATTCTATCAGTCGTTTTCTGAGTGTTGCCGCGAGTAAAGATGCCCGCTTTATGCGGGTTTTTTCGTTTGTAGGCCAAGCTGATTTTTAACGGGTGGTGCTGCAGGGTCGTTAATCACACGGGCAGTTCGCCAGAAACGCGGTTGGCCAGAGGGATAAACCATGAAACCGAAAATCGCCATTATTATGGGGTCAAAAAGCGACTGGCCTACAATGAAGGAAGCGGCGGATGTGCTGGATACTTTGCAAGTGGACTATCACGTCGAGGTGGTGTCGGCGCACCGTACGCCCGATAAGTTGATGAGTTTTGCGGAGTCAGCTGCTGACAATGGCTTTGAGGTGATTGTGGCTGGTGCCGGTGGTGCTGCGCATTTGCCTGGTATGGCGGCAGCAAAGACCCGCTTGCCAGTGCTTGGTGTGCCTGTACAGAGCAAAGCGCTTAGCGGTCAGGACAGCCTATTATCCATTGTGCAAATGCCTCGAGGTGTTGCCGTGGGTACTCTGGCTATTGGTGGAGCCGGTGCTTTTAATGCTGGTTTGATGGCGGCCCAGATTTTATCGCTAAGCGATACCGCGCTGGCTGAGCGAATTGAAGTATTTCGTCGCCAGCAGAGTGAAACGGTTTTGACTAACCCTGATCCACGTAGCTAATGTTCGTAGTAGTCATTTGAGTGATGACGCAACTGCAGGTGATGAGTGTTCGAAAGGTGACGCATGAGTAAAGTTTGGATTTTGGGGCACGGCCAGCTGGGTGCAATGTTGCAGCACGCCGCGATGCCGTTGGCGCTGGAAGCAATACCGGTCGATATCGATTCAACTCGGTTGCCCGATTTGGCTCCAGAGGATTGGGTGACGGCCGAGCGCGAGCTTTGGCCAGAAACGCCTGTGACCTCCGTACTGGCGAGCCACCCTAACTTTGTGAACTTGAATGTGTTTGGCCGGCTGGCTGATCGCTTTACTCAGAAGCAATTGCTGGATGAGCTAGGTATAGCGACATCCCCGTGGTTATTGGTTGATGGTGAGGTTACTGTCGACAACGTTTACGCCAAGTTGGGTGAGCGGGCGCTTATGAAGCGTCGTACGGGCGGTTACGATGGGCGAGGGCAGTGCTGGTTGAAGCAGGCTGAGCAATCGCAGATCCCTGAGGATTGGCGTAATCAGGCCATTGTCGAAAAGGGGATTCCTTTTGATGAGGAAATGGCCATTGTGGGCGTGCGTGACCGTTCAGGAAATACCTTCTTCTACCCTTTAACGCTGACGTTGCAATTGGACGGGGTGTTGACCGCGTCTGTATCGCCTCTACCGCGCTTGCGGTTTCTGCAGGAAAAAGCCGAGTCCATGCTGGGCACTTTGCTGAGCCACCTCGATTATGTCGGCGTGATGGCAATGGAATGTTTCCGAGTGGGCGACGAATTGCTTGTCAACGAGTTGGCGCCACGAGTGCATAATACGGCGCATTGGACGCAGGCCGGTGCGAGTGTCAGTCAGTTCGAGAGTCACATGCGCGCTGTTGCTGGTGTGCCCTTGGCTCAGCCTTTGGTAAAGGGTGTTAACGTGATGATCAACTTGCTTGGTACACCGCGCGATGAGCGTTGGTGGGCTATATCGGGTGCCGAGCCTTACTGGTATGGAAAAGAAGTTCGCGAAGGCCGTAAAGTGGGGCACATTACGTTTACTCACAGTGGAGATCGTCGTTTGATGCAGGGGTTGAGTGAGTTAAGAGCCATGCTGCCCAATCGCTATGACACTGTGATCGACTGGGTCGAATCCGCCATTGCTGACACTTAAATTGAACTTAAGCTTGCTGATCGGCTTGTTTGGCGAGCCTGCGCTAGCCAGTCCGTCTTCCCTTCCCTATAATCCGCTTCCTTAATTTATAACTCATTCACGCGGTCTACTGTAGGGGTCGCCACTGAATTTAGGATAAAAAATGCCTGTTATTACTCTCCCTGATGGTTCCAAGCGCGAGTTCGATCGCCCCGTTTCTGTTCTTGATGTTGCTGCCGATATTGGCCCTGGTCTTGCGAAAGCGACAGTTGCCGGCCGTGTGAACGGTGAGCGTGTAGATGCCTGTGACGTTATTTCTGAAGATGCTGAGTTGTCTATTTTGACGGCCAAAGATGCCGATGGCTTGGAAGTGATTCGTCACTCTTGTGCGCACCTTCTCGGGCACGCGATCAAGCAGTTGTGGCCAGATGTAAAAATGGCCATCGGTCCAACCATTGAGCACGGCTTTTATTACGATGTGGATTTGGATCATAAGCTTACCGAGGAAGATGTGCTGGCTTTGGAAAAGCGCATGTTGGAGTTGGCGAAAACCAATTATGACGTCGTTAAAAAGAAAGTGTCTTGGCAGGAGGCGCACGATATTTTTGCAGACCGAGGCGAGTCTTATAAGTTAGAGATTCTCGATCGCGATGTTGCAAAAGATGACCTGCCCGGCCTGTATCATCACGAAGAATATGTGGATATGTGTCGTGGTCCTCATGTGCCCAATATGAAGTTTTGTCATTACTTCAAGTTAATGAATGTGAATGGCGCGTACTGGCGCGGGGATTCCGACAACCAAATGTTGCAGCGTATTTATGGTGTTGCGTTTGCGGATAAAAAGGCGTTGAAGGCCCATCTGAACTTTCTTGAGGAGGCGGTAAAGCGCGACCACCGTAAGCTGGGTAAAAAGTTTGAGTTGTTCCATTTACAGGAAGAGGCGCCCGGCATGGTGTTCTGGCACCCTAAGGGCTGGAGCATTTATACCACTATCGAAGAATACATGCGCAAAGTTCAGCGTGATAATGGCTACCAAGAAATTAAAACACCACAGGTGGTGGATCGCTCATTGTGGGAGCGCTCGGGGCATTGGGATAAGTTTCGCGACAGTATGTTTACTGTCGAGTCTGAGTCTCGTGACTATGCCGTTAAGCCTATGAATTGCCCGTGTCACATTCAGGTGTTCAATCAAGGCTTAAAGAGCTACCGTGATTTGCCATTGCGTCTGGCTGAATTTGGTTCTTGTCACCGCAATGAGGCGTCTGGCACGTTGCAAGGCATTATGCGAGTGCGAGGCTTTACTCAGGATGATGCCCATATCTTCTGCGCTGAAGAAAATATTCAAGAAGAAGTGGCCACCTTCACGAAGCTTTTATACTCGGTTTACGAAGATTTTGGCTTTGATGATGTCATTATTCGTATATCCACACGACCTGAGCAGCGCGTTGGCGATGATGAGGTGTGGGATAAGGCCGAACAGGCGCTTATGGATGCGATGAACGCACAGGGTCATCAGTGGGAGTTGCTTCCGGGGGAAGGCGCTTTTTATGGCCCTAAAATTGAGTTCTCACTCAAAGACTGTTTGGGGCGTATCTGGCAGTGCGGCACTATTCAAGTGGATTTTTCTATGCCGGGCCGATTGGATGCTCAGTATGTGGCAGAGGATGGTGCTCGCAAAACCCCTGTGATGTTGCACCGCGCGATCTTGGGATCTTTTGAGCGTTTTATTGGGATTCTGATCGAAAACTACGAGGGTGCTTTCCCGTCTTGGCTGGCTCCTCAGCAAGCGGTTGTCATGAATATTACCGACAATCAGGCGCAATTTGTGCAAGAAGTTGAAGAATCCTTGCGAAACAGGGGCTTCCGTGCAATTTCTGACTTGAGAAATGAGAAGATCGGCTTTAAAATCCGCGAGCACACAATTCAGAAAGTTCCTTATCTGCTGACTGTTGGCGATAAGGAGATCGAAACAGGATCTGTCAACGTGCGTACGCGTACAGGCAAAGATCTAGGTGCGATGAGTGTAGAGGCATTTGCCGAACTGCTGGCCGCGGACGTAGAACGTCGCGGCCGCTCGTCGTTGTAGGCTGCACATTCGCAGTCATGTAAGTAGGAGAAAAGTGTTATCAAAGATTCCAAAGGACGTTCCAAGAAGGCGCCCATTAATGATCAAATTGAGGCGTCAGAAGTTCGTTTGATTGGCTCCGATGGCTCACAGGTTGGCATAGTCACCCTGAGCGCAGCCCTAGAGCAGGCCCAGGCGGACAGCTTAGACCTGGTACTGATGAATGGTGACGCAGAACCCGTAGTCTGCAAAATTATGGATTACGGTAAGCATCTGTTTGAAATAAAGAAAACCAAGGCCGCCGCAAAGAAGAAGCAGCGCCAGCAGCAAATCAAAGAAATGAAGTTTCGTCCGGGAACCGATATTGGGGATTACAACATTAAGTTGCGTAACCTCACCCGGTTCTTGGAAGATGGGGACAAAGTCAAAATTTCACTGCGCTTTCGCGGTCGTGAAATGGCTCACCAAGAGCTCGGCATGGAGATGATGAAACGCATCGAAACCGATCTTGATGAGTATGGCTCCGTTGAGCAATATCCGAAGATGGAAGGTCGTCAGATGCTCATGGTTATTGCCCCCAAAAAGAAAAAGTGATCGGGCTTTTAGCTGCCTAGATGACTTTATATGGCGCTTATCAGAGCCCGTTGTGGCGATGCCTTTACGGCATTTAAACAACAATATGGGCTCTGCAAAGTGATTTTTATTAACTACTATCGAGAAAACTCTCATGCCAAAAGCTAAAGTACACAGTGGCGCCGCCAAGCGCTTCAAGAAAACCGGCTCCGGCTATAAGCACAAGCACGCTTTCAAAAGCCACATCCTCACCAAAATGACTACCAAGCGTAAGCGTCAGCTGCGTGGTACTAACACGTTGAATGCAGCGGATGTACCAGCAGTAGATCGCATGTTCCGCGCCAAGTAATTGGTTCGCTACCCGACTTAATAAGACATTTTAGAGGATAATTAACCATGGCTCGTGTAAAACGTGGTGTAGAGGCGCGTCGTCGTCACAAGAAGATCTTAAAGCAAGCTAAAGGCTACTACGGTGCTCGTTCGCGTGTATTCCGTGTTGCCAAGCAGGCTGTTATTAAAGCTGGTCAATACGCTTATCGCGACCGTAAGACCAAAAAACGTAACTTCCGCGCTTTGTGGATCACTCGTATCAATGCTCAGTCTCGTCAGGAAGGTATGTCATACAGCCGCCTGATCGCAGGTCTGAAAAAAGCGAGCATTGAACTGGATCGTCGCGTACTGGCCGATTTGGCTGTACACGATAAGGCGGCATTTGCAGCTGTTGTTGCTCAGGCAAAAGCAGCACTGGCTTAAACGCCAGCGTCCTTAGTTCATTGTGAATACGAAAAGGGAGGGCTGCTATCAGCACCTCCCTTTTTGTTTTTTAGGTGTAGCATATTTGTTTTTAGGTGTAACAAGGTACAGCAGCTTTCAGAGTCGAACCGACTAGCGAGTAGGATGTAGTCGGCTGGCCTCTGAAAATTGTTCTTATTAACATATTATCATGCCCACAGTTGCTGGAAGTGTCGTGAATAACCATCGGTGAATACATCGATGCAGGCACCATCAGGACAGGCAATCTGAATAACGGAGTTATCCATGGAAAATCTGGCGGCGCTCACCGATGAGGCGCTCAAATTGGTTGCTGATGCGAATGATTTGGCAGTACTGGATCATGTGCGTGTTGAGTATCTAGGCAAAAAAGGTCAGATAACAGCTCTGCTAAAAAGTTTGGGTAAGTTGTCGGCGGAAGAACGTCCGGCGGCTGGCGCCAAAATCAACGAGGCCAAGCAGCAAGTACAAGAGCAAATCGGTGCTCGCAAGGCCGAGTTGGAGCAAGCTGCGATTAACGCAAAGCTGGCCGCTGAAACCATTGATGTCACCTTGCCGGGGCGCGGCCAAACTGGCGGGGGATTGCACCCTGTCACGCGCACGCTCAATCGTATTGAGCAGATATTTTCAGCTGTTGGCTATAAGGTTGAGCAGGGGCCCGAGATCGAAGATAACTACCACAACTTTGATGCTTTAAATATTCCTGCGCACCACCCAGCCAGAGCGATGCACGATACTTTTTATATTGATGAGGGGCATGTTCTGCGTACCCACACATCGCCCGTGCAAGTGCGTACTATGGAAAATCAGAAGCCGCCTATTTACATTATTTGTCCCGGCCGTGTTTATCGCTGTGATTCTGATGTCACGCATACACCCATGTTTCATCAGGTAGAAGGCTTGGTGGTTGATAAGTCCGTCAGCTTTGCCGATTTAAAAGGCACTATTGTGCAGTTCTTGCGGGCGTTTTTTGAAAAGAGCGATTTAGAAGTGCGTTTCCGCCCATCATTCTTTCCATTCACTGAGCCCTCGGCTGAATTCGATATTCAGTGGGATGCCAGTAAAACTGGCTGGCTGGAAGTGGGCGGCTGCGGCATGGTTCACCCCAATGTGTTGCAGGCCAGTGGGGTTGATCCACAAGAGTACACGGGCTTTGCTTTTGGCTTGGGCGTGGAGCGTTTAGCGATGCTGCGTTACGGAGTGAATGATCTGCGCATGTTTTTTGAAAATGATCTGAAGTTTCTCAAGCAGTTTTAATCGCTAAGGGGTTTGTGTACGGGATTGTTGTGAAAGCAGTCGCGATGTGCAGCATCCAGACCGGCCGTCAAATTTTGGCGTGTTGATAATCAACAAAGTAGAAGTGAAGAATTACCATGAAGCTGAGTGAATCTTGGTTGCGCGAGTGGGTAAACCCAGCCGTTACCACCGCAGAATTAGTTGAACAAATTACCATGGCCGGTTTAGAGGTCGATGCGTTAGAGCCGGTAGCGGGTGATTTTACTGGTGTCATCGTCGGTGAAATTATGGAGTGTGCACAGCACCCCGATGCGGACAAGCTCAGAGTTTGCCAAGTGGCAGGTTTAGGGGAGGGCCATACGCAAGTTGTGTGTGGTGCGCCGAACGCTCGTGTGGGTATCAAAATTCCTTTCGCTACTGTCGGGGCTGTATTGCCACCTGGGCCAGACGGTAAGCCTTTTAAAATTAAAAAAGCTAAGCTGCGCGGTGTGGAATCGTTTGGCATGCTGTGTGGGCAGACCGAATTATTGGTGGGCGACGATGATGCTGGCTTGTTTGAATTGTCCATTGATGCCCCTGTGGGGGCGGACCTACGCGACTATCTGCAGTTGGATGACAATTGCATTGAAGTGGATCTCACTCCCAACCGCAGTGATTGCTTGTCAGTGAAGGGTATTGCCCGCGACGTGGGAGTTCTGAATCGATTATCTTTAACCGAACCAAACATTCAGCCTATCGCTGCAACCATCGATGATGCAATGGATATTCAACTGAATGCCGACGAGGCCTGCGCGCGTTACGTTGGTCGCATCATTCGTAATGTAGATGTCAGCAAGCCATCACCGCTGTGGATGCAAGAGCGTTTGCGTCGTGCTGGGGTGCGCTCCATTGACGCTATTGTCGATGTCACTAACTATGTGTTGCTTGAGCAGGGGCAGCCGATGCACGCTTTTGACTTGGCGACAATAGAGGGCGGTATCCAGGTACGCATGGCAGAGCAAGGTGAAAAATTGGCCTTGTTGAGCGGCCAAGAAGTGGAGCTAAGTGCTGATACATTGGTGATTGCCGACAGCGTTAAAGCGGTTGCCATGGCTGGCATTATGGGTGGTGGGCCAACCTCTGTTACCGAAAAAACTCAAGATATCCTATTAGAGAGCGCTTTTTTTAATCCGTTATCTATTGCTAATCGTGCGCGTCGCTATGGGCTACATACTGATTCTTCTCATCGCTTTGAGCGCGGCGTAGACTATCAGCTGCAAGAATTGGCTATCGAGCGAGCCACTCAATTGCTGCTGGACATTGTCGGTGGTGAGCCCGGGCCTGTAGTGGTCAAAGAAAACCAACATGTACCGAATAATCGCGTAGTCAGCTTACGCCGCGAGCGCATCCAGCAAGGACTTGGCTTTGCGATGCCCGATGACGACGTAATCGATATCTTGGCGCGCTTGGGCTTGTCATTGCAAGACGATGCATCAGGTACTGACGGTTTGTGGACGTTTACGGTGCCAAGCTATCGCTTTGATATCACCATAGAAGAAGATTTACTGGAAGAGTTGGCCCGCATTTACGGTTACAACAATTTGCCGATTACTCAAATGAAAGTACCGGTGGTGATTGAATCCGATGATGAGCAATCGCTCTCACTGGGGCAGCTGCGTAGTACTTTAACGGCGCGCGGCTATCAAGAGGCGGTGTGCTACAGTTTTGTGGATGAAAAGCTGCTTAAGCAATTCGAGCCACATGCCACACCGGTGTCTTTGCAAAATCCCATCAGTGCCGATATGAGTGTTATGCGTACCAGTCTGTGGCCGGGTTTGGCGGCGGCATTAAAACATAACTTGAATCGTCAGCAGTCAAGGGTACGTCTGTTTGAAACGGGGCTGCGTTTTGTATCGCAAGATGCCACCGTTGGTACGTTGGTGCAAACACCTATGATGGCAGGCCTTATCTATGGTGCTCTTAACGAAGAGTCTTGGCATGGCAAAGCTCAGCCAGTGGATTTTTACGATATTAAATCCGATGTAGAAGCTCTATTGTCTCTCACTGGGCAGTTGGAGGCCTTCACGTTCGTTGCCAGTGAGCACTCGGCGCTGCACCCTGGGCAAGCCGCGCAGATCTGTAAAAATGGCCAGTCTGTAGGCTACGTAGGCGCACTTCACCCACAACTGCAGAAAGCATTGGATCTACCCATGTCCGCGTACGTGTTTGAAATAGAGCAAGCGGCCATTCTTGAAGCTTGTGTGCCTGATTTTCGCCCGTTGTCTAAATACCCTGGGGTACGTCGCGATTTGGCGGTAATCGTCGATCAAGAGGTAACATTCAGTCAGTTGAAAGCGGTTGTTCAGGCGCATTCTGGGAACTGTCTCACAGAGCTAACAGTATTTGATGTCTATGTCGGCAAAGGTATTGATTCCCATAGAAAAAGTGTCGCTCTGGGGTTGACCTTTCAACATCCTTCACGCACTCTTAATGAGGATGAAATTAATGCCTCCATGGAAGCGGTTGTAAAATCCTTGGAGGAAACCTTCAACGCATCCCTGAGATAAAGGGACTGAATAGAGGCAAGGCTATGTCAGCGCTGACCAAGGCGGATTTAGCTGAAATGCTCTACGAAGAACTCGGCTTTAATAAGCGCGAGGCCAAGGAACTGGTAGAGCTCTTCTTCGAAGAGATTCGAACCTCTCTGGAAACCAATGAGCCAGTGAAGTTGTCAGGATTTGGCAACTTCGATTTGCGCGATAAAACTTCCAGACCAGGCCGTAATCCAAAAACAGGGGAGGAAATCCCCATTTCTGCACGCCGAGTGGTGACTTTCCGGCCGGGGCAGAAACTCAAGGCGCGTGTAGAAACTTATGTTGGAACCAACCAATAACGACGAGTTGCCCGTAATCCCAGGCAAACGCTATTTTACCATCGGTGAAGTCAGTGAACTCTGTGCCGTAAAGCCTCATGTTTTGCGCTATTGGGAGCAAGAGTTCACACAGCTGGCGCCCGTAAAGCGCCGTGGTAATCGCCGGTATTATCAGCGTCAGGATGTCCTCACCATTCGTCAAATTCGCGCCTTGTTGTACGATCAGGGTTTTACAATTGGCGGTGCACGGCAGCAGATGAGCGGCGAAGGCGCGCAGCAAGACGCTACCCAGTTTTCACAACTGGTGGGTCAAATGATCAACGAGTTGGAAGAGCTTCTAAAGGTATTAAATAGTCCCTAATTGCCGCAAAAAATCTTGCAATTACTCTGTGTTTCGGTATGATTCTGCCTCCCCGCTAGTTGCAGGTTAATCCAAAGTAAATCAAAGGGTTACCGATTTTCGGAGTGTAGCGCAGCCTGGTAGCGCACCACACTGGGGGTGTGGTGGTCGTCGGTTCAAATCCGGCCACTCCGACCAATTTCAGTATCAAAAACAGCGACTTATGGTCGCTTTTTTTTCGCCTGTACAAAACTTTAAGCGCAAGTGTGCAAAGGTTTAAAATTCGCCCTAGAGTATGTTTCGTGGCGGTACGAGATCCATCTCCGTCCACTGGGGTTATGGCCTTGTATGGTTTTTTGTTTCGGGTGCGTATCTTTCCATGCCGTGATGGCTCGCAATACACTGTAAGCTAATCGTTGGGGGTGTTACCCTTTCTAGCTTAAAAGATAATAATAAAATAGGCAGTGGCGTTTATGAGCATAGATACCCCTAAGACTTCTACAGAAATAGCTGTCGAGCAGCGTTATCAGGAGGTACTTGGTGAAGGGCCTCGTATTGAGCCGTTAGCCGTAGATCAGTTGAGCGATGATCTGCTGGTTATGATCGATAACATGATTTCAGTGAATGAAGCCATTAATGCTCGCGAACAAAGCAACTTAATAAATGTAAGAACTCAGAGTGATGCCATTGGTGCTGAAGAGCATACTCGGGCGGCGATCGCGAGTCTGCCTGAAATTATGCGCACCATGTTGCGGCACCCTGATCTCTTTGCTTGTCAAACCAGTATTGGTATTCAGCTGTTGGGCAAGGGAGCGCTTCCACCTCGTGAGCGAGAACTGGCTGTCTTGCGTATTGGGTGGTTGTGTCAGGCGCCTTACGAGTGGGGTGAGCATGTTAATGTGGCCAAAAACGCTGGATTGACTGGCGATGAAATCGAACGTATCACCATGGGCTCAATGGCGTTGGAGTGGAGTGTGTTGGACCGAGCGATTCTCAAGGCTGTAGAAGAACTTCATGATGGCGCAGCGATCAGTTCTCAAACTTGGTCGGAACTTGCAGAATGCTTTGACGAAAAGCAGTTGATTGAACTGCCCATTTTGGTGGGTCAGTATCAGACGATCGCTTACTATCAAAACTCATTGAGATTAAGGCTGCACGAAGGCAATCAAGGTTTGCGAGCGAGATAAGGCTAAAGATAGCTGTTCGGACATACCATTTACCTATTGTTGCTGTTCTCGTTAGTTGATCAAACTCTTTCCCCGCACCTTCTTGTGAATAGGCCTTTACTACCACTTTGATTCAGCACAGCTTGTGATTGGGCGACTGTCGGTAAACTTTAAGCTTATTGCTCGCGTACATTGTCGAGTTTAATTAAATAACAGAAGCGGGGTGTCTTTATGAGCAATTTAATCCGTTTGGTCTATGCCAGTCGAGCCAACTTTAAAGCCGCATCGAGCCAAGGCGGTGTGGAGCCCACGGTTGCTCGCATCCTGTTTCAGTCGCGCCGGAATAACCCTCGTGAAGAACTGGGTGGAGTGTTGTATTACGGCAACGGTTACTTTTTCCAGTGTTTAGAAGGGGAGGCCGAAGCTGTTAACTTACTGCTTGCTAAATTGCAAAATGATGATCGTCACACCGATGTGAAAACGCTGAGCATTGAGCCTGTGCATGAGCGTTTGTTTTCGGCGTGGTCGATGAAATACGTGCCCGTGGAGTCCTCCATCAAAGATCTATTGCAGCGTTACGGCAAAAAAGAGTTCAATCCCTTCGAGTTAAGTGCTCCCTTGATCCAGGACATGTTGGTGCTATTTGGTCAGTTGGCTCACTCGGAAAGTCAGCCAGACCAAAATTATGGTGGGTCAGGGGTGACACGTGCCTGGGCCAAGTTGAAAAATGCCTTGACCTAATACTCTATGAGTTTGTGTTTGCATGGGGCACCCTTTCAAGTTCTGCGTTTTGACAATCTGGTGAACTCTTCATTGGGCGAGTAGGATAGGATTCATTTCCCATATTTTGGGTGGCAGTAAAAAGAGGTGGTATGAAACACAGAATCCGCGCGGCCGGCTTGGTAATTGATGGCGATAAGATTCTCCTAGTGGAGCACAATCATCACGGCTCGGTCTGGTGGGGCCCTCCCGGTGGAGGATTTGAGGCAGAAGATGCTTCTACAGTTGAAACGGTTAAACGAGAGTTGCATGAAGAAACTGGGCTGAGTGTGGATGTCGGTGAGCTGTTTTACGTGCGTGAGTTTTACGAAAGGCACAGTGGCGCTTATCATGTTGAATTGTTTTATCGGATTAATCATTGGCAGGGTGAGCCATCCATGATCAACCTTAAAGGATTGGGAGGTGATGAGCACGTGATTCAGCGAGTGGAGTGGGTGCACCGCAATGAGCTACCGGCGTTAAAACTCTATCCCGAAGAGCTAAAGCACGCCTTATGGCAAAGGTTGAGTAGCGATGTGCAAGGTGCAGAGTACTTAGGTAGCTTTTCAGACGTGTGAACTCGTTAAGTAAGTCTAAAAGGGCCAGAGAAAATCCAAGCGAAAGCTTGAAAAAAGCCCGTTTTTTTGTGTAGCTTCGTAGGTGGTGTATAAAACAAGCGGCTAGCAGGGTCTTCTGAGAGGATAGTCGAATGACGTTTCTGGAGTTAAAGGTGCCACCACCAATTGTGGCCGCGTTGGTAGCCGCACTGATGTACGCGTCAACATCCTTCGCTGAGGGATGGCTCCACCTGATGATTCTCCCAGCATCCATAGCACACCCTTTCGCTTTTCTGCTGGTAGTGGTGGGTATTGTTTTTGATCTTTCAGGCTTATGGGCCTTTCATCGCCACAAGACCACAGTGAACCCTTTGTCACCGAGGAAAACAACGGCCTTGGTGACCAGCGGCATCTACCAACTGACTCGCAACCCCATGTATGTGGGATTGGCATTTCTGCTAATGGGTTGGTCTGCTTACTTATCTGCCTGGCCATTATTGTTTGGCCCGTTGTTGTTTGTTCTTTATATCACTCGCTTTCAGATTCAGCCTGAAGAGCGTTTGTTGGAGCAGCGATTCGGTCAGCACTTTAGTGATTATTGTCGACGAGTCAGTCGCTGGCTCTGAGCCCGCGTGCTTTACTGTTTTTTAGGTTTACCTAAACCGAATGTCATGGATTGAAACACACGGTCGCGTCTGATCAAACCGTGATACAGCGCACCGGCAATATGCAACAAAATAAGCCCAAACAGAAGCCAGGCCGTTAATCCGTGCAGCTCTCTAAAAAAGCCATAATATTCAATTCTTGGTGCTATTAGAGCGGGTAAATCAAATAGCCCAAACGGACTGATCATTACCCCGTTGGCGTTTTGCATCAACCAGCCAGAAAGTGGCATAGCAAGCATACCTGTATACAATAAAACATGACTCACATGGGCCGCTATTTGTTGAGGTTTTGGTAAATCCGTGGGTAAACTGGGTGATGTAAACCGTACCT
The DNA here is from genome assembly GCA_965656525.1 of Pseudomaricurvus sp. Taxonomy (GTDB): domain Bacteria; phylum Pseudomonadota; class Gammaproteobacteria; order Pseudomonadales; family Cellvibrionaceae; genus Pseudomaricurvus. The sequence goes on along the minus strand of CBFHKY010000002.1, from coordinate 27,601 downwards.
TATTCAACAAACGCACCAATATTACTATCAGTACCAACACCCCAAATGATTGATGTAAAGCGAGGGCAGTAACTTGCCAAGGGGCCAGGCTTTGTATCATGGATACGCCTAAAAATAGCATTGATAGAATCATCAGCGCACTGGCCCAATGTAAGAGTTTTGCGCTGACAGGGTAGCTGTTAATCGTATTCATTTTTCATCACGGCCTAATTCATTTAGAAGGCTCTCTCGGGCTCGTCTTCGATAAGATTCGGCATAAGCAGCGGATCTAGCACGCAGAATTGGATCATTGGTGGGTGTAATGCCACGTGGTAATACCAGAGGGTCAAAACGGATACCATTACATGCGCCGTCTTTTTGAGCCGTGGCGTTTGTAATTTTTATTGTACCTGCCGTAACGGACTTACGATCCGCCGGCCAAGTGATCGCTGGATTGTTTTCGTCATCCGTGGCGTTTGCAATCGTAAATACCATATCAAAGAGCACAGATTCACGGTTTAGCTTATTTATTAGGTCGCGTTGAAGTGCGTCAGCACCCTTGAAACCCAACTCGGCGGTTGGCCCACTTTTTGGTACCGCGACCCAGCGGACGGCTTGCTGCTCGCCTTGTGTGTTCATTAAATAAAAGGCATTAATACTGTGGTAGTGTTCATCGGCAAAACTGTTGGTTGGCGTATAGCTTGCGCGCCATGCATTGAAGTCTTTACTCTCTGGGTGAGCCGCAAAAAAATCTTGAATCTTTTGTGGGTCACGTTTCCCTGTTGCAGGATTCGGGGATAATGCCACCAGTTGTTGATAGAAGTCCTCTGGCGTACTGATTGCCATGACTGGAGGCGTGTTCATCGCCAAACGCCAGTGCTGACCGTCTGTAAATGAAAAGCTAAGGGCTAGGCTGCGCACAGGTGCCTTTAAATCAGGTGCCGTCGGGTTATTGCCGGCAATTGAAAAGCGGCCTACAAATTCACTGCTGCCCGCTTTAAACACCCCCGCACTTGAATACTCCGTTAACGCGCCAGAGGCGTTTTACCTTCTTGTAAATCGACAAATTTTTGTGCGGTCACTCCTTTATTACCTAGCACGCCCGCAGCGTATAAAAAACTCACCGCAAGAACGGCAACCACAGTGACTATGAGCGGGTATCGCCACAGTAGGTTACGGCTCAGTGGCTTATTATTCTTTGTTTGCATGTTTCCCTATGCCTGAAAAAGTCAGATCGCCGTATTGAAAGTCAAGTGGTACCCGTCCGAGCAGTATCGGCTTGAAGAGTACCGATCTAAACAGTACTGATGTAAAAAGTTTTGTTTCAGGCCGTCAAAAAACATTCTAATTCCCAGGGCGACATCAATCGGTTTCTTCACAAATCCGCTCGCTGGGTATGTAAGGAAAGCAGGTTAAGTGCCACAGAAGGTTTGTCTCACGGCTTCTTTGGTTTTGGCTGGCAAGGTTAGTGCTTTGTGATTTTGGTCAAACTCAAACGGCTTTTTCAACACGTCCACTAAACGATGAAAGTGCGTGAAATCACCGCAATTTCCAGCTTGAATGGCGGCTTCCACTTGATGGTTGCGGGGAATAAACACTGGGTTAATCGCTTTCATCTGTTGCGCAATATTTTGATTACCCTCTGAACACTCCGTTCTTAAAGCCTCTCGCCACTCTGTGATCCAATTGTCGAATGCCTCGGGCAGTGGGTAGAGCGCTTTGATACTGCTAGTGTCGCCTGCAGAATCTTCCACCAAGTAATCCGCTAGCACACGAAAACTCAATGTGAAATCGGTCTGATGTCGGGTCATAAGTGAAAGCCACTCGATCAGTAGTTGGTCACTGGAGTCACAAGGGCGATGAAAACCAAGCTTCTGACTCATGCGTGCACGATAATGCTGTTGATACTGGGTGGGGAAGGTGTCCAGTACATCGGTCACTTGTTTTATTGCACGATCTTCATCGTCATCAATCAAGCTGAGTAATGACTGCCCGAGCCAAGCCATATTCCAGTGGGCGATGGACGGTTGGTTGCCATAAGCATAACGACCGCCACGATCGATAGAGCTAAAAACGGTACTGGCGTTATAGGTTTCCATGAATGCGCAAGGGCCGTAGTCGACCGTTTCACCGCTGACCAGTACGTTATCGGTGTTCATCACCCCGTGAATAAACCCAAGAGACTGCCAGTGGGCAATGAGTTTGGCTTGAGCCGCCACCGCTTCGATAAGCAGCTGTAGGTAAGGG
>CBFHKY010000002.1:0-25275 GCA_965656525.1 Pseudomaricurvus sp. | reverse complement strand
AGCTGATCACGTGCGACAGTTTCACCGGTAGTAACGGCGGCCAGTGCGCGTGTGGTGGGCACACCCATCGCGGCCATGGCTTCGCTGACGATGTATTCTCTTAACACGGGCCCTAGTGGTGAGCGTCCATCCCCACTGCGTGAATAGCGCGTAATACCAGCCCCTTTGAGTTGGATGTCGTAGCGGTTGTTGTCTTTACCGATGATTTCTCCCAGCAGGATGGCGCGACCGTCACCCAGTTGCGGATTCCAGTTGCCAAATTGGTGCCCCGCGTAGGCGGTAGCAACTGGGCTCGCACCAGTAGGAATGTTGTTACCGGCTAAACAAGCTATTCCAGCCTTGCTGTGTAGCTGTGCAGGATCGATGTTTAACTGGTCGGCCAGCTCATCATTAATCCGAATCAGACCAGGGTCGGCGACAGGAGTGGGCCGATTGCGAGTGAAGAATTGATCGCCTAATTGCTGATAACTGTTGTCAAAAGGGATGTTGAGTGAGTCGGTCATAGGACACCCGAGGCTGGAAAATCAAATAATGTGTCACTCTAACATCGAGGTGGGGGTATAACTACCGCCTAATACGCCTTGATAATGACACAGGTTTGATGCCTCATTAAACTGAGGTACCAGACAGGAAAGCTGAGGTTGCAGGTTGGGATTTGCAGCAAAAGTTTATGGTAAACTCGCAATCTTTACGTTGCGGATCTTCATGACACAAGCTTACCCACCGGTTCAAAAGCCCTACGATCGTAATATTGAAATTCTGGATGACTCTGTCTTTCCGACTGGGATGCAGCGAGTGGCTCTTGGTGTCGAGTACAATGGCGCACAATTTCACGGATTTCAAAAGCAGTCGAGTGGTGTTGCCACGATACAGCAGGCATTGGAGCAGGCCTTATCCGCAATTGCCAGTGAAACGATTACGTTGATTTGTGCGGGGCGTACGGATACTGGTGTGCATGGCACCAATCAAATTGTGCACTTTGACACCTTGGCCCAACGACCGTTAAAAGCCTGGACTCGCGGCGTCAACACTCACCTGCCAGATCACGTGGCGGTGAAGTGGGCAAAAGCGGTCACGCCGTCTTTCCATGCGCGTTTTAGTGCTCGGCATCGTACTTATCGTTATATCATTGCCAATACGGCCACTCGTCCAGCCTTGGCGTTTCAACAATTGACTTGGGTGCGAGAGCGTCTTGACGTAGAGGCAATGCGAGCGGGCGCTGCCGCCTTAATAGGACGTCACGACTTTAGTTCCTTTCGTGCATCACAGTGTCAGGCGCGAAGCCCCGTTAGGCTGATGGAGTACATCCATATTGTTCGGCGTGGCGATTTGATTGTGACTGAAATTAAAGCCAATGCCTTCCTGCACCACATGGTGCGTAATATTATGGGGGTGTTGATTGCTGTGGGTCGCGGTGACCAATCATCAGCTTGGGTGCAGCAAGTATTAGAAGCTCGCGATCGACGACAAGCTGGCGTTACGGCAAAGCCTAATGGTTTGCATCTGGTGGCGGTGGATTACCCGCGGGAATTTGAGTTGCCTGTAAATCCTCCTGGGCCTATTTTTTGCCCAGAAGGGTTGGGTAATTTGTGTGAATCGTGATTGCGGTATTGGCCGTATAGATCTGGCAGCATTTAGCGTGTAGATCTGATAGTATCGCTCGTTGTTTCTCAAATTGAATTGTGGTGTTAACACCGATTATGTCTGCAGCCGTGAGAGTCAAAATTTGTGGGATTACGTCAGTAGGGGATGCGCAGAAAGCGGTTGCCTCGGGCGCTGATGCCATTGGTTTAGTGTTTTACCCTAAAAGTCCTCGTTATGTGACCATTGAACAAGCTGCGGATATTGCTCGTAGCGTCGGCCCTTTTGTGACCGTGGTGGGCTTATTTGTGAACGCTGAGCCGGTGTTTATTCAGCAGGTGCTGCAGCAAGTGCCGCTTCATGTCTTACAGTTCCACGGTGATGAAGATGACGAACAATGTCGTCGCTATCAAAGACCATTTTACAAAGCTGTCCGTATGAAGGAGGGATTGAATGTTTCTGCAACGATGGCGAAATATCCGTCAGCGATAGGTTTTTTGTTGGATGCGTATCGGCCAGGGATTCCCGGTGGTACTGGTGAAACCTTTGATTGGGAACGAGTACCTCAGCACAGCACAATACCGCTGATTCTGGCGGGCGGGTTAAACCCCGTAAATGTGACTCAGGCCGTTGCAGCAACCCAAGTGTATGGCGTGGATGTCAGCGGTGGTGTTGAATCATCACCAGGGCAAAAAAGTGCCAAAGATATAGAGGCGTTTATTCGTCGAGCGAAAGCGGAGAAGATCAGTGAGTGAAGAAAACAAATCCACAGCGGTGAATTACAGCCAATTTCCTGATGCCAAAGGCCACTTTGGGCAGTACGGTGGTCGTTTTGTATCAGAAACACTTATGCCAGCGTTGGATGAACTGGAAGAAATGTACAACCGCCTGAAAGATGATCCAAACTTTCAGAAAGAATTCGATTACGATCTGGCCCACTATGTTGGGCGCCCCTCTCCTTTATATTTTGCAGAGCGCTGGAGCGAGCAGTTGGGCGGTGCGCGAATTTACCTAAAGCGTGAAGACCTCAACCATACAGGCGCGCACAAGGTTAACAACACGATTGGCCAAGCGCTGTTGGCAAAATACAGCGGCAAAAAACGGATTATTGCTGAAACGGGTGCTGGTCAGCACGGTGTGGCCTCGGCTACAGTGGCCGCGCGCTTAGGTCTAAAGTGCGAAGTTTACATGGGGGCTGAAGACGTTAAGCGCCAGTCACTCAATGTTTATCGTATGAAGCTCTTGGGTGCCACGGTACATTCAGTGGAGTCAGGCTCTAAAACACTCAAAGACGCGATGAATGAAGCGATGCGCGACTGGGTAACCAACGTAGACGATACATTTTATATCATTGGTACCGTCGCAGGCCCGCACCCTTATCCAAAATTAGTTCGAGATTTCCAGTGTGTTATCGGGCGTGAAGCGCGTGCTCAGTGTTTGGAGCAAGAAGGTCGCTTGCCCGATGCCCTAGTTGCCTGCGTAGGCGGTGGTTCTAATGCAATAGGTTTGTTTCATCCTTTCCTAGAGGATGAATCCGTCAAAATCTTTGGTGTTGAGGCGGGTGGTTATGGTGTCGAAACTGGTAAGCACGCCGCCCCATTGAATGATGGTATTCCAGGGGTATTACACGGCAATCGCACCTACCTTATGGAAGATGAAGATGGCCAGATCATTGAGACACACTCTGTCTCCGCTGGTTTGGATTATCCGGGTGTAGGCCCTGAGCACTCTTGGTTGAAAGATATTGGCCGCGCCAAGTATGTAGCGGTCAATGACGATGCCGCTATGGATGCTTTCCGAGCATTAACCCGTGTAGAGGGTATTATGCCGGCACTGGAGACCAGTCACGCTTTAGCTTACGTGGCAGAGCTGGCTCCAACGATGAATAAAGATCAAATCATTATCGTCAATCTGTCCGGTCGTGGTGATAAAGATATTCTGACAGTCGCTGATATTGATGGTATTGAGGTATAAAAGACGTGACCAATAGATTGAATGTAACACTACAACAGCTGCGTGAGCAGAACAAAAAGGCGTTAGTCACTTATATCGTTAGCGGTGACCCTGTACCAGGTGCCACCTTGACCACCATGCACGCTCTGGTTGACGCCGGCGTTGATATTATCGAGTTGGGTGTGCCATTTTCTGATCCGATGGCCGAGGGGCCTGTTATTGCTTTGGGTCACGAGCGAGCCTTGGCGAATAAAACATCCTTGCGTTCTACATTGGACGTAGTCAGACAGTTTCGCGAGACGAATACACAAACCCCAGTGGTATTGATGGGCTACGCGAACCCCGTTGAACGAATGGGTTATGAGGTGTTTGCTCAGCGCGGGTCTGAGGCGGGTGTTGATGGCTTGCTCACCGTCGATTTGCCCCCCGAAGAAGCGGAAAACTTAAATGCAGAACTGAAAAAAGTGGGCATAGAAAGCATCTTTTTGCTGGCACCTACCACGCAAGCCGAACGAGCCAAACATATTGTAAGCTTGGCCGGCGGATTTTTATATTACGTATCTCTCAAAGGTGTCACTGGTGCTGGTAACCTAGATGTAGCGTCGGTTGAGCAAAAACTGGCTGAGCTACGCGGTTATACAAAACTGCCTATTTGTGTTGGCTTTGGTATCAAGGATGCCGCCAGTGCAAAAGCGATCGCAGCAACGGCCGATGGCGCCGTTGTGGGCAGCTTACTCGTAGCCCGCATGGGAGAGCTGGTTGATGCGACAGTAGAGCAAATTGCTGCAGGAGTGGTAGAGTTAGTAAAGCCGATTCGTGAGGGGCTGGATGAGCTGGGGGGATAGCCCAGTATTACGAGCCAGTGTTTAATGTTTGTTTAATATGTGCAGACACAGGTATACGAGACACTCGCGATCCGCTTCTTAGTTCTTAATAGTCATTCTGTGAAGCGGAATCACAGTACTGTATACCATTGTTTTTTTATGTGGCACATAACTTTGCAAGGTTAACTCGCACGTAGATATACGGGGTCGCCTTAGATATAAAAGTAAAGATTCACGATCGTCTTGATGCAGGCAATAAAAAGCTAACGCTGATCTTGATCAGCCAAGGACAGAGAGCGAATACCATGAGCTGGATCGATAAAATTGTTCCTAAGGCCGTCCGCGCGAGTCACTCTAAAAGAGATGCTCGACAGAGCAAAGTCCCAGAGGGGTTATGGAAAAAGTGCGTAAAATGCAGTGCCGTACTGTACCGGCCTGAATTAGAGCGTAATTTAGACGTTTGTCCTAAGTGTGAACATCACATGCGCATAGGCGCTAGACGGCGCTTAGGTATCTTTTTAGATGAAAATAACCGTGAAGAACTCGCCACTGATGTGGCCCCCATCGACCGCCTTAAATTTAAAGACGTAAAAAAATACAAAGAACGTTTGAGTGTTGCGCAAAAATCAACCGGCGAAAAAGACGCCTTGATTGCCATGCGCGGTGAGTTAAATGGCCAGCCCGTTGTTACGGTTGCCTTTGAGTTTAATTTTCATGGTGGCTCAATGGGCTACGCTGTCGGGGAAAAGTTTACTCGTGCGGCTCAGGTGGCACTCGAAGAAGATATTCCGTTTGTGTGCTTTTCTGCTACGGGCGGCGCGCGTATGCAAGAGGCGCTGATCTCTCTTATGCAGATGGCCAAAACCAGTGCAATTTTAGAGCGTCTCAAACAGCAAGGAACGCCTTATATCTCTGTGATGACGGATCCAGTGTATGGCGGTGTATCCGCCAGCTTGGCGCTGCTCGGCGATATTAATGCCGCAGAACCCGGGGCGCGTGCTGGCTTCGCGGGCCCCAATATTATTGAGCAAACCATTCGCCAAAAGCTGCCTAAGGGGTTCCAACGAGCCGAGTTCCTTCTGGAACATGGAGCCATTGATATGATTATCCCAAGGGGTGATATGCGCGACCGAATCAGCAGTTTGCTACTAAAATTCACTGAGCGACCAGCCGCTTGACGGCGTCAAGTCGACAGTCTTAGTCTGTGACCGATCTGAGTTGAGTGTTTGTATTGTGTACCTTTGATTGATTGGATCGATCAGATAAAAGCCCCGTTAGGAGGGCTTTTTTTATGATTTTTGTGTGTCGCTTTAAGTCTTATAGCGCTTTGAAAAGTTGAGAATAAGTATCAGCATACCGTATGAGATGATTGAGCATGAGATTTGACACACTGAGCGAGTGGCTAAGCTGGCAAGAGCAGCTGCACAGCGCTCAGATAGAGCTGGGTTTAGGGCGAGTGCGCGCGGTAGCCGAACGTATGCAATTGCTCACACCCAGAGCCAGCGTTATTTCTGTTGCGGGAACAAACGGTAAAGGCTCCTGTGTGGCGACACTGGAGGCTCTGCACTTGAGTGCTGGTGTTTCTGTGGGCGCGTTTACATCACCGCACTTTCTTCGTTATAACGAGCGTATACGTCTGAATGGTTATGAGGTAGATGATCAGGCGCTGTGCGCGTCGTTTGATCGCATCGACCGCGCTCGTAAAGAGATATCTTTAACGTATTTTGAATTTGGTACGTTAGCGGCCTTAGATTTAATGCAACAGGCTGATGTGGATGTCATGTTGCTGGAAGTAGGGCTGGGAGGGCGTTTAGACGCCGTCAATATCATTGATGCCGATGTTGCCATTGTGACGTCCATAGCACTGGACCATCAAGATTGGTTGGGTTCGAATCTTGAGGTGATCGGGTTTGAAAAAGCGGGTGTTTTTCGACCTCACAAGTGGGCCATTTGTGCCGATCAGCAGGCTCCACGATCGGTGACAGATTACGCTCATGACATTGGTGCCTACTGGATTTCTATGGGGGGCTCCATGACCGTTGAGTCGTCGCCAGATAGTTGGTGTTGGTCAGGTATCAACGCAACGGGTGAATCGGTATCGTTTGCAGAGTTGCCGATCCCGAATTTACCGATGCCCAGTGTGGCGGCCGCCTTGCAAGCTTTTGCTTTACTTGGGGGGGCTTGGCCGGAAGATTTACCGGCGGTATTGAGTGAGCTTTCCTTAACGGGGCGCAGTCAGACTTTTTTATGGCAAGGCGCGCAACTGTTGTTGGATGTGGCGCATAATCCCGCTGCTGCCGAAATGTTAGCCGAGAGAATACGTGCTATCTGTCCGAAGGGTCGAGTACATAGTGTGGTGGCCGTCATGGCGGATAAAGACCGGCAGGGTATCTTTCAACCGCTCGTCTCTCAGGTGCATCAGTGGTATGTCTCCGGAATTCCTTATGTGTCAAGAGCCAGCAGTGCCTCTTTATTAGCCGACAACTTGAAAACACTCGGTGTAGATGCCGCATCCATAAGCCAATTTGCAAAGGTTGAAGATGCGGTGTCCACCGCGGTTGCCAATAGTCAAGCCGGTGACACAGTGCTTGTCATGGGGTCGTTTTATACAGTAGCGGCGGTACTGGAACTTACAGGTCAAAAAACACACTAAGTCGCCATTGGTGACAAAGGAAAACTCTGTGGATGATGGTTTAAAGCAACGTTTGGTAGGCGCTGCGGTTCTGGTTGCTCTGGCGGTATTGTTCCTGCCAGTGTTGTTCGAGCCGGAGCGGCGCACACAAGTCGATCGTACCACCCAAATTCCCCCCGCGCCTGATATTAAGCCCATTCACATAGAGGCGCCTGTTGATAATTTAGATATTCCACCTGTACGCCCAGCCGAAGATATGTATGAATTGGTGGAGGTCGACGACCCAGTGCTTACAGGCGATAACACAGAGAAACAGGGTGTTAAGCAAGAGGCTGCCCGGCAAGACAACACCAGTGCCGCCAAAGTAGAAAAGGGCGCAGCTGAAGCATCTTCGACAGTTACATCAACAACAAAGCCAGCCAGCCAGATATTAGACGAGCGGGGCATACCTAAAGCATGGGCTGTGCAAGTAGCCAGTTTTCATGAAGAACCCCGCGCTTTGGCTTTGCGTGATAAGCTCCTGAGCGATGATTATCCAGCGTTTACGCGCGGTTACAAAACCAGCAGTGGTATGGTTACAAGAGTGTATGTGGGCCCTAAAATATCCCAAGACACAGCCACTTCGCTCAAGTCGGAACTGGATCAAAAGTTACAGCTGGAAACGCTAGTCGTTACATTCCGACCACGATAATTGTATTTGCTCTAGGTGATTCGGAGCGGACTTTGTTAGAATGCCGCCCCTTGAGATGCTAACCCCCTCCTGCGGCGGACTATGAACTGGGCTGATTGGACAATTATCGCGATACTCACCGTGTCTAGCCTTATTGGCTTGACCCGAGGTTTTGTAAAAGAAGCTTTGTCGCTGGTGTGTTGGTTTGCTGCATTTATTGTGGCTATGACCTTTCACAGCGCATTGTCCGAACTGTTGGTAGAATGGGTGGAAACCCCGTCTGTGCGTGAAGTTTTGGCGTTCTCTATTCTTTTTGGATTGACCCTGATTGTTGGGTCAATGGTCAATTATCTTATTGGTGAATTGATTCGTATGACTGGCCTGTCGGGTACAGACAGGCTGTTCGGAATGGTGTTTGGCATGGCACGTGGTGTGGTCGTTGTTTTGGCTATACTGCTACTGGTGCCGCCAGTAGTGCCGATTCATCAGGACATTTGGTGGCAGCATTCAGCGCTGATTCCCCATTTTTTAACCATGGAAGACTGGGCGAAACAGCTAGTAGGGCTGATTTCGACACAATTTTTATCATTGTTTTAGATAAGCTAAGGGAATTAGCGCATATTTCTAACTGTGAACACTGAGCTAGGTGAGGTAATTCCAGTATGTGCGGCATTGTCGGTATTGTCGGAAAAAGTGACGTTAATTTACAGCTCTACGATGCATTGACCATGCTGCAGCATCGTGGCCAAGATGCGGCGGGCATCCTCACCTCAGATAATGGTCGGTTTACCCAACAAAAAGCCAACGGTCTTGTAAAAGATGTGTTTCGTACACGTCACATGCAGCGTTTGATAGGGCACTCAGGCATTGGCCATGTACGCTACCCTACAGCGGGCAGTTCTGGCCCCGCGTTGGCGCAGCCTTTTTATGTGAACTCCCCCTATGGTATCGCATTGGCTCATAACGGTAATTTAACCAATACCGCTGATGTGAGTGAGGAAATCTACCGCGCTGACCTGCGCCATACCAATACCGATTCCGATTCTGAAGTTCTGCTAAATGTTTTTGCGCAGGAACTGCTAAAAATAGGTAAGCTGACTCCTGAGCCAGAAGATTTCTTTACTGCGATCTCTGCAGTTCACAATCGTGTTCGCGGCGGTTATGCCTGTGTGGCATTGGTGGTGAACTATGGTCTGGTTGCCTTTCGAGACCCTAACGGGATTCGCCCACTGGTATTTGGTAAGCGCGAAACCCCGAAAGGCACCGAGTACATGGTGGCCTCAGAAAGCGTTGCTTTGGATGTGCTGGGTTATACCTTGATCCGTGATGTGAAACCTGGCGAAGCTGTTTATATCACCGAAGATGGTGAGTTACACAGTAAGCAATGTGCCGAGCACACTCAGTTGAACCCTTGCATCTTTGAGCACGTATATTTTGCGCGTCCAGATTCCATTATGGACGGCGTGTCGGTGTATAAATCGCGTCTTCGTCAAGGCGAAAGACTGGCGGCAAAAATTTTGCGCGAGCGCCCCGATCACGACATCGATGTTGTGGTACCTATTCCTGATAGCAGTCGTGTGGCTGGGCAGGCGTTGGCACATGTGTTGGGGGTAAAATTTCGCGAAGGTTTGGTGAAAAATCGCTATATCGGTCGCACGTTCATCATGCCGGGACAACAGCAGCGTAAAAAATCAGTGCGTCAGAAGCTAAATCCTATTCGGCTGGAGTTTGAAGGCAAAAACGTCATGCTAGTGGATGACTCCATCGTGCGCGGTACTACTTGTCAGCAAATCATCCAAATGGCGAGAGAAGCCGGCGCCAATAAAGTCTATTTTGCATCAGCCGCACCGGCCGTAAAATACCCGAACGTTTACGGCATCGACATGCCAAGTGCAAAAGAGCTGATTGCTCACGACCGCACATCTGAAGAGGTCTGTGAAGCCATTGGTGCTGATTGGTTGGTTTATCAAGATTTAGAAGACTTGATTGCGGCCTCAGCAGAAGGTAATGAGAACATTACCCAGTTTGATTGTTCGGTCTTTACGGGTGAATATGTGACTGCAGACGTGGATGAAAACTACCTTCAGTTGCTGGATGCCGCTCGCAATGACATGGTTAAATCCAACAAAGGTGTTGATCGTGGTGAAGGTGCCGTGATCGGGTTGCACAACGGTGATGATGCGCAGTCAGCATAGCGTGCTCCGCATCTGCGGACTGACCCTATAAACGAACGGCAGCCTTGAGCTGCCGTTTTTGTAATGTAGCCCTGTGTCATTTTGTATTCTTAAAAAATAGACAGACACAGTGTGCAGAGCACAAACAGAGAGAAGTGTGATGAGCGATTTTGAGGACGATCCATTATTCGGTGCCGGTTTGGATACACTAGCCGTTCGGGCAGGGCAAACCCGCTCGCCCGAGGGTGAGCACAGTGAGCCTATCTACACGACGTCCAGTTATGTGTTTGAATCAGCGGCGGCAGCGGCAGATCGTTTTAGTGGTGAGCAGCCAGGCAATGTATATTCTCGCTACACCAACCCCACTGTGCGTATGTTTCAAGATAGGATAGCAGCATTAGAAGGCGCTGAAGCGGCTGTAGCTACATCATCTGGTATGGCGGCGATTCTCAGCACTTGCATGACCTTGTTGGCAGCTGGTGATCATGTGGTTTGCTCTCGCAGTGTCTTTGGTACTACAACAGCGCTGTTTAATCGCTACATGAAAAAATTCGGTGTCGAGGTAACGTTTGTGGCGCCAACGGTTTTGTCTGAGTGGGAAGCAGCTATTACCAGCAGCACTAAATTACTGTTTTTAGAGACACCTTCTAACCCTTTGTGTGATGTAGTGGACGTGCGCGCTTTGTCAAAGATCGCCAAAGCAAAAAATTGTTTGTTGGTAGTGGATAACTGTTTTTGCACACCAGCGTTACAAAAACCCTTGGAATTGGGCGCCGATCTGGTCGTGCATTCAGCGACAAAATATTTGGATGGGCAGGGGCGTTGTGTGGGTGGGGTTGTCGTAGGGGCTAAGTCCATTATCGATGAGATCGTGATTTTCTTGCGTACGGCTGGCCCAACCATGAGCCCATTCAATGCGTGGGTATTTTTGAAAGGTTTAGAGACCTTGCGCTTGCGTATGGATGAACACAGCCGCAATGCATTGCAGCTGGCCCTGTGGTTACAGCAGCACCCACAAGTGGAAAAAGTATTTTATGCGGGGTTGCCCGATCACCCTGGCCATAGTCTTGCGGCTGAACAGCAGCGAGCTTTTGGTGGGGTACTGTCTTTCCGCGTGAAAGGTGGCCGGCAAGAAGCTTGGACGGTCATTGACGCCACTCGGATTATGTCGCTAACCGCCAATTTAGGAGACGCCAAAACCACCATTGTGCACCCGGCAACCACCACTCACGGTCGCTTGTCCGAAGAAGATAAGCGCGAAGCTGGAATCACTGAAAACTTGGTCCGCATTGCGGTAGGTCTAGAAGATATTGAAGACTTGAAAGGTGATCTAGAGCGTGGCTTAGAAAAACTGTAAAAACAGAGTGAAGAGTCAACAGACACATACGATGCATTTGATGTAAGCGAGCAGGGGTAGCAAAACATTGGCTAGTAAGGAAATAGAAACAAAAGTTACCGTTGATCGCCTGGTGAAAGTGTTAATTAAAGACATTGCCACTGTGCTGTTGGGCAAAGAGGATCAAATCAAGATGGCTTTAACTTGCCTCTTTGCTGGTGGTCACTTGTTGCTCGAAGATTTACCTGGAATGGGTAAAACCACACTGTCACACGCGTTAGGCCGATCGCTAGGGTTGGAGTACAAGCGGGTACAGTTTACCAGTGATCTGTTGCCGTCTGATATTGTTGGCGTATCGGTTTTTGATCGTGACGCCAACACGTTTAATTTTCATCCTGGTCCTGTGTTTACGCAATTGCTGCTGGCCGATGAAATTAATCGCACCACACCCAAAACGCAAAGTGCGTTGTTAGAAGCTATGGCTGAAAATCAAGTGACGATCGACGGCGAAACTCGACAGCTTCCACGCCCTTTTTTTGTGATTGCCACACAAAATCCGATCAGCCAATCAGGAACGTTTCCTTTGCCTGAATCTCAATTAGATCGTTTTTTGATGCGCATCGAACTGGGTTATCCAAACCCCGCGGCAGAGCTGGAAATTTTGAAAGGCATTCGTTCTGATGACCGTATGGCGGCGATCCAGTCACGCATAACACTGTCGCAGCTGGAGGCCATTCAAGCTAGAGTGGACAGCATCAAGGCCAGTGATACTTTGTTAGCCTACGTACAACGGCTGGTGGCGTTTACTCGAGATGGCTCACAGTTCACTTACGGCTTATCCACACGGGGTGCTCTGGCGCTTTTGCGCTGTGCAAAAACTTGGGCGATGATCAACGGTCGAGATCACGTTCTGCCTGACGACGTACAACAAATCCTGCCCGCAGTCGCAGCACACCGCCTGCGTGATGCCGCCGATTATGGAGATCAAAGCGGCTATGCGGTGGTGGAAAAAATGCTCAGTCAGGTTGATGTCTTTTCTTAACGAGCTCTTTAAAGGCGATGGAGTAGTGCCGTTAGACGATAGTGTGCATGTCATAAATTTTGTGTTTTTTATGGATAATAAAAAAGGCCTGCAGACGATCTACAGGCCTTCTAAAAGCAGTTTTAATATGAATTAACGATTAAAACTCAAGTACAACTTTTACTGAACCATCTACTTCGCTAGCATCGATGTACCCGATCAACGAAGGGTTTTGTGAGACCAACTTCTTCACATCACCAGTACCGCCAACTTCTTTGGGCGGCGTGCCTTTACCAGTGAACAACAATTGTGCCCAATAGGCCTTAATTTGTTGGTCATTCTTTTTCAGAATGGTACTCACAAATGCGCTGCGTGAAGCGGCACCTTCTTGCTGATCGACGGGAATCGCTTCGCTACCATCAGGGTAGGACTTAGATTTTCCAAGGAAGATCCTTGAAATATCCGACTCTGACAGGGCGTTGCCATTACTGGGGTGAACAATAACGGCTACTGCCGAAAAAGCCCCAACAGATGCCAATATGCTTAAGCCCGCTAACAGCGTAGTGAGCACCGATTTTATGTTTACAATTTTCATGGTTATGTGCTCCAAAGATTAAAAAATAACGTCGACGCCGACAGTGATTACATCAACTTCTAGTGAGTCACCATAACCGACTAAGCCGATTTGGTTTTTGTAGAAATCGTTACTGTCATCGGATATTGAAGAGTATTCAAATTTGGCCGCAGCACTAGGGTGGAAATCCCAGCGTACCCCGACAGTCAGTTCTTTGGCGATACGGCTACCGGTAGTTGCTGCACCTGTCTCTACAAAAGTCGTATCCTTTTCACCAACGGTGATATGGGGAGTGAAATCACCCATCCGATAACCGGCGGAAATGTACCAGCCATCCTCCTCATCGAAGCCGATGGCGCCGTTGTCGGCCCCCAGTGGTTCATCATATTCAACGTGTGTGAACTCAGACACCACAAAAGCATTGCCAAATGTCATGTGAGCTGCCAAACCGTAGAAGGTGGTACCCAGTGGGTTGTCATCTGTCCCTTGCACTTCACCATTCAACGTTAGATAGTTGACGTCTGGGTACAGTTGATCCATTTCAAAATAACTGCCGCGCAGCTGCAGCCAAGAATTGTTGGCCTTGATTACGGTGCCGTACATTTTTTCGATAGTAATGGTGCCAATGCTTTCGACATCTTCATCGCCACCGCCGCCCATCAAAGAAGCGTTCCAATCCCAGCCTCCGGTGTAACCGGAATAGCGAAGATTGAGTCCTTCGAAGGTGTCAAAAATCGCGATGGCCAGTGAAGACGGTGGGCGCACCCAATGATAAGCATAGCCTACGTCAATAAAGTCGGAATAATAGTAGAATGGTAAACGTTGACGGCCCGCCTGCAGCGACAAGTTATCGGTAAGATCGTAGCCAATGTAAGCCCAAGAAATAACCGCATCGTAATCTTCACCACCGTGTCCGGTAATTTGACCCGTTACTGACAGCCCATGACCCAGGTCGGAACTGATCTGGATGCCAAAGGTGGAATCAGGTTTGAAGCTGATTTCATCATCATAAGCGCCGCCAGTAACTTTATCCGCTGCAAAAACGGCATCAGACTCGGCCCCAGTGAAATGATGGGTGCCAGTGCCTTCGCTTAATGTTGTACCTGCGACAACTGACGCGAAGCCGTTAATACGGACATCGGCGGCTTGGACACTAGATGTTAACGTGAGCCCCGCAGCAGCGACGCACGAAAGGATTTTTAATGGTTTCATGGTTTTTTTGCCCTTGCTATGAAAGTATTAAGCTGACCATTCGATAATGCTCAGTTTGTTTATTAGAAAAATAAAATGAACTTCCTAAGTGTTTTTGGTTCCAAAGATGTAGTCTTGGATGAGTTTAATTTCGACTGCATGAATAGCCTCCTTTTTAAATACTGTTTGCGCTTTTCAGAGATCCAATTGATCTTCATGAGCGCCAGCTTTTTTTAATTTTTCACGCGGTTATCGGCTGACTGTTATAAAACCGCCAAATATTGGCCACATTCATATTATGAATAATGTCCACACGGTTTTCGGCCGTGCTGGCGTAAACTTAAACTTAGGCATCAAAATTCCTTAGCATGCTTTGATGGTGGAATGGGATGCCGTTTAAGGTCACTGCTGCGCATGCTGCCTACCTTTTTCTTGTAACCGCGAAATCTTTTTACTAAGCGTAGTTCTGCTCGCGATTGCAGCAAGTGCTTTACGCCTAAAATTTGACCGATAATGACTTTAGCTCTGAGCTGCGACTCACAAAGTCTTTAAGTCATAGATTGATATTAGTAATAGTCTAGGAATGGTGGTTTGCAAGTTTTGCTTGAACGTAGTTAACTGAGTGCCCGCGATAGTGATTCGATTCATCGCAGCGTTCGATTGTCGTTTGTGGAGTTGTAAAAAAAGAAAACACTGTGATTAAATAGAGCTTAATCGGCTTGCAAATTCCGTTCAAAACAGGAATAATCGCGCCCTCTTTGCAATGGTGGCTCCTCCTGGTCCCCTCGCAATGACTAGCTGTAAACCCCGCCAGGCCCGGAAGGGAGCAACGGTAGCAGTGAGCTCATGTGCCGGGGTGTGGCTGGTTGGAGCCGCCACCCAAATTCCCTCTTGTATTCCTATTTTCTCGATGCAAACGCATCAGTTGTCGCAAGTCTTTAGTGCAATCGATATAATCTTTAATCTTATGGCGTAAGCCTTTCACAGTATTGCTTTAATCACAGGGGATAACAGGCTTTTCATGAGCTATCAGGTTCTTGCCCGCAAATGGCGGCCGCGCACGTTTCGAGAGCTGGTCGGACAACAACATGTTCTGCAGGCCCTTGTGAATGCCCTTGATCACAACCGTCTTCATCACGCTTACCTTTTTACCGGTACCCGCGGTGTTGGTAAGACCACCATCGCCCGCATTCTAGCCAAGTGTTTAAACTGCGAAACTGGCGTGAGCTCCGAGCCCTGTGGGCAGTGCTCGTCATGTTGTGAAATCAATGAAGGTCGGTTTGTGGATTTGATAGAGGTGGATGCCGCCTCGCGCACCAAAGTAGAAGACACTCGCGAACTGCTGGAAAATGTACAATACGCGCCTACCCGAGGGCGTTATAAGGTGTACCTGATCGATGAGGTGCACATGCTGTCAACGCACAGCTTTAACGCCTTATTGAAAACGTTAGAAGAACCCCCACCGCACGTAAAATTTTTGCTGGCTACTACCGATCCGCAGAAATTACCGGTCACAATACTGTCCCGATGCCTGCAGTTTCACCTGAAAAATATGGAGCCAGAGCGCATTGTGGGGCACCTCAAGTTCGTTCTTGAGCAAGAAATGGTGCCGTTTGAAGAATCCGCTCTGTGGCAGTTAGGTCGTGCTGCTGACGGTAGTATGCGTGATGCCATGAGCTTGACCGATCAAGCCATTGCGTTTGGCAGTGGTAAAGTGGCGGACGATGATGTCAGCGTGATGCTGGGCACCATTGATCAGCATTTGGTGTTTTCTGTTTTAGAAGCGCTGGTCAGCGGTGATGGTCAAGTCATTTTGCAGTCGGTAGATAAGCTTTCTCAATTCGCACCGGACTACGCAGCGGCCTTGGCGGATATCTTGTCGGCCTTGCACCGTGTAGCCATTGCTCAAGCCTTACCCGAGGCGGTGGACAACAGCCGTGGGGACAGAGAACAAATCCTAGCCTTAGCCAGCCAGCTGCCCGCTGAAGACGTACAGTTATTTTATCAGACCGCTCTCATGGGGCGACGTGACCTGCCTTTATCACCGGACCCTCGCGCGGGGTTTGAAATGGTACTATTGCGCATGCTGGCGTTCCGGCCACAGGGTGTTCACACTGTGCCTACCCAAGCGTTAACTGGAGCTTTGACAGATGGGTCACAGCCAGCAGAGAGTGCGGCAAAGCCTACGGATGATTATCAGTCCGAGTCCACTGAACCTGTTCCAGCACAATCAGCTGGTGCTGTTCAACCTGGATCGGCTGGCGCTGTTCCATCACTGTCCTCTGAGACTCAGCCACCAGAACCAACTGAAACGTTTCAGTCTCAACCTGCCCAAGCTGTATCACCACCACGCAGTGAGCCCGCTCCAGTACAATACGATGAGCCTGTAACACCAAAACACGTCGAAGCTTCTCACTCTGCAGAGCCGCTATCATCAGCGTCTTCTGCCTATGAAGAGGCGATGCGCAGTATGGAGCCAGCACCACAAGGTGTTGAGACTCCAGCCCTTGCGTCAGAGCCGCAACATGAGCATGTGGCCCAAAATTCTGAGCCACAGAAAAGTGAGTCTCAGTCCGCTACTGGAGGTGCCCATCAGAGCGATAATGCTCGTGGGTTGAACTCGGATGAGCTGGCTTCTATGGGGCTCAAAAGTGCCCGAACATTACCGGCACCACAACCGAAGGTACAAAGTGCATTTACGCCAGTCCCCTTTGCAGAGCTGACGCCAGATCGCTGGATCGAGGTTTACGCGGGGCTAGGTGTGGGTGGCGTGCTCCAGAGTACTGTGTCGAACTGTGTGTTGATGGCTGCCGAAGGCGATACGTTGATGTTTGTGCTGGATGAGCGTTACAGCACACTCTATGACACCTCTCACCAGCAGCGTTTAGCCGATTTACTGAGTCAGTATTTTCAGCGTTCTTTATCGGTGGTGATTGAACTGGGGCATATCCAAGTAGAAACCCCGGCCGCGTGGGCGACACGAATTAAAAAAGAGCAACACGAAGGTGCCGTGCAGGCGCTTTATGCAGACCCTTTAGTGCAGCAATTACTGCAGCAGTTTGAAGGCGTCTTGGAAGAATCCAGCGTAGAAGCTATTCAAAATAATCAAGAAACATGAGGTGCTTATGAAAGGTCTTGGCGATTTGATGAAGCAAGCCCAAGAAATGCAAGGCAATATGCAAAAAATGCAAGAAGAACTCGCTCAGGCCGAAGTAGAAGGGCAGGCAGGAGCAGGTTTGGTGAAGGTCGTGATGACCGGTCGTCACGATGTTCGCAGCGTAAACATTGATTCTTCTTTACTGACAGAAGATAAAGAAATCCTTGAGGATTTGCTGGCCGCTGCGGTTAACGATGCTGTCCGTAAGGTGGAACAAAACACCAAAGAAAAAATGGGCGGTTTGACCGAAGGTTTGCAAATGCCTCCCGGTTTTAAAATGCCCTTCTAAGTGGAATAACCCACCATGTTTAGTCCATTGATTGACGAGTTGATGCAGGCATTGCGCTGTTTGCCTGGTGTCGGCCCAAAATCCGCACAGCGTGTTGCGATGCACCTGCTGGAACGTGACCGCGCAGGGGCATCTCGATTGGCGAGTAGCTTAAATCGTGCGGTAGAGGCGGTGGGCAACTGTCAGCAATGTCGCACTCTTACAGAAGAAGATGTCTGCGGTATTTGCAATAATAGCCGCCGTGACAGCACCACATTGTGCGTGGTCGAAACTCCAGCGGATGTATTGGCCATTGAGTCTTCAGGCACCTACTCGGGTAAATATTTTGTGTTAATGGGGCACCTATCACCCATTGATGGCATCGGCCCTGCGGATATTGGGCTGGATGTTTTGGTCATGAAGTTGCAACAAGGTGAAGTGGAAGAACTCATCCTTGCGACTAACTCTACAGTTGAAGGTGAAGCCACCGCTCACTATATTGCCGATCAGGCCAATGCGCTGGGGGTTAAAGTCAGTCGTATTGCTCATGGCGTGCCTTTAGGTGGTGAGCTTGAGTACATTGATGGCGGCACACTGGCACACGCTTTTTCCTCACGTCGAGTGGTTTAATGACCTTAATTCCCAAAGACCCTATCTGGGTAGAATCTTCCACAGAGCTGTCTGAACTTTGTCAACGTTGGTCGCAACAAGCGGCTATTGCAATTGATACCGAGTTCATGCGCAGTACGACTTTTTACCCGCAAGCAGCACTGTTCCAAGTGGGAGACGGTCAAGGTTGTTATCTGCTAGATCCGCTGGCCATTGATGATTTTGAGCCTTTTGCACGATTGATGGAAAATGACGACGTCATTAAAGTGTTCCACTCATGTTCAGAAGATTTAGAAGTTTTTCAGACGTTTCTGAATGTGATTCCAAGCCCAGTGTTCGATACGCAGATAGCGGCAGCTTTTGCTGGGCACGGTTTTTCATTGGGTTATGCCGCACTGATCAATAAACTCTTAGGCATCGAGGTGCCTAAAAGTGAGACTCGGTCTGACTGGTTGCATCGGCCGCTAAGTACCCCTCAGCTACACTATGCCGCTTTAGATGTGGCCTACTTATTAGTGGCTTACGGTCTGCTGGTTAAAGCACTGCGCCAAGAAGGGCGTCTGCAATGGGTGGAATCAGACTGTCGTGACATTATCCTACAGGCGAAAGCGGGTGTGGACGTTGATCACTACTATGAAAAAGTCAAACAAGCGTGGAAGCTGAATCGCCAACAACTGGCCGTGTTGCAAGGGATTGCACGTTGGCGTGAGCTGGAAGCACGTTACAGAGATGTCCCTCGCAACCGTATTTTAAAAGAGCGTGCGATGTGGGATATGGCGCGCTATCAGCCCTCTGAGCTTACAGGCATTAAAGGTTTGGAGGGGGTTACTCCTCGAATGGTGCAAGAAGATGGCGATATGCTTTTGGATTTGATTGCTGAGTGCTCTCGTTTACCTAGCGAGGCGTACCCTGAACCTGTGCCGAAACCAGTACCGCCAGAGCAGGGTGGTTTATTGAAAGCGTTAAAACAGCGGGTTCGTGAACGCGCCGAAATCCTCGATGTGGCACCCGAAGTTTTGGTGAGAAAGAAAGATTTTGAAGATCTGGTACGCTCCGGTATGCAGGGTAATGCCCACCAATTGAACGAACGTATGTCGGGTTGGCGTCGTGAAGTCGTAGGCGATGAACTCTTGCAGCTGACCCATACCTTTACCAAGAAGCATTGATACAGACGTCTAAATAGAGATCCCCCCATGAAGTTAATTTGTGACATATACAAAAGCCCACGCCAGGATGAAATGTATCTATATGTGCAAAAAACCGACGCTTTATCCAAAGTGCCCGAGGTGCTGTTGGAAAAATTTGGTAAACCTGTTCATGTGATGACCATGTTGTTACGCGCCGAAAAAAAATTAGCACGTGTGGATGTTGAAAAAGTCCTGCAACACCTAATCGGTACTGGCTATTACTTGCAAATGCCACCCCCTAAAGACAAAGAAATGCAGGAACTGCACGCCAAGAATTCGAAACTGTTTTAGCCTCGAGACCTCACCGATGATCGCTCAAACCACCCGCTTCTGGGAACGCAAGACCCTAAAAGAAATGAACGCTGAGGAGTGGGAATCTCTCTGTGATGGTTGTGGTCAATGCTGCCTGCATAAATTGGAAGATGAAGACACGGGCGATGTGTATTACACCTGTGTTGCTTGCCGTTACTTGGATACACAAAAAGGTGGCTGTAAAGCCTACGATGATCGCTTGGAGTTGGTGCCGGAGTGTTTAAATTTAACACCAGAGGATGTAGATGAGGTTCATTGGTTGCCAAAGACCTGTGCTTATCGCTTGGTGGCCGAAGGCAAGCCGTTATACGATTGGCACCCGCTGATCTCGACCAAAAAAGACAGTGTGGTAAAGGCTGGGGTATCGGTTACTGGGCGTGTTTACGAAGAACAGAAAATCCCTTTAGGCGATCTAGAAGATTATATTGTTCACTGGGTTGAATAAATTCAGCCATACAGAATTAGGAAATGACATGCTGGAAAGCACTTGGGTAGCTTGGGTTTATTATTTGGCTGGAGCATTAGGATTACTGCTTTTTTGGTGGCGTTTAACCCGCGTGTTAACACCTGTGCTGTTGCGCAGAATCCTTCGTGCAGTCATGGTGGGGGTCTTGCTGTGCCCTTATAGTATTGGTGAAGGATATAGTGATCAAGCTCCGGCCTTTTTGATGGTGCTGCTGGAAACCTTATTCGAAGGAACAGATGCTTTCTTTCGTGGTGGGCCTACCTTATTGGGCGCTATTGCCTTTGCGATTGTGATATCCATTATCTGGCATCTCATACAATCCCGTCGCGCTAAGATGCAAGCTAAGCAACAGGCAGCGGATAAAGACTTTGATGATTTATTACAGCAAAGCGAGGTCTCTTCCTCGTGATAAATACGCGTTACCTGAGTTAAAAGCGTTTACTTATAACGCTTTAAGGGCAACCCTGCGGCTGCTTTTCTTTTGTATGTTCTACTTTCAATGACACTCCAACATTCTATTTTGGAGTGTCAGTCGTACTTTTCCAAAGGCTCGTGACGGCGCGGGCCTTTTTTCGACATGTGTAATCAGGCTGGAGCTTTATCGTGACCTGATTGTGCACACGAACCCACGCATCGAACTTTAGTATCCTCTTGCTTTAAATTCAGCATCCTCTTTCTTAGAAGTTTTGCGCAGGAATATTGCTAACCCTTCAGCAGCTGCTATAACTAATAACAATAACGTAGAACAAAATAGTCAGTCTGTAGAGCAGGGATTCCCGTCAAACGGGTGTATGTATTCCCCTACACATTTTTCAATGTTTGATCCCTAAAAACACAGTGAATGTGTTCAGGGGCTTCATGATCTGTGTATTTCTTGGGAGCGGTTATGGCAAGCCATATTTTTATTCTCGCCACTGTCATGCTTATTGCGGGCGTGTTTGGCGGTTTGATCAACTTTTATCAAATGAATCAAGACAAAAACGATCCGGCGAGCTTACAGCGTTGTATTGTTATTGGGGTTGGTGCGTCCTTTCTTGTGCCGGTCATTTTGGACTTAGTGAACAGTGAGTTGATCTTAGAAATTCAGGGGGACCCTTCACGACTGCTGATTTACACCGGCTTTTGTTTGATCGCTGCAGTAGCTTCACGGTTGGTGATTGTGAATATGTCCGATCGTATTTTACGTGAGGCCAGTACAGCAAGGGCACAATCGGATGCAGTGCACTATGAGCTCAGAGTACTGCAAGACGAGTTATTGCCTTTGATTGAAACAGAGACGGAACAAGATCTAGGCGACGACAACCATGCGGCTGAATTGGAGCAAGAGCTGGATGCAACATCTTCTAAAGTGCTGAAAACGCTGGGTTGTGGGCGTTACATTTTCCGTTCAATGTCCGGCCTATGTCGCGAGGCGGACACGGATGAATCGACCATGAATAAAACTTTGAATGTCTTAGTGTCGCGAGACTTGGCCGGACGTATTAGCGGTAAAAAAGGCGTACGTTGGTATTTAACTGAAAAAGGGCGGCGGATGATGGAGTGGGTAGCCTAGCGGTTTCAACACAGAACTAATTGGTTTAGCACCTTCATGATGATGCTCGCATCGGCTAAAGCCTTGTGCAGATCAGCCGTTATCATCAACAGTTTTGACCTTGAAATCAGAGCACTTTTTTTGGTTATGGTACATCTCATCGAGTGATTACATGACGATAAAACTGAATAACACGGCCCATTATCAGCCGGTGTACTCTCTACTCAACAGCAAACCCAAGAACAGCTGGAAAATACCATTACTGATTCTTTGGTTACTAGGTGTAGCTATTTGGTTGAGCCCTAGTGCGCAGGCGGCTGATGAGGGCATAAATACACCAAAGCCAGCGGATGTGCGCATGGTTATTGATGTTTCTGGCAGCATGAAACGCAATGATCCAGCCAATCTGCGACAGCCCGCGGTGGAGCTATTACTGAAGTTACTGCCTCAAGAGAGCAAAGCAGGCGTTTGGACATTTGGTCAGTACATCAATATGTTGGTTCCGCACAAACCCGTAGACGAAGATTGGAAGCAGTCCGCCCTAGACAGCTCTAAAGACATTAATTCGGTGGGCTTATTTACCAACATTGGCCAAGCTTTAGAAAAAGCCAGTTACGATTTCGAAACCCCTAACCAAGATTACAATACCAGTATTATTTTACTGACTGATGGTATGGTCGATGTCGCCAAAGACAGCGCGAGCAACCAAAAAGAATGGCGTCGCATTGTGGATGATGTCATACCGCGCTTGGAGCAATCGGGTTTTAAGGTACACACTGTCGCACTGTCTGAAAACGCCGATACGGAGCTAATGGATAAGCTGGCTCTAGCGACAGGTGGGTATTCCGAAGTGGCCGACTCGGCCGATGATTTGTTGAAGGCATTTTTACGCATTTTTGATCAGGCTGTGCCAACAGAACAAGTGCCACTGACGGATAATAATTTTTTAGTGGATTCCAGCGTAGAGGAGTTTACGGCACTGATCTTTCGTCAGCCAGGTAGCGAGCCTACACGACTGATCAGCCCTGACAATGTCGAATACCGTTTCGATAAAGAGCGTGCAGATGTTCAGTGGTACCACACGAACGAATACGATTTGATTACCTTGCAGCAGCCATTGGAAGGGGAGTGGCAAGTGCTGGCCGATATGGATCCGGACAGCCGTGTGACCGTTGTCAGTAACCTAAATCTTCTGGTCAAACCATTACCTGCTAATGTGTTTGTGGATGACACCGTGGAACTGTCAGTGTTGTTCCAAGATCAAGGGTCGACAGTAACGGATTCCAACTTTTTGTCTCTGTTGTCGATCGACGGTACGATTACAAGCTCGTCTGGAGATCCAATCTGGTCGGCCAGTTTAGTGCAAACACCACCACCAAGAGACGGTATCTATTCTGAAATACTCGATGTGTTTCAGGAAGAAGGACGTTTTGAGATTGTTGTGAGTGTGGATGGAAAGAGTTTTCAGCGTCAATTTAAACATCAGCTCAGCGTCCGTGAACCTTTTAGCGTGGAACTCAGCACGGATACGCGCAGCAACCAAGAAATTTTCCAAGTACAAGTTTTTGCTAACAGTCAGTTAGTGGTAACGGATAAAACGCAAGTGGTTGCCAGTATTAAACATCCGGATGGGCGCAGCTCCATTAAGCCTCTCCTATTGACCTCTAAAGACACTTGGGAGCTTGAAATCACACCAGAAATCGAGGGTGAGTATCAAGTGTTTTTGCGTATCAACGGTGAAGACAGTAACGGAGATAACTTCAACTTTTCACCAAAGATGGTGAGTTTCCTTTACCCATCTTCCGACAATCCATTTGCTGATGTTACTCCTCCATCGCCGCCAACACAGGCAGCGACTGAAGCGGATTCGCCTGCAGAGCAAGAAACCGAGGAACCCCTCCCGATAGAGCCCGAGCCAGCAGAATCTGAACCGGATTCAGAAGCACAAGAGGAGAGTTCATCCAACTGGTTATTATACGCGGCTTTGGGTGCTGGCAACTTATTGTTAGTCTTGTTGGCGTTTTTGGCTTATCGCGTTGTCATGGGTTCTGGCAAAGGCGATAGTTTGAAAGACCTAGAAGAATCGGTCACTGAAGCGGAAGAGACGAATACCGAAGCTAGCCCCAAGCCAGAGTTAGAAATGCAGGCCATTTCTGAAATTGAACCCATTGAATCCGATCTAGAGGGTTTGGAAATGGATGAAGGTCTCGATCTATCAACGGATGAAGTGGCGCAGGCGGATATTTCTCTGGATAGCACCGAAGCTACAGGAGAAACTGAATCTACGAGAGAAACTGAATCTACGAGAGAAACTGAATCTACGAGAGAAGATGCTGGCGGCGTCGAAGAGGTCACAAATACTGATGAGGCAGAAAGGGATGAAACGTCAGCGGATGAATCGATGGATGATATGGGGGAAATGGACATGGGGGATTTCTCGCTTGACGACTTTGCCCCAGAAGAAGATTCCACTGACGATATGAACGATGACGACTTCGATATCGATGAGCTTAAGGATGACGATAAACCCTGAGAATACTGATCACATCAGTACTCTACGAGCTTGGAGTTCGAAGGCATTCCTTGCTAGGGTGTGACTCCGATTGTGAATGAGCTTGTGATATGTCTTGTTGTGGTTTCTGCTTACTCAGAGCGGATCTGTGTATTTGCCAATGCGCCCCACGTTTGTCGGCGTTGCATCAATGGGTAGTACTGACTCATACCGAAGAGATAAAAAAAGCGACGAATACCGGCAAGCTGTTGCTCAACAGCCTGCCAAACGCAGAAAGAATCCTGTGGTCTCGTCGAGATTTCGATCAACAGTTTCAAGCTTTAACGGCTCCTTATACGGGGCGTAGCTGGTTGCTTTTTCCTGATTTATCTAACGATAATGCGGCGTTTAAAGTCCAATGTGCTGACATTTATTATAATTCACAACCCCCAACCCAAAATCAAAACCTTATGTCGGTAAATGTGTCGGATAGGTCTGCATTAATGTCGCGCCCCAACCTGTTTGTCATTATCGATGCCACATGGCAACAGGCGCGTAAAATGTATCGCCAATCGACCCTGCTGCAAGAGCTCCCCAAGTACTCGTTAATGGGGGGGCACAGCGATTATACTTTGCGGCGTCATCAGCAGCCGGGCAACTTATCTAC
Source organism: Pseudomaricurvus sp. (assembly GCA_965656525.1). Classification (GTDB taxonomy): domain Bacteria; phylum Pseudomonadota; class Gammaproteobacteria; order Pseudomonadales; family Cellvibrionaceae; genus Pseudomaricurvus. Next base: position 631 of record CBFHKY010000002.1, on the reverse strand, counting down.
CGTAGAAACCGGTATTCAGCTGTTGCAGCAATTGGGGCACACACAAGATGCTCTGTCTTTAGCGGCTTACTTTGAGGCATTTTTGCACGCCTATGAGGCCCATCGCAGTGACCATTCCTTCAGGTAGAGCTGGTTGTTTTATCCTTTTTCGCTACAGCATACACTTAGCACCTACGACTCATACTTGAATAAATAAAGGAAGATCATGGGTGATATCCCCCCAATGTGTGAACTCATCACTGGCCAGCTACCTGTGATTCAATACCCATTGGTCAACAAGTTTTACAAAGACACTGGCTATGGCGGCAAAGCTGGGCGAGATGAGCAGGTCTATGTCACGCGCCAGTCCACTGGTATTGTGGCGGCGGTTCGTCTCCAAGCGAAAAGCAATGACTGGTTTTTTTTACGGGCTATGTGTGTCGCGCCTGAATGCCGCGGGCAAGGAGTCGGCACGGCGTTGTTAAAGGGGTTAAAAAGCTTTTTAGCTGAGCACGATGTGTATTGTTTCCCGTTCGAGCATTTACAGCATTTTTATGCCCAAGCCGGCTTTGTGGCTGTGGATGAAGAACAGGATTTGAGCAGTACTACCGCTGCGAAGGATGTTACAGGTGTGAAGAACGCACCGTTGCCC
>CBFHKY010000001.1:191228-203208 GCA_965656525.1 Pseudomaricurvus sp. | reverse complement strand
ATGTCGGTGAAGGAAAGTTGATATCGCCGTTGGTGTAGAGGAAGATTTGGCTGGTGTCTCCACCGGTATTGAATTGAACTTGGCCACTGCCAGCGGTCATCGTACCGTCAACAAAAATACGTGCTGTACCCGTACCGTTAACAATAACGGTAGAGTTATAACCCAAATTAAAGTCTTGTTCGATGGTGTAGTCACCTGGGCTTAAAATCAACGTGGTTTGGGTGCTCATGGAAATTCGGCGATAGTCACCAGGCGCTAGAGCAAGAGTCTGGTTGAACCCTATATTAACGTTACTGCCGCCGGGGAAATTCGAGTAGGTGATACTGCCCACCGTTGTGCCCGATGAACTGCAATCCACAGCATCGCAATTGTTATCAAATGCATTGTGTATCAGGTTTGTGGTGTCCAGAATGTTATCGGGGCTACCTGAAATAGACGATTGCCAGCCAAATTCAATAAAGCCGCCATTATTGTTTGAGCTGGCGCCATCAGGAAAGAATGCACTACAGCCGGAACCACCACCTGGGGCGGTGGTGGCGACAATCTGAAAATTATCAACGTCAAAGTCATCATTGTTATTCATGCTGCCTGCATTGGCGGTGATAAAACGCAGTTCAGTGGTTGATGACAAGTAGCCAGAAATATCAAAGCTGTCGGAATTGTTGCCGGAATTCGCGTTGTCGTAACTGGCCAAGCTAACCCAGGTGTTGCTTGGGCTGGTACGAATTTGAATATCAATGGAATCATTGTTGCTGTTAAAGCCGTCCAGTTCATAATCAAAACTTAATGTCGCGGAGGTGTATGGGCTAAGGTCCACGCTGCGGCTAATAGCGTTATTGTCATCTTGTATATGCAGCCTACCACCGGTAATCTCAATGTCACCCCAAAAAGGTGAGCCGTTGTCCCCTTGTTCAGTCCAGTCACTGGACCAATTAACATCGCCATCTTGATTGTCGTATCGAGTATTACTGAACGTGTCTAAAAAGGTGTCAGCCTGAACTGAAACATTGAGTAAAAAAAGGCTAACACTTAAGGCGAGTAAGGCCGCGATTTTTTTGCTGTTAGTGGTGGGGGTAGTTAGTGTCATGGTGTATTACGCAACAGAACTTGTTGATTGAAGGTAAGCCATTCATCGCCTGCACGATCGTCTTGCAAGCGTAAGTCAACGGTCAATACACCATTGCGGTAAGCGGTTCCAGCATTAAAGGTGAACACATCAATTGCGGCTAAGGTTTCATCTTGTGTTTGAACAAACTCAGCCAGAACCTGACCACCAGACGGCGGCGATGGTTGTGTTGCAACAAAAGTATAGTCGCTGCCGGTGGCAGTATCTTCACTTTTGCCTTGGTAATACGTGAGCAGCCCAGCACTGGCACAAATACTTACGGGGCTTTCAACGATAAACAAACGTCGTTGCGGTGAATCCTGAGGAAAAGCGTGCGGAGCATCTAAAGTTATTGTACGCAACCCTGACACCGCTGCACTGATTGACGTGATACCCGTTCGAGTAGTGCTGCTAGAAGGGTAAAAACTGCTGGCTTGGATAGGGGCAATGACAATCTGATCATCGTTATAACTGACGCCATCGGGGTCGATAAAATCTAAGATCACAATGGTGCTAACGCTCAATTCTGCCAAGTTATCCAGATAATTACTGGCGGCAATGATCGGTGTAAATTCTACACAAGCACCATCGGCCGTTACTCGAACGCTGCCTGGCAAAGCATTGCGTAACTCTCGAGTTATGCGCTCTATGGCAAACTGGCCGATTTGAATGAGCGCCAGCCTGCGTTGGTTATCGGTATACAGAGAGGCCGACGACGAAATGAACAGGGCGCCGCTGATCGACACTATCGCTACTAACAAAATCACCATGATTAATTCAAGTAAGGTAAAACCGTGTTGCCGTTTTACGTTTAAATCGTGTTTTTGGGCTTTAGGCTCACGCATCAAAAGTTGCCTTTGATGGCGGTAAAATCGATGGGTATTTCGTCACTTTGTTGTGGTGCAAAGACTGTAAGAGCGATTCGCTTGCGATTCGATATTGTTCCTGCGGTTGGGTAGTAATCGACACACACTTCGACCTGAAAGCGGTTGTCATACCCTGATGCGTTACTGCCCGATTGCAAGGTGAATGTTTGTCGTACACCGCAATTGCTGTAGTCATCAACATCGTCGTATAGGTCGCGGCTTTCACCATCACTACCCATACTAGTGGAGCAAGCCAGTCCGTTTACCGTCCCACAAGGAGGAAGCCCGCCTACAGGGGTGTTTTCATCAAACCGCTTGGCAAGAATTTCTTCCATCAACCCTTGTGCAAATTCGCTGCTGCGCGCTTGCATTAATGGATCTAAAGTGCGGCCTGGGTTGGCAAAAAACAGCGCGGTTAACGCCGTTAGAGCAATGCCTAAGACAATGATACTCACGACCACTTCGATTAAGGTAAATGCTTTTTGTGTCTGCCATGTTTGCATAGATGAAAGCCTTAAAGCCGTTGCACATAGCCAGTGCCATGGATCCGCAATGTCACTGTTTGATCGGCAGTAATAGTGATGTCAGTGGTACTGATGGGGGTTACGCCACAGCCACTAGAGTAAATATTGCCTAAGCCATCAAAAAACACGCTACCACTGCTGGGTGAAACCCCAGTGTTTGGGTATCGGCTGGCAAGATTGATCTGGCCACTACTGCCGGCATAATCGGATATGACTGTTATTCCGCGACGAAGCAATAACGATGTAGCGTTCCATGTGATGGAGTAGCAGGGGGCCGTGCTGTCGTGATCATCAATCGCTCGTTGTCGAACGAAGTGCAGAGCAGAATAAAGCTCATCCCGTAGGGCACGTTCATTGAAGCTATCGCGAGAAAAAAAGGAGGGCAAAATGGAAAGCGAAAGGATGCCAACTAACAAAATAACAGCAACGAGTTCTACTAAGGTAAAACCACGATTTTTATTCAGCGTTGGCATGCCGGATATAAGACTAGAAATAAGTGCTACTGAAAACGCGTTCAGCAGCACTTATTTTTCATTAATCGCAGTCTGTGGCTACTGTCGTGATAGTTGGGCCAGCGGCGGCACTTGCAGCATTGGTATAGGAGATGTAACAAGTTGAAGTAGCTACACCATCGCCATAGCCAAGGTAAACAGTGGTGTCGCCATCAGTTGCTGCAGTTGTTAATGTATCATCACTGTACCAACCAGAACGAATGCTGCCACCTGCTGGTGTAACCAATTGTGCGATACCACTTGTTGCTGGTACTGCAGGAGGACCTACAACAGCTGCTGCGCTAGAAGCGGCTGGGTGACCGAATACCAAGCCAACATCTGTGCCATCTACAGATACATAGCCAGTCGCACCGGTTTCGCTCTCAAGCAATGCCTTGGCGTACATAAGACTGTCGGTAGAACGAACCGCTGCCTCAATACCACCCAGAGTACTAATACGAGCATCGGATTGGATGTTTACAAAACGTGGCAGTGCTGCCACGGCCAAAATTCCTAAAATAACAATAACGGCGACCAGTTCTATGAGTGTAAAACCGGATTGTTGTGATTTGTTCATAAGTCCATCTCTTCGGTTGGGGTAAATTAAAAAAATTACAGGTTATAAATTTTAAGGGTTAAGGTGATGTCTTGTCGGGGGTATAAACGGTTACATCCCCCAGAACTAGGTTATAGTCAAAATAGTGGCTGGGTGAGGTGTCGTAGGATGAGTTCACAATGAGCTCATAACGGCATACATCACCTTGATTGCCAAAATCGTCACTGCCAGCTTGGTTAATCACGCTGACAAAAAATCTTACATTCGCTCTATCGTTAACGTTTGTCGTGCTTTTAGGCGCGTTTTGCATCAACCCTGTTAAGAGTTCTTGGCATTCTGTTGCGGTTTGATTCGCAAACCCAGAGTCACTGGTAATGTTGGTATTTGCTGGCCAACCATGTTCGTTAGTGTAAACGCGTCTACCATCAAAGTTTAACAATACTTTGTTGCCAGCATCGGTCAGTGCGCCACGACCAAATCCTAATGCGCTCCACTGGGAATGGGCCATGCCAACAGCGGAACTAAACCCACCAGCCATCATTTCAACAGTAGCGCTTTCGGCACGAGTGGTCATTTGTAACATTCTTGGCAGCGCCACTGCTGCCAATAGGCCTATTAGTGTTACTACGACAACCAACTCAATCAGCGTAAACCCTTTTTGTGATGGGCTGAAACCGGCTGATATCACAGTGTTGTCTGTTTGTTTCTCGATCATTACTGCTACCGGTTAACATCCGTCTTCAGCTGAGGTGTTTCAAAGCCACTCTATTGTTTTCTAGCTTACGAAACAATGATATGGATCTTTTGATCGCGCCCCCAGCTCTAGGTTCAGATGACTGCTTTTAGATTTTCAATTCTTCTCACAAGTAACGATTCAAGTCAGTAATAACTTTATTGGTTGAAGCGGCTATGTACAATGCCTTTCTATTAAACCAAAAGCCGCAACAACATTAAAAAGTTTACTCAGCTTACTACGATGATTACTTGATCAATAGCATCAAGATCAGTGGTTGTTACCTATATTAGTATTATCGACTAAATTACGGGCAATTTAAAGACAGATTTTTATATTTTTTTCTGTGAACTGTGTATCATTTACTAGAGGAGGTTGATTTTCGCGGATGTAACGCCTGTTGGCTATTGCACCACCGACATCATGTCCCACATAGGCAAAAAGATACCCAAAGCCAACACCATGACAAGCCCTGACATCATAACAAGCATAATTGGCTCTATAGAGCTGCTTAAGTTTTTTAGCTCGTAATCCACTTCTTGTTCATAAAACATGGCCACTTCATCCAGCAGTTCGTCAATGCGCCCAGTTTCATCGCCCACCTGAATCATTTGCATGACCAGTGGCGTAAAAAGACCACAAGCTCTGGCCGTGCGCAGTAAGCTGTCGCCTCGTTGAATACCTGAGCGCATGCTTTGAACTTTAATGGCCATAAAATCGTTGCCTATGGCCTTTGAGCTTAGTTCCAATGCGTTGATCAATGGCACGCCCGCTTTCATCATCATGGCAAAGCTACGGCAAAACCGAGCGAGTGAGGCCCGCTCTAAAATACTGCCAACAAGGGGAATTTTGAGTTTACATTGGTGCCACAGCAAGCGTCCCTTAGGGGTATTTAAGTAGTAGCGCAAAGCTATGATTAACGTCATTGTAGCAACGAGTAAGGTTTGCCAATGGTTTGTCATGATGGACGAAGTGGCCAATAGAATGCGCGTAGCCAAAGGCAGCTCTGTATTAAATCTTTCAAACATATCGGCAAAAATAGGGATTACCCAAATATTTAACACCACCATCGCAATGATTAAGGCAAGCATAACCATGACAGGGTAGCGCAGCGCGGTACCAATGCGGCGGCGGGTATCTTTTTCTTGCTCTAAATAAATACTGAGCTGCTTAAAGCTGTAGTCCAATTGCCCCGAGTTCTCACCTACTTGAATAATATTGATAAACAGCTCATTAAAGACTTTGGGGTGTTTGCGCAAGGCTGTGGTGAGGTTTTTGCCGCTGTTTAGCGAGCTTTCGATTTCGGCCAAAATCTTACTAAAATATTCGTTCCGAACGGATTCTGATAAGCCACGAAAGGCTTTGTTTAGCACCACTCCTGAACGAGTAAGGCTGTAGAGCTGTCGACACAAAAGAATCATTTCATCTTGTGATACGGAGGCAAAGAATAAAAAAGGTGCCTTGAATGATGCAGTCGGTTGTGTTTTTTGTGGTGTAATTTGCACGGGAGTGATGCCTTTTTGCATCAATTGACCCGCGACGGCGTCGGCGGTTTCGGCGTCGGCATCACCAGTGACTAATTGCCCGCTTGGGTTTCGGCCTCGGTAGTGGAAGGTCGCCATGCTAACCGAGCTCTCCTGAGTCAAGACTTAGAGGCGAATCTTCAATTTGCTCAGATACTCTGAACACTTCTTCTAATGTAGTGATGCCTTCTTGCGCGTATTCCAGTGCGCAATCTTTCAGTGAACGAAAAGACGATTGTTGTTGAACCGTTTGATTGAACAATAATGGATCAGATGAGCGCAGTGCATCGGCTAGGGCGTGATCGATTTCCAGTAACTCAAACACACCAATGCGACCTTGATACCCTGTGTTGTTGCATTTGGTGCAACCTTTGCCGTGATAAAATATCGATGACTTTGAAGAGTGTGATGAAAGCCACACACGCTCTTGATCGTCGGGTTCATAAACCGCTTTGCAGTTGTGACAGATTCGGCGTACCAGTCGCTGTGCGATGACAGCTCTCAGTGAACTGGCTACCAGATACCCTTCCACGCCAATATCAAGCAGTCGCATTGCGGAAGAGGTGGCATCGTTGGTGTGCAGCGTTGATAGCACCAAGTGGCCGGTCAGAGAGGCCCGGATAGCGATGTCGGCAGTCTCTCGATCTCGAATTTCACCAACCAAAAGAATATCTGGGTCTTGCCGCAATGCCGAGCGTAAAACACTGGCAAAATCGAACCCGATTTTTTCATTCACCTGTACTTGGGTGACTCTGGGTAACGAATACTCGACTGGGTCTTCGGCGGTGATGATTTTGTTTGCTGACTGGTTGAGTTCGTTGAGCGCACTATAAAGCGTGGTGGTTTTACCGCTACCGGTTGGGCCAGTAACGAGTATAAGTCCATGAGGACGGCGGATCTGATTTTGAAAACGTTTGAGGACATCCATGGGCATGCCGATGTGCTTTAACCCTACAACACCTTGAGTTTGATCTAGGATACGCATTACTACCGATTCACCGTGTTGTGCTGGTAGCGTAGAAACTCGGACATCAATGGAGCGGTTATTTACCGTAATGCTGAAGCGGCCATCTTGGGGGAGCCGTTTTTCTGAAATGTTCAATCCAGCCATCAGTTTCAAGCGCAAGATCAGTGCGGATGCGATTTCTCGCTCATTCATGACCTGTTCTTGTAAAATACCATCAATACGTTGACGAATACGCAGTACTTTTTCATCGGGTTCGATATGAATATCAGACGCCCGCACTTGAATGGCATCTTCAAAAATAGTTTGCAACAGCTTAACCACCGGTGCGTCTTCAGTATCGGTGGTACTCAGAAAAACATCATCAAGGTTGGTGTCACCAAGCTCATCGCTCAGTTGACCGGCCAAATCAATAATTTCTGCTGTGCGGCGATACAGCAAGTCCAGCGATTCTAACAGCTCACTTTCGCGTACCACGGCTAATGCCAGAGGGCGATCTAAAATTTTAGAAAGCTCGTCGAAATCAAAAATATTGGTCGGGTCTGCCATACCCACCAAATAGCGCCCATCAGATTCTTCATGCAGCAAAATAGCGCGGAACCGCCTAGCGTAAAGCTCGGGCAATTTGTTGGTGAAGGGGGCGTTAAAATGGTAACCCGTCAAATCGATAAACGGCACATTCAGTTGCTTGGCCAGTAAACCGAGAAGCACATCCTCTTGCACAAACCCCATGTCGATTAATGATCGACCCAGTTTTTTGCCTGTTTGAGTTTGTGAGTGCAGGGCTTCTTGTAGCTGATCGTTTGAAATCAGTTTCTCATTAACCAACAGATCCCCTAAACGAATCTTTTTCATGTGTCAGTTCCGAGTCACTTGTTGCGAGCTTAGTTGATCAAAATACTTTAGATTTTGAACTTGGTTGGCTCGGCTGCGACGAATATAAGCGATCATTTGCATGGGGATTTGTTCGGCCGCTTCTGCTTGATTGTAAGCAATATAAGCTGTATCGAGATGCCCTAATTGCTCCAAAGCCAGCCCCAGCCCTGACCACCAACGGCCGTTGGTGTTGTCATGATTCAGTAGCTGGGTGTAGAGCGCGTGTGCTTGCGAAGGGCGACCATTCAATAAACTGATCACAGCGTAGAGCTGATAATATTCAGGGTCAGAAGAAAGCTCTGGGCGGTGTTTGCTCAACAGGCTTTCGGCGCCGTTAAGATCATTGTTTATTAATCGATAGCGAGCCTCTAGCTGCACTAAATGGGTGTCTTCGGGAAATATCTTACGAGCCGAATCCATTGCCCATTTAAACTCTGAGTAACGCTGCTGCTGTAACAGCAATGCTAAATATAGCTGAGCACTTTGGTACGCCTGTGGGGCTTGATCTAAAAAAGATTGTAAGTAAAAAATGGCATTGTCGTTCTCACCTTTCGCGATCAGTGTTTTTGCGTGCTCGCTGAAGTGCTGATCTAACTCACGTAAGTTCATACTCTCCAGTGTTTCGTCGATTATTGAGGTGTGAGCCGCTGCCGAAGAAGAGGCGAGGTACGCGGGGCTGGTAGCGTTTGATTTTTTCGCGTTGAATTCAATTGTATTGCTTTCACCTTGACGCATTGAGGCGTTGGCACTGTAGCCAGCCATCAGTTGTAAGGTGATTGTGAGTTTCCCCTCATGCTCGATCATATCAATTTGTCGAAAAGGAGCCTGTACACGTGGTGTCGGTGAGTTTTGATTATTGGCAAAGCTTAAAAAATAAAGATCTTGCTTTTGCTGTAACGAAAAATGGCCATTGCCCGAATAATGAAACCGTAATGTTGAAATACCGTGTTTTTTAAACTGCTCTATGCTTTGCAAGCCTTGCTGGTTTGGCATGGGGGCAGCACTTATAGAGGATGTACTCTCCCAAGGCACGCCCACACTAAAGGCGTTAGAGTAGGGTGAGTAAATGGAGGAGACAATTGCCGAGCACAACGCTAATTTCGTGAAGATACGAAAATTTGGCACAAGAGAGGCTCTCTTATGTTTGATGCTATGCCTGTCACTTACAGAATGTAAAGTCTGTAGTGACCATGTCGCGTTGTTTATCTGCCGTACATTAGACCTAAGCATTGCTTCACCCCAGAGCCAAAAGCTACTTTAAATGTTGATTAAGTTCTAAAAAGCGCTCTGAAAGCACATCGAATCTGTCAGTATCATTAACACCGTTGATAATGGTTGGTTTGAGTAGAATTACCAGTTCACTCTTAACCATTGTATTTTTTTGCGTACTGAATAAGTGACCTAAGAACGGAAGGTTTCTTAAGCCGGGTGCACCAGAATTTACATCAGATGAACGGTTTTGCATCAGTCCCCCCAAAACAATTACCTGCCCGCTCTTGGCGCTCACAATACTGTCGGTTTCACGAATGGTGGACAAGGCTAGGGGTAATTCAACCAAATCATCACCCAAGGTGATAATTTTGACTTGGTCTCTGACTTCACTGATAGACGGATGTATGTGAAGAATAATCTCATCCGATTCACTGATCTGAGGTGTCACATCTAAGGCAATACCTGAAAAGAACGGTGTCAGCTCTACCTCTGGGTTGTTGGTTGTGGTGCCTGTGGACGTGGTGGTGGTATTAGATATTTCCGTCACAAAAAACTCATCGGTTCCGACTTTTATGACGGCTTTTTGGTTGTTTACTGTAGAGATTCGCGGGCTAGATAGAACTTGGACGCTACCTTGGGTTTGCAACAGCTCTATCACGCCAAAGAAATCACCCAAATCGTAACTTAAACTGAATAAACCACCGTCGGTACTGCTGACGCTGTTGCTATCTACACCGAAAGCGATGGTATTGTTATTGCCGGGTCTGCCCAGTGCGGCCCAGTTGACCCCGGATTGGTAGCCGTCATTGAGCTCAATCTCCAGTATTTTGGCTTCTAAAACCACCTGACGGCGCATGATCAATTCGGCATGCTGTAAATAATCACGTACTAAATCAATTTCTTCTGGGTGAGCTCGTACGGCAACGATACCGGCTTGCGGAGTTACCACAACTTGACGACCTTCACCGGAACCGATTAAGAGCGTTAACGTACTTTTTAATTCCGACCAGAAATCGGCCTCAGTTGTGGTTTGAATTTGTGTGCCGGTGACGCCCTGAGAACGAGAAGAGTTACTGGGATTGTTTTCGTTGTTGTTTGACGAGTTACCATTATTGCCTGTATTTGAGGACGATGCGTTGGTCACTTGGCCGTTGGTCACGCGAGTTTCAGAGACACCGCGACGCTTTAAGTTTAAATAATTAATGCGAAAGATCTCAGATCGCATACCGGCTGGTAAAACTTGATAAACATTGCCTTTCTTTTTGTAAGGGTAGCCGTAAATATCCTTGGTAATACTCAGCACATCATCAACAGTGACATTGGTCAGATTCAGAGAAATGGTTCCAGTAACACTTGGGTGAACGACCATATTCAGAGTGGTATCTTGAACTAAACCTCTAAAGAAATCATGAGCATCCAACTGCTCCACGTACACATCGAAGCGATTGTCTGAGGCCGTGGGTGATGTTGGCGTTGAATCGATCAACGGTGGGAGCAGAGCGTTAACCATTTCTGGTGTTAACGCAGCCCCGTTGATTGCGGCTTCTGTGTTGGTTTCTACTGAGCGCTCCATTTCTTGTTGCACACTGCCGGCAACAGAAGTGTCACGCGTTTCCATGGGCGTTAGTGCGCAAGAGGTTAGCAACCCCCCAAGAATGACGCCACAGACTATTTTGTTCATCACTCTGTACATCTAATGCCCTTGTCTAATATTGATATCGCGAGGTTTAAGAATAACGATTTGATCTAACTTTTTTAGCACTACTTGGGTTGCGGTAATGTCTATGACTTTAAGACTGCCGATGCTATCCCCAATAGTAACTGATTGGCGGTTTATAACAGCTATACGCCGATGATTGCCGACCAAGAGACTGTTTAATACAAGATTGTCTTTATAAAAGGTGGTTTGTGAACGCTTTGGCTGTGTGGGGTCGTTAATAGCTTGGGCTGGCATCAACCCGATGCCCCATGCAGATAAGATCATGCACAGCTGGCATGCGATTGGAGTTAGTCGAGCTGCTTTAAACACCGATCCACTCCTTTGACAGACTTAACGTTTGCACGTTTAGCGTGATAGTGGCGATAGGGTGTTGCTGTACCTCATAATCGAGTGAATCCCACTGAAATTGCCAAGGTAAACCACTGAGCCGAGTCAAATAATCTAGCGTAACCGAGTAGCTGCCTTCAAATGTCAGCGTAAAAGTATGCTGATACAGTACAGGAGTTTCACTTTGGGGCAAGCCGGTACTGGGCATGCCAAGTTCTGGGTTGGCCAGCTGGGTATTGTTGCGTTCAGCCTGTGCTGAATTAAGAGTCTGATCAGAGTTTGTCAGTGCATGAGCTGGCGTAGATGAGTTGGATGATACCGCCACCGCAGGTAAGTTTTCTAACGATATGAGCTTCAGGCTGCCGTAATCTTTTAGCAATGACTCTAACATAAGCGCCATTTTTTGCGGCGAAACCATCTGCGCCACGGAGCTTTCAATCTGTTGGTTCAGTTTTTCTAAATTTACCTGCAGTGCGTCTCGCTCAAGTTGTTGTCGGGTTTGTAGTGCCGTCATTCCACCGGAACCCTTGAGCTGCTTATTCTGAGTGCTCAGGCTATCAACCGTTGATTGAAGCGTAGAGATTTTCTTTTGGTAGGCTTGTCGATTGTCGAGTACAGGGGCAAGCATGAAAAAATGAATGAGCCATGCAGTGGCAAACACTGACACGAAGGCGACGATTAACTTTTCTCGGTAGGCGAGCTCTTCAAATTTTTGCTGCCATAAAAGCCATTGCTGTTTCATTTCGCAGAAGCCTTATCGAGTGTTTGTTTGGCTCGAATGTCAAATTGCATAGACTTAGAATCTTCACTGGGCCTTGCCATACGAAAGACTTGAAACTGTTGGCCACGAAAGACAGGCTCATTGCGCAAGCGTTGCAAGTATTGAAACACTGACTCAGGATGATCTGTGGCGCCTTGTAAGCTTAAGTGCTTGCCGCCTTTCGCTAAGTGGATTTGAGTCAGCCAAAGTTTGCCTTCGCTTTGGTTTGCAAGGCCGCTCAAGTACGGTGCAAAACCAACAGAAGATGGCGCTGTGGCGCTACCACTCATATCTTTAAGCAACATTTGTCGCAATTTAATGGC
>CBFHKY010000001.1:180199-191128 GCA_965656525.1 Pseudomaricurvus sp. | reverse complement strand
TCTTGCAGTCGTGAAATTTCCTGGGTGACAAGAGTGTTATTCAGTGTTTCTTGTTGTAATTGAGTTTGTGCGGCCACGTCCTCTCGTAAAGTGGATTGCAAAGAGGATAACTGTTGTACCTTTTGCTCTAGGTTTGCGTTACCCAGAGAGAATAATAAAGATGAAAGCAATAAAACACCACCAAGCCCTGCGGTGATCAAGACAGTATTTTGCAGGGTCAGCCAAGGCTTTTTCGGCTGCTCTATGTGCTCTAAAAAGTTGATGTACTGCACGTTAGCGGATTCCTTGTGCAGTGTGAAACATTGAGGCGCTATCGTTAGGCTCTTCGGCCATAGGGCCAAGGGCGCCCCCTATAACGACATAGCAACGTGCAGTATCGAAAGGGTCAAGCTCCATTGATACGTTAACGGGTAACGGGGCTGGTGATATAACCAGGTTGGCGCGCTCTTTTAGGTAGTTCTCGGTGATTTCAAACTCTGGAATCGCCGGAACATAATAAATGTGCTGAATGACGCCTTTGCCCATCTGACTTTCGAAATAATCCAATGAGCGTTGAATTTCTAGAATTAATGACTCTAAGGTTGATTCTTTACCTTGCAGCAGCGGCGTGATTTCGAAACCCAGTCGGCGATTGAAGTACAGGCGCTGTTGCGCGACTAAATTGATTAGACCGTCATTACGGAAAAAAGCCATAACAGCGGCACTGTCTGACACGTCTAAGCTGCGAACAAGCGCTTGATGCAAAGCAAGTTCACTGATTTCGACGCGATCTACACAGAGAGTTGAGTTCTGAGCGGGCTCGATGACGGCCTTGAGCTGAACGGTTGGAATCGCTGCGACATAGAGAGCGGATTTTCTGCCATGGAAAGCATCGCTGGGGACGTTAAAAGTGGCGATGGTGGCCTCTGTGATCGGGCAGCTAACCAAATCTTTTATTTTCCAGCGAACCGCCTCGGTAAGCTCTTCGGTTGGAACCATGGGGGTTTCAGTGAGAAGAAGCTGATACTGAGAGGGGTGCAAGACAACCGTACAAGGCATGCCCTGCCAATGGTATTGCTCGGCAAGCTTATTAATGGTGTCAGAGTCTTGTATTGGCGTGCTGAAAGTTCGACAAAAAACCACTTGTCCGTCGGCATTCGCGTAAGCGACTTGTGCCCCCTCAGGCCCTGACAATATGGCTACGCGACCTCTTGGCTGCTTCTTCTTCGGTTTCAATAGCTTCATTTAGGTCGCTTTGGTTATTTCTGTGATTTGCATCACGAATTTTGACAAAATAAAGAGAAAATTGCTATGCACATATGGCCGTTCATGGGCTACTTTGCCGTTTTTTTACAGTTTAGTAGGCAATAGCGCCCTGATCTGACGATAACGTGCAATAAGAGTCTAGTTCAATTCTTCTGATAAGATACGTACTTCTCGCTGAGGAAAGGGGATTTGAACGCCATTTTGTTTGAGAGTGGCGTAAATACAATGATTGACCTCATATAGGCATTTGACATAGCTTTGAGTGGGTAGCCAAACTCGAACGCCAAGGTTAATGGCGCTATCTCCGAACGATTCAATACCAATAAGAGGCTGTTTTTCTTCAGCGTCGATAGCGGTGATGCTATTGATGGCATTTTGGAGCAATTTGACGGCGTTTTCGGGGTCTTCGCTGTAAGCAATGCCAATGCTCAGCTCAGCCAGCGTATACTGAAACGAGTTGTGAATGATTTCCCCAACGATGTGTTTGTTAGGGATATTGATCTGGGTTTGATCTTCGTTAGTGAGGACGGTAAAGGCCAGATGCACTTCTTTAACTTGGCCTATGGTACCTTGTACACAGATCGTATCCCCTACGACAAAGGGGCGCGTTAAGATAATATTTAAGCCCGCTCCATAATTGGATACCAAGCCTTGTACCGCAAGGCCGGCGCCTAAAGATAAGGCGCCCACAGCGGCAATAAATGGGGTGATGCTGATTCCCACCTTGCCCAAGGCAATAATAGCGACCATAACGACAACGGTGATGCGACAAAAGGACGCTAAAAATCGGCTTAGGGTGATGTCGAAGTTTTTCTTTTCGCACAACCCCAATACAATATTGCCAACCTTGCGCGCCACCAGCAGGCCCGCCAAAAGAATAAAAATAGCACCTACAATTTGAAAACTGTAGTTGACGAAAAATTCGATAATAAGATTATAAATGGACGCGGCTTGTTCAAATTCTTGCTGGATTTGATCTTTCATCGTTATGTCGCTAGGCCTGTTTTTGTTAGTCTACGTCATACGGGGATTTGGGTAAGAACGGTGCTATCAACGCTTCGGCATCATAATAGACTTTTTTGACATTAGGTAATATGCCCACTGTCATTCTGCGAGATAACATAGTGATGGGAAACAAGCAGTGCTGGGTTTCAGGGACACACAGGGCGCGACTGACACCTTCTTCATCTTTGTAACGCGCCCACTCCAGTTGGAGCTCTTTCGCCATTACGCTGCCAAGTACGGCGCCTAAAGCCTGCTGCGAGGCTTGATCTTCTTTGGTGATCAGCCCTTTATTGATAATACGCTGCAGTAATTCGAGATCGCCTATATTGCCCCGTATTTGTGTACCCAACTCAATACGAGCTAGGTCATCTATTTCATCTATTTGTCTTTGCAGTGTCCTTTTGCCTAGCCAAGAGAGTTCTTCTGTGATCACAGGGGCTTGCGCAAACGACTGGCTCGTATACCCGCCGATCAGCAGTGCAAACAACATACAATAAATAGAGCAACGCATAGAAATAGCCTTTTTTGCAGAGGGGATCAGTATATCGATACGGTCCTTAAAGATGAATGGCCAATAAGAGCTCATGAGTTTTTCAGGATGGCTAGGTATACTAGTTCTAGAAAGCTACCCAAACAAGGAACCTATTTTGGCCATTACTCACTGTATCGCCCATGCTCTTCGCCGCGATGGCATTTCGTCACCGGCTCAACTGCAAGAAGCTGCCGAAACGCTCACCGTTGATGGAATTTTGGATGAGTTGCTGCGTGATTTAAAGCATGCCTACCTAGGAAAGGCGGGCAAGCAGTTTGGTCGTTTTAGCGAAGATCACAGCGAGGCGCTGGTAGGTCAATGGTTAAGCCAGTGCTTAGATGACAAAATGAGTTTTTCATCATTCGCGACTAAAGCGGCTAAACACTTGCAGGATTTACTGCAAGATAGTGAGACCGTCATTGATGGCTATTTATTGATCGCACTAGAAAAGCTGGCCGATTCCGAATCGGCTTACTTGTTCTTCATTCAGCCCAACGAAGCGGTTTGGCTAGACGCTAACTTGCAAGTTCAGCGCAGCCGTATTTTAGATGTTCGTGGTGTAACGGCGGCGGCAAAAATAGAGTTGACCGATTGGCAAGAAGGCCATAGTGAAAGCTACCTAAGTGTACTCAAGGCAAGAGGAGATAAAGACTTTACCGATTGTTTCTGGCGTTGGATTGGTTTTGCTGACGCGCGCGATATTGCAGGTGAGACAAAAGTTTTCTTAGAGGCGGTCACTGACTATAGCAGTCAGTTAGAGCCAGAGCAGGCGCAAGTGTGTAGAAATCGAGTGGTAGATTATTGTCTGGAACAAGATAAAAAAGGTGCGCCGGTCGTGATTCGTGAGCTGTCCGAGCATATTGCAGAGCAGCTAGAAAGTCCTAATCCCGAGGGTTTTTTACAGTACGTTAAGCAAAAAAACGATGCGCCGCAGGAAGACTTACTCCCTGAGCGCCGTCAGTTGAAACAATTTGTGCGTATTAGTGGTCGTAATGATCATGTCAGCATGAGTTTTGCTGCTGAATGCTTAGGGGAGAGTATTGTCTACAACAAAGACAGTGATTCGCTGACCATCAGCAATCTACCGTCACCGCTCAAAATGAGAATGGTGGAATACCTTAAAAACTCAGAGCAAAAATAGGGGCTAGAGTAAGTCAATTGCCTTAAAGATTTAGCAGCGATAAAAGAGGGATCAATGAAAAAATTCAGTCTACTACTTGCCGTAGTGCTCGCTGGCAGTGCCTTTGCCAATTATCAGTTATGGACCGCTTTGCAATTAGAGCGACAAGCGCATCAGCAGCAACGGGTCAGTATTGATTTGATGCAAGAGCAGCTGTCTTTAGTCAATGCAGAGTTGCTTCGTGTGAATGAGCAGCTGGTCAGCTTGGATGAAAACAGTTTGGACGGCATGGTTCAACAGGCCAATGATGCGCTACTGGATGGCTGGGAATCGCTCATGGATCGCGTCGATGGTGAGTTGAAGAAGGCCCGTAAAGCTTTGCAAAATAAGCCTGCTGAATCAATGCAACCTGAACCTAAGCCGTCACATCCTGATAAGGGTGGGATAGGAACGTAAATCTTAGAATGCACAGAGAGTGCTAAAGCAGAGAAAATATTCACACACCGCATGAATGTACCATTCAGCTGACCACATTCAGACAATATTGTAAGGGATCGACATGAAAGGCGTAAAAATTTTTGTAGGGTTTGTTGTGGCGGTGATCGCTGTAATTGCAATCATCGCTGTTATTGGATTGCAAAACTTAGATAAGATTATTCAATCAACGGTAGAAGAGGTGGGGCCTAAGATTGTAGGAACGGAGGTGCGCTTGCAGGATGTGGAGCTATCTCTGACCGAAGGTAAGGCGGCCTTGTCTGGTTTGTCCATCAAAAACCCAGCTGGTTTCAGTAATGCTGATGCCTTTAGTCTTGGTTCCATTGGTGTACAGCTGGATACCAGTACCATTACTGGCGACGTCATTGTGATTAAAGATGTGTATATCGATCAAATGGTGTTATTGGCTGAGCTTAAGGGGCTGACAGATACAAATCTACAAGCCTTACTAAACAATGTTCAAAGTAATATGGCCGGTGATGCTAATAGCTCGACTCCTACAGAACCAGAGTCAGCCAGCCAGTCTTCCAGTGTCAGACTTGCCGTTGAACAGTTTCGCTTTGCAAAAAGTCAGCTGCTGCTTCAATCGGATCAGTTTGGCGAGCAAAAGATCACACTGCCGACAATTTCGCTTTCGGATTTAGGTACCAAAGAAAAGGGCTTAACGCCTCAAGAGTTGGGTGCTGTTGTCATGGAAAAGCTTTTGAAAACGGCCAAAGATGCAGCGTCTGATCGCTTAGAAGACATTGCTAAAGATAAGGCCAAAGAAAAGCTATCAGAAAAACTAAAAGACAAATTGGGTGACGACGGCGCTGGCAAACTCAATCAATTAAAAAGTCTATTTGGTCAGTAGCGTAATTTCATTGGTGCGTTGTTATACACCCCTTGCTTGAAGGTCTTGGTGTTTTCAGGCAAGGGGCTTTAAGTCAGCTCCCACTTTCACTCTCTTGACAGGTCAATGGGTCAATGCGATTCTGCATGGCCTAGATTTAGCAACGACAACACTTACCTCACATGAAAATCGAAGCTGTTAAAGTCCGCCGTTTGTATTTGGAAGTGGCCGAGCAAATTGAAAAGTCCATTACCAATAGTGAATTAACGGTGGGGGCGAGATTGCCATCCGAACGAGATTTGGCTGCGCAATTTGGTGTGAGCCGCCCTACAATTCGTGAGGCAATGATTGCTCTTGAGTTGGCTGGACTGGTGGAGATTCGTACGGGCTCTGGCATTTATATACAAGCACCCAAAACCTCTGCGGGTCGGACTTTGGCCGATGTGGGCCCGGGCTCATTTGAAATCTTAGATGCGCGCAAGCTAGTAGAGCCTGGTGTTGCCGCGCTCGCAGCCCACCTGATCAGTGATGCACAGCTGGCTGAACTTAGAGAAGCTCTTTCTGAAATGGAAAGTGAAGATGTTCAGGGCGCGGTGTCTGAGCAGGCGGATAAGCGTTTCCACTGCATCATAGCTGAAGCGTCTGGCAACAGCGCATTGTCGGCTGTAGTTCGTTGGCTGTGGGATATGCGAATTAATTCTGAGTTAAGCACGGTGTTCCATCAACGCGTTAGAGAAATGGGTGTGCACCCATCATTGGAGCAACACAAAATTCTTTTTGAGGCGCTCTCTCGCCATGATGCTCTCGCTGCTGAAGCAGCAATGCTGGATCACATTAACCAATCTATAGAAGACGGAAAGGTGTACTTGGAGCACTAATCAGTGCTGTGCTTCTCGATGTTTGCGATTGTTTTGCAAAAAAAAGTAAGGTGCGTGTTGGTTGAGCTTACGAGTGTTTAAAAGTCGAGAAGGTTGCACAGACTAATGGCTCAGCAGAGAATCTGAGTTGTTGTGCTTTTAGTGACGTATTTAAGATTTTAAACCTAGAATATTCAGAAGCTTTCGCTTTCTGTTAGCTTTTAAAGCGCTGAAGGTTTCTGGGGCTGAAACTTTCTAGAGTTATAACGTTAGAATAAAAAGTGGTGCGGACGGAGAGACTTGAACTCTCACACCTTTCGATACCAGAACCTAAATCTGGCGCGTCTACCAATTCCGCCACGTCCGCATGTCTTTTACTGAGTTGCTTTCTAGCCAGTAAGCTAGCCCACTGCACGCTGTTGCGTGAAGCAGGCCGGCATTCTATCGAATCGACAGCTCGTGTCAATTATTGTTTTTAAAAAACTAACGATTACTTTATTAAACCCATGGAGGCCGGTAGCCACTCACTAAGAGCTGGTATAAACGTAACCAATAAAAGTGTCACGATCATGGCTAGGTACATTGGCAAAAGGGGTTTAACAACCGCATCTACGGATGTTTTGGCGATACTGCAGCCCACAAATAACACGCTGCCGACGGGAGGCGTACAAAGCCCAATGGATAAGTTAAGGACCATCATGATGCCGAAGTGCAGAGGTGATATGCCAAGCGACTCAGCAACGGGCATAAAAATTGGTGTGAAGATTAAAATGGCGGGCGTCATATCCATAAAGGTGCCTACCAGTAATAAAATTAAATTGATAATCAACAAAATAATCAACGGGTTTTCGCTCAGAGTGATCAGTGTCTGACTGATGACTTGAGGAATATTCTCGTAAGACAGCATCCACGACATGGCGGTAGAGGTGGCGATTAAAAAGAGAACAACAGCACTGGTTTCGGCCGTCTTCAGGAGCACGCTGCTAAGTTCTGTGGGCTTCACTTCTCGGTAAACGCCTACAGCCAGAATCAGGGAGTAGAGCACTGCAATGGCGCTGGCCTCGGTCGCCGTGAAAAGTCCTCCCACAATTCCGCCAATGACAATAACCACCATCATTAAGCTCGGTAGAGCGTCCAGTAGTTTGGGCAGTGCTTGCCTTAATGGGATGCGTTCAGAACGAGGGAATTTATGCTTCGTTGCGTAAATTGCTGCAATGACCATCAGCGATAGGGCTAGCAAGATTCCTGGTATGTAACCGGCCACAAAAAGAGCAGCGACCGAAACGCTGCCGCTGGCCAGTGAATAAATAATAAGCACATTACTTGGCGGAATCAGCATACCAGTTGTTGATGAGGTGATGGTGAGTGCCGCGTTAAAGTTTTTGTCGTAGCCTTCTTTTTCCATGGCTGGAATCATAAAGCCGCCAATGGCAGATGTGGCTGCCACGGCAGAGCCAGAAATGGATCCGAACAGTGTGCAAGAAATTACGTTTACCAGCCCCAGGCCCCCGGGCAGGGTACCGATCAGCACTTTAGCAAACTCTATCAGGCGTCGAGCAATTCCGCCTCGGCCCATCAATATACCAGAGAGAATAAACAGTGGAATGGCGAGTAGGGCAAAGCTGTTCAGTCCTCCGGTCATGCGTTGTGCAACGGTGGTGGCGGCTGCCGTAAATTCAATGCTGGCCAGCATGGCGATAAAGGTGGCAGCACCAATACAAATGGCAACCGGAGTGCCCATCAGCAATAAGAATAAAAAGGATAAAATTAAAAGAAGGCCAGAAAATTCCATAGGGCAACCTGAATGTTAAAGGGTAGAGCGTTTTAAGTCGGTCATTTGATCTATGCTATACAGCGCAATGAGCAAGCCGCTGATCGGTATCACGACGTAAATGTACCCCATTGGTATCCCCAAGGAGGAAGAAGACTGTTTCAGTGATAACGTCAGTAAAACCAGTTTGCCGCCGCCGTACATCAAAACAATCACGCTAAACAAGGCTACAACAGCTAGTGAGGTGAAACTGATAAAAGTCTTGGTTTTACCTGTGAGCTTTTTACTAACGATGTCTAGGCCAATATGAGCGTTGTTGCGGTAGGCGTAGCAGCCGCCCAGCAAGCCAAGCCAGATCAAAAGGAATCGGGCGATCTCTTCTGTAAAGGAACTAGGGTCATTCAGCAAAAAACGAGTGGCCACTTGCCATATCACATTGCTGACCATAGCGGTGACTGTGATCAGGAGGGCTGCTTTTAGAAAAGCATCCGCACAATAGATTATTTTTTTCATGGCTCACCTGTTGAGTGTTTGGCTAGTGCGGCAATGGCATCCAGTGTTCTGCCGATGCTGGTACCATTATGCTCGGCTTTCATGCCTTTTACTTTATTGCTGAAAGCGGTTTTGTCTGGATAGATAATGGTCACGCCATCCTCTTCTAATTTGCGAAGCGCATCTTGTGTTTCTTGTCGCCAAAGCTCTCGCTGGTAAGCGCTGGAGTCATCCGCTGCTAGCTGGAGCCATTGTTGTTGTTGTGGCGTTAGGCGATCCCAAATAGGGAGGCTAATTAAGAGGACGTCTGGCACGGAGGTGTGCTCATCCAAGCTGAAATAACGGCAAACCTCGTAATGTTTTGAGCGATAAAAGCTTGGTGGGTTGTTCTCTGCGCCGTCGACAACGCCTTGCTGTAGGGCTGTGTAAAGCTCACCCCAGTCAATGGGCGTAGCAGAACCTCCTAAAGCTCTGATCATTTCTACGGAGGTGATACTTTTTTGCACTCGGATTTTCATCCCAGCTAAGTCATCGGGGTGTGTAATGGGCTTGTTGATGGTGTAAAAGCTGCGGCTGCCGCCGTCATAGTATGTTAGGCCTCGCAAGCGCACTGCTGAGCCTTTTTCTAGAAGGTCTTTGCCGATGGGCCCGTCGAGTACCGACCAAAAATGATCTTGATCTTCGAATACATACGGCAAGCTGAATATCTTGAATTCTGGTACAAAGGCCTCTAGTGGGCTGGCAGAGACTTTGGTCATGGCGAGGCTGCCAATCTGCAGCAGTTCCATTAGAGCTTGTTCGTCACCCAGTTGGCCGCCGGAATAGATCTCAATTTGCATTGTCCCGCCGGATATTTCTTTTAAACGTTCGGCAAGAAACACAATAGACTGATGAACGGGGTGTGATTGTGAAAGGCCGTGCGCTGCTTTTAGTGTAATGACTTGATCGTCATTGTTTGAGCAGCTGGCACAAAACAAAATTACGAGTAAGGTGGCTAAACGCGAGATGGCGCACTTGGGTGAAAGTAGCTTCAGCATGAGGGCTTCTTATATATGTCTTGTTATCTTAACAATGCACGCGCATTTGCTATGCTATGGATACAGTATTGACGGCCAAACAGGGCTGTGAGAGTATCACTAAATTGGCCTTACCACCATACCAATGATAGGTAGAAATCTTAGCATGAGTCAACAGCAACCGTTAACGTTACACCAAGATCGACTGTTCCCTTCTGATCCAGCAACACGCGCCATAGCTCGTGAGCTTTACACAGAAGTGGCGGAACTGCCAATCATTAGTCCTCACGGCCATACAGACCCGCGCTGGTTTGCCGAAAATCAATGTTTCGACAATGCCGTTGAACTGTTGGTTAAGCCTGACCATTACCTTTTGCGGATGTTTTACAGCCAAGGGATACCTTTAGAAAGTCTGGGCATAGCACGCAAAGATGATTCTTCAGGCAGCATCCCTGTGCCGGTTGAAACTGATCCTCGACGGATTTGGCATACTTTTGCTGAAAACTACTACTTATTCCGCGGCACCCCTAGTCGTATGTGGTTAGATCACGTGTTTGCCGAAGTATTTGGGCTCGACACTGTTTTGAGCAAGGACACGGCAGATCTGTATTTCGATCATATTAACGCCAGCTTGGCGAGTGATGAATTCAAGCCTAGAGCGTTGTTTGAGCGGTTCAATATCGAGCTGCTAGCCACCACAGAAGGCCCTTTGGACGATTTGCGATACCACCAGCAAATTCTGGACAGCGGCTGGAGCGGTCGTGTGATTACCTCGTTTCGCCCCGACCCAGTTGTGGATCCCGAGTTCGAAGGGTTTGTCAGTAACTTGGCTCAGTTAGCGGAGATGACTGGGGAGCCTGTTGATTCGTATTCAGGGTATCTGCAAGCATTAAGATCACGCCGAGCTTATTTCAAGAAAATGGGTGCGACAGCCACAGATCACGGCCACCCGACAGCAAATACCGCTGATTTGTCGGAAGAGGCTGCAGAGCAGTTGTATCAAAAAGTTCGTCAAGGTCGGGCTAGCGCAGAAGATGCTGAGCTGTTCCGTGCGCAGTTATTAACCGAAATGGCCAAAATGAGCATTGAGGACGGCTTGGTGTTACAGATACACCCCGGCGTATATCGAAACCATAACCCTCAATTGTTTGAGCGCTTTGGCCGCGATAAAGGCGCCGATATTCCTTTGCAAACGGAATATGTGAAGGCTCTACACCCGTTATTAAGCCGCTATGGCAACTCACCAGATCTGAGCATCATTCTGTTTACTCTGGATGAAACAAGCTACAGCCGTGAGTTGGCGCCATTGGTGGGGCATTACCCGGCATTAAAAGTTGGCCCAGCTTGGTGGTTTAACGACAGCCCTGAAGGCATGCGACGTTTCAGGGAGCAAATTACTGAAACAGCCGGTTTTTATAATACGGTTGGTTTTAACGACGATACTCGTGCGTTTTTATCTATTCCTGCAAGGCATGATGTGGCTCGACGTATGGATTGTGCCTTTCTAGCACAATTGGTCGCAGAGCATAGAATGACCATGCCCGAAGCCATAGAAACCGCCATC
>CBFHKY010000001.1:158484-180101 GCA_965656525.1 Pseudomaricurvus sp. | reverse complement strand
TGATTTGAGTTATCGCCTAGCCAAAAAGGCCTACAAGCTATGAGCCGTTTGAACGCAGCTTTACTGTCTGGTTTTAAATCTGACGTCATTACCCCGACATACGACCGAGCGGTCATAAAGCCGGGTATTGTGCATCTGGGTGTTGGTGCCTTTCATCGTGCGCATCAGGCTTTTTATACTGAACAAGTACTGAATAAATTTGGTGGTGATTGGGGTATTGTGGGTGCCAGTATGCGTTCGGCGACGGTAGCGAATCAGCTGAACCCTCAGGACGGCCTATACACTCTGATTGAAAAAAGCGAATCAAGTCGCTTTCAGGTTGTGGGCAGCATCCAGCGTGTCATCACCGCGCCAGAGCAGCCCCAAAGCTTAATTGATGTCATCGCCAGTCCTTCAATCCATGTTGTGACGCTCACCGTAACGGAAAAGGGTTATTGTCATGACCCGGCTTCTGGTCAATTATTGGCTGATCACGCCGGTATCCAATCTGATCTGCGCAATAACTTGCAAGCACCTTCTACGGCTATCGGTTTTTTGGTGGCGGGTTTAAAACAGCGTTTTGAACAGCAGCTTTCGGGCTTAACCCTTTTAAGCTGCGACAACTTGCCCAATAACGGCCATATTTTGCAGAATGTTGTGATGGCGTTGGCCGAAAAGGTCAGCACAGATCTAGCGGCATGGATCTCTACGAATGTGAGCTTCCCATGCAGTATGGTAGATCGTATTGTGCCCTCAACCACTGCAGAAGATTTGGTGCTAGCGGAGCAGGCATTAGACGTACAAGATTTGGCAACGGTAACCTGCGAACCTTTCACGCAATGGGTGATTGAAAATAAGTTTGCCACGCCGATGCCTCAATGGGGTGAGGTGGGTGCTTTGATCGTAGATGACGTGCGCCCCTTTGAAGACATCAAGTTGCGGTTGCTAAATGGCAGTCACTCGATCATTGCTTATTTAGGTTTTGTGGCTGGCTACGACTATGTGCATCAAGTCATGGGCGATAAAGCATTTTGCCAATTGATTCAGCATTACATGGAAGCGGTGACTAAAATTCTTGAAGTTCCTGCTGGCTTTGATATTGAACACTACCAACAGCAATTGCTTGATCGCTTCACCAATCCATCGTTACAGCATCGCACGGCACAAATTGCGATGGATGGTTCCCAGAAGATTCCTCAGCGTTGGCTGCACAGCGTAGTGGATATGCTTCAAGTTGAGCATTCACAAAATATGAAGGTGCTAAATGCCGCTGATGAACAGCCTTCCGAGGTTTTGGCCTTAGCCGTAGCCGGTTGGATCAAATATCTTCATGGTCAGCGAGATAATGGTGATACTTTTGTCATCGACGATCCCATGGCGGAAATGCTGCAGGCAGCCTTAGATTTGGCGAATTCAGAGAAAACTTCGCCAGTGTTGGCGATCGTATCGATCAAAGCGATCTTTGGGGACTTGCTGCAACAACAACCAGACTTTGTAGAACGGGTTTCAAATTACTTCACGTTGTTGAAAGAGCAGGGCAATTTAAACACCATTGAATCTGCACTTTCTAAAGGCCGCGTTCAGGCACTCGAGGGTTCGGTGTGAAAATTTTAAGTCTTGGTGAAGTCATGGTCGAAATGGCATCAGCAGACGGTGTCTGGTTGCAATCCTACGGCGGTGACACCTTCAATACAGCGATCTATTTGGCGCGTGCAGGCCATCAGGTCGATTACATGACAGCGTTAGGTGACGACCACTTTTCTCAAGAAATTCTGGCCTACTTAAAAGCAGATGGTGTGAATACCGATACCATTACTTGTGTTCCTGATCGTCAGCCTGGTTTGTACACAATCCATAATGATCCGTCCGGCGAACGTGAATTTGGCTATTGGCGTAATAGCAGCCCAGCACGCGAATGTTTTGATCAGCCAGTGTCGTTGAAACACACACCACAAGTGCTGTATTTTTCCGGTATCACTCTTGCGGTTATGCGTTCAGGGATCGAGAACTTGGTTGAGTTTATTGTTGAGCTGCGCAGCAAAGGTTGCCGTATAGTATTCGACCCAAACTACCGCCCCAAATTGTGGGACAACCCGCTTCAGGCGCAAGAAGCCTATGCTCGTGTATTGAAATACTGCGACATCGTTTTACCTACGCTGGACGATGAAACATTGCTATGGGGCGTCACGTCTATAGCTGAGTGTCATCAGTTCTACAATAATCATGGCGTTAAAGAATTGGTTATCAAAGCTGATGGCCCATCGTGCCATGTTTTTTCGGATTCTGAATACATTCACAAAAATGCCACTCCGGTAGCTGCCATTGATACCACCGGTGCAGGGGATTCATTTAACGCAGGTTATTTAGCGAGTCGTTGTCATGGAAACTCTATTTTAGATGCGATTGATCGTGCCCAGCAGTTAGCGGCACAAGTGGTACAACATCGTGGGGCGGTTTTGCCTCGCTCTTAATTTAACCGTCTCTTTTCAGGTGCTGATATGCAAGAAACATGGCGCTGGTTTGGTCCTAACGACACCATTAGCCTTAAACAAGTTGCCCAAGCTGGTGCAACTGGAGTCGTTACTTCTTTACACCATATTCCCACAGGCGAAGCGTGGCCTTTGGATGATATCCTTGCGCGCAAGGCTGAAATCGAAGCCCACGGTCTTGAGTGGTCTGTTGTTGAAAGTGTCCCGTTGCACAATGATATTAAATTACGCAAAGGTGATTACCTTCAACAAATTGAAAACTACAAAATATCATTGCTGAACTTGGGTAAGGCCGGTATTACCACCGTTTGCTACAATTTTATGCCCGTAGTGGATTGGACACGTACCAACCTAAATTACAAACTTACCAATGATGCCAGAGCGCTTCGTTTCGAAATGTCAGACTTTGTCGCTTACGATGTTTGTATGCTGCAAAGAAAGAATGCAGAAGCCGATTACGATGCTGAACTGCTGGAAAAGTCTCGGGCACGTTTTGAATTGATGGACGAAGAAGAGCGCGCCTTACTGGAGCAAAATATCATTGCTGGCTTACCCGGTGGTGAGGGCTCTTATTCCCGCGACGGTATTCGTGTTGCCATTGAAGAGTTTATTGCTTTAGGCACAGAAGGCTACCGTAAAAACCTGTTTGCGTTTTTAGAGGACATCATTCCCACGGCGGAACAAGCAGGCGTTGAGATGTGTATCCACCCCGATGATCCACCGTTTTCACTGTTTGGCTTGCCGCGTGTGGTTTCCACAGAAGAAGACGCTAACGCTATTCTTTCTGCTGTGCCAAGTAGCAGTAATGGGTTGACCATGTGTGCTGGTTCATTCGGTGCGCGCGGCGATAATGATCTGGTGCGTATGATTCGTCGCTTCAGTGATAAGATTTTCTTCGTTCACTTGCGCAATGTGAAGCGCGAAGCTGACGGTTCGTTTTATGAATCTGATCACTTGGATGGCGACAACGATATGATCGGTATCATGAACGCCTTGTTGGATGAAGAAGAGAGACGCTCTGAAGAGGGCGGCAGAGTCATTCCAATGCGCCCAGACCACGGACACACTTTGGCCGAAGAAGCTGAAAAAACCGGCGTAAACCCTGGTTATTCTTATGCCGGTCGGATGAAATCTCTGGCTGAGCTGCGTGGTGCTTTGCATGTTCTGGAATCGTTAAGAGCTTAAGTGTTGCTCTTTTTCTGATCGATTCTATTTTTAACTCAACTGGGCTCCTTACACTAGCGAGGTCAGTTGGGTTAGCTACCTTATTTTCTTTTGCGCTTTCATCATGCTGGGCTTGCGGTCGCAAGTTGTGAACAGTTATCATTTATGAAGCGTGGTACCCAGCGGCAGGATCGTTCATCTTTTGTTGCTGTCTTTTGACCCCCTCCGGTTAACGTCTTTGCTGATTTTTCTAACTCGGTTTTGTTCGTAAGAGGCTCAATAAGCTGACCCGCTTTATACTGATGTTTATCAGGACGATTAACCATTGAATCAGAATTAAATTATGAAAGTTTCTTCGCGTTGGATGATTACCGGTGTTGCTTGCCTTGTGGTATTGCTGGGTTTAGCTGTCTTTAAGTATACGCAAGTACAAGCCATGATCGCGATGGGTGAGTCTTTCCCTGAGCCCTCTGAATCTGTCGAAGCGGTTCAAGCTACCTTAAGCAGTGAAACCAAAACTGTTAATACGATTGGCCATTGGGTTGCACCACAGTCTATTGAACTGAGAAACGAAGAAGAAGGTCGGGTAACTCGCGTTAATATAGTGTCAGGAAATACCGTTAAAAAAGGTGACCTGTTGGTTCAAGTGGACATCTCTGAAGAGCAAGCCCGCTTACAAGCGGCTGAGGCCAGAGTTGAGCTGTCGCGTTTGGATTTAAAGCGCGTATCACGATTGATCAGTCAAAAAACGGTCAGTCAAGAAAGTGTAGATCAGGCAGAGGCGAGCTACGCTGTCGCCAAGGCTGACGTACTGGCCATTAAAGCCACCATTGCTAAGAAAAGCCTATACGCACCATTCGATGCAGTAGTGGGGTTGCACACACTAGAAGTCGGTGAATACCTGCAAGCGAATACCTTTATCGCGACTCTTTTGGGGCTTACTGACTACAGCTGGGTAGACTTTTCGCTGCCCCTTGAAAGAGCAGCATTGAGTACAGGTGATCAAATTAAAGTTGGCCTCTCTGACATCGATAACACATCCTTTACGGCACAGATCATTGCAAAAGAAGTGGTCGCCTCTACCAACTCGCGAAATGTGAAATATCGAGCTCAAGTAGCCTCCCCCTTACCACAAGCGCCCAATACCATTGTGCGTATTATGATTCCTACAGGCACAAAGGAATCTGTAATCATACCCAGAATTTCTTTGGTGTTTGATCACGAAGACACGTTTGTTTATGTGCTCAATGCTGAATCCAACGGCCGTTACCGTGCTGAGCGACGCAGTGTGATTGTGGGTGATAAACAGCAGAACCATGTCTCTATTTTGTCTGGCTTAAATGCAGGCGAGTTGGTGGCAGCACAAGGGACTTTTAAATTGTTACCAGGTTTGCTGACGTTTGTGCGAGAGCGACCAACAAATAGTAGCGATGACTCTGTCGCGGAGCCAACACCATGAGCGCCCCAGAAGGTCGCCCTAATATCATGGACATTTTTGTGACTCGACCCATACTGTCGATTGTTCTGTGTGTGTCACTGGTTTTAGCGGGAATAAAAGCCGCCCAAACCATTCCGACGTTACAGTTCCCACAAATGGAAAGTTCATCGTTGGTGATATCAACACCTTATGTTGGTGCTTCGGCCGAAACTGTACAAGGGTTTGTCACTGAGCCAATTGA
Source organism: Pseudomaricurvus sp. (assembly GCA_965656525.1). GTDB lineage: Bacteria > Pseudomonadota > Gammaproteobacteria > Pseudomonadales > Cellvibrionaceae > Pseudomaricurvus. Next base: position 174,790 of record CBFHKY010000001.1, on the reverse strand, counting down.
GCGCGTTGCCGTCACGGTACCCGGTGTGGATTATGTGGATTCTAATACCACTGCCGGAATGAGTTCAGTAACCGTCTGGTTAAAATTGAATCAAAACAGCACAGACGCGCTCGCTGAAATGACTTCTCGTCTGGGGCAAATACGTTATCAATTACCCGCTGGCGCAGAGGATCCATCAATCAGTGTTCAGCGCGCCGATCGTCAAGGAGCGGTGTTCTATTTGGATGTGTTGACGACACATTACACCCGCGCTGAAATAACCGATTATATGTCTCGTCATGTAACGCCCATTTTATCCTCTATCAGTGGCGTACAGCGTGTTGGTATTGAAGGTGGACGTGATCCTGCCATGCGAGTTTGGCTTGATCCGCTGAAAATGGCGCAACGAAATGTCAGCGCACAAGACATCAGAAGTGCACTCGAAACCAACAACGTCATTGCCACAATTGGTGCCAGTGAAAACAATCAGCAGCGTATCAGTCTTCTTGCCAATACAGTCATGACCACGGTAGAAGACTTCGAGCAACTGGTTGTTCAAGAGAGTGACGGGGTACTGGTGTACTTGAGTGACGTTGCCACGATCGAACTGGGTGAAGAAGAGGGCGAAGTCACCGCAAGGCATAGTCAGAATACGGCTGTCTATTTATCTGTGTGGCCACTGCCCGGCGCAAATGAGTTGGAAATCGGTGATGCGGTTTACGATTCTTTGGTAGAAATCAATGCTTCCCTGCCAGAGGGGATGCATGTGGGGATTGGTTTTGATGGCACGGTTTATATGCGCGACGCTATCCGTGAAATCTTCACTACTCTAGCGGAAACTATTATTTTGGTTGGCATTGTGGTCTTGGCTTTGATGGGATCATTAAGGACCGCCTTGGTACCGTTGGTGACCATTCCAATTTCACTGCTCGGTGCGGTAGCGGTGATCACACTGATGGGGTTTTCGTTAAATCTGCTGACAATCTTGGCGATTGTATTATCTGTCGGGTTGGTGGTGGATGATGCGATTGTAGTGGTGGAAAACGTATCCCGTTACATGCGTGAGGGTAAAACCAGAACTCAGGCTGCGTTAGCCAGTTCGCGTCAGTTGTTATCACCGATTATGGGCATGACGATTACATTAGCGGCGGTGTATGCCCCCATAGGTTTTTTGTCGGGTTTAACCGGTTTATTGTTTAAAGAATTTGCTTTTACATTGTCGGTAGCGGTTTTAATTTCTGGTGTTGTCGCTCTTACTCTCTCACCGATTATGAGCGCCTATGCCAACCCTGCATCCGGTAAAGAGGCTCGCATGACTCGCTGGGTTAACCAGCGTTTTGAGCGGTTGCATCTATTTTATGGAGGGTTGCTGACGCACATTTTTCTTTGGCGGCCGCAAATATTGCTAGGCGCGGTGTTTATTACGCTACTTTCTGTACCATTTTATGTTTTGTCGATGAAAGAGCTAGCGCCTATTGAAGATCAGGGCTCTATCAATATTTTTATTGAATCGCCGCCAGATGGGGCTATTGATTACACTGTTGATTACATGCACGACGCTGTGGATAAATTAATGGAGTTTCAAGGTGCCAAATACGTTTGGCAAATTTTGCGTCCCAGTGGCGGCTTTGGTGGTTTAGTTTTGGAGGATTCATCAACCAGAGATCAAACTGTGGTTGAAATGCGGCCAGAGGTATATGGTGCTACGAATCAGCTGACGGGGATACAAGTGTTTCCTATTTTGTTCTCGGCATTGCCCACTGCTGGTCGTTTTGATGTGGAGATGGCAGTACTGTCGACGGACAGTTATGAAACAATGAAACCCTATGCCGAAGAGCTAGAAGCAAGAGCTTTGGCAACGGGTAAATTCATGTTTACTTCCTCTGAGTTGAAAATCGATCGTCCTCAAGTTCAGTTTAATTTGGATCGACAGCGAATTGCCGACTTGGGAATGGATTTGGCTTATGTCAGCCGACAATTGTCTTTGTTGTTCTCCGGCAATTATGTGAATCGCTTTAATATGGATGGCAGAGCCTACCGTGTTATTCCAATGGCTGATGGCCAAAGCCGTGCGACCCCTGAAGCGTTACTGGAATTGCAAATTCGCATACCTTCAGGGGATCTGGTGCCTCTGTCTGATATTGCCGCGATTGAGCATCAGGTGGGCTCTAGACAGTTAGGACGCTTCCAGCAAAAAAATGCTTTTCGCATGTACGGTGGTTTATTGCCGGGCACTACAAAAGAAGAAGGCTTAAGTATCATGGAGGACATCGCTCGCGATATATTGCCAGCCTCTTATTCGTTGGATTACGCCGGTGAATCTCGACAGATTCGGCAAGAGGGCAGTACGTTAGTGGGGGCGTTGGCCATTGCGCTGATCTTTGTGTATTTTGTGCTGGCTATACAATTTAACAGTTTCCGTGATCCATTGGTGGTGCTACTAGGTTCAGTGCCATTAGCATTGTCTGGTGCCTTGCTGTTTCCTTTCTTGGGTTTTACGACCATTAACATTTATTCCCAAATTGGCTTTATCACACTGGTAGGTTTGGTGGCTAAAAACGGTATTTTGATCGTTGAGTTTGCTAATCACTTGCAAAGAGCCGGGCTGAATAAGCTGGAAGCGATTAAAGGGGCCGCTGAAACTAGGCTGCGTCCTGTATTGATGACTACCGCGGCTACAGTCTTAGGGCATTTTCCGTTGGTGTTGGTTACTGGAGCCGGGGCCGAAGCACGCAACAGCATTGGTATTATTTTAGTGGCAGGTATGCTGCTAGGAACGCTATTCACATTGTTTGTATTGCCATGTTTGTATCTGCTGATGGCACAAACGCACGAGTCCACAGAAGTAGACCCAGAGCATGATGCCGATAAAGAATCCGAAGTGAGTTATGTGTCTTAACGATTATTTCGGTGCATGACAGTGACAGCCCACTAAAAAGGCATCGCTGAACATAAAAAAGCCCGACGGCGTTAATCCATCGGGCTTTTTTTGCATAGGCGTAGCGCTTTTGTCGTGGGTAACAAGTTGTTTGAATCAGCCTTTATGCGCCGAGCAAGCGCTGTTTGGCATCCTGATACTCACTGATGAGCTGCTCTACCAGGTTGGCCACGGGTTGTACCTTTTGCACAGCACCAATACCTTGGCCACAGCCCCATATATCTTTCCACGCTTTGGCTTCCATTTTTCCGCCAGACGCAAAGTCCATTTGTGACGGGTCACTTTCTTCGAGGTTATCAGGGTCCATACCTGCAGCGATGATTGAAGGCTTTAGATAATTACCATGAACACCGGTGAACAAGTTACTGTAAACAATATCGTCAGCACTCGAGGCAACAATCATTTCTTTATAGCCATCCACGGCATTGGCTTCGTGGGTGGCTATAAACACCGAGCCCATATAAGCCAAATCAGCTCCCATGGCTTGTGCCGCGAGTATGGCATCACCACGAGCAATACAGCCCGAAAGCGCCAAGGGGCCATCAAACCACTGGCGAATTTCTTGAATTAAGGCGAAGGGCGATTGTGTACCTGCATGGCCTCCGGCACCGGTGGCTACGGCTACTAGACCATTTGCACCTTTTTCGATGGCTTTTTTGGCAAAGGTATTGTTTACCACGTCGTGCAATGTGATACCGCCATAAGAACTTACAGCTTGGTACACCCGTTCTTGAGCGCCCAGCGATGTGATCACGATGGGCACTTGATACTTCACACACAGCGCTAGGTCTTCTTCTAAGCGATTGTTAGATTGATGAACAATCAGGTTGACGGCAAAAGGAGCGGCGGGTTGATCTGGGTTTTCATCATCAAACGCTGCCAGTGATGTCGTGATTTGTTGTAACCAGCTTTCCAGCACACCTTCGCCACGGGCATTGAGTGATGGAAAAGACCCCACAATACCCGCCTTACACTGCTCAATCACCATTAGGGGGTTGGATATAATAAACATTGGCGATGCAATAGCCGGAAGACGCAAGCGTCCATTGAGCGAAACGGGAAGTGCCATGAAGTACCCTTACTGTGTTGCGGTAATAATGGAATCGGTTAAGCAGATGACAAAATAGGGGCGCAAGAATATCACTGAAGCCCAGTCTCGCCCAGAGATGCCAAGGTGTGGCGCTTTTTTTCTGAGCTTTTCAGTCAGTTTTGGTCAAGAGTTGGGCCTAAAATGCCAACTGTACTGCTTGTGAGCATCAAGTGCGCAGGCCAATTACCCTTGCTGGATTTCCGGCTACTTTCGTGTACGCGGGTACATCACGGGTAACAACACTGCCCATACCAACTACAGCACCATTGCCAATGGTCACGCCATCGGTAATGCAAACATTCGCGCCTATCCATACATCGCTACCTATGGAGATGCCTTTAGAGGTCACTGGTTGGTCTTGAATCAGGCGATCTTGGGCCATACCGTGGTTAAACGCAAACAAAGAGCACTGAGCCGCAATACGGCTATTATCCCCAATTTGAATGCCGACGCGACCGCCGTCCAGCACGGAAGATTGATTGATGCTAACGCCATGACCCAGACGAATCGGGCCGTGAAGGAACACCTGAGCGGCGATTTGAAAATGATCCCCAATGACAATGTCTCTACCGGGTTCCGCAAACAGTTGTGCTTCTGGAGCAATAAAGCCATGTTTACCCAAACTGACGGTTTCTACTTGCATCAGGTGCTGTTGTATTTCGGCTTGCCAAGGTTTGGCCCACAGCAAGTGCTTTTCCTTCAGAGAAAAATACAGCCAAGGCATATAACTGAGGCGCCGTTTATGTTGTTCTGTGTAAGAATTGCTGCTCATGGAAGATGTGCAATAAGAGTTTTGCAGGCAGTGTAACACGGGATGGGTATGGAGATGCCCGCCGGAAGCCTCGAATGAATAGGGCTACTTCGATGGAGCTGAACGTCTTCTCACCACGTGAGGGTTCGTCGAAGTAGCGAGTGCTGAATAAGCACTCAAAATAAGGGTCGATGCATTAACCCTTTTTGGGTCGAGTTCGGCGGGCATCTAAATTGAGTATAGGCATAGCTTTGGGGGAGCGCCATACAGCGCATCAATCGAGCAAAAACTTTGCTAAAACTGGGCAGTGGTCAGACAGTGAGTGCCAAGGGGCGCCCTTGAGCACACAACTTTCCGTCAATTGTAGATTTCTGAAGTAAATACGGTCCATAGACATGAATGGTCTGGTTGCCGGGTAAGTTGGCTGCAGCTTTCCATGATGGCTCTCTATCACTTCCTGCATCTGGCAGTATTGCTTCAAATGACGGTGAGTTTGTTGGTGCCAATCATTCATGTCACCCATCAAGAGTACAGGGTCGTTAGCCGGTAAACTGTTTAACCAATGTATGATTTTTTGAGTTTGCCGACCTTGCTCATAGGGCAAAAAACCCATATGCACGCAAGCTACCCAAAGTGGGCGGGATGATTGGCTGGATATTTTCACCTGACCGTACAGCAAGCCTCTCTGAGAAAATTTCCACTGCGTAAGGTTTTGATTTTGTACGTTGTGAAAAGGGTATTTAGACAATAAGGCATTGCCATGATGACCGTGTTGATAAATGGCGTTTTTCCCATAACGACAGTGCGGCCAAACCTGGTCGGCCAGAAACTCAAAGTGGGCCTCGTGATGCCAGTCGCTGAGTTTACGAGCGTGGTGCTGATGTTCTCCTAAGACTTCTTGTACAGCGACAATTTCACAGTCGGTTTCTCGTATGGCATCGCGCATCAGTTGTAATACATAGTTGCGGTTATTGCGCGTAAATCCCTTGTGAATATTGTACGTCAGGCAACTGATTTCAAATGGCAGCATCGGCTATCCCGGCTTGAGTTGATAGGTGTATGTTCGGTTGCTTTCGCAGCACGCTTTAATGCTCTACATCCAATAGCGAACTAAGCGTGCCACGATGCCCAGCATTTTGTTTCTTATGTTGAGTTTTTTATGCTTGAAAGTGATGGCTTCACAATGTTTCAAGTCTTGCAGAAACTGCTGTTCCAATTCTTTTTTACAATGTGCCGTTTGTAAAAACACATCCAATTCTAAGTCGTGTAGATAACTGCGGTGATTGAAGTTTGTACTGCCTACCACGCATTGATCGTCAGCGATTAAAACCTTGGCGTGGACAACATGCGGTTGATACTCAAAAATACGAATACCTGCGTTCAACAAATCCTGATAATAACTGGCTGTTAACCAAGGGAACCAATGCACATCCGAGCGAGCCGGCACAATGATAACAACATCGACGCCACGTTTGGCTGAGGATTTGAGTGCTCGTACGACTTTACCCGATGGCGCAAAATAGGCACTCATGACCCAGACGCGTTGCTGACTGTGAGCAATCATTTTTTTTAGGCTTTTGTTTTTCCGCAAGCGGGCAGCGTGAGTGATGTTGCTCCAATAGCGCTTGAATGGGTGATCTTCTAGTTCGCGACGCTGATCCCAAAAATGGCTGAAAGTAATCGCCATGTCGGATGCCATCTCACCCTGGATACGCACACCGGTATCACGCCAATTTTGCCCTCCTGTCTCGTAACTAAGGTGGGCAGCACTAACATTGAAACTGCCTGTCCAGAGGGCTTTCCGGTCAATGAGACACAATTTACGGTGGTCACGACGATTCATTTTGCGTAAAAAGTACAGCGCCTGATTTAAGCTGTGCCCGATGTGAAGGGCGCGGCGATAGTGAATCCACTGCCAAGGAAGAGGGTGGTAAATTCTGACATGAGCGCCCACGTCCTCCAAAGCTTTACTGATTCTGGGGGAGTCGACATAGGCGCCGAAACCATCAAGTAATAGCCGTACCTGCACACCTCGTTCTGCGGCGGCAATGAGGCTTTCCATAACACGGGTGCCTAAGCGATCCAGCTGGAAGATATAGACTTCCATATCGATCGTGAACTGAGCCGAATCGATCTCTTGAATGAGCTCTGTAAAAAAGTGATCCCCCTGATGGTAGAGGGTCTCTTGATGATCAATGGCTACGGCTTGGTCGTGCAAATTTTGTTCAGCGTCCGTGGAACGGTTCATCAATAATAATAAGGCCGTCTAGGCAGGTAATTTTAATCCCATTTAAGCGGGGGTGGTGTTCTGCACTCAGGCGAGAAGCCAAATCTTCTGCGTCCAGTTGGACAATACCAACATGAAGCACCCGTACAGCAATGCCTTTGCAGCCAGTGTGCATCAGAAGGCTACGTAATTGAAAGCTATCCAGTTCATAGCGACCGACTGGGAAAAGCTCGTGTAACTCAATAAATTTATCGTACTGCATGGCAACTCCTTTCTATCCACAAACATCGGGTATCCCCGTTCTGTTTTCCATCTTAGGCTATCAGATACAAAACATATTGATACAGTTCAAACTTGTTGATGTAATCTTGCCCCCTTAATTTGGATTATTGAGGATATTCTGTGCGTTATACATTGCTTGATCATAACGAGGATTTTGTGGTCGTCAACAAGTGGTCAGGTATACAGGTGCAAACGCCTCAGCACGTTGTGTCGAAGGAGGCTGCAACGAGTCTTTTGAAATTAGTAGCAAGAGACCTCGGGCTGGAAAAGTTATACCCCGTGCACCGTTTGGATGAGCCAACATCTGGTATTGTGATCATGGCAAAGACTTTGGCGGCCAATCAAGAGTTGTCGGCTGTTTTTGCTGCTCGCCAAGCGACCAAATACTATATTGCTTTGAGTGACCGTAAACCACGTAAAAAACAAGGTGCTGTCATCGGTGATATGGCTAAAGCCCGAAACGGTAGTTGGAAACTGCTGCCGGGGCGAGACAATCCAGCCATTACACAGTTTTTCAGTGTGTCGCTATGGCCTGGCGTGCGATTGTATTTATTGAAGCCGCGAACGGGAAAAACCCATCAATTGCGAGTGATGCTGAAGTCGTTAGGGGTGCCAATACTGGGGGATGAACGCTACGGTGGTACTGACGCTGATCGTTTATATCTGCACGCTTGGCAGCTCAGTGTACCCTTTCGTGGTGAGATTAAGCATTACCAGTGTCTTCCATCGCAAGGAAAGCACTTTGCCGATGAAAAGTGTCATCAACAATTATTGGTGTGGCAAGATGCGCAATCGCTAGGCTGGCCAGAATTGCCCTGATCAGCCCATTGCACAGCGGCTTATTCGTATAAGCACAAATAAGAAGTCTCTACTTCCACCTTCACTTTAAAAGACAAGTTGGCTTCAATCTCAAACGTGTCACCGGACTGGAAGGTTTGCCAGTCGTCGCGGCCAGGAAGCTGAACGGTGAGACGCCCGCTGGTCACAGTCATGTATTCTTTTTGTGAGGTACCAAACTCATAATCACCTTGGGCCATAACTCCGATTGTGGCGGGTAGGGTTTCTGTCTGGAAGGCTATGGATTTTACGTTGCCATCAAAATATTCATTTGTTTTAAACATGAAAATACCTAAGTAGAGTTGTGCAGTGCTATGGGCCGTTTCACGGCAGTGGCGGCGATTATAAAGTTGCAAACTCTAAGCATCAACATAGAATTAACTTTATAATTAGCGTTTAACTTATTGATAATCGGTTGATTGCAACGGTTTCTTCTTTAGTTTGGATAGTTTTTCTAACACTAAAAAGAGGTAAACCTTTCAATTGTTCTGAAATCTAGAGATAACCTTCACGGAGTGTTGAGTGTCTTTGTCAATTGAGGCCTAAATGGATAATCCGTTACTCACAAGTATTGATGACCTGTTGCGGGCAGCCCCCAACACTGTCTGGTCTGAACACCAGCTTTTAAAAGCCTTAGTAGATCAGCACTGCTTGGATCCACACTATGCCCGTGAATCTCTGTCGTTGTTTCGTGCTCACTTTTTGGTGATGAACGCTTTGTTTCAGTTACAGCAGACTTATCTTGAGCAAAACCTCGGGTTTTTATCCATATCAGCGCTTCACATTGAGCTAAGCACCCAAGCCTTAAGTGGTGAGCGTCAATTGGGTATCGGTGCTCAGCAACCTTTGGCGAGCTATTATTTAGATTGGCAACACTTCCGTAACGCTAACGATGCTTCGGTGGATGACTTGTTGTCACAATTTTGGCAACGCTTTATGCGTCCCAGTAAACGAGATAAAGCACTGGCTCTATTGGGCTTAGAGGCCTCGGCATCGGATGCCGATATCAAGAAAAAATACCGACAAAGGGTGATGGCGTGTCACCCAGACAGAGGGGGCGATGGCGATGAGTTAATCGAGTTGAACGAAGCTATGTCTTACCTCAAAGGCCGCTCTTAATATTCATCATCACTTGGTGTTGTCACATTTAAGTGTGTGAAAAATTGAAATAATAAACACAAACCTTAAAGGCTTAACCGTTTATGGCGATTCTTTGGTGGCACCGCCAAGAAGACACGGTGTACCAAGTGCGCAGTGCAGGTGAAACTCGCCGACTTTACACCAATGGCGTGTTTCACAGTCAATATAATCCACGGAAGCCCGTTGATGGCTCACTATGGGATTTGCTGTTTTTACCTACATTAGTGGTATCGCCCTCGGGGCCGCGCCGGGTTCTGGTGTTGGGTGTTGGCGGTGGTGCAGTGATTCGACAAATTAATCATTTTATGTCGCCAGAACTGATCGTTGGGGTCGACCTTTGCGCAGCCCACTTATACGCCGCTCGTGAATTCTTTGGTGTTACTCAATCGAATGTCTTGTTGTTAGAAGCCGATGCGAAGGATTGGTTGGCGGCCTACCAAGGGCCTGCTTTTGATTATATTGTCGATGATCTCTTTGGGGAGTTAGAAGGCGAGGCGGTTCGTGCTATTACGATGGATGAGTCATGGTCGCAATTATTGTCAAAACATTTGACCCCCGACGGGGTGATTGTGGTGAATTTTGAATCTAGGCGATCCTTAAAAAGCAGTTATTGGTTATCTGTGTGTGACCAACCCGATTCCCAGTGGGCCCAAATTTGGCAATTCACCGCGCCTAGGTATGAAAACCATGTTGGGGTCTTTGCTCAGCAAGAGTGTTCAGAAACAGAGTTTCAGCGACGCCTTCAGCGATACCCAGTGTTGGACCGCACGAAGGCATCCTGCCGGCTCAATTTTACCCTCAAACCGTTGTATTAAAAGGCGTTAAGCGAGTGAGCCCTTGAAGGATTGGCGCAGAGCTATAACTTTAAAGTGTTTGTCACTGTGTAAAACCGTTAGCTCTTTGAAGTAATGAGTGGCCAGTTTTTCCAGCGCGATAAAGTGATTTACTACAAAAAAGGCGGTTCCAGCGGGCTGTAATAATCGCGCACTTTGCTGCAGAAAGAGTCGCGTTAATTCGCTGCTGGTTTGAAAGCCTTTGTGAAATGGCGGGTTACAGAGAATAGCCTCGACAGGGGTGCTCAGTTTACTACCACAGTCGTCCACACTGATGTGAACCTTCATGTTGGCTCGATCGATATTGGTACGTGCACAATTAATGGCCGCCACGTTGTTATCAGTGGCAAATCGAGTTTGGCAACCCCAATGCCGAGTGCGCAGTGTTAAATAGCCATAACCGCAACCTAAATCCAGTAGCGACTTTGGGTAAGGGTGGTGAAGGAAGTGCGCCTCTACAGTATCCATCAACAGCTGACTGCCTTGGTCTAACTTCTGCCAGCCGTATACTCCAGGCTTCGAGCGGATGGTTAGCGGATGGTTATCGACTTCGATGGTGGCGACTGTACGCTGCTGAGAATATTGCTTGGTATCAAGTTCAGCGGCTGTATCAAAGTCGCAATTTTTAGTAAGAATGGCTCGGTATGCTGTACCGTGCTTCTCTGCACTTTGACGGTTCTGGAGCAGTTTTCCGGCTTTATCGATAAAACCTTTTATGCCTTCGCTTTTTTCACCCGCTAACCACAGTGTGCCGTGGGGGGCCAGTACCCGCCAGCTTTCATTGATAACGTGATGAACCACTGGGCGCTCTTTAGATATACGATAAACAACGCGATGAAACATCGAGCTATTAAAGGCCGTAAAATCGTAATCACACAGCGTAACGGAAAAGCCTTTGGCGGTTGCGTTGGCCCAAATGTCATAACGATTTGTGATTACACTGAGTTGCGGGTGTGGTGCCACATGCTCAAAGGCTTCAGAAATGTTCTCGTCCACCACCCACAACGTTGGCCCTGTTATATCGTTAAACGCCCCTGTGGTTAGTTGAAAGCTTGGGTCAGACACACTCTGTAACCTCTTGCGTTGAAAAGTAATCACCCGCCAATAAACGGGCTTCATCTCTGGGTTGTCGTTTTGATGAGCAATCAGATGTCATCCGCTTACAACTGAACACTGCGGATCTCTGCTTCTGTCAAAGGACGGTAGTCGCCTTCTTCGAGCGTGTCTTCAAGTACAATGTCGCCAACCTGTAAGCGATGTAACTCTTCTACTTTATTCCCCACTGCGGCAAACATGCGTTTCACTTGGTGGTATTTCCCTTCGCGAATCGTAAGCTTGGCTTCGTTGCTGTAGAGGACTTCGAGTGCTGCGGGTTGTGTCGGCTTAAATTCGCCATCCAGCATAACGCCCTCGGCAAAGCGAGTTGTCGTCTCGGGTGAAATGTTTTCTGCCAGTGTGGCCAAATACGTTTTTTTGCAATCGCGTTTGGGACTGGTGACCGCATGGTTCCAGCGTCCGTTATCAGTAATCAGAACAAGCCCTGTGGTATCGATATCCAAACGGCCAGCAATCTGCAGTTTGTCGACATTAGGTTCGTCCAGCAGCTCTAGTACTGTCGGGTGGTCTTGATCTTTCGTGACGCACACGTAGCCTTTGGGCTTATGTAGAAGAAAGTAACGATCAGATGGCCATGCCAGTGGCTCATTGTCTATGCAGACTTGAGCATCTTCAGGCACTGAAAACGTAGCGACTTTGATACTTTCTCCGTCAACTGTAACGGCGCCGCTACGCAATAATCGTTTGACGTCTTTGCGTGATAAGTCAGTAACCTGACTCACGTATTTATCGAGTCTCATAATAAGAATTCCTCGGTGATGGTCGGCACCCATTCAGGTTGCAGCTGAGGCAGCCAGCCAAACCGATCCAACAGCTGAAACATTGAACCCTGAAGCGGGGCGTGAACATGAGTGGTGTGCCCGGTTTCAGGGTGAGGGAATGATAGGCTAGCGGCGTGTAAAAGCAGCCGATCTACATTCAACTGATCGCGAAAAAACCGATTATGACGGCCGCGACCATGTTTTGCATCACCGATAATAGGGTGGTTGATGTGCTTTAAGTGTCGCCTTATTTGGTGTTTGCGCCCTGTGAGCGGTTTGCATTCAACCAGAGAATAGCGGCTTTGAGGGTAGGTTTCGATCATAACAGGCAGCTCAGCAGTTGCCAGCCGACGGTAATGAGTTTGGGCCAACTGCGAGGGTTTATCCGTTTGCAGCTTGCCATCAGCCATTTTATCCCACTCTTCTTTCAGCGCGTGATCGATAAAACCCGCATCGGGGGCGTGGCCTCTGACCACCGCTAGGTAACGCTTTTCAATATTGTGCTGTGCGAAGTGGTTGCCCATGTGTCGTGCAATATCGGAACTTAATGCAAATAATAAAACGCCAGAAGTTGGCTTATCCAGCCGATGTAGAGGGTAGACCCGCTGACCAATTTGATCTCTGACCATTTGCAATGCAAAACGAGTTTCATGCTTATCAATAGGGCTTCGGTGAACCAGTAATCCACTGGGCTTATGAATGGCGACCAGGTTGTCGTCCTGATATAGGATGGATAGTGGGGGCACAAGAACTCAACCAATACAGGCGTGAAGGGGAGTAGGGCGTCAAGGCTAGAAAAAGCCGTGACGCCTCGTAAAGTGTTTGGCGTTAGGCCATTTTCTTCTCGCCAGAATCAACGGATTGATAGATCAATGTATTGATGGTCATGGGGCCTACGCCGCCAGGTACCGGTGTATAAGCTGCAACACGATCTTTGAGGGGCTCAAGTTCAATGTCTCCAACGCCACCGGGGTGGTAACCCGCGTCTACCACCACAGCGCCATCCTTGATCCAGTCTGCCTTGATAAATTCAGGTTTACCTACGGCCCCTACGACGATATCGGCTTGCTTAATGTGTGCGGCTAGGTTTTGAGTGCGGGAATGGCAAATTGTGACCGTGGCGTTGGCCTCTAAAAGCATCATGGCCATGGGTTTTCCCAAAATAGGGGAGCGACCAACGACAACCGCGTGTTTGCCGCTTAAATCGACATTGTAAGCTTCCAATAAGCGCATGATGCCTTTGGGCGTGGCGCAACCATACGCTTGCTCCCCCATGCTCATACGACCAAATCCCAAGCAAGTAACGCCGTCGACGTCTTTTGCTAACGCAATAGCATCAAAGCAAGCGCGTTCATCAATCTGTTCTGGTACAGGGTGTTGCAATAAGATTCCGTGAACGTTGGCGCTGGCGTTCAGCTCTTCGATTTTTGCCAAGAGTTCTTCGGTAGTGGTTTCTTCCGGCATTTCTACTTTTAATGAATCCATACCAATACGAGTGCAAGCATTGCCCTTCATTTTAACGTACGTGGCCGATGCAGGGTCGCCGCCGACTAAAATGGTCGCGAGGATAGGGGTTTGCCCGCCGCTTTTTTCTTTGAGCTCTGCCACGCGGGCTGAGAGTTCTTGTTCTGTTTTTTGAGCCAACGCTTTGCCGTCTAGAACCAGTGCAGACATGAAGAGTACCTTGATTATGCTTACCAGATGAATGTAGATGCTAAATATAGCTGAGTATTTTCCCATAAGCTGAGCTGAGGGCCAACACAATATCCACCTAAAAAATGCTTGTGAAATTAACAGCTTGGCGAGATTGTGAACAAAATGTCGGTGATTGCATAAGCCTCTGCAAACAATAAAAAATATTTTGAAAAAAGCCGTTGACGCCGCAATGGGTCATGGGTAATATGCGCACCTCCTCAAGGGCAACAGCCCAAAAGGAAATGTTCGGAGTGTAGCGCAGCTTGGTAGCGCATCTGGTTTGGGACCAGAGGGTCGGGGGTTCGAATCCCTCCACTCCGACCACTTTTCTCAGTTCGAGCCTAGGAAGGCTGAGAGTCTAGGGCTCCCATATTACCGCAAGGTATTACAAAGCGCCCGTAGCTCAGTTGGATAGAGCATCCGCCTTCTAAGCGGATGGTCGCAGGTTCGAATCCTGCCGGGTGCGCCATTTGCGCATTTCTGGCACACCGATCATACGATCAATGGTGGGCGTAGCTCAGTTGGTAGAGCCCCGGATTGTGATTCCGGTCGTCGTGGGTTCAAGTCCCATCGTCCACCCCATTTTTTACTTTTCATTCTCCTATATTCAGAACTTTATAAAACTGCTCACGGAAAACTCTGCGGTTCTTCCGCTGCCTTCTTCGAAGTCTTACTCAACTCTGTGATCGTTTATAGATCCAACAAGCTGACGTTTAAAGTATCGCAGGTGACTTGATTATTGATGTTGTCACTTTGTGAGTCTAGAAATCGCTGTATCCATGCTTTTTTATATCGTCCCAAGACAACGAGATCGCTGTGATTTTCTTGTTGTATTTTTTGGATGTCAAAAGCCGGATTTCCAAGAGCAATAAGCCCTTGTTTTTCGTCTAAGTGATATTCAGCTAAGGTATTTTGCATTTTCACACGAAAATGAGCCATTAACTCATCTTCTGTGGCCATTGTGTCCAGTTCGCCCGCCCCAGTTAAAGGGTGCTCTAGTACATGGATCAGGGTGATATCGCTAGGCGAGGAGCTTAGGTCTAAAGCCTTTGAAATCAGATGGTGTACGTGCTCAGCAGGTGCAGTTAGATCCACTGCGCAAAGAATTTTGTGGTAGGGCATTATCCTTTCACCGTATTCATGGGTATAGAGTTCTAATAATAGTCGTTTTCTTGGGAAGTCACACTCCTCAGCACCCAGCTTAGACTTGTAATCGGTTGGGTAGGTGGGTACAGTTTCATCGCTTATTTATGGTATTGGGTGAGTCGGTGGCCCTTGGTCTACGTTTTGATCACCAAATTCTTCGCTAACATACAACTTCAAGAATTATAAACATGATGTTTCGTCGTATCTTTTTCTTTCTGGCGCTTATGCTTTTTTCTGCAGTGGGTTCCGCTGCTTCGATATCTGCCGAGCAGAATAAATTGGATCTTTATCATCAGGCACATGAAAACCATCAGGCGGAGCTTGAGGACATTGCAAACGAGCTGTTCGGTTTTGAAAATAAGCTGGCTGATGCGAAATCAGATTTACAAAATGCTGAAAAAGACTTGATTGAGGCACAAAAAAACCATACTGAGGCACGAATTGCACTGTCAGCCGAGGCAAGTGAAAAGAATGAGCGCGCACTGAGCTTGGTCGAGCACAGTTTAGCGATGGCGGAAAGAGCCATCAGGACGCGAACCAAGCGATTGAATTGGGTTGAAGAACAAGTAGCCGAACTTCAGGCTTTGGAAGTCAAGGTTAAAAGTCAGATCAATAAGTCTGAGGATCGAATTGCCAGTCAAGAATCAAAAATTGCTCGTTTAGAGGCTGAGCAGGTGCTTGCAGAGCAGCAAAGACGTATAGAGGCTGAAAAAGCTAAGGCGGCTGCGATACAGCGCCAGCAAATGGAGAAAAGCCTGGCAAAACCCCAAGAGGTAGCCATTGCACCAGCCGCTGTTGTTGCCCCTGAGTCATCTAGCGTCGACGAGCTTTCTGAGGCCGATGAGCTTTCTATGTTGGATGAAGAGGCTTTAGAGTTTGTTCGTAAAGAGATGAGTCGCCTGAACGAACTGACTAAGAGACCTTCAGGCGTGCCGCTGTATAAAAACCTGCTTATCGAGGGTAAAAGTATAACGCCACAAACTTTCGAGTACCTTGGAAAGAACCAGTATCGTGTGGATACCGTAGTACAGTCTGGGCAGCAGACTTTCTTTGTGGGTAAGTTTCGTTTTAAACGCACGATACCTGCCGCTGATAATGGTAAAGAATACGTTTTTATCTTTGATTCAAAACGTACATCGAACCCCCGTTTAGTGATCTTTAAAAAATCTCTGCTCAACTTATTATAACGGCGTCTCTATTCATACTGACAATGGTTTGAGTTTCGATTAGGCGCCCATTGGAGACGCCTAATGAATACCCCCAATCGAGCCATATCGTCGGATCTTCCTACTTTGCTTATTACTGGTGGAACCGGCTTTTTGGGTAAAGCTTTGTTGCCCTTGCTGGTTGACGCTGGCTACACAGGCTACGTGCTAACTAGGTCACCCGAAAAACAAGCCGCTGCAGGATTCACTTGCGTTTCACGTCTGGATCAAATCCCTGATCCCCTTCCAACTGTGATCATCAACTTAGCTGGCGAGAGCATTGCTGCGAGTCGTTGGAGTGAAGAT
>CBFHKY010000001.1:118672-158385 GCA_965656525.1 Pseudomaricurvus sp. | reverse complement strand
CGAAAAAGGGCTTTGCTAGACAGTAGAGTGGGCGTTACAAAAGCACTACTTAACCTATACAAACGGCGCAATCAAAAACCGGAGCGAGTGCTTTCGGGTTCAGCTGTTGGTATTTACTCGACAGCTTTGGGGGATCAAGACCAGAGTGAAAACGAAGTGGATGCTGCTCAATGTTTGCCACAGAATTTCAGTCAGGAGCTCTGCTGTAACTGGGAGGTCGCCGCGCATGAATTTATCTCTCTTGGTGCGCAGGTTTGCAGCTTACGTATCGGTCCTGTACTTGGCCAGGGTGGCGGTATGATGCAACAGTTACTGCCACCGTTTCGCTTGGGATTGGGTGGCCCAATAGGCGGTGGTAATCAATGGCTCAGTTGGATTCATAGAGACGATCTGTGTCGCGCCATCGAATTTTTGTTGTCACTTCCGAAGCTGCCTCGAGCTGTTAATCTTACCGCTCCCGCCCCAGTCACTAATGGGCATTTCACAGTAGAGTTGGGGCACGCCTTGCATCGCCCTGCGTTTTTCCGAATGCCATCACCAATTGTAAAATTACTCTGGGGGCAGATGGGTCAAGAACTTTTACTTTCTGGGCAAAAAGTATTGCCTAATGAATTGCAGGCTTTAAATTTTAACTTCCAATACCCGACCTTAGAGCAAGCTCTCCATCAAGTAGTTGGTTAAAAAAAATACGGATTGATTTATACGGGGGCTTGATTTTTTTGAAAGTGAATCCATATCTGTCATGCACCTGCTCATAATGAGAGGGCAATAGGGTCGGTTGATCTTATGCATAAAGATCTTCCTTTGCTGGTCTAGCTTCATGACCAAGTTTGGTGTGATGTTAACAGCGGCCTCTTAATCACGGCTTGGTTTTAACAAGCACAATAACGTATTGCTTTAAGAAGGGTATGATTATGAGAACGACAGATTTTTCACCACTTTACCGCTCTGCCATTGGTTTTGATCGCATGGCTTCAATGTTGGATAACTTGAGTCGCACTGAGCAGACGCAAGGCGGGTATCCACCTTATAACGTTGAATTAATTGATGACAACGAATACAGAATTACCATGGCACTGGCTGGCTTTAGTGCTGAAGAACTTAATATTCAGAGTGAACAAAACACCTTAGTCATCAGCGGTACTAAGGATGAGGGTGGTGCTGAGCGCACGTTTTTGCATCAAGGCATTGCGGCTAGAAACTTTGAAAGAAGATTCCAACTTGCGGATCATGTAAAAGTTGATGGAGCACGTATGGAAAATGGTCTCTTGCATGTAGATCTGGTGCGTGAAATCCCAGAAGCGATGAAACCAAGAACCATTCAGATATCAACCGGCTCTGTAGAAAATGCAAAAACTCAGCCCTTGAGTGATGTTTCTCGAAAAGAATCATCACAAGTGGCTTAGTATATTTTAGACTCTATACGTCTGTTCACCCAATGCCCCAGATAGGACTGGGGCATTTTCTTTAGGTTGTGCGATGATTTCTTGTGTTGTTTGTGGCTCTTCATGTCAGTTTTTTTGGGGCGACAAGCGGCGAGATTATTGGCGTTGCCTACAATGCCAATGCATTCATGTTCCAAGACCTTTTCATTTGTCGGAAACTGAAGAAAAGCAAGAGTACGACAAACATGAAAACAACCTAGAAGACGAAGGGTATTTAAACTTTTTGCGTCGTGCCGCAAAACCACTTTTAGAGCGTTTACCTCCTGCTTCTGAAGGGCTTGATTTTGGCTGCGGGCCTGGGCCTGCTTTAAAAAAACTCTTAGAGCAGGGCTCTCACCGCGTTACCTTGTTTGATAAATTCTACTACCCCGATAATCGTGTGCTGTCGCTCAAATACCACTTTATTACCTTAACCGAAGTCGTAGAACACCTAGCAAATCCTGTAGCCATTTTAGATGTCCTCTGGCAGCAATTACTAACTGGTGGTTGGTTATTGCTTATGACAAAACGAGTCAGTAACCCTGAAGCTTTTCAATCTTGGCACTATAAAAACGACCCCACACACATTACTTTTTTTCATCAGGCAACCATGGAGCATCTTGCGGCCCGGTGGAACACAACAGTAACGGTTGTAAGCTCTGATGTGGTGTTATTTCAAAAACCATAGCGGAGCAATGTGAGAGCGGAAAAAACCTAGACTGTAAAAAATATCAGTAGCTTGAAACAATGGGCCATCACCAAGAGCGATTGCTTTCGAAAATCTTCAGTCGCTAGTGAGAGTCTGCGGTAAATAATTTGGCTCTTACCGTTTGTCGATATTCACTGGGTGTCGTGGATAAAAGTTTTTTAAATAACGCGGAAAAATGCCCCATGTCTTGATAGCCGACTCGGTAGGCCACATCCCCCACTGAAAGATTACTGGTTTGCAGTAAATCCTTAGCCATATCAATGCGTATTTCTTGCAAATATTGCAACGGGGTCTTCCCTGTTGCAACTTTGAAGCGGCGGTTAAAGGTGCGCACACTCATATCAAAGCGCATGGCTACGTCTTTCAAAAGTATTTCTTTTTGACAGTTGTCTTGCAGCCAAATTTGCGCTTGGACAACATCTTCATCCGGGTGATAGCGATGCTTGTCATCATAGAACCCTGTGGTCTCATAGGGGCGCCTAATCTCATGGGAGAAATTTCTTTGTACGTGAGAAGCAATGTCGGCGCCATAATTCCTGTGTATAAAATGAACGGTCAAGTCAGCGATGGCATTAACACTAGCGGCACAATAAATATTGCCTGATTGGGTAATAAAATATTGTCGCTTGAGTTGAACTTCGGGGTAATCTCGCTGGAACTGATCAAAATAATGCCAGTGCGTTGTGGCAGCTTTTCCGTTTAATAATCCAGCTTCAGCCAAAAAGCAGCAACCAGTACCTACAGCAATTAATAAAGCACCTCGCTCATTCTGTGCTTTTAGCCATTCTACTAGCGCCGGATATTTGCGGATGATAGGGCGAGGGTTTCGCCACAGCGATGGTAAAATCACCATGTCGGTGGAGCCGATCTCATCCAGTGCCAAATCGGGTGTTAACGTAAACCCTGAGCGCGTCTTGACCGGTGTTTTACTGATGCTCGCCGTTGCGATGTTTAGCCTAGGGGAGCCTTTAGCTCGAGCTTGGCCAGCGTGAGAGGCCGCATTCAACATTTCAATGGGCAATGTAATGCTGGTAGCCAGCATGTCCTCTATAAGTAAAAAAGTAGCGGCAAGGCGTCTTTTCATTGTGATGCTCAAGTGAATTTACAAGGTTTGGCCAAAAAGGCTGTATTTATGGCCATTATAGCGATGACTTGAGTGCTCTGCACACCTAGAATGGACAGATGGCCCAATCTTAGGGCACGTTTACTTGTTGAGGTTTAGTCAGATGGCTCGTTTACCTATTATTGTTGGCTTTGGTGGTTACAACGCAGCAGGCCGAAGTTCCTTTCACCACGGCTTTCGTCGTATGACTATTGAGAGTTTAGATGAAGGCGCCCGTCAAGAAACTTTGGCAGGCCTTGGTGTAATGACAGGGATTATTTCGTCTGGTACGGGTGGGTTTACATCATCCGAGGGGGCGTTGTTGAGCTTGTCTGACATCGAACAGCAGTATGGCGAAGCCATCCTGAATGCCACATTGATCCGTCGTATTGAAAAATCCTATTTTGATGTTGATGCCACTCCGTGGCAGCAATCAGTCACCTTGGCCCCAGATGAAGAGGCTACTCGCTTCTTAATCACGAAAAAACAACTTCCTAACCCCGTGCCGGCATCTTGGCGTGTGGCTGAGCACTCTGAAAAGTACGTCAGTGTCACACTGACCGATAACGTCGAAATGAAAGTCGAAAGTGTTCGAGATCTGCCCGTAAAGTCGGCGGGTCAGTTACCGACCGGATTTAACCCTAGCGAACTCTATAACTCTCGTTTTCACCCTCGTGGTTTGCAGATGACGATTGTCGGTGTGAGCGATGCGCTTCACTCCATGGGTATACCGTGGACTACAGTCATGAGTGCTGTTCAGCCCGATCAAGTCAGCGTGCACGCCAGTAGTGTGATGAGCCAAGTGGATGAAAATGGACTGGGCGGTATGATGCAGTCTCGCCTGCGCGGCGGACGTGTCAGTGCAAAACAGTTGCCTTTAGGGCTCAACACCATGCCTGCTGATTTTATCAATGCTTATGTACTTGGCAATGTTGGGACCACGGGTGCGGCAACAGGCGCTTGCGCGACTTTTTTGTACAATCTGAAACAGGGTGTCGAGGCGATACAGTCAGGTAAGTCACGGGTTGCTGTCGTAGGCAATAGCGAAGCGCCCATCACCCAAGAGGTGATCGATGGCTTTGCGGCGATGAGTGCATTAGGCACTTACGATGGCCTTAAAAAACTCGAAGGAACCGCTACGCCGGATCTGCGTCGTTCCAGTCGCCCCTTCGGTGATAACTGTGGTTTCACTATTGCAGAGGCGACTCAGTTTGTCATTCTAATGGATGACGAGCTGGTCATGGAGTTAGGCGCCCAAGTGCATGGTGCAGTAACCGATGTATTTGTGAATGCTGACGGTTACAAGAAATCGATTTCAGCCCCTGGCCCCGGTAACTATTTGACTCTTGCCAAAGCTGTTGCTGCGGCAACGAAAGTGGTCGGTGAAGAAGGTGTACGCAAACACAGTTTTATTCATGCTCATGGTTCCAGTACACCAGCTAATCGAGTAACGGAGTCTGAGTTATTCCATCGTATTGCCGAAGCCTTCGGTATCGAACAGTGGCCTGTAGCCGCGGTGAAAGCGTTTGTGGGGCACTCTATTGGGCCCGCCAGTGGTGATCAGGTTGTGGCAGCGCTGGGGTCGTTTCGTTACGGTATGGTTCCAGGTATCAAAACAATCGATAAAGTGGCAGATGATGTTCACTCTGAGCGGTTACAAATCTCTACTCAAGACATCAAGATGGATCGCATTGATGTTTCCTTTATCAACAGTAAAGGGTTTGGTGGGAACAACGCTACGGGTGTGGTGATCTCTCCAAACGTCGTTAAGCGTATGCTGGCTAAGCGCTACAGCACTGACGAAATGGCAGGCTACACAGCCAAATTAGCGAAAGTCGAAGTGGCAGCCAACGAATACGATCAGAAGGCGCTGCAGGGCGAATTCAGTATTATCTATCATTTCGGCCAAGATATGATCAACGATCAACTATTAACTATCACAGATAAACAGTTGAAGGTTCCTGGCTGGGATCGCGCTGTGGAATATTCAACGGCAGACACCCGCTATGAAGATATGCTCTGATTCTTACCGCAAAGATTTGTTCATTTATGGGTAAGTACTCTGTAAAAGGGCGCACCATTTTTGGTGTGCCCTTTTTTGTTCGTTGCACTTTTTCTTCAGCTGTGAGAGAAATACAAGTTCACAGACGTTAACGCGGTCGAATCCCGATCATCATTCTGACAACTCGTCATACCCTGTGGTTTTACGGTGACGTTGTTCAAGAGTGCGAAATTGGAGTGCCCATGCCCGAATCCGTTACTTTAGGCATTCGCCTTAAAGCGTTGCGCGAATTTTACGGTTGGTCCCAGCGTGAGCTTGCTAAGCGTGCTGGCGTTCCAAACAGCGCGATTTCGATGATCGAACAGGGTGCTGTAAGTCCTACAGTGCAATCCCTTGAAAAAGTCCTTAAAGGCTTTCCCATCAAGCTGAAAGATTTTTTCCTCATCGATTTACGTCCATCTTCTGAAAAGGTCACCCATGCGCTCGATACTGAGCACGCTCAAACACTGTCGGCCACTTTTATGAGCAGCACAGGTGGGGGCGAAGGCTGGTCAGTTCGTTACTTTAAGCGCCAAAGTGATGAAGATCCGGTGAATACGCTTTCCTGCGGGAAAACATTAATTTTCTTATTAGAGGGACAAGTTATGTATCGCTCGATCAGTGGCGATCATATACTCAACCGAGGCAGTAGCCTTTCAATAGCCGATGCCACTCCATTCAGAATAGAACCGCTACAGGGCGATGCCGCATGGGTAATTGCTACTTCGCCAAAATGAATCGGTTCACAAAAAGGTTGTGGGATTTCGGCCCAATCGAGACAACTTTGTACTCTACATATATTTGCTGCGCTAACGTGACTGATGAACATTCCGTGCTTATCGATATAAGCAGCAGTGAAGCAGAGTGTTGACGATAGGTCTTGATCGAAATTTCACCAGCTAAGCACTTGAATATACCGATGGACCAAGTAAGAGCAATACACAATCTACGCAACAAGCGGGGTCAGATATGATTTTCGAGGGCAGTTCAATACAGGTAGAACTTTTAGAAGGCGGCGTTGCTGAGCTCCGCTTTGATGCTCAGACAGATGCAGTCAATAAATTTGACTCTCAAACGGTGGATGAATTGTCACAGGCCCTGCTTGCTTTAGAGGCGACACCAGAGTTGAAAGGGCTATTAATTACCAGCGGTAAACCGGTGTTTATTGTGGGCGCGGACATCACGGAGTTTTTGCCTCTATTTGCTGCTGGCGCTGAAACAGCAGGTGAGCACTTGGCGAAAAACAATATCAACTTCAACCGACTGGAAGATTTTCCTGTACCAGTAGTCGTTGCCATTAATGGTTATGCACTAGGGGGTGGCCTTGAGCTGTGTCTGGCATGTGATTATCGAGTGATGTCCGCCAAGGCAAAAATTGGTTTACCAGAAGCAAAATTGGGATTGATCCCAGGCTGGGGGGGAACGGTTCGCCTGCCAAGACTGGCTGGTTGCGACACCGCTGTTGAATGGATTGCCGCGGGCTCTGAAAATACGGCCAATGCCGCCCTGAAGGCCAAGGTGGTCGATGGCGTGGTAGAGCCTGAAAAGCTTCGTGATGCAGCCTTATCTGTGTTGCAACAATGCATAGACGGTCAGCTCGATATTGTCTCTCGTCGACATCAGAAAATAGCGCCGCTTCAGTTGGGTGATATTGAAGCATTGATGACTTTTGAAACATCCAAAGCCTTTGTGGGAATGCAGGCTGGCCCTCATTACCCTGCACCCGTTATTGCTGTGAAAACCATTGAAAAGGCCGCGAAATTAGGTCGAGATGAAGCTTTGAAAATCGAAAAGGCTGGTTTCATCAAAGTGGCAGGAACAGAGCAGGCTGAATCTTTAGTGGGGCTTTTTTTGAGTGATCAATTATTGGCAAAAAAAGCGAAAAACTGGGAGAAGTCATCTTGCACTAAGGTGCAATCCGCTGCCGTACTAGGGGCTGGAATTATGGGGGGAGGCATCGCCTACCAGTCATCATTTCGAGGTGTCCCTATACGCATGAAAGACATTGCGCAGAAGGGTTTGGATTTGGGTATGAACGAAGCTAGCAAACTGCTTAGCAAGCGTGTATCCCGCGGCCGCATGACCCCAGAGCAAATGGGGGAGACGCTAGGGCGTATAAGACCCACGTTAAGTTATGACGGTTTTGATGAGCTTAATATTGTCGTTGAAGCCGTGATTGAAAACCCAAAGGTGAAGTGCTCTGTGCTTGCCGAGGTGGAGCAGCAGGTTCGTGACGATACTATTATTGCTTCTAATACATCCTCCATTTCGATCACCCATCTCGCTGGTGCGTTAAAGCGGCCAGAAAACTTTTGCGGTATGCACTTTTTTAACCCTGTTCATGCCATGCCTCTGGTGGAAGTGATTCGAGGTGAGAAAACATCAGATGAAGCCATCGCCCGCACCGTGGCTTATGCCAACGCCATGGGTAAGAAAGCCATTGTTGTAAAAGATTGCCCGGGTTTCTTGGTGAATCGAGTGTTGTTTCCTTATTTTGCCGGCTTTGCGGGCTTAGTTCGCGACGGCGCCGATTTTCAGAAGGTGGATAAAATTATGGAAAAATGGGGCTGGCCGATGGGCCCTGCCTATTTGCTGGATGTTGTAGGTATCGATACGGGTTGTCACGCGGAAGAGGTGATGGCGGAAGGGTTTCCTGATCGCATGCGTAAACAGTACAAAACAGCCGCAGATGCTCTCTTTGAAAGCCAACATTATGGACAAAAAACGGGTCAAGGTTTTTATCGCTACGAACTGGATAAGCGTGGCAAACCTAAAAAAGTAGCGACCGAAGAAACGTATGCGTTGTTGCAAGGCATTTCTGCTGCCCCCCAAGAGTTCTCGTCGGAAGATGTTATCGCTCGCATGATGATACCCATGGCCATCGAGATGGCACGCTGCCTCGAAGAGGAGATTGTGGGTTCTGCAGCAGAGGCGGATATGAGCTTGATCTATGGTCTAGGCTTTCCTCCCTTTAAGGGAGGAGTATTGCGATGGATTGATAGTATGGGGGTTGCGGCTTTCGTTGCTTTGTGTGATCAATACAAACACTTGGGTAAGCTTTACGAAGCGACGGATACACAGCGTGCAATGGCTGTTAACCAACAGAAATACTACGCCTAAAACAGATGAGAACGACAGGAGATTTTAAGCCATGAGTATAAATCCAAGAGATGCCGTGATCGTCGACTATGCTCGCAGTGCCATGGGTAAAGCGAAAAACGGATGTTTTAGACACGTTAGAGCTGATGATATTAGCTCACAGATTATTAAAGGCCTTCTCGACAGAAACCCAGAGCTAAACCCAGCAATGATCGATGATCTTATCTGGGGTTGTGTGATGCAGCGTGGTGAACAAAGTATGAACATCGCGAGAATGATTGGGTTTCTTGCAGGTTTGCCTCATTCCGTTCCAGCGCAAACGGTCAATCGGTTGTGTGGCTCTTCGATGTCTGCCATGCACACCGCCGTTGCGAACATTCGGGCGGGCTTTGGTGATGTGTATCTTGTGGGTGGCGTCGAACACATGGGACATTTGAACATGATGGAGGGTATTGATCCGAATCCGCTGATGGGGCTTACTGTCGCGAAAGCCGCTGGCAGCATGGGAATGACAGCGGAAATGGTAGCGTTACTTCATGGAATTCAGCGCGAGCAAATGGACGCATTTTCGGTGCGCTCCCATCAGTTGGCCGCCAAAGCTCGCGCAGAAGGTAAGTTCGCCAAGGAGATCATACCGGTAACCGGTCACGATAAAGACGGTGTTCCTATTTTAGTTCGTGAGGATGAAACCATTCGTCCTGATACAACTCTTGAATCGCTGGCCCAATTGCCGCCAGCATTTAACCCAAACGGCGGTATGGTTACTGCTGGGTCTTCTTCGCAAATTACCGACGGAGCGTCGGTGATGCTTATTATGTCCGCCGAAAAGGCGGGTCAGCTTGGCTTGCAGCCTATTGCCAAGGTGACTGCTGCAACTGTTTCAGGTGTGGACCCCTCGATTATGGGATACGGCCCAGTGCCCTCAACTCAAAAAGCCTTAAAGCAACTGGGCATGAGCATAAAAGATGTGGATTATATGGAGCTCAATGAAGCGTTTGCGGCTCAGGCGCTGGCTGTTTTAAAAGACTTGGAGCTGCTGGATGTTATGGATGAAAAAGTGAATCTTCACGGTGGGGCCATCGCACTGGGTCACCCATTTGGCTGTTCCGGTGTTAGGATCAGCGGGTCATTGCTGACGGTTATGCAAGATCGAAAGCTGAGTGTTGGCGTGTCTACGATGTGTATTGGTCTTGGGCAAGGCATCACTACCGTAATAGAGCGGGTGTAGAATACGGTCGTAGTCGAATTAACAGTTATTCCGGCGGGGACAGGGTAATATCGACCTAAGTGGCAATCTGTTACTATCAGCCGCTATCTAACCGTGCACTTTTGTTTATGAGTGCACGGCAGACGCTTACCTTCCTTTAAACAGCTGTTGCCTTTATATGCCCAAGTTTCTGCTTGTTCTACTGTTTGTTGTCTCCGTGGTTGCTCAGTCGGTTATCGCTCTGGAGTCTGCAAGCCCAGCGCTCTGGAGTGTGCGCACGAGTGAAGGGGACGGGCATCTCTACTTGTTGGGCTCAATACATTTTGGCAGCCCCGAGCTCTACCCGCTGCCCGACTATGTCAATGACGCGTTTTCCAGCAGTGATATTCTTGCTGTTGAGCTCGATCCAGAAGCGTTAGAACAAGCCGAGGTCTCTCTGGCCTTAGGTCATCATGGTCGACTCCCTCAAGGTATGCGGCTGCAAGATTTTTTGTCTGATTTGCAATGGCAGCGTGTTGAACAAGCATTATCGGCCGTTGATTTGCCAAGCGATGCAATGCAGCGATTGAAGCCTTGGTTGGTGGCGGTACAAATTACAGCGGCGCAAGTTAGAAGAGCGGGGTATAGTGAAGGCTACGGAGTTGATCGCTATTTTCTTACGCTTGCACATCACCCCAGCGCACCAAAACCCATTGTAGAATTGGAAACATTTGCTGCACAAATGCGCATTTTTGACAGTTTAACGCTGCAGCAACAAATAGAATTTCTTCTGCAAACGCTCAAAGACCTTGAGACGGCACCAGAGATGTTAAATAACTTAATTACTGCGTGGCGTGTTGGCGATACGGATTCTTTAAGTGCGACGATCAAACAGTCTTTTAGCCAAGAATCGCAACGGTTGCATGACAGTATTTTTATTCAACGCAATGACAAAATGCTGCGTAAACTTAGAGCTTTGTTGGCACAAGGTGAGAAAGTATTTGTGGTAGTGGGAGCGGGTCACCTGTTGGGCTCTTATGGCTTGGTTCACCAACTAAAACAAGCCGGATACATTGTTAATCGGCGTCATTGAGGTCGCCTACTAAAAAGGCATTTTTCACTGCGGTATTGAACCGTGTAGGCTAGTGTGGCAGAATTTGCTGCCCTTGACATGTGGCAACCCCTTAAAAATGTTAATAAACATTTAAAAATCAGTGGGTTGCAGTTCTTCTTGGACACAAGCCTTTAAGTTTGAAGGCCATATTTCAAGTAACTTGTTAAGACAAAGCGGACGTGGCGGAATTGGTAGACGCGCCAGATTTAGGTTCTGGTATCGAAAGGTGTGAGAGTTCAAGTCTCTCCGTCCGCACCAATTACATAGAGGTTTTGTGATTGTTTTTACAGTCATGATTCGTGCATCAAATAGCTTCAGGTATTGATCTGACTTTCACGAGGAACACCATGCAGGTTTCAATTGAGACAACTACCGGTCTAGAGCGTCGTATGACCGTAGGCATCCCAGCCGAGCAAGTAGACACAGAAATCACCAAACGCTTGCAAAATGCGGCAAAAACCGTACGTTTAAATGGTTTCCGTAAAGGTAAAGTACCTTTCAAAGTTGTGAAGCAGCGTTTTGGTGCTGGCGTTCGTCAAGAAGTTGTTGGCGAGCTGATGAGCCGTTCTTTTTATGATGCCGTGCAGCAAGAAAACGTCAAGCCAGCTGGTCAGCCTTCTATAGAACCAAAGTCTATGGATGAAGGTTCTGACGTTGAGTTCATAGCAACGTTCGAAGTTTATCCAGAGGTTGCACTTGCTGACACCACAGCTTTTGAAATCGATAAAGCTGTGGCTGATATCGAAGAGTCTGACGTTGATACCATGATTGAAACTCTACGCAAGCAGCAAGCGAGCTGGGATGTTGTAGAGCGTGCAGCGGCACTTTCTGATCAGGTAGATATCGACTTCATCGGCACCAAAGATGGTGAAGAATTTGAAGGCGGTAAAGGTGAAGGCCACAAGTTAGAGCTCGGTTCTGGCTCCATGATTCCAGGTTTTGAGGATGGGATTGTTGGCATGAGTGCCGGCGAAGAAAAAACGCTTTCTCTCACTTTCCCTGAAGACTACCATTCAGAAGACCTGAAAGGTGCTGCTGTTGAGTTTAACGTTAAGTTGAACTCAGTCTCTGAGCAAACTTTGCCTGAGCTTAACGAAGAGCTGTTTAAGAAGTTTGGTGTTGAAGCGTCGGATGAGGCGACATTCCGTGCTGAAGTCTTGAAAAATATGGAACGTGAGCTGAAAAACGCTGCCAAGTCCAAGCTAAAAAACCAAGTCATGGACAAGCTGATTGAAACTCACGAGCTTGATCTGCCGTCCGCTCTGGTAGAAAGTGAAATTGAAACCTTGCGCAACCAGATGATGCAACAATTTGGCGGTGCTGGTGCCCAGCCAGGCTTAGATCTTAAGTCTTTGCTGCCAAACGAAATGTTTAAAGAGCAAGCTGAAAAGCGTGTGGCTTTAGGCTTAATTGTTGGTGAGCTGATCAAAGCTTCTGAGCTGAAAGCCGATGAAGCAAAAGTTCGCGAAATGGTTGAAGAAATGGCATCTGCTTATCAAGATCCAGAAGAAGTGGTTACTTATTATTATAGCAACCCACAATTACTGAACAGTGTTGAATCTGTTGTTTTGGAAGATCAAGTTGTCGAGCATATTTTGGCTGGCGCTAACGTCACCGAATCTAAGACTTCTTACTCAGAGCTCGTTAAACCTCAGCAAAATGCTGGTTAAAAATTCATTCAATTGATTGATTTGAATGCATTTTTCGCTGCGAAGCGCTCGTTTCGCAGCGAACTTCCTCCTTTTTTCACTCACTAGTGGAATATCTTCCTCGCAACGTTTAAGCTCAGTTCCATGTCATTTGGGTTTCTTAAAACCTATTTTTTCGATCTTGTCGTACAGGAACAAAACATCACATGGCAACTTTTGATTTTGAAAACTCGAACTCCAATATTGTAAATTCTGGTTTGGTTCCAATGGTTGTAGAGCAAACCGCAAGAGGTGAGCGCTCATACGACATCTATTCCCGTCTTTTAAAAGAGCGAGTCATCTTTCTGGTCGGTCCAGTAGAAGACCACATGGCTAATTTAGTGGTTGCTCAATTGCTGTTCTTAGAAGCCGAAAACCCAGATAAAGATATTCATTTGTACATTAACTCTCCTGGTGGCTCTGTAACTGCAGGTTTGTCGATCTATGACACGATGCAGTTTATCAAGCCCAACGTCAGTACAATGTGTATCGGTCAAGCTTGTAGTATGGGGGCCTTCTTGCTAAATGCTGGCGCCAAAGGAAAGCGTTATTGCTTGCCTAATTCTCGTGTCATGATCCATCAGCCCAGTGGCGGTGCACAAGGTCAAGCCTCAGATATTCACATTCATGCTCAAGAAATACTCAAAATTCGTAAGCGCTTAAATGAGCTGATGGCCTACCACTGTGGGCGCAGTATTGAAGACATTGAACACGACACTGAAAGAGATAACTTCATGAGTGCCCTAGAATCGAAAGAGTACGGTTTGATTGATGAAGTAGTAGAGCAGAGAGTAAAAGGCCTTTAAAACAGTGGCGTTTTCACCATGATGATTAGGCGCAAAGTCATTTTTTGGCTAAACTGAACGCAAGATAAAGCGATCCTTAAAGCAGTTGTGAAAATCGACGATGCTCTTAGATGGCTTAATAGGCAGCACTTTTCTCATAAGTGCATGATTTAAAAGAGAGCCTACCGATTAAACAGGAGGCTCTCTTGAAAAATAAGCTTTTGGTCTTCATTGTTATCAATGTATATGAAAGGCTTTATTCAAGTTTGTACGGAGAGGTTTAATGACCGATACGAAAGACACCGGAGATGACAATGGTAAACTGCTTTACTGCTCATTTTGCGGCAAAAGCCAGCACGAAGTCAGAAAGCTGATTGCTGGTCCCTCCGTTTTTATCTGCGACGAATGCGTTGATCTGTGCAACGATATCATTCGCGAAGAAATCCAAGAGTCGGCTTCAGAAGGCAGCAGTGATCGATTGCCTACACCACAAGAGATTGCTAATACCTTAGATGAATACGTCATCGGGCAAAGTCGTGCCAAAAAAGTGTTGGCTGTCGCAGTATATAATCACTACAAACGTTTGCGCTTGGGTGAAGCGAAAAAAGATAAGGACACGGTCGAGCTAGGTAAAAGTAACATCTTGATGGTAGGGCCAACGGGTAGCGGTAAGACATTATTGGCAGAAACTTTGGCGCGCCTATTGAATGTTCCGTTCACCATTGCGGATGCCACAACTTTGACTGAAGCTGGATACGTCGGTGAAGATGTTGAAAATATCATCCAGAAGCTGCTACAAAAATGCGACTACGATGTAGAAAAAGCTCAGCAAGGTATCGTTTATATCGATGAAATCGATAAGATTTCACGTAAATCTGACAATCCGTCGATCACGCGCGATGTTTCAGGTGAGGGAGTGCAGCAAGCTCTGCTTAAATTGATTGAAGGTACTGTGGCATCGGTTCCTCCTCAAGGTGGAAGAAAACACCCTCAGCAGGAATTTTTGCAAGTCGACACCTCCAGTATCTTGTTTATCTGTGGCGGTGCTTTTGCCGGTTTGGATAAGGTCATTCGCGATCGCTCAGAAAAAGGCGGTATCGGATTTGGCGCTCAAGTAAAGAGCAAAGACACCAGCAAAGATATAGGTGAGGCCTTTAAAGACCTTGAACCCGAAGATCTTGTGAAATATGGATTGATTCCAGAGTTTGTAGGTCGTCTTCCTGTGATCGCAACACTGGAAGAGCTCGACCTTGAAGCGTTAGTTCAGATTCTTACAGAACCTAAAAATGCACTGACAAAGCAATACACCAAGTTGTTTGAGATGGAAGGTGTTGATGTGGATTTCCGCAAAGACGCCCTAGAGGCCGTCGCAAATAAAGCTATGCAGCGAAGAACGGGCGCTAGGGGTCTGCGTTCAATCATGGAATCGGTGCTGTTGGACACGATGTATAAGATCCCTTCTGAAACAGGTGTCTCTAAGGTTGTGGTTGATGAGTCCGTGATCAAAGGTGAATCAGAGCCGCTACTGGTCTATGCATCAGAGCCAGAGCAACAAAAAGTGGCACCAGAAGAGTAGCCTGAACACAGTAGTTTTATCCAAAATAAATAAAAGGGGCCTTGAGCCCCTTTTATTTATTTACCCCTTAACATTGTATTTCGACTTATTTGCCCCCATTCTAAGTTCAAGAGGAAATTTTAGAAGTAAAGAGAGCTAAAACCATGGAATCTGAAACGTCCACCCACTTGGATCTTCCTTTATTGCCACTGCGTGATGTGGTGGTTTACCCCCACATGGTTATCCCGCTTTTTGTTGGTCGCGACAAGTCAATTGAGGCATTAGAGCACGCCATGGCTGCTGACAAGCAAGTCTTGCTGCTCGCACAACGCAATGCATCAGACGATGACCCTCAAGCCGATGACCTGTATGAGATAGGTACTGTCTCTAGCATACTGCAACTACTCAAATTGCCCGATGGCACTGTTAAGGTACTTGTTGAAGGCGGTGATCGCGCTCGTGTTTATGCTGTTGATGATGAGCCAGGTTACTTTCGCGCTAAAGCCGAAGTATTGCACAGCGAAGAAATTCCAGAAACTGAATCTGATGCTATGTTGCGTTCGGCCATGGCTCAATTTGAGCAATATGTAGGCTTAAGCAAGAAAGTACCCGCCGAAGTAATGACTTCTCTATCTGGCATTGATGAACTTGGTCGTCTCACCGATACGGTGGCTGCTCATATGACATTAGCGCTAGAGCAAAAACAAGATATCCTCGAAATGGTGGATATCCGTGAGCGCTTAGAGCATCTACTCGGACTTATGGAAGCGGAAATTGACCTGTTTCAGGTTGAAAAACGCATCCGAGGCCGGGTCAAGAAACAAATGGAAAAGAGCCAGCGTGAGTACTATCTGAATGAACAGATGAAAGCGATCCAGAAGGAACTGGGAGAAATTACAGAGGAGCCAAATGAGCTGGAGGATCTTGAGAAAAAGGTCGTCGAAGCAAAAATGCCAGAAGAGGCTGAAAAGAAAACCCGTGCTGAGCTCAATAAATTAAAAATGATGTCGCCAATGTCGGCCGAGGCATCTGTTGTTAGAGCGTATATTGACTGGATGGTCTCTGTTCCATGGTCAAAACGCTCCAAGGTGCGCCACGATCTTGAGCGTGCAGAAAAAGTGCTGGAATCGGACCATTATGGCTTAGAAGAAGTCAAAGAAAGAATTCTTGAATACTTAGCCGTTCAAAAGCGCGTTAAAAAGCTGAAAGGCCCAATCCTGTGCCTAGTGGGCCCCCCTGGAGTTGGCAAAACCTCCTTGGGTGAATCCATCGCTAGAGCCACAAACCGAAAATTTATTCGGATGGCATTAGGAGGGGTCCGTGATGAGGCGGAAATTCGAGGACATCGTCGGACGTATATTGGATCATTACCCGGGAAACTGATTCAGAAAATGTCCAAAGTAGGGGCAAAAAATCCTCTATTTTTGTTGGACGAAGTAGACAAAATGGGTATGGATAACCGTGGCGATCCCGCTTCAGCGCTTCTGGAAGTGCTTGATCCAGAGCAAAATGGTAAATTTAACGATCATTACCTTGAAGTAGATTACGATTTGTCCGAAGTGATGTTTCTTTGTACTTCGAACTCTATGAATATTCCTGGGCCATTGCTGGATCGAATGGAAGTTATTCGAATCCCCGGTTATACCGAGGACGAAAAGCTCAACATCGCCGCGCGTTATTTGATACCAAAACAAATTAAGAACAACGGGCTTAAAGCAGATGAAATCAATATTGACGATGATGCCATTAGGGATATCGTCCGCTACTACACGCGTGAAGCAGGTGTTCGTGGTTTAGATCGTGAAATTGCGAAACTCTGCCGCAAAGTCGTTACACGGCACGTAAAAGATAAACGCTTAGAGCTTGACCACATTACCTCTGAAGTTCTTGAAGATTACTTGGGGGTTCGTAAGTTTGATTTCGGGATTGCAGAAGAAGAAAATCAAATTGGCCAAGTGACAGGTTTAGCTTGGACTCAAGTGGGCGGTGAACTGCTTACCATTGAATCATCAGCAGTAGCAGGTAAAGGCCGAATCACGAAAACAGGTTCGCTTGGTGACGTGATGCAGGAGTCTATCCAGGCGGCGTTAACGGTGGTTAGATCGCGGGGACAAGCACTAGGAATTGCGCCTGACTTTATTGATAAGCATGATATCCACATTCATGTTCCCGAAGGTGCAACACCAAAAGATGGCCCCAGTGCAGGCATTGCGATGTGCACAACTCTAGTTTCGGTTTTAAGCAATATTCCGGTTAAAGCGGATGTTGCTATGACCGGCGAGATTACGTTACGGGGGCAAGTCTTAAAAATTGGTGGGCTGAAAGAAAAGCTTCTGGCAGCTCATCGTGGAGGCATTAAAACCGTTCTTATCCCACATGAAAACGAACGGGACTTGAAAGACATACCTGATAACATTAAATCAGACCTGAAAATCATTCCCGTTAAGTGGATTGATGAAGTGTTAGAAGTGGCTCTACAATCAATGCCAACACCTTTTACAGATGAAGAGTTCAAAGCTCTACAATCTAAGAAAGACAGTGGTAGTGAGTCTAAGGCTCCTCGTATCAGCACTCACTAATGGGGAAGAAAAGTAACCACATCAGAGCTTTTATCTGGTGTGGTTTTCATCCTAGTTGGGTGTTATCCATACATGTAGCGCAAAACACAAAAACTTGCCTTGACCGCTATGAGTGCAGTTGGTATAAATTGCCATTCCTTGCGGCGAGCAGGCTTTAGGAGCAGCGTAAATTGATGCTTCTTTTCTGAACTTTCTCCAAGATCGACAACTGAATTAAACCGAATAATAAGGGGTTTTTTTTGTGAACAAATCTGAACTGATCGAAGCGGTTGCCGCTTCAGCAGACATTCCTAAAGCAGCAGCCGGCCGTGCAGTCGACGCAATGATCGATGCCGTAACAGGTGCTTTAAAGGCGGATGACCAAGTGGTATTGGTAGGCTTCGGTACTTTTTCTGTGAAAGATCGTGCAGCACGCACAGGTCGCAATCCTCAAACGGGCGCCCCCATAGAGATTGCCGCAGCAAAAATTCCTAGCTTTAAAGCGGGTAAAGCCCTGAAAGACGCTGTCAACTGATTTGCGTCAGGGTGAAAACCGAGCATCAATGAAACTACCTAGCACGCAACATACTAAGTAGTTCATTGTTGTTTAAAAAGGCGCATCATTGGGTGCGCCTTTTTTGTAAGAGTGGTTTATTAAAATACCGATCCAGATAAATTTATAAACAGCTTAGCGTTAAGAATAAGTTGTAATAGGCACATTTATGCTTCAATCAATCAGGGAAAACCTCAAGGGTACCATAGCCATTATTATTGTCGGCCTTATGATGATCCCTCTGGTTCTATTCGGGGTAGATTCTCTCTTCCTTCAAAACAGCAGTGCAGGCCAAGCGGCTGAAGTCAATGGTGAAGCCATTACAGAACAAAACCTGTTACGTGCCGTTCGTATGCAAAAACAACAGTTGTTGGAGCGTTTTGGTGATCAAGCTCCAGCAGGTTTAATCAGCGATGAGCGTTTAAGAGAGCCTGTTTTAGCGCGCCTTATAGACCGAGAACTGTTGCGCCAGACAGCCGAAAAAAACGGTATGACTGTTGCGGACGCCGCCTTGGACGCTTTGATTGTAAGTACCGAGCAGTTTCGCAGAGACGGCCGATTCAGCCCAGAGCTCTATACTCAAATCTTACGCAACATGGGTTATTCCCCAGCGGAGTACAAGAACCTGCTCTTAGAGGATTCGGTCGTCAGTCAGCTGGCCTCTGGCGTCACAGCCAGTGCAGCAGCCTCTGAATCTGATTTGACAGCGCTAATTCGTCTTACTCAGCAATCACGTAGCTTTTTGTCCCTTACACTGCCTTATGAGAATGAAGCAAGTGAGGTGGTGATTTCTGAAGACGAAGTCAAAACGTATTACGAGCAAAACCAATCACAGTTTATGGCACCGGAAACTGTTTCAGTCGAATACATTGAACTGAGCATAGACCAGCTTGCCGACAACGTTTTCATTGACGATTCGCAAGTCGATGCTCAATACCAGGCCGAAATGTCAGCGTTTCAAAGCACGGAGCAAAGGCAAATCGCGCATATTTTGATTGAAGATGGTGAACAAGCTGAAGCTAAGATCACTGAAGTTAGTGAGCGTCTAGCCGCCGGTGATGTGTTTGCAGATATAGCTCGTGAGTTGTCCGATGATTTGGGTAGCAGTGAACTTGGTGGCGATTTAGGTTTCACAGATGGGGCAACATTTCCTGAAGAGTTTGAGTCCGAGGTTGCTCAATTGGAGGTGGGACAAGTTTCTAAACCAGTCCAAACCGACGCGGGAACTCACTTCATCAAGTTACTTGCAGTAGAAGTTACTGAGCCCCCCAGCTTTGAAACATCAGAAGATCGAATTCGTGATGCTTTAGCAACAGCAGAAGCTGAATCGCAGTTTTTTGAGCTTTTAAACGAATTACCGGATGCAACTTACAATGCCGTGTCGCTAATTGATGCAGCCGAAGGTCTAGGGCTAGAAGCTCAGGTTTCTGACTCTTTTGATCGCAATGGTGGTGAGGGTGTTTTATCCAATAACCAGGTGTTAGCGGCTGTATTCAGTGATGATGTGTTGCACCAAGGTCTATCCAGCGACACTATTGAAGTGTCGGATAATCATGTTGTGGTCGTTAAACTTAAAGAGCACCAGCCGTCTCACGTAAAGCCTTTTACGATGGTGAGTTCGGATATAGAAGAAATTTTAACCCGTGAAGCTGCAGTTGCCGAGTTAACTGCTCGTGCTGAGCAATTGCTTGCTGATTTATCAACGGGTACAACTATAGAAGCGCTGGCAAACGCTAATCAACTGGAGTGGGAAGCGTATGCGGATGTTAACCGCACCAGTGCTGAAGTGTCGGCGGAGCTGATTGATCATGTGTTTCGTTTACCTAAACCGGATAAGCAGCCCGTCAACAGTTTTGTGACGTTGCCTTCTGGCGATGTAGTCGTTTTGCAATTTACAGTTGTAAAACCTGGTGCTTTTCCTGATATAGAGCCCGAACAGAGAGTGGCTTTGCGTCAGCGATTAGCCCAAGAGTATGGCAACTTAGAAATGGTATCCTTCCAGAACGCATTGACCAATAGTTCTACAATTGAGCTTTACTAGTTGTACCAGTAAAACTCAATTTTAAGCGCTGCCTGACGATTGCAGCGCTTAAATTTGTATTATTGGCTGCTTTGGCTGTATAAATCTATAGTCAGAGCAGTTGCCCTAAAGAGCCTTTCAGTTTCAAGCTACAGCAAGCTCGCTGCTAATAATCTCTTTGTGTATTCAGATTTTGGTGTTACCAATACTTCATTTGCCGGCCCATATTCCACAATGTCGCCTTGTTTCATCACAACAATACTATGGCTTATGGATTTTATAACGCTCAAATCGTGCGAAATGAACAAGTAGCTAAGCTTGCGTTCGAGCTGTAATTTTTTTAATAGATCAATCACCTGAGCTTGAACGGCTTTATCCAAAGCCGAGGTAGGCTCATCCAAAATCAGAACTTTTGGGTTAAGCACTAAAGCGCGAGCAATCGCAATTCTCTGTCTTTGCCCTCCTGAAAACTCGTGAGGGTAACGGTGTCGATCTTCTGCTTTTAAGCCAACCTCACGCATGACTTTAGCAACAGCGTTGACATGCTCATGCCTGGACTGATCACTATGAAGCGAAAGGCCCTCCATAATAATGTCTTCAATGGTCATCCTGGGGCTTAGGCTTGCAAAAGGATCTTGAAAAACAACCTGCATTTGCGACCTTAAAGGCCTTAGTTGGCGGGTGGTTAATTGACTGATCTCTGTACCTCGAAGAGAAACTCGGCCGGTAAACTCAATAAGAGAGAGAACGGCCATTGCTAGAGTTGATTTGCCTGAGCCGCTCTCTCCCACAACACCAAGCGTTTCACCTTCAGTCAGGGTAAATTTTGCATTCGTAACCGCCGGTAAAATTTTAGTCGGTTGCCCCCACAGATTTTTTTTAAGAGCAAAATTGACGTTTACTTCGGACACTTCTAATGCAAGTTTTGCATTATTTGGATCAACAGCGACTGGCCCACCTTTAGGGTTGCTATTAATCAACATTTTCGTGTAATCCTGCTGTGGATTACTGAACAACTGCGGTGTATCGGCGGTTTCCACAACACATCCATTACGCATGACAACAACACGATCAGCCATGTGTTTTACTACACTCAGGTCATGTGTAATCAGAAGCATGGCTAGGCCGCGCTGTTGCTGAATCTGCTTCAGTAACTCTAAAATGTCCTTTTGAACCGTCACATCCAAAGCCGTTGTAGGTTCATCAGCGATCAAGAGATCTGGCTCATTGGCTAACGCCATGGCAATCATGATTCTTTGTCGCTGGCCGCCAGACAGTTGATGCGGGTAGGCATTTAAGCGGGTTTCGGGATCACGGATTTGAACTTGCCGTAGCAATTCCAGCACGCGCGGCCTCGCAGCAGAACGCGACACTCCATGGTGCTGCATGATGATTTCACTGATTTGTTTTTCTACATTGTGCAATGGATTCAAGGCCGTCATAGGCTCTTGAAATATCATACCGATTTTGGAGCCTCTGAGGCGGCGCATTTCAGCTTCAGAGTTTTGTAAAATAGATTGCCCTTTAAAGAAAATCTGGCCTGTCGGATGAGAGGCCATGGGGTAGGGTAAGAGCTTTAAGACTGAATACGCAGTTACTGACTTACCTGAACCAGACTCCCCTACAAGTGCCACGGTTTCAGCGGGAAAGACATCGAGTGAGACTTTATCTACCACTAAATTTTTACCCCCTTCATTGTCGAAGGCAACACTTAAGTTTTCGATACAGAGTAGGGGTGAAGTTAGATCTGAATGTTTAGAGGGGGTGTTGCTGGTCATAATCTCGCCTTTTTCGCTAGGCGAGGATCAAAAGCATCACGCACACCTTCTCCAATGAATACCAATAACATCAGCATCAGCGCTAGTACAACAAAGGCGGTTATGGCAAGCCACGGGGCTTGTAAATTGCTTTTCCCTTGGGCTACTAGTTCACCGAGCGAGGGGGAGCCAGGCGGCATTCCAAAGCCTAAGAAATCCAATGATGTGAGGGTGGTGATAGCCCCTGTTACCAGAAAAGGCATCATGGTCATGGTTGCGACCATAGCGTTTGGTAAAATATGACGCCACATGATCGTGACATTGTTAACACCTAAAGCTTTTGCGGCTTTAACGTATTCTAGGTTCCGGCCCCGCAAAAACTCGGCACGGACTACGTCCACAAGTGCTGTCCAGCTAAACAGCAACATGATCCCCAGTAGCCACCAAAAATTGGGTGTAATGATGTTTGACATAATAATCAATAAAAACAACACGGGCAGGCCGCCCCAAATTTCTAGAAATCGCTGTCCATACAAATCCACTTTCCCACCAAAATAACCTTGTACAGCCCCGGCTGCGACACCAATAACACAGCTGCCTGCGGTCAGAACAAGAGCAAACAGAATAGACACACGAAAACCGTAAATAACTCGTGAAAAAACATCTCGTGCTTGATCGTCTGTTCCTAGCCAATTTTTTGAGTCTGGTGGTGATGGTGCAGACTGTGAAAGCTGTGTGATATGCGTATCGTAATGGAAGGGTACGAGCGGCCAAATGATCCACCCTTTATCATTGATCAAATCAATGACGAATTGATCACTGTAATCGGCCTCAGTGTCAAAATCACCACCAAATGCCGTTTCGGGGTATTGTTTTACAATAGGAAAATAAAAACTATCGTCAAACTTCACCAGAATAGGTTTGTCGTTAGCGATAAGTTCAGCGAAAAGAGAGATAAAAAATAACGCTAAAAACAACAACAAGCTCCATCGTGCGCGCGAGTTGCTCCAGAATGTTAGCCATCGACGACGATTGAGCGGGCTAAGAGATAAATACAGAGACATACTCATCGCCTTTGGGCATCGAAGTTGATTCTTGGGTCCACAAGCACATACACCACATCAGACAACAGTTTTACCAGTAACCCTATAAGAGTGAATATGTACAAGGTTCCAAAAATAACAGGATAATCACGATTTTGTATGGCTTCAAAACCCAGCAGCCCCAGCCCGTCCAGTGAAAAAATAACTTCAATTAATAGTGAGCCTGTGAAAAAAATACCAATGAATGCGGCGGGAAAGCCGGAAATGATAATCAGCATGGCATTGCGAAAAACATGACGATACAACACTTGGCGTTCACTTAAACCTTTGGCTTTCGCGGTAAATACATATTGTCGGTTAATCTCATCCAAAAAGGAGTTTTTGGTTAACATGGTCAACGTTGCAAAGCCACCAATGGTGTAAGCCAGTAATGGCAGTGCAAGGTGCCAAAAGTAGTCAGCAACTTTTGCCAGTGGACTAAAGTTGTCAAAGCCTTCGGAGGTTAGCCCGCGAAGTGGAAACCAGTCCCAATAGCTTCCACCCGCAAATAAAACAATTAAAATAATGGCAAATAAAAATCCCGGAATGGCATAGCCTATGATGATCAGTGTACTGCTCCAAACATCAAAACTAGAACCGTGTGATATTGCTTTACGGATACCTAGAGGAATGGATACGAGATAAATAATTAAAGTGCTCCACAAACCCAGCGATACAGAAACTGGCATTTTGTCTAGTACAAGTGAGATCACACTGTCGTTACGGAAAAAGCTTTCGCCAAAATCAAACTGAGCGTATTTTACGAGCATGTCCCAAAATCGAACATGGGCGGGTTTATCAAAACCGTACATTGCTTCTATTTGCGCAACAACGTCTGGCGGGAGACCTTGGCCGCCTCGATATTGTGTAGCTCCGCTTCCGCCGCTATCACCACCAGATGACACAATGGCACCTAAGCTAGTGTTGTTACCGTGGCCTTCTAGATTAAAAATCATTTGCTCAACTGGTCCGCCGGGAGCAGATTGAACAATGAGGAAATTAATCAGTAGAATCCCCAGCAATGTCGGGACAATCAACAGCACGCGCCGCAGAATATAAGTACCCATAAGCTATGGCGCAGCCGCGTTGGTATCGTTTTTTATCCACCATGTCATCAGGCCCGTGTTGTATCCAATGTCATAGGCTGGGGCGATGTCTGGTTGTGCAAACTTATTCCAGTAAGCCAACCTGTGCTTGTCTATGTGCCAGTGTGGGATGACGTAATGCTGATGCAGTAAGACTCTATCTAGCGCGTGGGTTGCAGTGACCAATTCGGCTCTGGTTTTAGCTGTCACGATATGATCAACTAGGGCATCAACAGCAGGATGGTTGATACCCATATAGTTCCGGCTTCCTTCAACCTCAGCTGCATCAGAATGCCAATATTCTCGTTGTTCATTACCGGGACTCAACGATTGACCAATAACCAGTGTGGTCATGTCAAAGTTGAACGAGCGGCGACGATTAACATATTGTGAAGGATCTACCGTGCGAATGTGTGCTTGTATACCCAGGCGCGCGAGATTTTGTATAAATGGATTAGTAATTCGTTCAAAGATTTTTTCAACTAACAAAATTTCGAATTTAACAGGCTCGCCTTGTGGACTATACAGAAGGTTATCTTTCACTTTGTAGCCAGCAGCGTCCAAGATTGTTTTTGCTCGGCGAAGGTTTTTCCGGTTTCGGTCATCACCAGCAGATTTTGGTGGCTGATAAACTTGATTAAACACCGCATCTGGAATTTGGTCGCGAAAGGGGGCTAGTAGTTTAAGCTCTTCATTTGTCGGCAGCTCTGTTGCTGCAAGTTCAGAGTTAGAAAAAAAACTGTAACTGCGCTTGTAAGCAGAATAGAAAAGATTTTGATTGGTCCATTCAAAGTCAAAAGCTAAGCTAATGGCTTCACGTAAATGATGATCTTGGAACAACGGTTTGCGTAAGTTGAACGCAAACGCTTGCATTCCGGCAGGGTTGTTGTGCCTGATTTCTTCTTTAATAAGTTCATTATTGAGCAACGCATCGCTTTTATAGCCCGTCGCCCAAAGTATGGAAGCTCGCTCGTAGCGAAAGTCATATTCACCTGCTTTAAAAGCCTCTAGGGCGACCACGTCATCGCGGTAGTAATCAATGATTATGCGGTCAAAATTATACAAGCCGTTGCGAACAGGCTTGTTCTGCGCCCAGTAATCTTCCACCCTTGAATATTGAATTGAGCGGCCGGGGTCTACATCCGTAATTTTATATGGGCCACTCCCTAGGGGAGGCTCAAGCGTAGAAGCCGAAAAATCGTGTTGCTCCCAATAATGTTTGGGCAAGACCGTGAGCTGACCCATCACCAAAGCCATCTCTAAACTGGCACCTGGTTTAAAGGTGAATTTAACTTGGCTGGAATCAATAACGTCTACGGCTTGGACATCAGCATAATAAAAACGATAAAAAGGATTTCCTTGTTCCGTGAGTAACTGGAAACTGTAAGCCACATCCTCTGCGGTAATTGGCTGACCATCGTGCCAGCGAGCGTCAGGGTCAATATGAAAGATAATCCATGAGCGATCAGCTGGGTACTCCAATGTTTTAGCAATCAGGCCGTATTGAGTAAAAGGCTCATCGGCTGAAGAGACTGTCAACGTGTCGTAAATCAGCCCAATATCATCTGCAGGGCTGCCTTTGGCGATAAAACTGTTCAGGCTATCAAAGGTGCCAATACTGTGACGACGTAAATCTCCACCTTTCGTGGCTTCAGAAGAGGTGTAGTCGAAACGAGTAAAGTCTGAACTGTATTTTGGGTCGCCATACATGGCAATCGCGTGTGAGTGAATAACAGCCTGAGCATCGTCTTGCTCAGGCTCTGCAGCTGCAAAGGCGGATGTCACGAAAAATACAATCAATAACCCTATGCTGACAGGTAAGCCATTGCGTCGCGTTAATGTCATGATGCTTGCCCGTTGTTTAGATTGGTGATGTTACACGGATTAGACTTGTAGAGTACGAATTTATTCCCTAAATTCCAAGCCTGATTTGTTCCTGAATTTCAATGTGTTACGCCATGCACTGTGTGAACAGTCTGCACTGAAAAAGCGTGGCTGTGAAGTGGATGCCACGGTTAAAGAGTCCCGCAAACCCACGGGTTGAGGTAACTAAAAGTCTGAAGACAAGCGGCATGAGGTGGGGCTTCACCTGCCAAAGGACAGGTGCAGTTACTTGGCTCAGTGTAACGCTATTTTAAAAAGACTGGACCGTGAATCATTCACGATTAACGCACCCGAGTGACATCCACAAACAGGGTGAGCGACTGGCCCGGATGAATGTAGGCCTTTTCATTTACCGTATTCCAACGTTTGATATC
The DNA here is from genome assembly GCA_965656525.1 of Pseudomaricurvus sp. Lineage (GTDB taxonomy): Bacteria > Pseudomonadota > Gammaproteobacteria > Pseudomonadales > Cellvibrionaceae > Pseudomaricurvus. The sequence continues at coordinate 132,369 of CBFHKY010000001.1, read as the reverse complement.
GTTGACCGATAAATTGAACTTACCCGCAATTCGCGCAAGAGAGTCACCTTGTCTTACACGATAAGCAACTTTACGTATGACGGCGTTTGCGGAGGTGTCTGTAGCAACAGCAGTGTTGATTTTATCACCCTCATTACTCCAGATTACCAAACGTTGGCCTTTTTTGAGTGTGTCTTTGGGGGCCATCCCATTCCATTTGGCCAATTTGCTTACGCGAACTTTATACTTTTTAGCAATACTCCAAAAAGAGTCTCCAGACTGCACTAGGTAATTAACTTTTTTGCTGCCCTGAGCGCCCGTGGATTTTTGTTGTGTCTGCTTAAGTCTCTGGGAGGCGCTGAGAGAATACTTTGATGTGTGCTGACTGGCGGTTGGGATCAACAACGTCTGACCAATTTTAATCATATTTGTGCTGATCTTATTATGTGTCTTGATAACATCCACAGTGGTATGAAAATGTTTGGCAATCAATATTAACGAATCGCCAGACTTCACTCGGTAGCGCTCCCAAGTAACACGTTCATCCGCAGGTAGAAGAGCCAACGCCTGACGGAACTCAGCAACCTTATCAACAGGCACTAAGAGGCGGTGAGGGCCTTGAGGGTCTGTCGCCCAGCGGTTGAATCCTGCATTCAGCTTATAAAGTTCTTCAAGGCTCAAGCCTGCTAAGTTGGCAGCCTGTGCTAAATCAATTTGAACGCCGGTATCAACGGCCTCGAAAAAAGGCGTATTGGGAATGCTGGGGATAGTCAGTTGATGAGTGACGGGATCAATAAAGAGTTTAGCCAGTGCGATAAGTTGCGGTACATAGGCTTCGGTTTCACGAGGCAAGTCGAGTGACCAATAGTCTTGGCCTAACCCCTTCCTCTGGTTGCGGCGTTGAGCTTTGCGTACGTTACCAGGCCCGGTGTTGTAGGACGCCAATGCGAGCAGCCAATCGCCATTCATCTGGCGGTGCAAGTCCGATAAAAAATCCAGCGCAGCATCGGTTGCGGCCATTGGGTCACGGCGGCCGTCATACCACCAATTTTGTTTCAGTCCGTATTGCAACCCGGTACCTGGGATAAACTGCCACATGCCCGATGCGCGACCATGGGAGTATGCAAACGGATCAAAGGCACTTTCAACGATTGGTAGTAGCGCCAATTCCATCGGCATATTGCGCTTCTCTAATTCAGAGACAATGTAATGCATAAACGGTCTAGAGCGCTCTGCAACACGAGCAATATACTCTGGGTGCTTTTTGTACCAATCGAAGTGCTTTTGTACTCTTTTATTGTCACTGAGAGTTAATTGGTAGCCCGCTCTCATGCGATCGAACACATCCATGAATTCAGGGCCTGCGTAAGCTTTACTAATATTCAACGTGCAAAGCTTATCAATGGTCTCGCGGTCAAGGTTCAGAGCTACTGGCTTAGTAGTTGAAGCAGGCTCTTGTTTTTTGATAGGAGCGGTTTGATTGCAACCCGCCAAGAAAAGTAGGGTGCTCGTGAGTACAGCAAGGCTAAATCGATTCAACATACAACCAGATCATTGATTTTTCAGGAGTTTAATGCGCTGATTGTATGTGGCAGATATGTTGCGGTCAACGCTGAGTTACATAGACCGCTGTGAATGAAGGCAATTGCGACGAAAGGTTAAAAGTTATCTTTCCATTGCCTGATTGTTGCAAAAACATCCTCAGGTCGCTGAACTTGAATATCCTCTTTTTGCGATGCAGCAGCCATAACATCTGCCTCAGAGCAGCGAAGAAATGGATTTGTTTGCTTTTCCAGACCCAGCTTGCTGGGGATGGTTATACGGCCTTCGGCCCTTAAAGCCACAACATCATCCATACGTTGCTGAATCGCGATGCTGTTAGGTTCTACAGCAAGAGCAAAACGCAAATTAGCTTGAGTGTACTCGTGGGCACAATAGACAAGTGTGTCATTGGGTAAATCGCTTAAACGGCTTAGAGAGCTGTGCATTTGATGCGGATTACCTTCAAACATGCGCCCACAGCCACCGGCGAATAGGGTGTCCCCTGAGAACAGTACTTTTTCAGGGGCCGAAAAATACGCTATATGATCCAGCGTGTGCCCCGGTACCGCGATAACTTCAAAGTCTGAACCTGCTTGCTCTAAGGACAAAACATCACCATCGTCTAACGTATGGGTGACTTGTGGGATATTGGGAGAAGACGGGCCGTAAACGGGGACATCATATTGATCGAGAAGCTCGTTGACCCCGCCAATATGATCCATATGATGGTGGGTCAGCAAAATACCGGCTAAAGTTAGCCCGCGATCAGTGAGTGCTTTCTTAACGGGTGTTGCATCGCCTGGGTCCACGACGTAAGCAGCATTTGACGATTCAGCATGAAATAACCAAATATAATTGTCGCTAAAAGCAGGGACTGAGAGAATTTTCAGCATATTTATCCACCTAGAGGTTTGCGAGCCATGTGGGCATAATAGCGAAATCTAAAGCAGACTGCATGGCCATCACGATTGGCGGCTTGATTCGTTCTGGCTCAAACGCTCGCTGGTTCTTATTTGCCTGGCCCTACACTTCCTGATAGAGGCACCACCATGTTTAAACTCTTGTCTCAATTGCAGCGTTGGGCTGAACATAGACACGGTCCGCGCCATCTTGGTGAGACCATGGAGGCTTTGCAGGATTGGCCGAAAACAGCTATAGGCGCATCAATTATCGGTGCACAGCAACAACAGTTAGACAAGCTTTTACAAGAAGTTTTTGGCTATCATTTATTAGAAATGAGTTGCTTTTGCTCTCAGAGTCTCACGGACAGCAGCCCAATTAATCATCGCTTTAAATTGTCTCCCAGCAGTAATCTAAAGGCGCAAGGGGTTTGTGAGTTTGAGCACTTACCATTACCCTCAGAAAGCATAGATACCGTATTGTTGCATCATGTTTTAGAGTTCAGTCCGAACCCACATCAGATTTTGCGTGAATCAAGTCGTGTGTTGGTGCCGCACGGCCACATGATTATTATTGGGTTCAATCCTTGGAGCCTACAAGGGTTATACAAGCTGTGCGCGCAATGGATTACGGCGGGTGACTTTTGGTGCAGGCGATCATTGCGTGCCGGTCGTGTAATGGACTGGTTACAATTATTAGATTGCGAGCCCACTTTAAAACTGGACGGTTTTTATGGTCTGCCCATTAATAAGTCAGGCATATTAAAGCGACTCCGCTTTCTTGATCGGATAGGTGACTCTTTAAAACTGCCGTGGGGCGGCTACTATTTGATTGTCGCGCGTAAAGAACATGCTGCAGTGATCCCCAGTAAGCCCGTATGGAAAAGTCTGAGGCCTGTTGGTTTGATTATAGGGGAGCCGAGTGCGCGCATGCCTAAACCCTTAAAAAGACCAGCAACTGCCGCCAAGCAGTCACACAAATCAACCTAATTAACGGCTGCTATTGTCAATGATGGGGCTGTTAGTTAATCCAAACACAAAAACAATGAGGTATACGTGAAGCACGTTGAATTATTTACCGATGGCGCTTGCAAAGGCAATCCGGGGCCAGGTGGATGGGGCGTACTGTTACGCTTTAGTGATACAGAGAAAGGATTATGCGGGGGAGAAAAGCACACAACAAACAACCGCATGGAGTTGATGGCCGCGATTGAGGGGTTAAAAGCACTGAAAGAACCCTGCGACGTATCGCTGACAACTGATTCACAATATGTCAGGCAGGGCATTACTCAATGGCTACATGGCTGGAAGAAAAATGGCTGGAAAACATCGGCTAAAAAACCAGTGAAAAATGACGACCTATGGCGAGAGCTGGATCAGCAGGTGGCAAGACATACCGTCAAATGGTTCTGGGTGAAAGGGCACAGCGGCCACAGGGAAAACGAAATGGCCGACCAGTTAGCTAACCAAGGTATCGACAGGCTCAAATAATATATTCCTCCCATTGATTTGAAACCCAAGTGGGCTGTCACAAGTTAAGCTAACTTCAAAAGCCACGTTAGACACCACATCAGAGTTGTTGAGTATGAGACAAATCGTTCTGGATACAGAAACTACCGGCCTTGAAACCAGTCAAGGCCATAGAATTATTGAAATTGGTTGTGTTGAATTGGTCGGGCGCAAGCTAACAGGCCGTCACTATCACCAATACATTCAGCCTCAACGCCTAGTGGATGAAGGTGCCATGGAAGTTCACGGCATCACTAATGAATTCCTGCAAGATAAGCCGCTCTTTGCACAGATTGCCAATGATTTTTTTGAGTTCATCAAAGGGGCTGAGCTCATTATTCATAACGCCCCCTTTGATATTGGCTTTATCAATCATGAATTTGCCATGCTATCGCCACAGCTGCCTAAGGTGGATACTCAATGCTCGGTGATTGACACTTTGGTCATGGCTCGGCAAAAGCATCCGGGGCAAAAAAATAACCTAGATATCTTGTGTAAACGATATGGTGTGGACAACTCACAGCGCGATTTGCACGGTGCTTTACTCGATGCTGAGATTCTAGCGGATGTCTATTTGTTCATGACGGGCGGACAAACCAGCCTAGGCTTGGGTGCCGATGGCAGTGACGATAGCCAGGGCGCGCATGTGTCGGGCATTAAGCGAGTCAGTATGGGCCGAAAACCTTTGCCTGTGATCACGGCGACAGAGCTCGAGCTAGAGGCGCATCAGCAAAGACTCAACAGTCTAGGGGATGACTGTTTGTGGCGATCCTAAGAAAAGAGTAACAAAGAGCGGGGGGCTAGAAGTCTAGGCCCCCAAATTATGGATGTCTTACTAATCAGGGCTAACCTAATCACTCAAGGGTGATGGCTAAGCAATAACCGGATAAGTTACAACGTCAGGTTAACCATTAATAAACCTACCCCTCCTAGTACGATGGTATAAGGCAAAGCCATCAGTACCATGCGCCCATACGACAAGCGAATCAATGGTGCGAGAGCTGAGGTTAACAAGAACAGGAATGCAGCTTGGCCGTTAGGTGTCGCGACGCTGGGCAAATTCGTACCCGTATTAATAGCGACGGCCAAGTGGTCAAAGTGTTGGCGCGTGATGATGCCATTGTCCAGAGCGCTCTTGATCTCTCCGATATACACAGTAGCAACGAACACATTATCGCTGATCATGGATAACAGACCGTTGGCTAAGAAGAACATGGTGGGCTGAATGTCTGTATCTAACAAGAGTACTCGGTCAATGATCGGGGTAAACAAGTGTTGCTCGTGAATGACAGCAACAATAGCAAAAAACACCACCAATAATGCGGTAAAAGGTAGGGCTTCCTCAAATGCGCGACCGATTTGATGCTCTTCAATAATGCCATTAAACGCAGTCAATAAGACTATCACTAAAAGGCCAATCAGTCCGACCTCGGCAGCGTGTGTGGCTAGTGAAATGACCAAAATTGCCGCTACAATCCCTTGAACAATCAATTTCGCAGCATCTTTTTTGGCTCGTTTTTTGTCTTCACGCTCGGCAAACTCAAGTAAGACTGCTCGAACGGTTTCAGGCAAATTAACGCCATATCCTAAGAACTTTGTTTTCTCTAATAGAATACAAGTGATGATACCGCTCACTAGAACTGGCATTGTGATTGGGGCCATTTTCAAAAAGAATTCAACAAAGTTCCAGCCGGCAATTTGAGCGATCAATAAATTCTGAGGTTCTCCCACTAAAGTACATACTCCGCCTAACGCTGTTCCCACAGCGCCGTGCATGATCAGGCTGCGTAGGAAAGCACGAAACGCGTCTAAATCTTCGCGGTGGAATTCCGCCACACCCTCATCGTTAGAGTGATCGTGGATGTCTTCAATCTGGATTTGTTTTCCTGAAGCCACCTTGTGATACACCGAGTAAAAGCCTACAGTAACCGCTATCAAGACAGCCGTTACTGTCAGGGCGTCTAAAAAGGCTGACAAAAGAGCCGCAACGAGTGAAAACAAAACAGATAAGGCAATTTTAGATCGTACGTTCAAAAGGATTTTAGTGAACAGGTACAATAAAAGATCCTTCATGAAATAAATGCCCGCGACCATGAACACCAAAAGTAAAATAACTTCAAGATTACCTTCTATTTCATGGTATATGGCATCTGGACTGGTCATTCCGAGCAGTGCAGCCTGAATTGCCAATAGCCCACCCGGTTGTAAGGGGTAGCATTTTAGCGCCATAGCCAATGTAAAAATAAACTCACCGATAAGTACCCAGCCCGTGATAAAAGGGCCAACGAACAACAATAAAATCGGGTTAATGATAAGAAAACAAACAACAACTTGTTTATACCAATCGGGGGCGGGGCCGAGAAAATTTCTGCCAGCAGCCTGAAAAAGCGTTTTAGCCATATTGGGTAACCCTTGTGTGCTTCTGCATGAGAGAATCGATACGCTATATAACAGTAATTTCCCGTGCTCGTCGCAATGATTTTGACTTCTTTTGCCAAAAATATTGCTCGCAGCGCGAAAAGTGCGTTAGTTTTGAAGTAATTCAACCATTTTTAGAAGATTGCACTGTAATTTGATGATTTTTTTGAGATTATAGGTTAAATCAATCTCTTTCTGATTATAAATCTTTCACAGCGGTTTACCTATTCTGTGGTCAATACGTTGCTTACTGGGCATGATCCCAGAGCTAAATTTGAATAAATTCGTAAGGAAATGGTTCGTGTTCAAGAATGATCGAGTCAATATTAGCTCACTGGCCTTAGTGAGTGATGAGTTGGTAAGCACTATCGAGCAGGCCGCCACCAAACTAGAGCAATTTGTTCTTGAGCCAGACAACCAAGAATCATTACAAGTCTGCATTGACGCAATTGAGCAAATTCGAGGCACCTTGCAACTGATTCAGCTCAACGGTGCTGCCTTATTAGCGCAAGAAATTGCCACTGCTGCCAAGTTAATAGACCCTAAAGTCAGTGATAGCCATGAAGAATTATTAGAAGTCCTGACGGGCGCTTTTTTTATACTACCGCGTTACCTAGAATACATTCAGCAAACACGAAAAGTCATGCCGGCGCTGTTGATCCCTTACATTAATGACTTGCGGGCCGCCAATAATATACCTTTGTTACCTGATTCTTACTTTCTTGATATTCCAATGGAATGCCACTACCCAGCGCGGGCAGAACATCCCGAGTTGGGTAGTGCTGAACAGTCTAAGCTATTAAAAAGACTCCGGCACATGTATCAGGTGGGCCTTTTGAATGCTCTGCGTGGTAAGCAGGTTCCAGCGGCACTAGGTATCATGGAGAGGGCTTTGGAGCGCTTAGAGACCCTCTCGAACTCCCGTGAGAAAGCAAAATTGTGGTGGGTTGGCTCAGCAGCGCTCATGGCACTGCGCTCTCACCGTATGGAGCTGACTAAACCACGAAAAATGTTATTGATGGCGTTGGACCGAGAAATTAAAAAAGTCCTATGCGAGCCTAGTACTGAATTTGATCAAAAACCGCCTCATGAAACGCTCAAAGAGTTGTTGTTCATTTGTGCGCTGAGCACAGACCCTACTCATAAGATCAGCCAGGTATTGTCTACTTATCAGGTAGACCCCTCAGGGTTTACTGACCAAGAACTTATGCGTGAACGTGAAGCGTTACGTGGCCCCAGCATCCACACGGTAAGTTCGGTTGCAGCCGTAATTCAGGATGAGCTTCGCTCGATCAAAGATATCCTTGAGAATGCTTCACTCGCAGCAGATAAAGGTCTGGGCGGCTATGCTGACTTGGCGGTTCACCTTGAAAAAGTCGCTGATATTTTAGCGGTGGTGGGCTTAGTTTCAGCTGCTACGGCATTGAAGCAAGAAATTACCCGAATTGAGGGTTGGCATAACAGCCGGACATCGGCTACTGCTGAAGAGCTGGGCGAAATTGCAGATGCTTTACTGTATGTCGAAAGTACAGTATCAGGAATGGAATGGTTGAACCTATCTGGTGAAAAACTCACACAGGCCAATGCCCTAGCTAGGCGAGAAATCGTCGCCTCATCTCAGCTCGCTAAAGCCGAGTCACTGGTGCTTCAAGAAGCGGAAGCAGGGTTGGCGCTTGTGAAGCGCGCGTTAAGTGCCTTTGTTGAGTCAAACTACGACATGGCTCATATTAAGAACGTCACGTCCACCCTCACAACCGTGCGCGGCGGAATGGCTATTCTAAATCTGGCACGTGCCGCAACCATTGTGGCACGGTGTATTCAATTTATCGAAGAGACACTGTTGCATGGTGAATACCCTGCAGCATTGACACAGCGCTTAGAAACCTTTGCCGATACGGTGATTGCTTTGGATTATTATCTGGATGCGGTGAAAAGCGATAAAACGACCGATGATAGCGTCTTGGCGGTCGCCGAAGAAAGTTTGCAAGCTCTGGGGTATCAAATTTCATCATAACTGACCTTGGTGGCAAACCCTTGATTCCATACTCCTCTAACAGGTGCTTTCATGCTCTATGAAATAATGGCGTTAGTTCTAACCCTGATTGGCATGTTGTTATTGTTTTTTGCCTTGAAGGGTCTCTTTAGAAAAGGTTGGTTGTTGGGGTGGCTGAAAGGCATGTTCAATATAGCCTTCATTTTGTTGGCGATTGGTTTGGGTCTTATTGCTTGGGATGTGATCAGTTACGATGAACTACTGGATGAAATGTCAGTTGCCACCATCAGTTTTGATCAGATTGAAGAGCAACGTTACCAAGCCGTATTGGTGTCATCAAAAGGAACCTCCCACAGCTTTGAATTGAAAGGTGATCAATGGCAATTAGATGCACGTATTTTCCGGTGGAGCCCAGCGCTGGCTAAACTTGGGTTCAAACCTGGGTACCGATTGGAGCGTTTATCTGGCCGTTATTACTCATTGGAAAAAGAGCGCACAGCTGAACGAACCGTTTATGATTTAGCCGGCACACAATCTGATGTAGACTTATGGCTTTGGTTCAAAAAAATTGATTCAAACATACCTTGGCTCGATGCCCTGTACGGTAGCGCGACGTTTGTGCCTATGAGTGATGGCGCTCTTTATGAAATCAATCTCTCTCATTCCGGCTTAACGTCTGCTCCTTTAAATGAGCGGGCACAAGAGGCGGTTAATCAGTGGCAATAACAGAATCAGCAACAACTGGAGTAGATCTTGGAGTTTTTATTTGAATACGGCCTATTTTTGGCCAAGGCAATCACCTTTCTGGTGGTCATTCTCTTACTGATTGGTTTCACAGTTTCGATGGGGCAGCGTCAAAAATCCAGTCAGCGAGGTCATCTGGAAGTGACCAAATTAAACGATCTTTACGAAGACACCCAATCTTTGCTGCTCGACAATATCACCGAAGCCGAAACTCGCAAAAGCCAGCTCAAAGCTGAAAAAAAGCAGCATAAGCAAGAGCAAAAAAATAAAAAATCCGCTAAAGAGTCGGATACCGTCAAAAGTAAGGTGTTCGTGCTGAACTTTGATGGTGACATTAAAGCATCCGCAGTCGAATCAATGCGTGCGGAAATTACCGCTGTATTGAGTACCGCTACCAGTGCCGATGAAGTGGTTGTACTATTAGAAAGCGGTGGTGGTTTGGTGCACAGCTACGGGTTGGCCAGTAGTCAATTGGACCGTATTAAGCAAAAAGGCATTCCGTTAACGGTTTGTGTTGATAAAGTGGCTGCCAGTGGTGGTTACATGATGGCCTGTGTAGCCGATAAAATACTGGCTGCACCTTTTGCTGTAATGGGATCTATTGGTGTTTTGGCGCAGTTACCAAACTTCCATCGTTTATTGAAAAAAAATGATATCGACTTTGAGATGTTAACCGCCGGGGAGCATAAACGCACCTTAACCATGTTTGGTGAAAACACTGACAAGGGGCGAGAAAAGTTTGTAGATGATTTAGAAGACACACATCAATTATTTAAAGAATATGTGTCTGAGCATAGACCATCGATTGACATAGACAAAGTTGCCAATGGCGATGTGTGGTTCGGTAAAAGAGCACTGGAACAAAGCTTAGTTGACGAACTTATGACCAGTGATGAATACCTAGCCAATAAAGTAAAAACGGCTGATGTCTTCCAAATTGAATTTGTTCACAAAAAAACCATTCAAGAAAAGCTCGGTTTTGCCGCGTCAGGCGCGATTGATCGAGTCTTGTTGACCTGGTTAAGCCGAATCAATTCGGCTCGTTTTTTCTGATTTCTTTGATGAAATTCGATCATCACTCTGTGTTATGTAGAATAACATGGAGTGATGAATTGTTTTTATCTCACGTCTACACCCGTCAAGCCTGGCGCGATGCTACTTTAAATGCTTATCGCAAAGTTCGTTAATTTCAGATTCAATCGTTTTGCCTAAAGAGCGTACCAAAAAGCCAAGTTTGACATGAATCTCTAGCGCGTCTTCGGAGCTTATAAGTGTGCCTTTACTGCCACTAACGTGTTGAAATTCAATAGTATCACCGACAACTTTTTTAGAGCCGCCTATCCTCGCAATTAACTTATCGGTGATGGTGTCTGCTAATTGTAGACACTCTGTTTTGCTAAGGTTGTGGGTGCGACGAACGGACACTTCTTTCATGGTTTTTTAGCCTTGTTGGACGACATAATATAAAACGAAGGGTAACAAAAGGATCGAAATTAACGTCGATACAATCACAAACCCAGCGACTTCTTCTGGCTCACGTTGGAAACGTATGGAAAATAAGTAATTAAAAACCGCTGCTGGCATTGCTGCCTGTAAAATGGCCACACCTTTTACGGCTCCCGATAAGTCTAGGATTATGCAGGTTACCCAGGCAACCGTTAAACTCAGCAAGGCTCTGATAAGGCTAAGCCCTAAAGGACGCTTCCAGCGCTGAACGTGCAAACTTGCTAAAGATACGCCAAGGGTTATCAGCATCAGCGGGATGGTAAACGAACTCAGCAACTCTACAGAATTTTCTAGCCATAACGGCAATAACCAACCTTGCCATGCCGTGATTAGGGCAACAACTAAAGCCAAAATCATCGGGTTTTTTGCTAGGCTTGCTATAACTGTTTTGGCTGACCCAGGGCCTTGAAGGATGATAAAGCCAAGTGTCAATTGTGCCATCATCATAAAAATAAAATACCCTAACGCTAAAGTTAAACCTTCATCACCAAACGCAAAAAAACACAATGGTAAACCCATATTGCCTGAGTTAGGGAACAGAAAAGGTGGTAAATAGGTAGGAATGGATATTCGCAGCCAATACAGCAGCAAGCCGGCAACCACGAGTGTTATGAAAAAAACGGTAGAGGCGACTAAGCCTACATCGATTAATGCAGAAAAGGGCAGTGGCTTACTGGTAAGACTGTAAAATATCAGGCAGGGCGCACCAACATTGGTGACTAAACGGCCAATAAAATCAGAAGGATACTCATAGCCTAAGCGGTGCCAGAAAAAACCTACGCCCGCACAGATAAAAATTGGCGCTACAATCGGTATAATCTCAAAAAACATGCACAGCTGCGCCTAGTGAAGTATCAGAGTTGAGTGTAACAAAAGCCTAGGCTTGCGTGAATTTTGATAAAGTCACCCACGTCTACCCCACGGTGGTAATGAAAGCCTATGAACGTTCAGAAAAATGATGAATTCTACGTCGTCGCGTACGAAGCCGGAGCCGAAAACCCTACTTTGCCCAGCTGGGCTAATCGCAGCAGTAACCCTGCTGGGTTAGCGGTGGAGTCGACTTTTGATGTCTCACAGGTTCAACGTATTGATATACCGCAAGTTCCCGGAGCGTTTCAGTTACTCAATGTATTAACCCAAGCGGAGTGCCAGAGCTTTATTAAGCTAACAGAGCAAATGGGGTATCTTGAAGATGCCGCGGTATCATTGCCGAGAGAGGTTCGTCACAACGACAATGTTGTGTGGATTACCGATGAACAAACCGATCAGATTATCTGGCAGCGAGTGACTCATTTAGTGAATCGAGAATTAACACTTTATGGCAATCAACCTGCTGTTGGGCTCAATGCACGGTTCCGCTTTTACCGTTATGATCAAGGGGATTATTTTCGTTACCATACAGATGGAGCATGGCCCGGCAGTCGTGTTATTAACGAGCAGCTCATACAAAATGCTTACCCTGATCGTTACAGCCAAGCCACATTTCTTATTTACTTGAATGATGATTTTACCGGTGGCGCCACACAGTTTCTTGTCAATGGTGATGACCCCAATTTACCGTCGCGCCAAGCGCAAAACACTCGCGCTGTGGATGTGCGAACACCTGCAGGCGGCGTCTTATGTTTCCCTCATGGAATGCATCCACTGCACTGTGTTCATAGTTCTGAGCCTATTCAAAGCGGAATAAAATATATCATTAGAAGCGATGTATTATTCACGTTGTAAGTCACAGCTGAAATTTAAACGAATACTGGTCGTGATTCTGAAAAAATAAAAAATCAGCTTAACCTTTTGGCTGATAAAGCGCATATAACGGCGTATTCAAACCAACGACGTTTGGCCCCAGTTTTTGCTGGGGCCAAACGGTTATGTTCTGATTTGATGTTCGCGGCGATGGAGCCACTGATACAGTACAGGAAGAACCAACAAGGTCAGAATCGTCGAAGAAATAATGCCTCCTATAACGACAGTCGCTAGCGGCCGTTGAACTTCCGCTCCAATACCGGTATTTAATGCCATTGGGACGAAACCTAAGCTGGCCACTAGAGCCGTCATCAGAACGGGGCGCAACCGAATCATGGCTCCTTCAATAATGGACTCGGTTAATTGTCCTGTTTTGTGCCAGAGCTGGCGTATAAAAGTCAGCATGACCAAACCATTGAGAACAGCCACCCCGGAAAGCGCAATAAAGCCGATCCCAGCAGAGATGGAGAGCGGCATATCGCGTAAATACAATGACAGCACACCACCGGTCAGAGCGAGCGGTACACCACTAAATATAATCAAGGCGTCTTTTAGCGAAGAAAAAGCCATCACTAGGATGCCTAAAATCACCAAGAGAGTGAGCGGCACGACGACAGATAGACGCTGACTGGCAGATTCTAACTGTTCAAAAGTACCGCCATAATCCAGCCAATAACCCGGCGGAATATCGGCTTTTTCGCGCACGCTAGTTTGCACCTCGTTTACAAAGCTACCCAGATCTCGTCCGCGTACGTTGGTGGTCACCACGACCCGGCGCTTGCCGTTTTCACGGCTGATCTGCGCTGGCGCCGGTGAGATAGCTAACGTTGCGACTTCTTCGAGCGGAACAAAGTCTCCGTTGTTCAGTGGCACCGGTAAAAACTTTAGCCGGTCGATATCGCCGCGCGTTGTCTCTGGCAAACGCACAACTAACTCAAATCGCCGATCACCTTCATAAATAATACCGGCTGATTCACCACCAATCGCGGCGGAAACCCAATCCTGAAGCTCGGTAACATTCAAACCATAACGGCCCAGGGCGGTACGGTTAGGGATAACCGAAAGTGTTGGCAACCCCGTAACTTGTTCAACCCGTGCATCTGCCGAACCGGCTATCGAGTTGACGATATTAAGAATGTTGTTGGCCGTGATGACCAGTTGATCCAGGTCATCACCAAAAACTTTGATGCCTAGGTCTGCTCGCACCCCAGAGATCAATTCGTTAAACCGCATTTGAATGGGTTGCGTGAACTCATAATTGTTTCCAGGTAGCTCGCTCAGTGCTCGCTCCATTTCCTTAACGAGTTCACTTTTGGTTTTGGACGGATCAGGCCACTCGTTATGCGATTTTAAGATCACAAAGT
>CBFHKY010000001.1:115556-118575 GCA_965656525.1 Pseudomaricurvus sp. | reverse complement strand
CAGGGCAATGTCGCCTTCGTTCAATTGAGGAATAAACTCAGAGCCCAAAGTAGAGGCCAACCACACACAAAACACCACAAGAACAGAAGAAAAACCGACCACGCCCCAACGAAACTTTAGTGCTAGCTTCAGCAGTGGTTCATAGGCTGACTTTGCTTTACTGATAACAATGCTTTCTTTTTCGCAGATTTTGCCATTCATAAATACAGCAACGGCAGCGGGAACCAGCGTTAATGAAAGTATCATGGCAGATAATAGAGCCATGACCACGGTCGCAGCCATAGGGTGAAACATCTTACCTTCAACACCGGTCAAGCTAAATATTGGGATGTAGACGATCGTAATAATGGCCACACCAAACAAACTGGGACGGATGACTTCTGATGTTGCATCGAAGACTGTATTCAGTCTGTTTCGCAGATCTTGTTGGCCGTTTTTGTGTTGCCTTTCCGCTAGGCGTCGAACACAGTTTTCAACAATGATTACCGCGCCGTCGACGATCAAACCAAAGTCGAGCGCACCGAGGCTCATTAAATTGGCCGAGACCCCCGTTTTTACCATACCGGTGATCGTCATTAACATGGCTAACGGTATGACCGCCGCTGTAATCAAAGCTGCTCGAAAATTCCCCAACAGCAGAAACAGCACTACGATCACCAGTAGCGCACCTTCCATCAAATTTTTAGAGACCGTGGCAATGGCCTTGTCGACCAAAGCCGTGCGATCATAGACGGCTTCAGCCACCACACCCTTCGGTAACGATGCTTGAATATCTTCGAGTTTGCTCGCCACATCCTGAGCGACCTCACGGGAGTTCGCACTGATCAGCATCATCGCCGTACCCAATACGGTTTCAACGCCATCTCGCGTGGCGGCGCCAGTGCGTAGCTCTTTGCCAATCGCGATCTCGGCGACATCCTTGATCTTTATAGGCACGCTATTATGTTCTGTAATGATCACATTGCCGATATCATCGATTGTTGCGAGCTGGCCGGGCGAACGTACCAAAAGCTGTTGTCCATTTCGCTCAATATACCCAGCACCCCGATTATTGTTGTTTGCCTGTAAGGCTTGCACGACCTCTTCAATAGTCACTTTATAAATCAGTAGTTTTGTGAGGTCGGGCATGATGTGGTATTGCTTGTTGTAGCCGCCAATGCTGTTGACCTCAATCACGCCTTTCACCTGGGCGAGCTGGGGTTTGATAATCCAGTCTTGTATTTCTCGCAAGGCGGTCGTGGTATACGGCTTGCCATCGGCCATTCGTGCGTTGGGCTCTGTCTGTACGGTGTACATAAAGATCTCGCCCAGCCCGGTAGAGATAGGGCCCATCTCCGGCTCGAGTCCAAGCGGTAACGCGCTTTTGATGGCACCCAGTCGTTCGTTAATCAAGTTCCGAGCAAAATAAATGTCGGTACCTTCATCAAATACCACTGTGACCTGAGACAAGCCATAGCGTGACAACGACCGCGTATAAGAAAGTTGAGGCAAGCCGGCCAAAGCGGTTTCCACCGGATAGGTGATCCGCTGCTCTGACTCCAGCGGCGAATAGCCTGGTGCTGCAGTATTAATTTGCACCTGTACATTGGTGATGTCGGGTACGGCGTCAATGGGAAGTTTTTGGTAGCTCCACAGGCCCACGCCGACGATGACAAAAATAGAACATAAAATCAGTAAGCGTCGTTCAATGGCAAGACGCAAAAGTGAATCAATCATGTTGCGTCCCTTTTAGTGGTTGTGCTCGGCTTCGGATTTTTCGATATCAGCTTTAATCAGATAGCTGTTTTCGCTAACGTATTCGTCACCGGATTTAAGCCCATCGATCACCTCATAGAAGTGATCATCTTGTTGCCCTAATACTAGAGGCTCAAAGATGTACTCTTCGCCTTGCTTAACAAAAACTCCTTGGCGACGGTCTAAAGTTTGTATGGCATCTTTCGCAACGGCCAAAGATACTGGAATTTGGCCAACTTCCACGTGGGCTTCTACCATCAGACCCGGAGATAAATTGCCTGTGGTATTGTCCAATCTGACCCGTGCCACCTGATAGGGAGAGCTCATCGATGGGATAATATGGCTGATTTTGGATTCAATACCGCCGTTTGCCGTCAAAATATGAACAGGTTGACCGTCTTCGAACGAGGCTTGGTGTGCTGGGTAAACGCGCAATTCGGCCCACACAGTGTCAATATTGGCAACGGAAAACAGAACTTGATCCTGAGTCATCTCTCCGGTGTTGGCGTGACGCTGAACAATACGGCCTGAAATAGGGGAGTGGATTTCATAGATCTTAAGGCTTTCATTGGATTCAATTTTTGCCAACACATCGCCCGCTGTTACGCGATCGCCAATGGTGAAGTGAACCGATTTGACTAACCCTTTAAAGCGCGCGCGTACGTGGCTCAATTGTTCTGGCGCAGACATCAACGCACCGTAAACCGTAACGGTTTGGTGAAGTTCCTGAGGGGCTGCTATCGCAGTGATGATACCCACTTGTCTAGCCACTTCGCCATTAATACGGCTGCTGCTTTCTTCTTGGTGTTGGTGTTCGTGCTCATGTTCACCTTCCTCGCTCCCGTGGCCCTGCGGATCATGATTTTGTGAGTGATCGTCAGCGGCGTAAGGGTATGTGCTTAAGACAAGGGTTAACACGGTGAGTACTTTAATTAGAGTTTTCATTGTGATAATTTCCTGCGGCTTGGTGGTGGCCAAGCTAAAAAAACGGGTTCAATTATTGATTAAGGGTTTCACCGGACAGCTTTTCTATCAGTGCTTGACTGATGAGTGCTGTCGATGCCGTATCGATACGGGCTTGCTTAGCGGCAAGCAATTCCTCTTGGGCGGCAATTAAATCTAGATACCTGTTACGTCCATTTTCGTAGGCTTCGCGGGTGAGTGTGAGCGCTTTTTCCAGTGCCGGAATAACCACGTTTTTTATTTTATTAGCGGCTGTAATGTTTTGCTTTCTTAGCGAATAAGCTTCAAAAAGTTGAGCATGTAAGCGTAAAAGCAAATCTTT
>CBFHKY010000001.1:112332-115458 GCA_965656525.1 Pseudomaricurvus sp. | reverse complement strand
CGAACATTGGCCTGAGTGGCCAAGCTCTGGATATAGATGACGGTCAATTCACCGAGAATATCCAAAGTGGCGGCTTGCTGTTCCCATTGCGCGCGATTGATTTGTGCATCAGCGTAGGAAACACGAGCCTGACGCTTTCCGCCCAGTTCGATCACTGAAGACAAAGCCAGAGTGGTTTCCACTGAATCAAAAACTTCGTTACTGCCTGATCCTGCTAAGTTTTCGACCTCCAGTTCTAGGTTCATAGTTGGCCGTAAAGCGTGTGTTTGCCGTTGTGCATTTAACGCTTCTTGAGTAAAACGGTATTGATAAAGGTGTGGATTGTGCGCCAGCGTTCGAGTCAGTGCTTCGTTCAAAGTTAGCGTGGCTTCAGCGTATGCCGAGTTTACTGTAATTAAGTTGCAAACTAGAAACGCAAGCCAAGCACAAGCGTTAAAACACCGGTTGAAGGTGGTATGTGGCATGGGTAAGTCCTAATGTCAGTCTTCATTCCGCAAATGCGGGTGATAAACGGTTTTAGGGCTTATGCTTTAGGAGGGCGCAGGAATGCTTCGTAGGTATCAGGAAAAGAATTTTCAGAATAAGTGGGTATGGGTGATGAATTTTTGGGCAACAAGATGATCTCGGCCGAGACCAAAATGGCAGAAGAAAAGTGGCCATGACAGTGACAGCAGTGCTGACAATCCCACTTTTCAGACGACAAAGGGTCTAAGTTAAGTGCTTCGAAAAGGGGGGCGGCTGACTCAAACTCGTCAAGATGTTGATGGCTTTCATCGAATGTTACGTGTACAGATCCTGACTGGTGCAGCTGATGCTCATCACACAGAGCCATACCGGATTGCAGAACAACCAGCATCAGTAAAAGGTATGTCAGGGTGCGTTTAAACATTTTTATCGTTTATACCGATTCTCGAAACTGTTTTTAGTCTAACAAATATGCACAGCATTAACATGGTTTAAATAGATCGCTAATTCACTTTGCGATCTTTACCACTTTCAGCACGTATACGGTTTTCAGTTTGAACGTAGATGGTGTCAGTCGTCGCCATACTAGAGTGGCCTAAATCTTCGGACAAGTCTTTTAGGGCGCGCCCACGTTCTACTTCCATACTGGCACCCGTGTGCCGGAGCCAGTGAGTGGATGCTTCCAGTAATTTCCGCGCGTGATCTTCACCTTGAGCCATGCGCATTTTTTCATACGCTTGATCGAAAACATCTTGAACAATGCGCGTGAGTTGTCTTGACGTCATCCCACCTTGGCCGCGAATCTTTTCTACAATTGGGTGATTTTCGCCAGTGGATGGCAGGGGGGTTAACCCCCTGAAAGCGCGGTATCTTTTTAAGTATTCAATAAAACTGTTGGGTACGGTGATGTCTCTTAATTTTCGCCCTTTACCGAAGACTTTCAGCCACCAGTTGCCATCCGAATCCTGCCAAAAGTGGCTCATGACGGGCACCCAGTTTTTACGCTCAGACAATTCAGAAACGCGCAAAAATAAGGTTTTGAGTGCACAAATTACAAACAGACTGCGCTCATACAGCCGATCTTCTTGTGCGAGCTCCAGTGCAACATCGAACACATATTGCCACTGCGCCTCGGTCAATCGACGGATTTCTTTCACTTGAGCATCATGAATAAAATGCCGACAATCCGATTTCGCAATTTGTGCTGGGTTTCCGTAGAGATGTTCTTCATTCATTAAGTATTTATAAAAGGCAATCACGGCGGTAAACGTCGCAGTCAGGGTTTGCTGTGAAGGTTTGTACTTTTTCTTATCGGGCTCATTATTGGTATGATTATTTTTGGGTGTCTTTAACTTGAAGGGTGCCCACAGAGGGTTCTGTGTATAAAAACCATTGCGGAAAACAAATTTTTCGTGGTTTGCCAAGCAAATCCAAGACACAGGCGGCTGCCAACAAAAATCGGCATACTCTAAAATATCGGCCTTGCGCAACTGATCCATAGGCTTAGCTTTAATCAGAAACACCCACAACAAGAAACGCTCAGTCTCATTGCGAAAACGTGAAAACGTATGCTCAGACTTGTTGCGACCAACATAGGTTAAAAACTCTTTTCCCCACGCCCAATGAGTCATCCACCAAGCGTCACCAGAATCTAGAAACTGCTTTAGTTCTTGGTAGTCACGAAAATCAAAACTCTGAAAACCCTCGTAAGGCGGATACAAAGCCGTCGGTTTTGGGTGTGCCATTCTGAGTACCTAAAACAAGGGTTTAACACCCAATGCGTTGTAGTGATTACTGTTTATGCTAGCGTATGTTGTTTGAATCAATATCTTATCGGCTTATATACAGCGTCTGTGGCCAACCCTAACACAAATAATGCTATGTCGTATACTAAAGAGTATATGAACTTATAATGGCGTAACGACTATGCTTCTGCTGGTACCCATAACCGAGTCATGAAAACCCTTGTTTGTGGGCGTCAGAGGCATGTCTTGTCTCAGCAGCTTACTTTCTTAACAACATGCCGCGGAGTTTGTTGTGCCGCTACTGGTCGCCCCAACGTTATCGAACGGCATGAGCGATCCGCAGCCTTCGAATATGCCGTAATGGCAACTGAAATCCCCAATAAACTGGAAATGATCAGCAAAGCGTGTGCTTTTCAGCATGTGCCAAGTATTGCCACACACAGGGAACACTTTACCGGCTTCAATCAGGTGATGTTTATCAAGCATAAAAGTGTCTGGCTGATCTTTCACTGTCCCCAAGTAGATCACAGCTTGCCCGTAATCTTCACAAGCTGACTCCAGCTGATCCAGTTTAAATAAGCGAAACGTTGCTGAAAAAAAGGACAGGCTGCCAGTTTTATTGGCCAGTTCAGGTGCGGTGACTTGAAGTGGACGATCATCCACAAGGCGAGGATCAGCAAAACCATTTGCTGTCGATAAACGCAAAAAGTCGTTCCAGTACAGCGCTCCGCCCAAACATTCGCCATAAAGAACAGAGTCGTTACGAACGCTTTCTGGCACACGGCGATCCGAATACACATCAGAAAAGTAAAATTCACCACCCGGCTTTAATAGTGAGTAAACGCCCTTCATGACGGCATCTTTATCTGGTGATAAATTAATCACACAGTTGGACACTATGACATCAAATGAGCCA
>CBFHKY010000001.1:111515-112009 GCA_965656525.1 Pseudomaricurvus sp. | reverse complement strand
GACATCACAGCAAGCTGAGGTTTTTAAATCGGTTGTCGCTTGCAGTTGTTTACCATAATAATCTTTTACAACATCGTACATGTTAGGGTCCTATTCATGCTTGGAGTCTCTGGTCGATCGAAATAACGTTGCTTTGTCAGCATCGCTTCTCATTCCAATTCATATATATGCAAGGCTCGATCAGAGTTCTCTTCTGTCTAATAACAATATTTACGTTAGAATACCATTTCAATACACAACATAAGAATGATTATGATCGATTGGGTGATTCATGAATCCAGTCTGCGCCTAGGGAGTTTTCTTGTCATTTTGGCAGTAATCGCCTGGTGCGAAGTCAAACTGCCACGACGCCGTTTAACCGCGACAAAAGGTTCGCGCTGGCGCAATCACATCGGTTTGTCAGTGTGTAATACACTATTATTACGCTTGGTGTTTCCTGTGGCGGCCGTCGGTTGCGCGTTAATGGCAGAACAACATTCTTGGGGGGTATTCCA
>CBFHKY010000001.1:109125-111185 GCA_965656525.1 Pseudomaricurvus sp. | reverse complement strand
GTGCCTTCGTTGGTTGATCGTGACACCAGACATGCACCGAATTCATCATTCAACGGCCCTCAACGAAACCAATTCCAATTACGGGTTTAACTTGTCCCTATGGGATCGACTGTTTGGTACTTACCGTAAAGTGCCCAAACGGGGGCATGAAAATATGAGCATAGGTTTGGAATCGTTTCGATCCCCTCAGGAGCAGCGCTTCTATGCTTTATTGATTCAACCTTTTGTTAAAGGTCGATCTGAGACGGAATAAACGCGGCAGGCAAATATCTTAAATCTTCTGGTTCATCAATATCATTAAGCGTCTCTGACTCCCAAAGTTGTAAACCTGCGTCATGAATGCGTTGGCGAGTCATCTCGGCCACTTGTGGGGTACTCCAAGGAATATCTTCAAACAGTGTGTTGATTGTCTTTAAAGAAACCCGTTTGCTGATGCCAATTAATGCGTAACCACCATCGTTTACTGGCACCATAACCGCATCGAAATTATCGAGCTTAGCTGCCAAACGTTGTAATAGATTGGCGTTCAGCTGTGGGCAGTCGGTTCCCATCAATAAAACATCTGAACGTTCTTTCACCACACGTTGTATCGTCGCACACATGCGTGTGCCTAAGTCCCCTGCTACTTGTTGGGTCCATAGGATCGCCTCCGATGTAATGAATTTGGGCCAAGCTGGGTGATCAATTACGGGCGTTACACACAACTCCACGGTGCCTAGTTGCGATGACAAAGCTTCGCACACGGTATGGCACAGTAACTCACTTGCCAAGCGCGCCGAACCTTCACGACCGACAGCTGGAATTAAGCGAGTTTTTGCGCGGCCAGCGACAGGGACTTTAGCAAACACGACTACGCGAACCGGCATTAGACATAATCCTTGGCCAGTGCTTCTGCGGGGGTACCTCGCCAATATTTCCAGCGTAAACGCCACATCAACAATACGGTTCGATAGACGCCTTGGCTTTCCCAGCGGCGCCCCGAGGTAATGACTTTGTCATGCAAGCACAATGGTGATGAATAACGTAATAACTGTTTAGACAGTTCGATATCCTCCATCAATGGTTGTTCTGGAAAACCGCCAACATCTTCAAATACATTTTTGGTGACAAAAATCGCTTGATCGCCAGTGGCGATGCCCGTGCGCCGCGAGCGCAGATTCATCATTTTCGCAATAACGCTCAGCAGGTAATGAGAGCCGCTGATTTCTACATCAAAACGCCCCCAGCAATGCGTTGTCTGTAAAAGAGATAGAATTTTTGTATCGGCGTTGGCAGGTAATTGGGTGTCAGCATGAAGGAACAGCAGTAAATTCCCTGTGGCGGCATTTGCCCCCATATTCATTTGTTTGGCGCGGCCTTTTGCACAGGGCAGCACTTCAAACCCAAATGATCTTGCCATATCCGCCGACTCATCCGTGCTGTTACCGTCAACCAAAAGTATTTCACACCCCTGCCGTTGCCAATGTTGCAAGCGCTTGAGTAGCGATGGAAGAGTGTCGATTTCATTAAAAATAGGAACCACGATAGAGATCACAAGCGTTATACTCTTAAATCATTGGGGAAAACTTGGCGTATGGGTGGTTACACTTAAGATCAATGATATGAGGTACCCCAAAGTTTTGGGCACCTCGTTGCCTGAAAACCAGCAGCTAAAACTTTACGGCATAGGGCATAAAATATAGAGCCTATTGGCCCCGCCGCCATTGATGAAAACGCGCTACCCAGGGCAGTAGCTTTTCTGGAGCATGGCGACGACTCCATTCGCCAGCAGCGTATTTATTGGCTTCTGCCCAGGTTGGGTACACATGAATGGTAGCCAATATCTTTTTCAAGCCTAGGCCGTGTTTCATCGCCATAGTAAACTCAGTGAGCATTTCACCTGCCCCTTCGGCCACAATGGTGACGCCTAAGATTTTATCTTTTCCCGGAGGGGTCAAAACACGAATATAGCCATGGGCTTTACTGTCCGCAATGGCTCGGTCGAGGTCGTCGATGTTGTAGCGCACCACTTCATAATCAACCCCCTGCGCTTTAGCCTCTGTCTCATTGAGGCCAACACG
>CBFHKY010000001.1:103085-109118 GCA_965656525.1 Pseudomaricurvus sp. | reverse complement strand
TCGAGGTCGTCGATGTTGTAGCGCACCACTTCATAATCAACCCCCTGCGCTTTAGCCTCTGTCTCATTGAGGCCAACGCGAGCAATTTCTGGATCGAGAAACGTCGTGGTTGGAATTACTCTATAATCAACTTTGAATTTTTTAACATCGCCAAACAATCCATTGACTGCGCCGTACCAAGCTTGATGGGCTGCAACATGAGTGAATTGATAGGGGCCAGCTAAATCCCCTACGGCAAAAATATTGGGATACTGAGTTTGCAAATACGCATTGATGGGCAAAGATTTTTCACAGTCGATACCCAAGGTTTCCAAGCCGTAGCCCTGCAAACGTGGGTGTCGGCCAACAGCACACAGTAATGCATCGAACGGGATGATTGTTTCAGCCCCACCGTTCTCGACCACGATATATTTCGTGGCGTTACTGCTCTCGGTTTCTTCAATACCGCACCGAATGGCTCGGTGATTGGTGAGCACATTTACACCACTGCGTTCTAAACTCATTTTGGCGCTTTCAGATACCTCTTCATCTTCACGGATTAACAGCCGCGGTGACATTTCGATTTGTGTGACTTGCGAACCCAATCTTGAAAAACTTTGCGCAAGCTCACAGCCAATGGGCCCACCACCTAAAACAACAAGCCGCGCAGGTGGCTGATCCATATCGGAAAACGTGTCCCATAGTGTATCGCTGGTGACATAACCGACATCGTCTAAACCGGGCAGCGGCGGTATCAACGGTTTGGCGCCAGTGGCCAGTACAATAGATCGGCTGGTTAGCGTTTGGGTATTGCCGTTGGCAAGTGTAATTTCAACCGTCCAAGGGTCCATCAGACGAGCGTATCCCTGTATGACTTCAACCCCGAGCGATGTGTATCGTTCTACACTGTCATGAGGTTCTATATCGGCAATGATACGTTTTATTCTGGTCATGATGGCGCGAAAAGACAGCTTAGGCTCAACCGGCTCTAAACCATATTGGTCGGCATTACGCATTTGGTCAGCGATTTTTGCACTTTTGATCAGCGCTTTACTGGGAACACACCCTGTATTCAAACAGTCGCCACCCATTTTGTGATTTTCTACCAATGTGACTTTGGCTTTCACTAGCGCCGCAATATAGGACGTCACCAAACCACCAGCACCGGCGCCAATAACAATTATATTGCGATCAAAGTGTTTAGGTTTTGTGTAACTGGCATACACTCGTCGCTTTTTAATCACTGCTAACAGTTGTTTTGCCAAGAGAGGGAAAACACCTAACAGTACGAAAGACAATAATAGGCTCGGTGATAATACATCGGAAAGGCTATCCACTTCGGCGAGTTGAGTTCCTGCATTAACAAACACAGCGGTTCCTGCGAGCATCCCTATTTGGCTAACCCAGTAAAACGTGAACGTTTTAATGGGCGTTAATGCCATTAATAGATTGATCAAAAAGAAGGGAAATACCGGTACCAAACGCAGTGTAAAAAGATAAAAAGCACCGTCTTCTTGGATACCTTTGTTAATCGTAGAGAGCCGCTCACCAAAGCGGTTTTGCACCGTACTCTGCAATAAGAAGCGAGACACCAAAAAGGCCAGCGTGGCCCCAATCGTACTGGCAAAAGAGACAATCAATAACCCCCACCACAGCCCGAATAGCGCCCCACCTGCGAGTGTCATTACGGCGGCCCCCGGCAACGACAGAGCCGTTACAATAATGTACGCTGCACCGTAAAAGCCGACGAAAAACAGCCAATTTTCATCCCGCCAGACAAGCAGCTGGTCCAGCCCACTTTTCAGGCCCGCTAAGGTCAGCCACTGTTGTAGATCAAAATAAAAGAAGCTGGCGGCCAATAAGCAGGCTAACAATAAAACGATGATTTTTTTCACAGAGCACCACCACAGCTGCTGCCCTGACCTGCCGTACAACCATAACAGTGATCAGCAATCGTGATCGCATCGCCAGTAATGGTCGTGCTTAATAAGTCTTTTATGTGCGCTTTACCGCTATGAGAGCCATTCTTTGGGTGGATCCCTACTCCAAGTTGTTGATTGAAATCACAATCGAATAAATACCCTTGCCAATCCACGCTAACTAGGTGGCGACACATCACTTGTTCTAGGTTGGCGATATCAAAATTGTCTTTCAGTAGGTTCATGTAATCGTTGAACTGACCTTTGGAAATCAGCGTAGAACCAAAGCGTTGTATTGGCATATTGGCCAATGCGAACAAGTGATTAAACTCAATGTTGAAGTGGTGTAGCAGTTCACGCTTGTAGTCAGCTTCTAGAACCTGTTGATTGGGCGGCAGGTTTGCCCCTTGCGGGTTATACACTAAGTTGAGTATTAAATTACTACCTTCGCGACCATAGCCAAATTGATTTAAAGTTTGTAATGCTGCAATGCTTTTATCAAACACACCATCCCCCCGCTGTTGATCCACATTATGCATGGAGTAGCACGGTAATGATGCCACGATGTCCACACGATGCTGTGCAAGAAATTCAGCCAAATCTTCTTGTTCGGGTTCAAATAGAATCGTGAGATTACAGCGATCAATCACTTGGATTCCAGCTTTCGTGGCCTCAGCCACCAGCTGTCGAAACTGTGGGTGCAGCTCAGGCGCACCACCGGTAAGGTCGAGGGTTTGAATGCCCTGTTGTTTCAATACTGGCACAATCAGTGCGATGGTTTCTTCGTCCATCATTTCTGTGCGTGTCGGCCCCGCATTCACATGACAATGTAAGCAGCGTTGGTTACATCGATAGCCCAAATTTACCTGAAGGGTATCCAGCGTAGATCGATAAACAGCTGGAAAATCAGTGGTCTCCAATAATGGTAAGGTTTCGCGCACAGTGAGCATCCTATTTCGAAGCTGGGATTTTAGCGGGAGTTAACAACGAGACCTAACGGGCTATTTTTATGTCTATGCTTAAGGTTAGTCGAAGTTGATGTCTGTATCTTACAGCTTAAAGGCTCTGATTACTGCCGAATATCAAGTTGATTGTACTTTCTCTAAATAGGCTGTAAGAAAAGCAAATCTCACCACGACTACATACGTGTAAACACCTCTTATGGGTTTATTTCCAGCTCCTTTTTGTGGTTACCGATTGTAAGCTCATGCCTTCACGGTAGTCAGACACCCTCCAATACAAGGTATCAATTCAATGAAAAAGCAACTTCTTAGTCGTATAGCATTAACTTCAAGTGTCGCTATTAGCGCTCTATCCGGCACTGCTTCCGCGACCGACAACCCCTTTATGGCCAATACGTTAACCGCTGGTTATCAGATGACAGCCAGCATGGAAGGCAAATGTGGTGAAGGTAAATGCGGTGAACAAAAAACCGACCGTGAAGGGAAATGTGGCGCAATGGATAAAGCTGCAAAGAGCATGGAAGGCAAGTGCG
This sequence comes from Pseudomaricurvus sp., assembly GCA_965656525.1. Taxonomy (GTDB): domain Bacteria; phylum Pseudomonadota; class Gammaproteobacteria; order Pseudomonadales; family Cellvibrionaceae; genus Pseudomaricurvus. The sequence continues at coordinate 105,725 of CBFHKY010000001.1, read as the reverse complement.
GTGAAGGCAAGTGCGGCGAAGACCGAGCCAATAACAAAAAAGCTGATCACGAAGGTAAATGTGGCGCGATGGACAAGAGCAAAAAAGACATGGAAGGCAAGTGCGGCGAAGGTAAATGTGGCGCTAAAAGCTAACCCCATTAAAATTGCCCTTTGAAATTATATATCGAGGGTCTCTGGTGTTCGTTTATCTGACTCCAGAGGCGCCCTTAAAAAGTGTACTCGGTAGACAGCTTGAAAAGTTGTCATTCATTCGAAAGAGGCCATCACATCAGGCCAACAAACAATAATAAGGAAATGCCAATGAATCCAGTGATTCGATTAGGTAATGCTCTTTATGATCTGCTCGATAGCGTTCGTGCAGTAGATTTTCTAGCGCCTTTGACTCTGAGGATTTACCTAGCACCTATCTTTTTAATCGCTGGCTTTAACAAGCTCACCGCATTGGATAATACTGCGCAGTATTTTGGTGATTATCTGGGGTTGCCAGCTCCTTTTTTAATGGCGCTACTGGCAGGTAGCGCCGAGTTCTTTGGTGGCATTGCTTTGATTTTGGGGCTAGGCCTGCGGCTGATGGTGATACCGATGATGTTTACGATGATCGTGGCGGCCGCAACAGCTCATTGGGATAACGGTTGGCACGCTCTCCCTGAGGCGACGCTCACCGTACCGTGGGAGTGGCGCATGGATTTGATCGAGGGCGCACAAGAGCGTAAAGAAGCTGTTCGCTATCTACTTAGCGAACACGGCAATTACCGTTGGTTAACCGAAACCGGTGGCGTGACTATCCTCAAAAACGGCATTGAATTCGCCGCCACCTACTTTGCCATGTTGTTGGTCTTGTTATTTACTGGGGCGGGCCGCTATGTCAGTGCTGATTATTGGCTTGCTTTAAAATGGCGCCAATCAGCTCGTTAATGATCAAAACAGCCTAAGCACAAAAGCCTTGCTCAGTACGAGATCTTTTGGCGTTTATTGGATAGGTGAAAGCGGATGTTGGGCGGCCGCTTCCTTACCTAAAAGATCACCTATTTATATTGTTGTCCGATTCATCATCACTATTAAGCTCATCGGGTTTTATCGGTTTTGTGTAGTGTTGCGAAAGGCGCCTTAGGCTTGCCATCTGTGAGCCGAAACGGCGGCAGCCAGAACATATGCCTACATGCATCTTCAAGCTGAAATTTTCCGATAACGAAAGCTTTCTATCTTGTGCTTCGGACAATAGCCGAGTGGCCTCGCTGCAATTCATCATGCGCCCTCCTCCCCTGCAAACCAACATGTCTCTAAACAGGCTCGCAAACGTAGTCGAGCACGATAGAGCATCACATGCAGGTTGCTGGTAGTAATGTTCATGGTTTGGCAAATGTCTTCACTGTCGAACTCTAAAAATTCTCGCATCATAAAAAGTCGGGCTTGCTTCGGTGGCAAGCGATCTAGGCAAGCCTCAAACACTCGCCAAAACTGATCATTTTTGACGGATTCAAGAGGTTTTTGCCATGAAGTCGGCCGACTACCCATTGCCCAATGCCCCCGATCGTCAAATGGGGTTTCGTCTAACGGTTCTTGGTTGTCAGAATAATCCTCTGGCACCGTGCCGTGACGTTGTTGCTGTCTTATAACGTCGGTGATTTTATTTTTTAGGATCGCAAACACCCACGTCTTTAAAGCCGAGCGACGTGAAAACGACTGGGCATTTTTTAACGCCCCTATTAAAGCTTCTTGTACCGCGTCTTCTGCGCCGGCTTCATCTTGAAGGTGTAAGCGGGCAAACTTCAGCATTTGCAAACGAAGATCCGACAAGTAAGCAGGATCAACGTTATTACGGCTGAATGTTTCTGCGTTCTTATCAAGTTTTTCAGGGGCCGCTAGAGTTTTCTCTTCGTCCGCCATGGTCGTATCATCTGAATGTATCGGCATAACTAGTAGGCTTTGTAAGGCGCTGGAGCGCAATGAACTCGATTTTCATGACGCTGTTTTAACAGCACTACTAAGTTGCCACACAATATGGCACCACATAGTTCACCCGTCATTGCCCCACATCATATCAGCCCCTCCGCGAAAAATACGTGAGCGGCCTTAGGTTTAGTCGTGATAAATGTAGATTTCTTACATCTTGGTCGTCATTAATGTAATCCTATTCAGCCCGATCTCTACAGCATCATCTCCATCTTTCGCTATATAATCTTACTTATGCCAACATGAATGTACGACACAGACAATCCAGAATAATGATGAATAACTCAGGAGCAGTACGATCGCAATTTTACAGCTTAATCGCCGTTCTTGGTCTCTGATACTGACAGTTTTGTGCATTGTCACCACTCAAGTTCGGGCAGAGCAGGCTCACATCGCGGTGGCCGCAAATTTCGCTGCGCCTATGCAATCTCTAGTGACAGCGTTCGAGTTACAGCACCCAGAGCACAAGTTGGTCTTGAGTTTTGGTTCTTCGGGAAAATTATTCGCCCAAATTCGCCACGGGGCACCGTTTGACGCTTTTTTATCCGCCGATCAACACAAGCCCAAGGCACTGATTCAAGCAGATGAAGCCCTGCCTGATTCTCTGTTCACTTACGCTATCGGGACGCTTGCACTCATGAGTGGTGTGTTGCCCTCTAACAACGATAACAATACCGCTACTGCT
>CBFHKY010000001.1:94810-102985 GCA_965656525.1 Pseudomaricurvus sp. | reverse complement strand
GGCAATCGCTCCTTGGATGCGCTAATGCAAGGGCATTACCATAAACTGGCCATAGCCAATCCGCGTGTGGCGCCTTACGGCATGGCGGCCAAAGAAACGTTACAGCACTTGGGTCTGGAGCAACAATCTATGAGCAGGCTGGTGACCGGTGAGAGTATTGGGCAGGCTTGGCAGTTTGTCGCCAGCGGCAATGCCACGCTGGGGTTTGTTTCTCTATCGCAAGTCATAAAAGATGGCAACGTGCCGCACGGTGTTTGGGTTGTTCCTGCTGAGTTTCACTCACCCATCCGTCAAAACGCGGTTTTATTACGCCGAGGCAAACATAATTTGGCCGCTGTCACGCTTCTGAAGTTTCTACAATCCGAAAAAGCGCACAGTATTATCCTGCGTTACGGATATCAACTAGATACCGCGCTATGATATTTAGCCCTGCCGATCAGGCCGCACTCTGGTTGACATTCCAACTCGCTTTTGTGGTCACTGTGCTGTTGTTAATGGTTGGTACACCCATCGCTTGGTGGTTGGCGAACACCAATAGCCGCTGGAAAACACCTATTAGTGCAATAGTAGCGATGCCCATTGTGTTACCCCCCACTGTATTGGGTTTCTACCTGTTGGTATTTATGGGCCCAGACGGACCGCTTGGACGACTGACCACCCAGCTGGGCTTGGGATCGTTATCGTTTACCTTTACGGGCTTGGTGTTTGCCTCCGTGATTTACTCATTGCCGTTTGTGGTGCAACCCATACAGAATGCGATTGAGGCAGTCGGCCAACGGCCCCTGGAAGTTGCGGCCACGTTGCGCTCTGGCCCAATGGATCGTTTTTTTACGGTGCTATTGCCGCAGGCACGACCAGGATTCTTGACCGCAACAGTACTGGGGTTTGCCCATACCGTAGGCGAATTTGGTGTGGTACTGATGATTGGCGGCAATATTCCCGGCGTCACTCAAGTGGTGTCCGTGCGGATCTATGACCACGTTGAAGCTTTGGACTACAGCAGCGCCCAGAGTTTGGCTCTGACCATGATCGGCTTTGCGTTCGTCGTACTGCTGCTGCTGTATACCTTAAACCCTCGGGCTAACCTTGGCAGAAGCCTACGATGAACACGAATACACTGAACGCGCGTTTCCATCTGAGTTATGCCGAATTCGCTTTGGACGTGGATGTCACATTGCCGGATCGTGGTGTCAGTGTACTTTTTGGTCATTCTGGTTCAGGTAAAACGACACTGCTGCGCTGTATTGCTGGTTTACAAACAGCGGCTCTTGGTGAACTGCGCTTTCGTGAACAGATCTGGCAAAGCTCTACTGGGTTTGTCCCGCCGCACCGTCGCCCTATTGGCTATGTGTTTCAGGAAGCCAGCCTCTTGTCACATCTGAGTGCACAAGGCAATTTGGATTACGCCATCAAGCGTGCTCCTCGCATCAAACAGGGAATAAAGCTCGATCAGGCGATTGACTTGCTCGGTATTGGCAAGCTTCTAAAGCGCATGCCTGATCAACTCTCGGGCGGTGAACGTCAAAGGGTCGCCATCGCCCGAGCGCTGTTGATCCAGCCGCAGTTGCTGTTGATGGATGAACCATTGGCTGCTCTCGATTACGGTCGTAAACAAGACATCCTACCCTACCTAGAACAATTAAAACGGGAGTTGGATTTGCCCATTATTTATGTGACTCATGCAGCGGATGAGGTGGCTCGGCTGGCGGATTACATTGTTGCGATGGAAGCAGGTTCTGTGGTGGCGTCTGGCACATTAGACGACACTCTCGCACAGTTGGACTTCCCAATTAAGCTGGGTGAAGACACCGGTGTTGTATTGGAAGGTGAGATTGTAGAGCAAGACACACAATGGCAGTTGATGCGCGTTCAGTGCTCTGGTGTTTCTATTTGGCTGCGCAGTAGTGCCCAGGCGCTTGGCTCAAGAGTTCGAGTGCGTATTCTGGCTCGCGATGTCAGCTTGGCAAAACAGCACCACAAGGATACCAGTATTCTGAATGTATTGGCCGCTAAGGTAGATGAATTGCGCGAGGATGAGCACTCAGGCCAAGTACTGGTTCGCTTGCGCATTCAGCCTCAACTCACGTCTACAGAAAGCGAACAACCCTGCTTTTTAATGGCGCGGGTAACCAGACGTTCCGCTCATTTACTGGCACTGGATATTGGAACGGATATTTGGGCGCAGATTAAATCCGTAGCGGTTGTGTAACTCGACCTGCCGTGAACGCTCTTAGCCATAAATTAAAAAGCCGATGACTTAACGGATTACATCATCGGCTTTTTGAAGAAACGTCACTTAGGAACGTGAGATTTAGCCTGCTTCAGCTTCTAAGCGTTCCTGAGCTAACTTGCGCAGTTCAGGGCGGCGAATTTTATTGCTACCGGTTTTAGGTAAATCTTCATCTTTAAAGAACAGTACTCGACGAGGCACCTTGTAAGCTGCCAAGGTTTTTTTAGCGAACGCTCTTAACTCACTTTCTGCCAGTGACATATTTTCACGCAACAGGATGCAAGACACGACAATTTCACCTAGCAGCTCGTCAGGAACGCCGACTGTGAACGCACTTTGTACTGCGGGGTGGTTGTCCAGCTCTGCGTCAATCTCAGAAGGCGATACGTTGGCGCCACCGGTTTTGATGATGTCCCCCAAGCGACCTTTCCAACACACATTGCCCGCCTCATTCATGTAGCCAGCATCGGCTGTATGAATAAAACCATCGGCATCGAACATGTCTTCAGGGGCTACTTTTAAATAGCCTGTTGTTAAGGTTGGACCTTTAATAATGATTTCACCGGTCTCACCCATAGGCAAAATTTCGCCGGTTTCTGGGTCAACAATTCGAATGGTGTTGCCGGGTAATACAGGGCCATGACTGCCGTCGGTGATAACACCACCACTTGCCCCAACCACGAATGTGAAGGTCTCGGTCATACCGTAGCCCCAAGGCTGTATCCAGTCGGTATCAATGCTTGGGTGGGTTGCCATGATTAAGTCTTTATCGACGTACTTTAATGCCGACAAGTCGGTAGTCTCCCAAGCTGGGCACTCTTTTAAGCGCGCTTCTTGATGAGGCCATGCCAACATCAACGAAACACGTTCGGCTTCCAGCAAGGCCAGTGATTCATCTGGGCTGAAAAAGCGCTGTAGCACTAAACAACCACCTACCGTGAATGTGCTGCCAAAGGCCATTCCGAAGTTGCCAGAAAAGAAGAACCCGTTCGCACTCCAAGTACGCACATCTTGGCTAACGTTGTACCAATTGCCAAAGCGCCAGCACTGCAGAGCCGCCGCGCGCTGGGTTTGCTGAATCGCTTTTGGTAAGGCGGTAGAGCCAGAAGAAAAGAAAATCAATCCACGGTCTACCGGGCTGCAGGCTGCTAAGGTCGCGTCGATCATACCTGAGCTGATGCTGTCGCCCATAGACAAGAATTCAGGCCAAGCTTGAATGCCATCCTTTGTTTCTTGGTAGTCAATACACACAACGTTACGTAAAAACGGCAACTGTTCAAAATGCAGTTGACCTATCGGCTGCTCAGACAACGCTGGGCAGAGTTCGTGAATATCGGCGATAAAGTCTTTAGATGCCACGCCCGCCTCGGTAATGAGGAACTGTATATCGGCGTGAGAAAGCTGGTAGTTCAACTCTTGCTGAGTCGAAAATGTATTTAAGGCCACCGTTGTGGCTCCTAACATGGCTGAACCAAAAGTGGAAAAGATCCACTCAGGGCGGTTCGAGATCAATACCCCAACCCGTGCGTCTCGGCCCACACCTGACGCCATCAGAGCTTTTGCGACTTGCTGGCATTCTTCTAACATTTCAGCGTAGGTCCAACGCATCACCTGTCCGTCAAGTGCCGTCCAGCAGAGTGCTTCTCGGTCTGCGTATTTTTCGCCAACTTCTTTGATAAATCCGCCAAGTGTCAAGGCGCCCAAATTAGCCTCTTCCGCTAAGGCCGGACCTTCGATGCTTGAAAGTTTTGTTGTCTCCTGGACAGATACAGTCATGTTGTACCCCCTACTCCAAATGTCAGTGTTGTGCTGAGTGTCAGCGTATTTAATGATGCAGTTATCGTTACGATCGGGGCTAAATACCCAGCAGCGCCGCTCGGATCAAGCTGATTGTTACAACAGATTAACCAGTATTGACGCTGAACACCAAAAGAAACGAGTTATTGTAATTAGCTTTTGCCGCTGAGTCGCACCAAGCAATAATCAACAGCGTTGTCGTTTAAAAAAATGGGGTAGACACTAACAAACTCAACCGCTTTAGCCAAGCTTTCAAGCATCAAACCGCACTGACTAGCCCTCAAGCTAGGTCAATGGCTCAATATAAACGTTTATTAACCAAGTTAACCTTGGATTTTTCTGGAAAAAACACGACAATCAGAGGCTTTGATGAATTAAAACCACCCCAGCGATTACTCTCTGGATAGATCAGACGCATGAATCAGGAGACGTCATGACTCTACAAACTAGCGAACTTAAACCCTTAATCGGCACGGCTATACATGCCAGCAAAGAAGATTTGCTGAGTGGAAAATACGCCACTGAAATCCGTGAAACCCTTGAGCAGCGCGGTGTTTTGCTTTTCCCAAAAATCGGCTTCACCGATGAAGAGCAAGTCGCTTTCACAAAAACCTTAGGAACTTTTGCTCCTGAGATGCGCGATGAGGAAGGCAGTGAAGGTATCCATAAAATCACTTTGGATACTGAGCAGAATGCGGGTGCAGACTACCTGAAAGGCTCCATGTACTGGCACATTGATGGCACCATGAACGATGTGCCGATTCTGGCTTCTCTGCTTTCGGCGCAATATATGCCACCTGAAGGCGGTCAAACTGAATTCTCTAACACTTACGCCGCTTACGATGCATTAAGCGATGAAGATAAAGCCGAGTACGAAGACCTGAGAGTACTGCACTCAGCATGGGCTTCTTTGTTCTATTACAATCCAGAACCAGTTCAACCGCTGCTGGACGCCATGATGCAAATTGGTGATGCCGAACTGCCATTGGTTTGGGAGCACATGTCTGGTCGTAAATCTTTGGTTCTGGGCTGCACCGCTTACAACGTATTGGGCAAGCACCCGAAAGCGAGCGCATCGTTGCTGAACAAGTTGCGTGAGTGGGCCACCCAACCTGACTTTGTTTACAATCACGAATGGACTGTAGGCGACCTAGTGATTTGGGATAACACGGGTACTATGCACCGCGCTATGCCTTACGATCCAACCTCTGGTCGTTTGCTTCACCGCACTAAATTAGAAGGTGAAGAACCTATTGTTTGATTTAAAATCAACGGGTTATAGCCAAAACCTAAACTTGACCCTCACTCGGAGTTAAGTAGGGTTTGCAATTAAAGGGGCTTAAGCCCCTTTATTGTTTAGGTCAAATTGTTTAGGTAAAGCTCATTTCAGGGACCACATCAGGTACGATCAGCTCCCCTTCGGTTTTACTAACAATTTCCTCTACGGAAACACCCGGCGCACGTTCTTTCAGTACGAAAGCACCGTTTGCCACTTCCAAGTAAGCGAGATCCGTCAAAACTCGTTTGATGCAACCAGCACCGGTAAGCGGTAAATTGCATTGCTTCAAGAGTTTTGAATTCCCATGTTTATCCGCATGGGTCATCATGATGATGATATTTCTAGCGGCAGCCACCAAATCCATCGCACCGCCCATACCTTTAATCAACTTGCCCGGTACCATCCAAGAGGCGATATTGCCCTGCACATCGACCTCAAAGGCACCCAGTACGGTCATATCCACATGCCCCCCGCGAACCATTTCAAAAGACGCGGCGGACGAAAAAATAGCGGCGCCATCGATGGTTGTGACCGTTTCTTTACCCGCATTGATCATATCGGCATCCAGCTCGGCTTCGGTGGGGTATGGCCCCATCCCAAGAATGCCATTTTCTGATTGCAGCATTACCTCAATCCCTTTAGGCACGTAGTTCGCTACTAAAGTGGGAATCCCAATGCCTAAATTTACGTAATAGCCATCTTCAAGCTCACGGGCTACACGCATTGCCATTTGCTCTCTTGTCAGTGCCATGCTCAATACTCCTTAGCCTTCGCGAACGGTGCGTTTTTCAATACGCTTTTCGAATGAACTTTGAATCAAGCGATCCACATAAATACCCGGCGTATGAATATGAGCAGGGTCCAGTTCACCGGGCTCAACAATTTCTTCTACTTCCATGACCGTAATTTTTCCACAGGTAGCCGCCATAGGGTTGAAATTCTGTGCTGTGTGACGATAAATGGCATTGCCATATCGGTCTGCTTTCCATGCACGCACTAAGGAAAAGTCGGCATTGATCGCGTCTTCCAATACATAATGCTTACCGTTAATCTCACGGGTTTCTTTGCCTTCAGCAATTAAGGTGCCGTAGCCTGTAGCGGTAAAAAACGCTGGAATACCTGCGCCGCCAGCTCGCATTTTTTCGGCCAAAGTGCCTTGTGGGGTTAAAATCACTTCCAGTTCGTTTTCCAGCATTTGTTTTTCAAACAGTTTGTTCTCACCCACGTAAGACGCATATATACGCGCAATTTGCTTATCTTCTAACAAAATGCCAAGTCCAAAGCCGTCCACCCCGCAGTTATTAGAAAATACTGTCAGATTGGTCGTGCCTAGCGTCTTCACTTGCGCGATTAAATTTTCGGGAATACCACAAAGGCCAAACCCGCCAACGGCCAGGCTCATACCATCTTGTAAACCAGCTAGCGCATCGTCGTAACTGGTCACTACTTTATCAAAACCTGCCATGCCGCCCCCTTTTCAATGTTTTTATTGCTCAATAAATATGATGTTCGCTTTTTTGCCCCAAGCTCTCGAGCTAGCCTGAGCAGTGATTACCAATCGGTGTTGAGCTTCTCTCTTGATCTTGTTTAGTCTCGACAAGTTCAATATATTAATCAAGCTGATATTATTAATGGATTGATAAGATAAATTGATTAATGTAACTCCTAAACAACTGAAAGCCTTCGTGACTGTGGCAGAGCATAAAAGCTTTGCAGAAGCGAGCCTGATGTTACACCTCTCGCAGCCAGCATTAAGCATGGCGATCAAGAATCTAGAGCAGTGCGTCGGTGGGCAGCTATTAGTTCGTACCACGCGTCGCTTAGCGTTATCCCCTGAAGGTCAAACCTTCCTGCCTGTCGCAAAGCGGCTGTTAGACGAGTGGGATATGGCTTTGAATGATCTGCATAACCTGTTTGCCAAGCAGCGAGGCAAGCTTACTGTAGCCGCGATGCCCTCTTTTGCTGCCATGAAACTTCCAAAAGCATTGGCCGAGTTTACCGAATGCTACCCCAACGTAAATATTTTGATAGAAGATGTGGTTGCGGAACAGGTCAATGACCAAGTATTGAGCGGCCGTGCTGAAATTGGAGTGACTTTTGAGCCCGATGACGAGAGTGGATTGGCTTTTTTACCCTTGTTTGAGGATTGCTTTGTGGTTGCTGTACCGGGCCACCACGCTTTAGCTGAGTATTCTCGCTTAACGTGGAACTTGATCAGTCAGTATCCACTGTTGTTGCTGCAACGACCCTCCGCTATCCGCGCGATGATCGACAAAACTTTGCGAGAAAATGGTTTGGTGGCCCAAGTCGAAATGGAAGCCCATCACTTAGCCACGTTAGGGCAAATGGTGGCCTCTGGGCTTGGTGTCAGTATTGTGCCAACACTTTATGCGCCACAGTTGATTGCTCTTGGTGCTGTGTGTAGGCCATTGGTCGAGCCGGCTATCGCACGTCATGTGGGTGTTATTTACCGTCAAAAGACGGCTCTTTCGGCGGCAGCCAAGGCCATGATAGACGTCTTACAGATGCAGTGTGATGTTTGATGCCGTAAGGCCTAGCCCGTCCAATAATGTAATAAAAATAAATTTAGGTACGCACGCGGCGTAGAGTCATTGAGTGCTTGTACCGATCTGCAGGATGAGTATTGAGGGTTATCTGGGCTATCTTTTGCCCCGGCGTTTTATAAACTCGCCGTACGTTAAGTGCCGCTGCTCCTGGCGTGGATTTAAGGTACTCCGCGAGCGCATCATCCAATGTGGTAGCCGAGATATCTTGCTGTACCTCATCAATTGTTTGGCCAAATAAATCTTCGATTAACGAAAATACAGGCCCTTGATGGCGGTGCAAGAAACGACCCACAGCGGCGTAA
>CBFHKY010000001.1:80705-94714 GCA_965656525.1 Pseudomaricurvus sp. | reverse complement strand
TAATCGCGATGAATAAAATACTCTGTTCGGCAGGCAGGCGCTTCAGCGCTGCTCTCTTGCCGGTAACCGGTCAGGTTTACCCACTGTTCGCCTAGCGGCAACCCTGTTCTTTTTGAGATAACTTTATCAACGGTGACCATTGTTATGGTTTCGCTCTGAAAACGGGTGCTGTCTGAAAATGCCACCAGGTCATTAATGGACATCACATGATGAATGTCCGAACTGGCTAGAGTGGGTGGAACCACCATTGTGCCCGCACCACGACGTGAAGCCACCAGATTATCTTTACGCAATAGCCGCAACGCCTCTCTCACCGTGTAACGACTGACGGAAAAGCGAGCACGCAGTTGATCCTCCGTTGGTAACATCGAACCAACAGAGTGAATGCCAGCTAGAATTTCGGCCTTCAACAAGGCTGCTAGCTGGCTGTATAAGGGGCTTCCTGAGTTTGGCTGGAGCTCCGAAAGCGTACCACTAATAGAAGTCGTTACCGGTAAGCGAACATTCTTATCTGACTGCACCGCAGCCTCCTCTTTGCAGGCACCTACATGCCGCCTCTGAATTTATGACATCGCCAGAAAAATCTACTCGCTTATCTAGAATATGACGAATAAATCTAGCATTTGTCCGTACACATAAGTCAATTGTAGATGTAAAGCCTGAATATATCTGAATAAACTAGATCAAGCGTTAGTTCAAACGTCTGGATAAAACAATTATATGTCCGGACAAGTAAAGTCGGCAGGTGTATTTACACACACAAACTTGTCGTACCGCATAGCTCTAAGAGCGATGAGGTTTGTGAATGGGGAAATACTCGATCGGTTTCACTGTATTCACAACCTATACACTTTTATCGGGAGGCCAAGGTGAACACAACAAACAACGCCATAACAGCTGAAGATCTGGATCAAGCAGTCGTGATACCCACAGAAGCCTATATTTCGAAAGATTACGCCCAAGCGGAAAGTGAAAAGCTATGGCGCAAGGTATGGCTGCAAGCTGGACGAGTTGAAGAGTTGAAAAGGGTTGGCGATTACCTGACTTTTGATGTTAGTCATGACTCTATTTTGGTGACTCGTTCTGACGATAGCACCATTAAAGCCTTTCACAACGTGTGCCCACACCGCGGACGTCGTTTGGTCGACACGCCAGACGGCGAGCGTAACGCCAAAGGCCGACGCAATCAGTTTATTTGTGCCTACCATGGCTGGCGTTTTAATCAAGCCGGCGAGAACACCCATATCCCCGAAAAGCAAGATTGGAATGGCGCGCTAGACGACTGTGCTGATCTGGCTGCTGTCCAATGTGATACCTGGGGTGGCTGGGTTTGGATCAATATGGATCCAGAAGCTGCGCCGCTGTTAGATTTTCTTGGTTCTGTCGCACCGATGCTAGACCCCTTTGAGCTGCAAAACATGCGTGTTAGATGGCGTAAATGGGGTATTTTTGGCTGTAACTGGAAGGTTGCATTAGAGGCCTTCAATGAAACTTACCATGTGCAAACTACGCACCCAGAATTTAATCGTTACGGTACTTTCCGCGGCTGGGGGCGTGCCCAAGGCTTACACAGCAACATCGGTTACGATGCTTCTAAAGGGATGGATGAAAATCAATCCGCTAAACTGCGCGTAGGCACTGCTGCTGATCCGCGTATCAGCACAGCTGAGATGATGAATTACACTTGGGAAAACGCCAATACCAATACCACCCAAACATTGGTAGATGCTGCGAATCGTCTAAAGGATGAGCTGCCCGAAGGCACCCCTGCTGGTGAAGTGTTGACACACTGGTTAGAAACGGCTCGTAAAGACGACGCTGAAAAAGGGGTTATCTGGCCAACCGTTGATCCAAAGCATGTGGGTCAAAGTGGTACGGCTTGGCAAGTATTTCCGAACTTCCAGATTGGTCATGCGGTTAACAATATGCTCTGCTACAGCGCCCGCCCTTATGGTGATGATCCTGATAAGTGCATTTTCGAAGGTGCTGTTTATCAGCTGTTTCCTGATGGTGAAGAACCTGAGGCAGAGTGGGAATACTGCGATGCCACGGCTGAAGCATGGTGCCACGTATTGGGTCAGGATTTCTCCAACATGGCCGCTGTGCAGCAAGGTATGAAATCGGCTGGCTTTATGGGGCCTCGCCCGAACCCTTATATGGAGCGTGCCACTGCGAACTTACATCGCAACTTGGCAAGCTTTATGGGTACGGGCTCACCTCAGAAGTTAAAGCCTTAAGCACTTCTTAATTTAAGAACTCAAGAAGAACGCTAAAACTACGGCGCAAGCAGTAAGCGCGTGAGGAAAGAATCAAGTGAATCGATCAGGACCATTAGCTGGTATTCGGGTAATTGACTTAACGGCCATGGTGATGGGCCCCTATTCCACCCAAATTATGGCTGATATGGGTGCCGATGTTATTAAGATTGAGCCGCCCGCCGGTGATCCCACTCGTTTTGTATCGCAAGGTATGGAAGCGGGCATGAGCGGTGTATTTATCAATGTTAACCGCGGCAAGCGCAGTATGGTGCTGGATCTACGCACAGACGAAGGCAAAACGGCATTGCGTGAATTGATCGCAGACGCCGATGTTTTCATTCACTCCATGCGCGCCAAGGCCGTTGCTAAATTGGGATTTAGTTACGAAGACGTAACTGCCATCAATCCAAATATTGTCTACACCAATTGTTATGGTTACGGTCGCCGCGGCCCCGATGCCGATAAGCCCGCTTACGATGACACCATTCAAGCCGAATGCGGGCTGCCATCCGTACAAGAAGCTTTAACTGGGCAGGCTAACTACATCGGTACGATTATGGCCGATAAAGTCGCCGGAATGACCGTTCTCTACGCCACGATACTGGCTCTTTTTCATCGTGAACGCACCGGTGAAGGCCAAGAAGTAGAAGTAGGTATGTTCGAAACTATGGCCTCGTTCATGTTGGTTGAACACGCCGATCGCGCGATCTTTGAACCACCCATTGGCCCTGCCAACTACCACCGAGCAGTTGCGCCGAATCGCCGTCCTTACGAAACCAAAGATGGCCACATCTCTGCACTTGTTTACAACGACAAGCACTGGAATCTGTTTATGGATGCAGTAAAGCCGGATTGGGCGAAAGAAGAGTTCAATACCCTCGCCCAGCGCGCCAAACAAATTAATACCGTTTATGGCCTGCTGGGTGAAACGTTTAAAGAGCGTACCACCCAAGAGTGGTTAGATCTTTTGTGCGACTTAGGTATCCCTTGCGCACCACTACGCTCGCCAGAAGAGCTGTTTGATAACGAACACCTGAAAGCCGTTGGCTTTTTCGAAACGGTCGAAACGGCGACGGGTAAAGTTCGCTTCCCTGGTGTGCCGACATGGTTTTCTAAAACCCCCGGCAAAGTTCACGGCCCTGCCCCCGCACTGGGTCAACATACCAACGACTTAATGGGGCAGTTGTCTGCGGCCAACGATGAAAATTAATGCTCAAGGCTAACACCTAACCTAAGTTCAGACTTAAAATCTACTTTAAGATAAAACTATAACTTATTGATTTAATTTGTCTTGTTACCAGAGTTCCTGAAGAGAGGGCCGACACAATGGATTTTTCACTGACCGAAGATCAACAAAATATTCGTGACGCAGTACTTAAGCATTGCACACAATTCTCTGATGAGTACTGGCTTGAAATGGACAAGAACGGGGTTTTCCCTTTCGAGTTTCATAAATCTATGGCCGAAGCCGGCTGGTTAGGCGTGGCCATGCCAGAAAGCGTTGGCGGTGCTGGTCTTGGTATTACCGAAGCGGCCATTATGATGCAGGCTATTTCTGAATCTGGCGGCGGCATGACAGCAGCGTCCAGCGTACACGGCCCAGTTTTTAGCCTAGAACCGATTGCTCTGTTTGGCACTGAAGAACAGCAACAACGCATGATTCCGCCAATTCTGTCTGGCGAGCAAAAAATGTGTTTCGCTGTTACCGAACCTAATGTCGGTTTGGATACCACCAAACTGAAAACCCGCGCCGAAACAGTGGAAGGCGGTTATCGCGTAAACGGCGAGAAAATCTGGATTACCAACGCTCACGTCGCCGACAAAATGATGCTGCTGGCACGCACGACCCCACTAGAAGACTGCAAACGTAAGACCGACGGTTTATCGGTATTCTTTACCGACGTAGATCGCCGTAAAATCGAACACCGCCTGATTCCTAAAATGGGTCGTCATGCCGTTGGCTCTAACATGCTGTTCATCAATGATCTGTTTATCCCTGAAGAAGACCGCATTGGTGCCGAAGGCGATGGGTTCAAAATCATCCTTAAAGGCTTAAACCCAGAGCGCGTGCTACTGGGGGCAGAAGCTGTCGGTTTAGGTCGTGTGGCCATCAATAAAGCCGCACAATACGCGAAAGACCGTGTTGTATTTGACCGCCCTATCGGTATGAACCAAGGCATTCAACACCCATTGGCGAAATGTTGGGCACAGGTCGAAGCCGCTAACCTAATGGTTATGAAAGCAGCCACCCTATTTGATAAAGGCGAGGATTGTGGTGTCGAAGCCAATACCGGTAAATACTTAGCCGCCGAAGCAGGCTTTGAGGCTTGTCATACCGCCATGCTGACGCTAGGTGGAATGGGATACGCACAGGAATACCATGTAGAGCGTTACCTGCGTGAAGTGCTGATTCCTCGCACGGCACCCGTAAGTCCACACATGATTCTCAACTTCTTGGCAGAAAAAGTCTTAGGGCTGCCTAAGTCTTACTGATTGAGGAATCCGTTGATTATTTAAGCCTTACTGATCCGCTCAGACCAATAAGCACACAGACAAGATTGAAGGATGGAATCCATGACAGATGTATTTAGCGCCCGTTCTTGGTTGTTCGCGCCGGGCGACAGTGAAAAGAAAATGCAAAAGGCCACCGACAGTGAGGCCGACATTGCAATCTTCGATCTCGAAGATGCCGTCGCACCGGAAGAAAAGCCGAAAGCTCGTGAAATGGTCGCCACCTTTTTGAAAGCTCAGCCTGCGGCCAGCAAACACCGCCTATGGGTACGTGTGAACCCCTTAGACGGCGAACACACACTCAAAGACCTAGCCACCATCATGCCGGGCTGCCCGGGTGGCATCATGTTGCCAAAAGCATTTGGTCGCCAAGATGTAGAACGGCTTAACCACTACCTTTCAGCACTGGAAGCGGCTAACGGTATTGAGGAAGGCACCACCAAAGTTATCGTCTTAGTCACAGAAACGGCCGAAGGCATGTACACTACTGGCGATTACAAGGATGCCCCACGGGTTGTTGCGATGACATGGGGGGCGGAAGATTTGGGCGATGCCTTAGGCGCAAGCGAAAACCGCAACCCAGACGGCAGCTATGGCTTCACCTACGAGCTGGCTCGCAGCTTTTGTTTAATGGGCGCTTCTGTCGCCAACGTTTTACCCATCGAAACCATTCAAGGAGATTTCCGTGACCTTGAAGGTTTACGTACACGCGCCGAAAAGGTCCGCCGTGATGGCTATCGCGGTATGCTGGCGATTCACCCTGCACAGGTTGACGTTATCAATGAAGCCTTTACGCCGACGGAAGAAGAGTTGACTGTCGCACAAGAAATTGTCGATGTCTTTGCTGCAAATCCAGGCGCGGGTACGATTGGTCATAATGGCGCGATGCTTGATCGCCCTCACCTTGCTAGGGCTCAAGCCTTACTCGCATTGGCAGGTCGCGCATGAAGCAAGTGAACGGTATTGACGCTTTACATTTAAGCGAGTTTTTACGTCCTGGCGACCACATCATTGTGGGGCAAGCCTGCGGCGAACCCACCTCTCTTGTTGAAGCGTTAATCGCACAAGGGAAAAGTATTGGCGATTTATCGGCGTTTATTGCGACGAGCTTTTCTGGCCTTTTTCAACCTGAAACCGCCGAAAGCTTTACCTTGTACAGCATGGGTGCCATTGGTGCTTTACGCGCGATGACAAAAGCCGGTGCACTGCAAGTAATTCCGATTCATGTGAGCCAAGTTGCGCCCATGATCGAAGCTGACATTATGCCTTGTGATGTGGCCTTCATTCAGGTAAGCCCTGCCGACAAAAACGGCCACCACAGTTGTGGTCTGATCAGCGATTACGTGCAGGCTGCTGTTGCTAAAGCCCGAGTCGTCATCGCAGAAGTGAACGAACAGGTGCCTTTCAGTAACGGTGAAACCGTACACGCATCGCAAATTGATGTAGCGGTGCATGTATCTTGCGCGCCTGTGGAAGTACTTCCCGCAAAAATCAGTTCGCTGGATGAAACCATCGCCAAGCACTGTGCAAGCTATATTGTTGATGGTTCGGTTATTCAAACCGGTGTCGGTGCCGTACCTGATGCAATTCTGCGCTTGCTTCACGACCGCAAAGATCTTGGTGTTCATTCAGGAATGCTGGGGGATGGCTTGGTCGAATTAGTAGAAGCCGGTGTAATTACCAATGCTCGTAAACGTATCGATGCCGGTGTTTCCATCAATGGTGCACTCATCGGCAGCAAGCGTTTGTACGATTGGGCCCACCGCAACCCGTTGATGCGCATGTGTGCCACTGCCTACACCCACGATGCAGCCACACTTGCCCAACTAGACCAGTTGATCGCTATCAATTCAGCACTTGAAGTTGACCTCACAGGCCAGGCGAATGCGGAACAATCTGGTGCAGCTTACATGGGGGGCACCGGCGGCCAAGTAGATTTCGTCCGTGCAGGTGCTCGTTCTAAGAGTGGACATTCCATTATTGCACTACCGGCTACCGCTAAGGGTGGCACACTGAGCCGTATTTGTACCCAGCTTTCCGGCCCAGTCACCACGGCACGTACCGATGTAGATGTGATTGTGACTGAGTTTGGTGCAGCCGAACTGAAAGGTCAGTGCCTTGCAGAGCGCACTCGCCGTCTGATTGCTATCGCGCACCCTGACTTTCAAGAACAGCTTGAACGCGATGCACACACTATTCAGCAACGAGGTTTCTAATGAGCGACGCCGTACTTTTTGATGCCCGCGCCGATGGCATTGCAATTATCACCATCAATCGCCCAGAGCAGCGCAATTGTTTAAGCCGTGAAGTGCGTGAAGGATTGCGCCAAGCGTGGGAACGATTTGAAAACGACAGCGCCTTGCGCGTCGCGATTCTCACAGGTTCGGGTGAAAAAGCCTTTTGTGCCGGTGGCGATCTGAAAGAAATGGTAGAAACCGGCATGACTGTGCCCCCGCGCGATATGTTCCCTTTACCCTACGATACCGTTGAACTGTCTAAACCGACCATCGCTGCCGTCAATGGTGTCGCGTTTGCTGGCGGGTGGATGATTGCTCAGGCTTGTGATTTGTGTGTTGCCAGTGATCGCGCAAAATTTGCCGTGACCGAAGTTAAAGTCGGTCGCAGTTCACCGTGGGCATCGCCTCTCATCCACATGATTCCTCAGCGCATCATGATGGAAATTCTATTAACGGGTAAACCTATTACCGCTCAACGCGCTTACGAAATTGGATTAGTCAACCGCATCTCAGAGCCAGAAGCCTTAATGGACAAGGCTCTAGAGTTAGCGGCTGAAATTTTAGAAGGCGCACCGTTATCAGTAAAGGCGGCCCGTGAAACCGTGATGATCTCTACTGAAATGGGTCGTGCTGCGGCACTGCAAGCGGCGCGCCATGCGTCAGAGCGTTGTTACAACAGCGAAGATGCGCAAGAAGGCCCCCGTGCTTTTGCTGAAAAGCGCCTTCCTGAATGGAAAAACCGCTAGAGACTGTTGAGTATTAAATTTGACATTGTCTGCCTACAAATCAGATCATTGATGGATATGCTCAAAGGCTAGGTGACCATGTCTGAAGAAATAACAGTATCAACTCAAGTGGAAACTGAAATAAGTGGTCATGTTGCAACGATCACCTTTCACAATCCACCTTATAACTACGCCACTGTAAACCTGCTTAAAAGTATCGCCGACCATCTTGAAGATTTGGATAACAACGACCTTGTGAGGGCCGTTGTGTTAACGTCAAAAGAGAAAATTTTCTGCGCTGGCGCAAACCTCGCAGCGGAAAATGGTTTCGAGGCGACCACTGACGATCCTCTGAGGGAATTCTACGATCAGGCGTTACGTATTTACGCTTGTCAAAAACCCATTGTCGCTGCCGTTCAGGGGGCTGCCATAGGTGCCGGGCTGGGGTTGGCGGTTGCCGCAGATTTTCGAGTGGCTAGCCCCGAGGCTCGCTTTTCGGCCAATTTCGTCAAGTTGGGCTTTCATCCTGGCTTTGGCCTGACGCACACCCTGCCCCGAACCATTGGAAGACAACACGCTTCTTATATGTTTCTGAGCGGCAAACGCTTTAAAACCGAAGACGTAATGCCCTGGGGGTTGGTTGATCGTGTGTGCAGCCCCGCGGATGTGCTCCCTACTGCGATTGCTTTTGCCCAAGAGATTGCAGAAAATGCACCGCTTGGTTTGCTCTCCACCCGTGCAACACTACGGAAAAACCTATTGGCCGATGTCAAAACTGCCATAGAGACTGAACACAGAGAGCAACGAAAGTTAGAATCTACAGAAGATTTTGCCGAAGGTATCAAGGCAACAGCTGAGCGTCGTCCTGGACATTTTAAGGGTTATTAACCCCGCGTTATTCAATAAAGGAATCACAATGCAAAATAATAAAGAACCTCGTCAACTCCCCTTATTGCCCCCAGAGTGGGACGCAGAAATCTTAGACGCTTTGGGTGCAATGCCTGGTGGACTGAAATTTGTACAGAAAGGTTGGGAAGAAACAGGTGAAGCCGTGCGTGGAACCAATATGCTGGGTACTATGGCCCACTTTCCAGAACTGGCCAAAGCCTGGCTTACATACAATAACCAAGTTGTCACCAATAGCACCTTAACGCCTCGCGATCGAGAAATTATGATCTTGCGGGTTGGTTGGCTGAAAAAATCTGTGTATGAATACCACATGCACGATATTTTAGGGCGTCGAGTGGGACTTACGGACGACGAGATCAAAGCCATACAGGTTGGTCCTAGCAATACAATCCTCAAAGAGGAAGATACTGTATTGGTACGCGCAGTGGATGAACTTCTTTTAGAGGCTCGCCTGTCTGATCAATCTTGGGAGCAACTGCTTGAGCGTTATAGCCACAAACAAATCATGGATTTAATTTTCTTGATTGGTTGCTACGAAGTTACCGCCATGTATATGAATAGCTTTAATATCCCGATTGAGGCCAGCGAGCCGCCAATGGATCCAGAAATTATTGAGCGCATGAACAACTATCAGCCTTAAGCTATTTTTTTTGTACAAAAGCTAACTTGGAACAAATCAGGTTAGCTAGGTCGATTCAGGACCCTTTCTCAAGGAAAACAAATGACACAACTCACATCTGGTCGGGCTGAGTGGCAAGCCTACTGGCCGCTGCCATTTGTGGCTGCTTTAGGCTATGCCACATCCGTGATCTTTGTGTACGCATTAGGGCCTTTTATCCAGCCCATTCAGGCCGAGTTTGGCTGGAGTCGAGCACAAATATCATTTGGTATTACGATTGCGTCTTTCATTAGCGCCCTTTGCTGCGTTCCGATGGGAATGCTGATCGATAAGCTAGGCCCAAGAAAGATTGGTCTGGTCGGAGTGCTGCTCATGGCAATTGCATTCGGGTTGTTGGGTACTGCAACAGGGACGAAACTGAATTGGATTGTTCTCTGGTGCATCGTGGCTTTTGCCACGCTATGGGTTCAAGCTACGGTTTGGACCAGTGCCGTGACCAGCCGTTTTGAGCGATCAAGAGGCATTGCTCTCGCCACCACACTGTCTGGTGCATCCGTAAGTGCGACTATCTTCCCAGTGTTGGGCACATGGTTGATTGAGTATTTCGATTGGCGGCTGGCATTTATGATTCTGAGTGGCGGCTGGATTTTGATTGTTTTTCCTTTGGTTTGCTTCTTTTTTAGAGGGAAACAAGACGAACATAAAACGGCACCACACAGAGTGCATCATCATGACTCGACGGCTTCAGATGGTGGTGATGCAAGTGATATTGTTGATACTGTGGCAGAAAAAGAATTACCCGGCCTTACTCTAGCGGAAGGCTTTCGCTCACCGGTACTTTACAAGCTACTTGTTGCGGGTGGGTGTTTTGCTTTCACCGCTATTGGTATTGTTGTGCATTTCGTACCGATACTGACTGACCATGGCGCAGACCCTAAGACAGCTGGAGGCATTGCTTCACTGATCGGGATTTTTTCCATTATCGGCCGACTCGGAACAGGCTTCTTATTGGACAAGTTTCCCGGGCACCTAGTAGGGGCCTTTGCCTTTCTGATCCCCATTATAGCCTGCACCTTGCTACTGATTGATGGTGGCAATCACGTCAACCAGTCCATTGCGGCCGCTATTTTTGGTTTAACTCTAGGGTCAGAAGTTGATGTGATCGCTTATCTTGCCGCCCGGCACTTTGGACTAAAGAATTTTGGTGCGCTATACGGTGCTTTGGTGATGGCGCTCTCATTGGGTACTGCATTTGGTCCATTAACAGCCGGTTTTGTCTTCGATAGCTTCGGTAGTTATACCCCGTTTCTACTATTGACGTCATTTTTAATGGGGCTCAGCTCTGTTGCACTGTGGAGCCTGAATCGCTCCAAATCAAGCCCTCAATTTCATATTCACTGATGTGTTGACGCACTAAAGAGACTCCCTACAAGTAACAACAATTTGAGGGAGTCTCTCAGTGAGGTTAAACACCTACCACTGTATTCAACTTTAAGTGTAAAGCTAGAACTAGTAAGCCTTACTTGTACGGACAAGACTGAGATCACAAAAACCAGAGAGCCTGAAGCTCTCATCATATTATTCAGCTTGTACGGACTAATAGGGCTTACTTAGATTGCTTGGCGAGTATGCTGGCGCTATTCTGCCTGCACAAATAAGAATCGAGGTTATTTCGCTCATGACAATTAAAGTATACGAACGTATTCTAGAGCTCTTCGAAGCCGAAGGTATCAAAGCTATTTTTGGCATTCCCGACCCTAACTTTGTTCATATGTTTGTCGCCGCCGAAAAGCGTGGCTGGACTGTGGTGACCCCCCACCATGAGCTGGCAGCAGGCATGATGGCCGAAGCCTATTCACGTATGAATGGCACCCCTGCTGTGTGTATTTCCACCCTCGGTCCCGGTATCGCTCTTAACGCGGGTTCCATGATGAATTCTCTGGTTGAGAACTCACCGGTAATTTATATTGGCGGTCAGCGTGCTCGAATCACGGAGCGCCGAGTTCGTCGAGGGCGTATTCAATTTATCCAACAAGAAGCTCTCTTCAAGAATTCGGTTAAATGGAGCGCCAGTATTGAATACGCCAACCAAACGGATGAGATCATTCGCCAAGCCCTGCGTGTTTGTCAATCCGGCACACCTGGGCCTGTTTATATTGAATACCCTTCAAACGTTATCTTAGAAGACTTGGATGTACCCGCGCCATTACCGCCATCTTCTTATCGTCTGGTAGAGCCCGGTGCGGATGGAGACATGATTGCAAAAGCTATCGAGCTGATCAAAGGCGCAGAATGCCCAGTTTTGCTGGTGGGCCACGCTGTCCAGTGCACCCGCGCGGGTCAGAAGGTAAAAGAGTTGGCTGAACTGATGGGCTGCCCTATCATCCAGACTTCTGGTGGTAGCGCCTTCATCGAAGGCTACGAAGATAAGACCTTCCCTTACATGTTCTCTGAAGTCGGTAACGAGATCGTTGAGAAGTCGGATGTGGTTATCGCCATCGGTACTGAAATCGGTGAGCCGGTACACTACGGTGTTGGCATGTACTGGAAAGATGGTAATGCCAATCGCAAATGGGTTTACGTTGAATTAGACGCTGAGGCTATCGGCCAGAATCGTCCTATCGATGTACCTTTGATCGGCGACCTGCGAACAGTTGTGCCTCAGTTGTCTAAAGCGCTGAAAGCTAGCGCGCGTGTAGAACACCCAGAAATGGCTCGTTGGGTCAAAGAAGACAAAGAGCGCCTTACGGCTTTGGCTAACCAAGATTTCACTACACCAAGTGGCCGTGTACACACAGGCCAGTGGGTAATTGAAGCCACTAAAGCCATGCCAGAAAACGCCATTCACGTACGTGATGGTGGCTGTACCGTAATCTTCACTTGGACTTACCTACAAAGCAAACCACGGGATGTAATCTGGAACCAAAACTTTGGTTGCTTGGGTACTGGCTTGCCTTACGCCGTTGGTGCTTCTGTCGCCGACGGTGGCAAACGCCCTGTTCTATTCACGACCAGTGATTCCGCTTTCTTGTATCACATTGGTGAATTAGAAGTGGTACAGCGCTTGAACCTACCAATGGTCATCGTTGTTGCTGTTGATAACGCATGGGGCTTAGAAGTTGGCGTATACAAGCGCACTTTCGGCCACGGCAACACCACTGAGCCAGGCGTTCACTGGAGCCCTAAAGTTCGCTTTGACGAAATTGCTAAAGGTCACGGTTGTGAAGGCATGTACGTTGAGAAAGGCGAAGAGTTGGGTGCAGCTATTGATGCTGCTTTTGCCAGCGGTAAACCAACAGTGATTCACGTGCCCATTGACCCTGTCATTAATCACGGTGGCAATGAAAACTTAGACACCCCTAACTACGATCGCTTTCGCACATGGTACGCGGAAGGTCAACAGTAAGGCATTACGGAGCTGCTTTTAAGCCGCTTTTTTTCACCTTTCCCTGCAAGGCCGTTAGTTCCTGTACGGTCTTTATTGGGAAAGGTGAACTTATCAACTTCTATTACAATCGATAAAGTAAACTCAGGCAAAAGCCTCGGTACCCATAATGGTCGTTCTGTGCATTAAACGACCGGACTCTATGGTGTAGCGATGAGCGCGATGCAAAACACCGGGGTTGTTAAAAATAACCAGATCGCCTTTTTTCCAGACATGACGATACGTAAATTGCGGCTGCGTACACCACTCCAATAATTCTTGCAGCAGCGCCCTTCCCTCATCGACATCCATCCCTACGATATGGTCAGCCGTTGAACCTATCACCAAGGATTTTCGACCATCCGCCTGATGCCAAACCAATGGCTGCTTTGTGGGTGGGCCATCATTTAACCAGCGCTGCAAATCCAATACCGTTGGCTTGCTGAAATAGCGCAAATTGGCGGCCGCCGCGCTATGTATCACGTGAAGACCTGCAATGCGCGCTTGAGTTTCTTCGGGCAACTGCTGGTAAGCAAGAAACAAATTACAAAACTCAGTATCACCGCCACTGTTTGCGGGCTCTTCACACTTTAACGTCGTTGCTTTAGGGGCAATGGCATAAGTGGTTCCATCCATGTGCCAATGTTCATTGGACATCACATAATCCAAAAATTTAGCTTTGCTAGGGTCTAAAGAAACAGGATAAATGCCCAGCTGATCGGTCGCGCTACTTTTGTCGCTGGCAAATTTGGACTCTTTAGTTTTGCCCAGTCTGCCGCTAAAAGCCACTTGTCTTTCATCGCTGATGTTGATTTGTGGGAACACAATGACACCGTATTGGTTCAGCAGCTCCAGGCACCTTTCTGGTACTCCATCGTCTAGCATCTGATCATTTGAGATCAAAATCTGAACACCAAATTCTGGTGTGATTGGCTCTATCGGTACATTCAACATATTTTCCTCTCTTCAACTACCTTTGTTATGTCTAACGTCAAACGGTGTTTTAAAAGAACGAGTAATTGCTTCAAATAAACGTCACCTACTCTAAACCCAAAGCTGGATAAGTCGTTAATCGCCACGGCATGGCGTATGCATATACAAATATTTATATGCAATTGAGTTTATTATTCCTTATAAAGATTGAGTCAAACACGCTCGATGATGTTTAGCGGCCGTCTTTAATCGTGCTCTTGAACATAGATACAGCATCTGTCAATTTTCGATAAAAGCATTACTCATCCGCCACAAAATCAGTACACTGAAGCTTCGAACATTTAAAAATAATAAAACAGACTTTGTTATGACTGAGCACGACACTTCAATAAC
>CBFHKY010000001.1:31848-80605 GCA_965656525.1 Pseudomaricurvus sp. | reverse complement strand
TCTCAAACTCAAGAACAAAAATTGGCTAAGGCGGTTAAAAAAAGCAAAGCGCCTGCGATATCCAGAGCGGCGGCCATACTCAGACTTTTGGGCAAAAGTGATTCTCCTATGCCTTTGCAAGCCATAGCGAAAACATTGGATTTGGTACCAAGTACATGCCTATATGTATTGAGAGCCTTGGTAGATGAAGCTTTTGTGCATTTTGATTCCGATACCAAGCGCTATTCACTGGAAGCTGGTGTGCTGACATTGGCTCGACACTGGCTCAGACGAAATCAGTTTACCGATCTAGCTCAACCAGCTCTTGACCGCATCAGCCGTTCATATGATGTCACTATGCTGGGTGTCCACATTGTGGGAATCGATCACATTGTTGTGGTGGCGGCTTCGCAAGCGGGCAATAACTTTCAAATCAGCGCCCAAATAGGCAGTCGCTTCCCGGCACTGATCAGCGCCACCGGACGCTGCATTGCAGCTTTTGGCAATCACCCTGAGGAAGAGATCGCAACTCGCTTTGAAACCCTGCGTTGGGATGATCCCCCGTCATTTGATGAATGGAAACAACAGATTGATGACACCAAGCGCAATGGCTTTGCCATCGATTCTGGCAACTACATTTCCGGTGTCACTGTTTTAGCTGCCCCCGTATGGAAATCACGCGACCAACTCAGTCATGCACTGGTAGCCATTGGGATTGGCAGCGCTTTAAAAAGGCAAGGATTGAAAGAACTTCAAACCGCGATGCAAAACGCCGCACAACAAATCACCAATCAACTCTGCGGTGAAATAAACGGATAGCAGCAAAGCAACCAAAAACATAATTAGGTAAGACAGTGAAATCATGATGGCTTCACACTGTTAAGCAATATCTTTTCCGGTAACTTCGTCGAACTTAGCGGTCATTAGATATTCTCCCGAATGAAATGTGTAGCACGTGGGCTGTACGATATACTTTTTGATCAATTCAGAGGTGTCCGCATAAGCCACCAATGTACTGTTGTGCTCTGCTAAAAAACTTCCCGCCTTTTCGCTTGGCAACATCCATTTAATCGGCTCACCAATCATTTTCAGATAACCAAACAGCAAAGAACGCATATTATTTTTGGGGCTGCTTTTCGGTTCAAGGCTAGTGAATACAATACTGGAACCCGAACCACTTAACTGCCCAAGAGCATTAAAGATCTTGCTAATATCGCTTCGATCCAAATACATTAGTACCCCTTCGCAGATAAACAGGGTTTTTTTCGATGGCGCATAGTTATTAGATTCCTGAAGTGCGCTATGCAGTTCTTGCTGACTGAAATCAACACTTAAGAAATGGAAATTATCTCTACCGGAGAGGCGTCCTTCCAATGCCCGAGACTTCAGCCGGTGGGTCTGAGGATGATCAATTTCGATAAAAGACACGTCGGGATACTGATCGCTTAGCCGATAAGCCAGACCGTCGAACCCAGCACCCAAATTAACCACTTGTTCAGCACCTTCAGCAATGGCCTCCAGTGTTACCTCTTCAATATACTTTTTCCGCAACACATAATGCACGGTGATACCCGGTAATAACAACCTCTCACGCAATTTCACCAACCAGGTTATAAAGGGCCTATCAATTTGTTTTAGGCGTCTGCGTCCAGCGTCTGACTGACCCAATATCAGCTCCGCAAAAGCCTCCTCTTCCCGAGTTACTAGCGAAGCAAACTCGGTTTTTCTGGCCACGTAAAGAAACCCCTGCAGCACTGTAAAAGCTGTGATACTCGCTTGATCTTCTTTCATTAGAAGTTTTACCGCACACTAATAATAAGGTGATAAATCATTTATTTACAAGCAGAGGCCGTAACCTCACTTCGTTTGTTCTGAAGTCAACTCTCTTGTCCAACTAAATAAAGCACTAAGTGTTTCCTGGGTTGGCTCTGCAACACCAAAAGCCCACAGGTTCAATTTGGCTAACTCAACAGAAACTGGGAGAACATATTCACCGATTTCCTCTACCCAGATTGCATCATCCAATATCTGGTAACCGAGCTTTCTGTAGATGGATAACGATTTCTTGTTGACAGTCGCTAGTATATGAGTTGCGCCATGAATAGCGCCAAATGCACAGCAGGCACTAATCAATGCCTTAAAAACATCCCGACGATTACGCCACTTTTCATCAATTGCCAGCATCCCCGCACCACCAAAACGCACCGTTATCGGATAGCCATCTGCAAGAGTTTTACGACATTCAGAAAAATCAAATATCTGTTCCGCCGGCAATCCGGCTTCACTATCAATATTGGCACGCATGGTGCCAATTGCCTCTCCTTCATGATACGCCACCACGTTACCGACTCCTTCGACTGTGTCAAATTTGTCAGTGATCAGATCATGGCACGCCTTTTTGAAATAACCCTCACTCTGCACATAGACTCGGTACCGCAACTTGTAAACATCCTTAAGCTCCTTATCCGTTTGTGCAACTCTCACTTCAATGGCCATACTTTTTGATTTCCAAAATCAATTCCAATAACACTGTAAAAGAAAACACGAGAGTGAAGCTGGCGCACTGAATCTGTTGCATCGTTGCAATGCAGGCGCGCATTTCACTATGTTTTATACTTTAATGCTTTGAGCTTGCACTAGCATTGCTGGTGAGAACGACAGTGATTGAAGCCTATAATCATAAAAGCACGGCTTTATGAAGTTTGCGTTATACAACAAAAGGCATCACAGCCCCTAAAAATAAACCACTCTCTTGAGTATAACGGAGGATAAAAAGCTTGCCAGAAACTTAGCCTGTAGATTCCATTCTTGTCTTTGTCTTTGTCTTTGTCTTTGTCTTTTCGGTAATGATTGAAGTGTGTTTTGATATATTGGTGTTTCAGATAAAACCTTTTAACGTGCCAGCGGCATCATCTACATAGCAAATTTTTAAACGCCAAATAAAAGGCCTGTTTAACATGGTTAAACAGGCCTTTTTCACAAATAGACGCTATGTATTCATCAGCATCCGTTACTGAGCAGGTGGTTCAAAGCCCAGCATACCTTTAATTTCCAGGTATTCATGGAAACCAAACTCGCCCCACTCACGGCCGTTTCCGCTCTTCTTGTAACCACCAAAGGGAGCATTAAAATCAAACCCATCATTAATGTAGACACAACCAGTACGCATACGACGTGCAACAGCACGACACGCTTCCAGATCGGCACCGCCAACATTACCAGCCAGACCAAAGGGTGAATCATTGGCAATGGCAATGGCATCGTCAATATCGTCGTAGCCAATGATACAAAGAACAGGGCCGAAGATTTCTTCCTGAGCAATCACCATGTCATTGCTGACATTGGCAAACACTGTAGGTTTAACGTAGAAGCCTTTTTCCAAACCTTCAGGACGACCCGTTCCTCCAGCGATAAGGTCTGCGCCTTCATCGATGCCCTTCTGAATGTAACCCTGAATCAAATCAAATTGTCCTGCGGATACGACAGGACCCATAGCTACATCAGTATTGGGATCACCAACGGTTACGGTAGCGGCTCCAGCTTGAGCGGCTTCTATTACCTCGCCCATTCTTGATTTTGGCACGAGCATACGCGATGCCGCACTACAGGTTTGACCTGAGTTTACCATCATGCCGACAACACCATTGGTGACGTTTTTAATTAGATCCCCGTCATCCAAAAGGATATTGGCACTTTTGCCACCTAACTCTTGAGCAACCCGCTTAACGCCATCAGCCGCCGCTTTTGCTACTTGAATACCTGCACCTTCAGAGCCAGTGATAGACACCATATCCACTTCTGGGTGAGAGGCCATCGCCATACCCACAACAGAACCTTTACCCTGAATCATATTGAAAACACCAGCGGGTACACCCGCAGCGTCCAGAATTTCAGTCAAGATTTGGGCGGAATAATGCGATTCTTGAGACGCCTTTAGAACCACGGTGCAACCCGCTGCAATAGCAGGGAATACTTTTACAGCGATTTGATTTACAGGCCAATTCCATGGAGTGATCATGGCGCATACACCAATCGGCTCATGACGAATCATGGTAGCGCCGTGCAGCTCTTCAAATTCAAATTTACGCAGCACTTCGATAGCCGTGTTTAAGTGGCCAGTACCCAAACCAATATGGAAGCTACCAGCTAAGCCTTTTGGTGCACCCATTTCATCAGTAATGGCTTGTGCCAGATCCGCAGAGCGCTTTTCATATTCCGCCGCTACACGCTCCAATACTTCTAGGCGCTCTTCTTTACTGGTTTCAGACCAACTCATAAAAGCTTTGCGCGCCGCTTTTACAGCCAGATCTACATCTGCTTCAGAACCCAAAGCAATTGTGCCCGAAGGCTCTTCGGTAGCTGGGTTTGTAGGTTGTACAGTTTTCAGTTCCAGTGGATCGACCCACTGACCATCAATATAAAATTTCAGATATTCACGCATAATGTAGAAACCTTATTCTTAAATATGACTTAGGGGCACACATGCGCCCCTAGGTATTTAATGTTGATAACCCCACTTGTTGATCATGAGGTTATTGAAAGACCGCGTATTAGTAAGCGTCTTCTGCTTCTGCACCATAACCGGCTTTAAAGTCGGTATACCACGATTTAAACTCTTCGTAGTTTGGTGCATCCATAGCGTTGGCATAGGCATCAACTGGCACTTGAATCACAACAGGCTTGCCTTCTGACATGGCACGCTCAATGGCAGCTTCAACGGTTGGTGCAATATCGGCTTCATTTTCAACGTATTCACCATAAGCACCAAAGCCTTCAGCGATCTTATCGAAACGGATGTCTTTGCTCCAATGCGCTTCTGTCTCTGGAGAATCCGGACCAACCTGCTTCTTCCAAACGCCAACTTCCAAGCCCCAAGCGTAATCGCAAGCCACAACAGTGACAATTGGCAGTTTCTTACGAACGGCAGTTTCCAGCTCATTCAGAGAGAACAGGAAGGAAGAATCACCCGTTACAAATACAACAGGTCGTTTTGCATCAGTGGCCAGTGCGGCACCAACAGCGTAAGGCAAGCCCGTACCCAGCTGACCCGTGTTTTGGTTCCAGACCAAGTCTTTTGGCTTGTATTGGCTATAAGTCCAACCATAAATGGTAGTTGAACCGCCGTCTGCTGCGTAGATGGCACCGTCAGGAATCACCTTAGTCGCTTCAACAATCAGACGAGCAGGATGCACAGGTTTACCGCCTGTTGGCACCTCGGCCAGCAACTTGGTCTTGAATTCTTTCTGCATGACTTTCCAGCTTTCGAATTCTGCAGAAGGCGTGCCTTGATAATCACCCAAAGCTTCCATCAATTGCGGCAGAATATCGCGCATGCAACCAACTAGCGGTGCATCAATGGGACGGTTAACACCCATGGCAGAGGCATCACGATCCAGATAGATCCACTTACGGCCCGCGTCACCTTTTTCCCAGTGGCGGCCAATCCCCATGTGTACTGGCTCACCCAATTCTGTACCAATGGCAATACACAGATCGGATTCGCTAGCCGCTTCACGTCCCGCTGGGGAAAAACCATAAGCAAATGTACGATCTTCCTGACCTGGAATGACCATAGCACAACCGGACGTTTGCAAAATTGGACATTCCAGCTTTTCAGCAAGGGCCGCAACAGCATCATGCGAACGGGAAGTAAACATGCCCTGACCAACAAGCATTACCGGATTTTTAGCCGCTTTGATCAATTCAACCGCTTTATTAATCATGGTGCCACTGGCAGCCTGCTCCACCATACGGTACTGCTCAGGCTTCATGATGGGTGGCCAATTGAAGGTTTCATGAATAACGCTCAGTGGCAATTCGACGTACACAGGGCCAGGCTTGCCTGTGGTGCACTGGCGAATTGCTTCGCGAATGATTTCATCCGTTTGATCTGGCTCTTCAATAATCGCGGCGTATTTAACCAGTGGTTTGAAGTGGGAGATTTGATCCATGTATTGGATACGACCAACACGTGCGCGCTGGTTAGCCGTGCGTGAACGGTTGCCGCCGAAAAAGATGGTGGGTGAACCTTCTTTTTTCGCAACAATCATTGCTGATGCCAAGTTAGTCACACCTGGGCCCTGAGTACCAAAACATACACCTGGCTTACCGGTCATCCGAGACCATGCATCGGCCATGAAAGCGCCGTTTTGCTCGTGCTTTGGTGCAACGACTTTCCAACCGCGCTGTTCACACTTCATTGCCATGTGAAGAAAACCGGGATCAGGAATTCCAAACAGTGCATCGATGCCTTCGGCTTCTAAGAGATCAATAATTCGCTCATGAACTGGTACTGACATACACTTTCTCCAAATTTGATCGGCCGACACCAAAGTCACTGCCGTTCATAGTACTTAAAAGTTCTTCATAGTCTCCGCCACTGGTAGTGGCGGAGACGACTCTTTTATCATTTTTTAATGGGTTTAATCTGACCGGCGCCTTCCATCACATTGGATAAATGTCTGTGGAAATTGGTGATCTTTTGTTCCTGATGTGGGTTTGGCAAAGTGCCACGGAAACCACGAGACTTCATTCCCTTTTGAACAAACTCCATATTGGCAAAATCCTGAGCCAATACAGAACCCCATTTTTCGGCAGTAGGCTCAGCTCTCACCCATTCAGGCTTAGGCTCTTGTCCCTCTGGGTAACGCTCAAGTGCGTAAGATTCGAAAATACACTTATCTGGATCATCACCATAAGGACGAACACGATAGCACAATGCAAAGGTTGGCCCCTGGAGAATCGTCTGGTTAGGGAATAGACTCCAAGCCAAACCGGCTTCGGCCATCACTTCTGGTGGAATTTCGGGCCAATCTACGCCACGAGCTGCATCATCGGCTTTAGCAGATTTCATCAGGTGTGCCATTACCTCGGCACCTGTGCTGCCTTCTGGCAATTCATCCACCAGACGTTTGGCTGCATTAACCAGAGTTTCACTGGAAGCCGAGTAGTTCACCGTTTCATAGTTCTCACGAATCAATTCATAAGTGGAGATACGTGGATCCTGATCTTTACGACCGGTACGAACAACGGTACTGCTCTGAGAGTTCTTCTCTGAAGCATCACGCTCATCAAAACCACTGACACCATGATAACCGTATGGCTTACTGTAAGCGTAGAACTCACCGTATTTCAGCAGCTGGGTATGGGTACCCGCCACGTGGTAAGGCTCCATGAAGGCTTCAATGGCGGTCTTCCAGTTACAAGGGTAAACCTCCCACTGACGCCACTTGTAGCGCATTTCTTCAAATTCAAAGTGGCCGAGGATGCGCCCTGCTTCACCCAGAAATTCGCTTAGAGATTCACACTCTTCCTTAAAGTTGACATAAATCCAGCCGCCCCAAGTATCCAGATGCTCAACAGGCGTCAAGCAGGTCAGAGACTTATCGAGAATACCCTGCCAGTCCTGCTCATCCAACACATGAATATTGTCGCCATCGAGGTTGAACTGCCAGCCATGGAAACCACAAACGAAATTTTTCTTACGCCCTTTCACACAGTTCTGATCATCTGGTGTACTCACCAACTGACGACCACGGTGTGGGCACACGTTGTAGAAGGCTTTGATGGTATCTTCCGCAGTGCGGACGATAATGATGGATTCTTCACAGATGTTGTAGGTAATAAAATCACCAATCTGCGGAATGTCTTCCAGACGAGCGGCCATTTGCCAAGTATTCGGCCATAACAGTTCTTTTTCTTTTTCTAAATACTCACGGGATACAAATGCATCAACCGGGTAGGTTAATGGTTTACCCAAGTCTTCATCTGTGAGGGGGCCGTAATTGTCGTCAGTTGGTATACTCATGACTTCCTCCTACATGTTATGAGGGCGCAATCGCCCTGATTGTTATTTGGCAATATTTCAGACCATTGTAAAGGGTTGACCGCTTAAACAGCCAACCCCAGACACAACAATCTATTTGTCTGTAAGCATACCGTCCAAGTTACCCTGCTCACGCCAGTCGGTGGTCAGCTTTTCAAAAGCAGCCCAGCCCAAGCCATAGGTTTCACCTAAGAAGTTGCGGTATTTCTCATTACCGTTTTCATCTTTAACCTTTTGGCCTTCATTGTTGTAGTAACCCGGTGGGCACTGATCAACAAAGGCTGTCATATCTATTGTGGTGTCGTGCATGTGTTGAACCCAAGCACGCTCGGCCTCCGCACTTGGCTCAACCGCTTTATAGCCGTTCTCTAAAGCTTCTTTAATAATGTAAGCTGAGTGATGAGCCTGGTAACCGTATTGCTCCGTAGTGGTAGCGTTTACCCCACCTTGGTAATAACCTATGAAGAACTGGTTAGGGAACTTGCTGGTCATTACACCGTGCAGGGTTTTATAACCGTATTTCCAATGATCGTAGATAGAAACATTATCGCGACCCGTGAAAGTATCGATACCCCAGCGGCGATCCAAATCACTACTTACCTCAAAGCCACTGGCAAATATCATACAGTCGATACTATATTCTTTGCCGTTCGCCTTAAAGCCTTTCTCTGTCATGCACTCAACGCCTTGCGTCTCTGACACATCGATCAACTCAACGTTCGGCAAATTAAACGTATCGTAATAATCATCATTAGACAGTGGACGTTTGCATAAAAAGCGATACCAGACTTTGAGTGCTTCTGCGGTGTCTTTATCGTCTACTAAGGTTTCAACGCGGTTACGCATGCGTTCCATCACGCGATAGTCCATCTCTTCACGACGAGCGAAAAAGTCCTCCAAGGAAATTTCTTCCTCAATGCCTTCCTCGCGAAGCTCAGCGGCTAAGTTGCGGCTGATTTCCGTCCAAAAGTCACCAACCAGATCATCTTCACCTGGCTGGAATCGCCCTTCTAATGCGGCACGATGGAAATTGTCGATACGTTCCTTCTGCCAGCCTGGCTCCAGTGAACTGGCCCACTCTGGGTCGGTTGGGTTGTTACGACGTTGATCAACAACGGAAGGCGTACGTTGGAGCACATATACTTTTTTCGCGTACTTACCTAAATAAGGGATCGCCTGGATAGCTGTTGCGCCAGTACCAATAATGGCAACCGATTTGTCGGCTAATTTGTCCAGCACAGGCTTGCGGTATTCCCCACCGGTATAATCGAAATCCCAGCGCGACGTATGGAACATCTTGCCTTTGAAGTCGTGAATCCCTGGAATATTAGGGAACTTGGGAATATTCAGCAGACCATTGGCCATAATGACAAAGCGAGCACGGATTTTATCGCCGCGATTTGTCTCAATATGCCAGCGCTTGGTGTCTTCATTCCACTGCAAAGAATTGATCAGCGTGTGAAACAGGGCTTTTTCACCCAGTTCAAATTTCTTCTCAATCAGTTTGAAGTAGTCATAAATTTCGTAGCCGTCAGAATATTTCTTAGATGGGATAAACCCTGTTTCTTCTAGCAGCGGCAAATAGCAGTAAGCGTCATTGTCGCACTGCAAGCCGGGATAACGGTTCCAATACCAAACACCGCCCCAATCACCTGCGTGGTCAATATTGCGGTAATCCGTGACGCCAGCATTTTTTAAATGATAAGCCGCCAAAATCCCAGACCAGCCGGCCCCCAAAATGGCCACTTCTAGCTCTTCATCTAAAGCTTCACGTGGCGTAACCGGTGTGTGTGGATCGTGCAGATACTCTTCGTTAAAATCTTTATCTTCTTTAACTTTTTTGTATTGCTTTTGTCCTTCGGGGCGAATGCGCTTTTCGCGCTCTTCTCGATATTTGGCCTTAATGGCTTCGATATCAAGCTCGCCTTGAGCCGGTACGTTCGTGGCTTTCATTGTCATGGCTACCTCTCAGGGGGTATTGAATTCGGATTTTGGCTATCAAAAACTGCCGAAGATATTAGTTAAAATCAACAGTGTTGTCTACTAAAAACAAAGGTGTGTTCGAGCTGCGTAGTGTAAAGCATTTCAGTGATAGGTTCTTTGTAGAAAGGAACAAAAGAAATGATAACAGTGCACAGGTGATCCTATGCACTACAACTCCAATAATTGACATTAATATAGTCTTTTATGTCTTTGTTTTTGTTGCTTATTGAAGGTATCTTCCGCCATTAACATTTAATGTAATACCAGTAATGTAGCTGGAAGCTTCCGAACACAAAAACGCCACGGCGTTGGCAATATCTTCTGGCTGGCCTACCCTGTTAACAGGAATTTCTTTCTTAACATAGTCCTCGATGCCACCTAAACGCTCCTCCACAGACTGTAAACCCGCTGTATAAACGGTACTGGGGGGAACGTTATTGACTGTTACACCAAAGGGTGCAAATTCCCGAGCCAAGGATTTTGTAAAGGCTATCACGCTACCTTTGGATGCCGCGTAATGCACCATTTTCGGCGCCCCTGACAAGGCACTGGATGAAGAGATATTCACAATACGCCCCCATTTTGCGTCAATCATGTCCGGCAATATGGCCTGTGAGCAGAAGAACGGGCCTTTAGCGTTGATATTAAATGTAATATCCCAATCTTGCTCTGTAATCTCCAGAAAGGGCTTCTCCGGCGAGATTGCCGCGTTGTTGACTAAAATCGAAATAGGCCCCATCTGCCCGTGTACGCTAGCCACTGCGTTCAGGACCTCTTTTTGATCAGACACATCAACCTTATACACGATCGCCCTGCGGCCCATACTTTCAATCTCGTCGACGATGGGCTGTGCAGCATCGATATTCATATCCCAAATGGCAATATCACAACCGTCTTTCGCCAAATGTTTAGAAACTGCAGCACCAATACCCGCTGCCCCGCCCGTTACTACCGCAACTTTTACAGATGAATGATTCATTGATAATCCTTTTAAAGTTTTGCTTAGATTTACACGTACTTTTGTTTTTGAGGCTTCACAAAAAGAGCATCGAGTCTCAAAACCTAATGACCATAGTTTGCATATGCAA
Organism: Pseudomaricurvus sp.; assembly: GCA_965656525.1. GTDB lineage: Bacteria > Pseudomonadota > Gammaproteobacteria > Pseudomonadales > Cellvibrionaceae > Pseudomaricurvus. The sequence continues at coordinate 69,730 of CBFHKY010000001.1, read as the reverse complement.
ATTACAATATGCTCTTGCAGTTCATGGTGCTGTAAAAACTTCAAGGGTTCAACTTTTCGTTGCAATGGGCTTACAACTGACCATGACTTATGAGCTGTAATGCACTTAGCCTCATGCTTTCGCCATACCGTTCACGCTTTCATGTCTTTGATGCACAGCTTGAGCGCTTGGGTGTATTGAGAAAACCGTTTTTGCACCCGCGAATCTGGGCCAAAAATGCCTACGGCTAATAAGTGGCCGTGTATTTTGAGCGAGCATGCCATGCCTATGACATCTTCATCGTCTTCTCTTACGGATAAAAACACCCCCTGCTCAGCCTGCTCGATGAGCGTGTCTCGCAACTCTTTTTGAGTGGTGATGGTATTTTCATTAAAGCGCGTTAACGTTAATCGGGATAAGAATTGATTTTGATCGGGCAGATCAAGGCAGGCCACTAAAGCTTTACCGAGTGCATTGGTGTGCACATCTTTGAGGTCGCCCTCATTAGCGGTGTACCGGACGCTGCGCAGCCCATCAAATACATCAGAGTAATGAACTTGAGTACCTTGCAATCGGGCAACTACTACCGTTTCACCCGTTTCATCACGCAGAGCCTTGAGCAAGCGTTGCATTTTTTCTTTGATGGGACTGAACTGCACGATCTGTTCGCTGAGAGTCCATAGCTTGCGAGATGGGTAATAATTTTTACCACCATCCAACACCAATAAAAAACCCAAACTTGCTAGGGTTTGGATTAATTCATAAGTACTGCTTTTGGGCGCGTTCATACGCACCGATATCTCTCCCAAAGGCAGGGGTTTTTTAGCATCGGCAAATATGGTGAACAGCTCCATGGTACGAATGGCCGATTTAACTTGTTTAACAGTTCCAGAGTTTGACATAGCACTCAGCGATCCAAAAAATTAATAACACGTCTTATGAACGACAATAATATTATCTTGAGCAGCTTAAGAATGATCCGCATCTGCGTACTGCTCAAAATATTCCTGCACCTTCTGGCCGATTATCTGACCCAACTCGTCCGTTCGCTTTTCGACACGCGAGAGAGGCGCCCCCAAAGCAATGGCACATTGTCTTCCACCAAAAGGAAACGGTACGGCAATGCCTGCAACACCTGCTACATAGTTTCCTCTATTCACAAACCAACCTTTCTTTAAGGCTTTTTGAATAGTCAGCTCAATGGCGTGAGCACTCGAAAGCCCTGAATCAAGCCCAGAGGCGTCAAACCGAACCCTGTTTAAGACGGATTGCCGCTCTGCCGATTCATATTGAGACAAAATCGCGCACCCAGCCGCCGTGATGTGTATAGGCAACCGTTGACCCACATTGGCGATATAGCGAATATCGGCAGAGGATTCCGCCACATCTAGGAACACCACGCTGGTCCCCTCGGCGGCCCCTAAGAATACAGTTTCTCCGGTAAGTGATTTTAATTGCTCTAACAGTTGGTGCACCGAGGCTGGAAATGGCTGAACGGAAGATAGCTCACGCGCCAATTCCATCCACTTCGATGATGGGTAATAACCCGCTCTGGCTTTTGGTTGGTACAGATAGCCACAATCTACCAACGTAGACACGATATTGAATGCGCTGGATCGCGGCCACCCCTCTAGCTCGACGATCTCTTTCACCGTCAAAGGTCGCCGCTCGATGACAAACCGGTTCATCAGTGCGAACAGGTTTGTGATTTGTTTGACCTGCATAAAACCGACCCCATAGAATCAATAACGTACAAATATAAAAGCATTGAAGTCTCTAATACTGGACATCAATAAAGGCAGTTACAAGTGACACCCAATAATAAAGATAACAAGTGACTCAATTGAGCACGGGAGATTTACATGGCTACAGGCAACATTCTAAATCCCACAGCCGTTCGTTCTGACGACATAACATCACCAGGACCTGATGCGGGTCCGCTAGCAAATAAAGTCATTGGTATCCGCTTGGATGAAATCTGGCGTGCCTGGGATTGGGTCGCTGAGGTATGGGCGGATAAATTTCGCGCGGCGGGTGCCGAAGTTATTTTTTGGCGATCACATCAAGGTCGAACCGGCGCTGAAGGTGAAAAAATGACTGCCGCGCTGGATGCTTTTTTAGACAACATTGATGTTGCCGTCGTGGGCCTAGGTAACTGCGGCTCATGCACCGGATGGACGATTCGCGATGCATTAACGGCAGCCCAAAAAGGCTTACCCACTACAGCCATCTGCACCGAGGCGTTTAAAGAACTTGGCCATCAGCTTGCTGCAGCGGGCGGGCGTTCGGGGCTTCGAATTCATATCCTCCCCTACCCGTTAAATGAAAAAGAACGAAATGAGGTGGAGCCCGTTGGCCACGCTTATTACGAATCCGTTTTGCAAACTATGGGTGCAACCACTCAAACTGTAGAGGTGACAGCCTAATGAACCGCACGATTGAACTCACACAAAACACCACCAATAAAGAGGTAAACCTACGTGACTGTGGTGAAGCGGGTTGCGAATTAGATTGGTTGTCTAGCGAGCAACACGAAACAGAAATCGATGATGTTATGGCCTTCACCCAATACGCCATGAAACAAGGCTGGGGGGATGGTCTACCACTGATCCCTCCAACGGAAGCTCGTGTCCGCGCTTTTCTGGGGGCAAATAACCGCTACGCCGACGAAATCATTTGTAAATTACCCCCTAGCGAAGGGGATTGCACCGTAGAAAAAATCGCCATCAATGCCGTTATGGCGGGTGCTCCGGCTGAAGCCCTGCCGCTATTAATTGCCGCTCTAGAAGCTATGGCCGACCCAAACTTTGAATTGTTTGGGCTGAACGCGACAACCGCCCCAGTGATACCACTAACCCTAGTGAACGGTGACGTACGCAACCGTTTAAACATTCCATATAAGCACGGCTGCTTGGGCGGTGCGGAATCTTTTTCGGTTGCGATGGGCCGTGCCATACGCTTAATTGTGCGCAACGTTTCAGGCCAAAAAGTCGGTGTCACGTGCCAAACGACGTTCGGGTCGCCAGGGCGTGTCGCTGGTATTGTTTTTGGTGAGTGGGAAGAACGTTCCCCTTGGGCGCCCTTTGCGGAACGTCGTGGTGTCAGCGGAGATGCGGTATCTGTTTACGGTACAATGGGCACACAAAATATCCTTGATACAACATCTTCTAAAGCTCACGAGTTTTTGGAAATGATCGGGAAATCACTGGCCTACCCTGGTGCGAATGGGTTTTCCCCCTCGATGCCATATGCCGAAATGATGGTAGCGATAAACCCTATTTGGGCCGAAATTATTGCCAAAGAAATACCCGCGCTTGAAGACGTACAAGAAATGATCTGGAAGCACGCCACTATCGACGCGAATCACTTAACCCGCAAACACCGGGAACAGTTGGAAGCTCAAAATCGCGTCATAAACGGTCGCGTTTTTGTGTCGGTAGAGCCTAAAGATGTACTGGTGATTTGCTGCGGGGGCACAGGTGGTTTGCACGCAACAGGCTTTCACAGTTTTGGGTCTTGTTTAACACAGACTCGTGGCATGGTGCCTGGGCCAACTCAATAACCTCAGAGCTAGGCCGAACTCTCAGTCAATGTGCTCCGGCTACCGGAGGGAGCCATCAAATAGAATGAAAATCATGCGTGCTCACTTTATCCGCGTGTGCGGGTGTAGTGAGTATGTGGAACGCGAAGAAGGCATCACCTATGCTATTTAGCGTCTGCTAAGCCGCGGTGATTCAAGTACCCGTTGACCAAGACTGCCATAGATCCCCCCAAGCATGATAAATATTCCACGTGGTATCACGATTCCATTTAGTTTTTGTATTCCTCTAGCACACCATTGATTCAAGCGTCATGGCGTAAAGTACCACTCATTTAATAGAAGGTAATGTTATGCAACTCACAGATAAAGTTGCGATTGTCACTGGCGGGTCACGTGGTATTGGCCGCGCGATATCACATCGACTGGCAGAAGCAGGCGCTCACGTGATTATTGCATCCACCACGTTGGATGTAGCCGAAACGGTTGCCACCGAAATCCAAGCGGCCGGTGGCAGTGCAAAGGCCATACAAACCAACGTAACGAATTTTGCGTCGGTCAAAAACACCATCGTCGAAACACTAAACCTGTTCGGCCACATTGATATTTTAGTGAACAATGCCGGCGGCAGCGCACGGGGCAAAATGAGCCTATTTTGTGAGTCAGAAGAAGACACTTGGGATCACGTACTGAACACCAATTTGAAAGGCGTTATGTATTTTTGTCGCGGCGTGATCAATCACATGCTGGAACGCAAACAAGGCTCTATTGTTAACATTGCCTCTGTTGCTGGCATCAACGGCATCGCAGGCCAAGTGGATTATTCCGCATCAAAAGGTGCAGTTATTGCGTTTAGCAGTGCGCTAGCGAAAGAAACCATCACCCTTGGCGTTCGCGTAAATTGTGTGTCGCCCGGCCCAACAACCAGCGATGCAGGCCGTAACATCGCCCCAAAAATGAAAAAGAGCCTAGCCTACCAAACACTAGGTAATGCCACTGGGTTTGGCCACTTTGCTGAGCCAGACGACATCGCCAAGCTCGTAACTTTATTGGCATCGGATGATGGAAAATTCATCTCCGGCCAAAATTACCCCGTGTGCGGTTTGATGAACTTAGGCTTTAACGCCAATGTGCTTGGCTAACGTTGTGCGGGTAAATGAGGATATAAATGATGCAAAAAAGCAGAGTTCGTCCAATATTTTCGATGGTTGATTCGCCAGATTACAGTAATGCTTTAGAGCATCAAGAGTTGCAACAGTTGTTTGATTCACTTTTTCCGAATCAAACCGCCCCAAGTTTTGATGATTCGCACACTGGTATGGCCATTGCCGCCAAGAGCCCAAAATTGGCGCTGCAATTATCCTGTCTCAGCCGAACACTTGCACTGGAACTGCCCTGGAGCCAGCGTGCTGATTTACGAGAATTGGCGATTTTAGCCGTTAACGTGTGCCAGCGGTGCGACTACGGGTTTAACAGCCGTAAAAACATCGCATTGGCGCAGGGCATGAGCAACGAGCAATTGGATGCGCTTTGGCAGTGGAGGCATAATGCGGACTTAACCCTGTTCGATACTGAACAGCAGCTCGTTATTCGTTTCTCGTACGCTGTGATTAACAATACCGTGTCGGATGAACTATTTACGCAAGCTACTACTCGTTACGGTGAAACCGGTGTGGTAGAAATGACATCTGTGATTGGTTTTTGGGCTTTCTGGGCTATGTTTTTAAACACGCTCTACCCCGTGCAGTAAACACAAACTAAAGTCGAAAAAAAGCCAACAATAAGTTGGCTTTTTTTCGACTTGAAATCAAGAGTTGCTGTTGTTGACTTAACTCGCAGGCTTCATACGCGTCACGGTTGGTTCATCCCATTCTGGCATACCAGGGAACGGACCAAAATCAGGTGATTCTGTGACCAGTTCTTCTGAGAAGTCCATTGGCCCACGGTAGTGCAAACCAAAGTGACGCCAACTGAAGAGCCACTGCCCATCTCGCTTTACATAACGATCGTAGTAGATTCCGATTGCCATCGAGGAGTTTCCATCTGGCAGCTTAGTCAATTCAGTACAGTTAGTGCGGCTAGTGGCTTCGTCACCATTCACTTCTAACATGGATGGGCCAAGTATCATTTGAACTTTGGCGGTATAACCCATCAATAGACTAAAGGTACTTTGAATTTCTTCACGGCCCCGCATATGTTTGGCGGCCAACTTCCATTCACCATCTTCGGTAAAGGTATTGCCATAGGCTTCGCCGTCTTTGCGCCAGACAGCATCAACAAATTTGGCATGCAGTTGACGGATTGCACATTCCGCCTTCAGAAACTCTAATTCGTCCATCCTTTATCCCCTTTGAACATCATTCTCTATCGACCTTGTGATCGATGAGCTAATTATCAGAAGCTTCATCATAGCATGGCCGATTCCATCGAATAAAATGTCACACCGAGAATAAAGTAATAAGAAAAGTTAAATTGTTCGAGCTTACGCAACCAAAATGCAGATAACTCACGAATAAAGGCAGCCAAGCTGCCCTTATTCGTGGAAATTACTCTACACGATAACTTTAGAAAGGTTTCGGGGCTCCAGCCCCCATGTAAGATGCTAATATGCGGTGCAAATTGGTCACTTTCTTCTCTTGATGCGGGTTTGGCAAATTACCGCGGAAACCTCGTGATTTCAGCCCTTTTTGAACTTCTACCATATTGGAAATATCCTGCGCGATAACATAAGGCCATTGCTCTGGATCTTGCTCGGCATAAATCCATTCAGTGGCTGGCTCTTCCCCCTCAGGAAATAAATCAAGCGCGATGGCTTCGTAAATGCATTGATCCGGGTCATTTCCATAGGGTCTAACCCGGTAATATAAGCCAAAAGTTGGCCCCGGAATAATGTTGAAGTTAGGGAAGATACTTAACGCCAAACCTGCATCCGCCATTTGTTTTTCACTGATGTCGGGCCACTGAACACCGCGTTCGGCATCTTCCCGCTTAGCCGATTCTAACCAGTGGTGATGCACTTCAGAAGCTGGGGTACCTTCGGGCAGCTCATCCACCAAACGTTGTGCTGTTTTGACCAAGGTTTCACTGGTACTGGCACCAATAGTTTCCCAATACTCCAATTGCATTTCGGCCGTCGAGATTCGTGGATCTTGACCTTTAGCGGCACGGTGTACGCTATTGTCTGAAGATGACGCATCTTCACCACTGCGCGTATCAAAACCGGTATTGCCATGTATGCCTAGCGCTCGACTGTAGGCATAGAAATCACCATATTTGCTTAATTGCGGGTGCGTCGCAGCAACGTGATAGGGTTCGAGAAAAGCCTCTAAAGCCACTTTCCAGTTGCAGTTAAAAATACCAAACTGACGAAAACGATAGCGCATGTTTTCGAACTGGAATGGGTCTAGTAAGCTGGCCACCGGTTCAAGATAATCTCGCAGTGGCTCACACCCCTCTTCCATGTTGATCCAAATCCACCCACCCCAAGTGTCGACGTTAACGGATGTCAGACAGGTGTTGCTGTCATTTAAGGCACCATTCCAGTCGCTTTGATCGTGAATGTAAGTCGCTTGACCCTCAAGGTTGAATGTCCAACCGTGATAATTACAGAAGAACCCCGACTGTGCCGTATTTTGATCTTTTTTACCCACAGCTTGGTTGGCACCTGCGGGTGTCGCCACTAACTTGCGGCCACGATGTGGGCATACGTTATGGTACGCCTTAATACTGTTATCAGACGCACGAACAATCAGAATTGAATCTGCGCCAATGTCGTAAGTAATGTAGCTTCCAATATCTGGAATTTCTTCTGTGCGCCCGGCGATTTGCCACACTTTTGACCACAGCTTATCGCCTTCAGCCTCAGCGTATTCTTTCGAAATATAAGCCTCAGCGGGGTAAACTAACGGACCATCCAACAGCTCTACCGGTATTTTTTCGTATTCGCTCATATTACTCTCCAACTTTTGGACCCATAAGCACGGTGTAGACCGTACCTACGTGGTGGACATTATTTTTATCGTTAAGTGATATCAGCCCGCACACAATAAGGCTTGGTGCGGGCATGTGCCTCAGTGAAATTCAAGACCTTTCACTTCACCGGTCTCGCGCCAGTCTTCTAGCAGTTTTACAAAGGCATCCCAGCCAGGGCCGTAAATCTCACCTAAGTAGAAACGGTATTTTTCATTACCATTTTCATCCACATCTGGCTTGCCTTCATTGTTAAAGTAGCTAGGCGTACACTCGCGAATCCATTCGGTGCGATCCACTTCGGTATCACGCAAGTGTTGGATGTAAGCATCTTGGGCTGCCTTAGTCGGCTCAACCGTGGTTGCACCACGGCGTTTGGTTTCGCTGATGATATAGCTGATATGCTTGGATTGTTCTTCGAAGTTTTTGGTCAATGTGGAATTCAAACCGCCTTGGTTTAGGCCAACGATGTACATGTTAGGGAAGCCATTGGTCATAACGCCGTGCATAGTTTGGTAGCCACCGGCCCAATTGTCGTACATCGACAGCCCATTTCGGCCTTCAAAGGCCTCAAAACCCCAACGACGATCCAAATCACTGGTCACTTCGTAGCCACTGGCAAAAATCATGCAGTCCACTTCGTATTCGATACCGTTGGCGACAAAACCTTTTTCCGTCAGACGTTCAACACCTTGCGACTCCGAAACATCAATCAAGTGAACGTTAGGACGATTGAACGTTTGGTAGTAATTGTCGTTAGAGGTTGGGCGCTTACACTGATAGCGATAATAAGGCTTCAGTTTTTCGGCAGTTGCCTTATCTTCCACAATGGAACCTACTCGACGGCGCAGACGCTCCATGACTTGAAAATCCATTAGATCGCGTTCTTGTGCATAGCCCTCCATGTCTGGGTAGTTATCATCGTGATTGAATTTGGCCGTCAAATTGCGGTTCACTTCCGTCCAAATATCCACAATCATGTCTTCTTCACCGGGCAGGTAGCGTTCATTCGCGCCACGATGAAAATTACTGCGACGGGCCTCTTGCCAGCCAGGCTTAAGGGTTTTTACCCACTCTTGGTCTGTTTCTGAGTTGCGGCGTGTATCCACACAAGACGGAGTGCGCTGAAGAACATAAAAATCTTTGGCGTACTTACCCAAGTAAGGCACCAATTGCACAGCCGTGGCACCAGTGCCAACAATCGCGACTTTTTTATCAGCGAGCTTGTCCAGCACGGGGGAACGCTGAGAACCACCGGTGTAGTCATAATCCCAGCGCGCGGTATGAAACATGTGCCCTTTGAACTTGTCGATGCCTTCAATGCCCGGTAGTTTAGGGATGTTTAACAACCCGTTTGCCACAATCAAATGGCGGGCAGAGATTTTGTCACCTTGCTTGGTGGTCACTTCCCAGCGCTGGCTATCTTCATCCCAGCGCAACGCGTTTACCATAGTATGAAACAGTGCGTTTTTATAAAGGTCGTATTTTTTAGCGATAGACTGGGCATATTCTAAAATTTCATACCCTTCCGTGAACTTTTTGGAAGGCATAAATCCGGTTTCTTCCAACAGAGGAAGATAACAATACGCGTCATTGTCGCACTGCAGCCCCGGATAACGGTTCCAGTACCAAACGCCACCAAAGTCGCCGGCGTGATCGATGTTGCAGAAATCATCAATACCTGCTTTTTTCAATTCAACCGCTGCCATGATGCCAGACCAGCCGCCACCCAGAATCGCGACTTCAATGTCTTTATTAACTACTTCGCGAGGCGTGACCTCTGTATACGGGTCGCCTTCGTAGGTGTAAGCAAACTCATCAACGGGTTTTACATACTGAGTTTGACCTTCGGCACGCATGCGTCTGTTTCTTTCCTGTTGATACTTTTCTTTCAATGCAGGAATGTCGATTTCTTCAACAGAAGGGAGTGTCACGTCGTAGAGTGTCATATGGGCTGATCCTTAAATTCGCGCTTAAGCGCCTATCAATCTTCGTATTGGCGTTACTTTTTAAATCAACAGTGTTGTCTATTGGTGAATAATAAGGATTGCTTAGATATCCGTCCTTGACCTATATCAAGTTGGTGATAACCTTTCTTTTATAAAGCCATTGAATTTAATATTTCTTTTATAATCAATAATTTAAGATTATATCTTTATGTTATTTATAGGTTTAATTTTTTTGACTTTACAAGCAGACTTAAAAATCCTGCTTTACACATTCACACCCCCTGCAGTCACGCCATAAAAAAAGGCTACAGATTGCTCTGTAGCCTTTTTACTTAAGCGTTGCGAAAGCCTTATGACTTAGGCAACTTTTTCTTGCTTAGAGAACATCTTCACGATGTCGCCGGTGGTAATGCGGCGCTTCACTTCGCCCTCTTCTAAAGGTGCACAACCGCCTGAAGACATAGGTGTGGTATCGACACCATCCGCTTGCGCCTTGGCACGCAAGGCGCCTACTGTAAGATCATCACGCTGGTATTGCGCGAAAGGATCGTGGCGTAACCAACGCATGGCGTTGCCGTGAGTCACTTTTTCAATCTGCGCTTCTGGCAAAGATTTTACACCAGGCCACAAAAACTCTGGAACTTCTGGCCACAGCGCATCAGAGTGCGGGTAATCGCATTCATACGCCACGTTATCTTCACCAATTTCATCCAAGTTTTTCAACCCAAAATGATCATCTACAAAGCAGCTCATAAAGTGCTTTTTAAAGACTTCGCTTGGCTTCATGCCACCAAAATCAGAGTTGGTCCAGGCCGTGTGACGAGCATGACTGAAATCTGCACGTTCCATGAAATAAGGTATCCAGCCGATACCACTTTCTGAAAGTACAATTCTTAGTGTTGGGTAACGCTGCAACGCAGAGAGCTGCAACCAATCAGCCGCACCAACATTAATGGCCATTGGCATGGTAGTAATCCATGCTTCAATTGGGGTTTCGTCCGATGCGTGCGGAGCCGCGTTACCAGACCCAATGTGAAGGTTAATGGTAATGTCGTACTCGGCCAGCGCTTGCCACATAGGCTCCCAGTATGGGTTGTGGATGCTGGGCAGGCCCGCTTTTGTGGGGTTATCACTTAAGGTGACATTGTTACAACCCAAACCTGCCACGCGCTTAATTTCTGCAACGGTGGCTTGCATGTCCCAAGTAGGGAGAATCGCACAGGGAATAAAACGGCTGCGATCATAGCCGCACCACTCTAGAATATGCCAATCATTGTAGGCACGCAGGTGGATATAAGCTTGTGATTTGTCTGGGGCTTTATGGAACAAACGGCTACCATCAAACCCACCTACGCTACCAAAATTCAAAGAAGCGGCAATACCATTAACGTTCATATCGTCCAGGCGTGCTTTAGGGTCGTAGCAACCTTTGCGAACTTGTTCGAGTGATTGTGGTTCCATGCCGTATTCTTCTGGTGGCCGCCCCACTACAGCGTTCAAACCCACCGACGTCATGATCATGCCTTGATAAGTCCAATAATCGGCGCCGTTACGCTGCTCGAATTTTGGGGCACTGTTCAGATCATCACCGGTTAAGTGCTTCTGAAACATCTCTGGCGGCTCACTGATGTGATCATCAACGCTGATGATTACCATATCGTCCATTTGCATGGGCTTTCCTCCAACTCAATATTCTGTATAAGACGTCTGTCCGCCTTTTGTTTAATTCTGGCTCGCAGGTGTCAATCTAAATTTTCTCAAAACTGAAGATCTGGTATCGATCCATACAATGCTCAGTTTTTCGAAAATCCGTTAAAACAAGACATCTAACCAAATGCTCTGATCGTTATGTTGAGCAATCGGTGACCTGTTGAATGCCTCAATCGCTCTTATGAACAGGGTCCGCTTTTTAGAGTTACTCAACAGCGGTGTTCATTGGCGTTCATAATGAAGTGAAAGAGCACCTCACGTATTGACCTAAATCAATGACTGAACGACAACTCCCCCCTAAGATGAACAGCATTGTTGATTAGCAACTACAAACCGCTGCCACTGAGCACACCACAACCTGTTATCAGGGTAATAAAGGACATTGATATGAGCGCATCCACCACCCAAGCCCTTTCCGCTTTGGCCCCAACAGAACAAAAGGCTAGTAACAGCTGGCCTAACCATTGGCAAACAAAGGCTCAGAGCTTAGGCACTGGACGCTATATCGACCCAGAATTTGCCAAGCTGGAATTTTCCAATCTATGGAATAAAGTGTGGCAGGTCGCCGCCCGTGTTGATGAGATCCCAGAGATTGGTGACTACACCACTTATGAGATCGGGGATCAGTCGATACTGCTGGTAAGATCAGACAAAGAGAGCGTTAAAGCTTTTTTTAACTTCTGCCCTCATCGTGGCACTACACTGGGTGACGGCTGTGGGCACTTTGAAGAGCAAAAAATTATTTGCCCATTTCACGGCTGGCGTTGGGATTTAGAAGGCAACATCAAAATGATATTGGAGCGTGGCGAGTTTGCTGGTGGGAATCTTCGCGATGAAGATGTGGCCATGCGCAAAGTGAACTGCCAAGTTTACGCTGGCTTTGTGTTTATTAATTTGGATGAAAACCCTGAACCATTTGAGGAATTTATCGCGCCGGTTAAATCCTTTCTGGATGATTTTGTCGTGGGTGATATGCACCATATCTGGTGGAAGCAGGCTGAAATCCCCTGTAACTGGAAAGTTGCGCAAGAGGCTTTTTTCGAGGCTTACCACGTTTCCGCAACCCACCCTCAACTTGAAAAAATCGGAAGTGAAGTGGTTTATGGCGACCGCCCTGAAGACGATGAATTGTTCTATAAAGATCTGACGTATGTAAGCTTAGACAAAGGCCATGGTTATTTTCATGGTGGCAGTAAAACGCCAATTGCCGGCCACGTACAAGAGCCAGTGGATCAGTCCAGCATTGTCGAACAGATGGCCGCTCGCATGAACTTAACGGCTGAAGGTCTTGGCGCAATGATCTTGAAAAAAGATATTGATCTGCTGCTAAGCCTGAAAGACAAGCGTCTGCCTGAAGATGCTAACGTTGGTGCAGAATACGTTAAGCTGCAATATGAAACAGCTGCCGCTCAAGGTCGCCCAATGCCTAAGATAGAGCATGTGGGCAAATGGGGTGGGGTTAACTTTATTTTTCCCAATATTTTGATACTGCCTCAAGCCGGTAACGCGGCAATTTATCGTGCGCGTCCGCACCCTACAAATCCAGATATGTGTGTTTTTGAAATACGCTCAGTAACGACACTGGCGGCTGACGAAAAGCCAACACGTTCTGAGGTTGAAGTAGTTACAGATCCGACGACGCAGATAGGCCTGATTCCACAGCAGGATCTGAGTAATATTCCCCGTGTTCAGGCGGGTCTGCACTCTAAAGGAATGAAACAAGTGTGGTTGGCTGAAAACCAAGAAAAACTGATCACCAATATGCACCGCGAGCTAGATAAATATTTACAAGCTTAAGGTTTACATACTGGCTCTTCACCAAAAACGCCTAGCGGTACTGTACCGCTAGGCGTTTTGTTTAGATCTCTTTCGTAAAGCGTATGGAACCCATAAAGGTAATTGCGTTAGGTTACGTTTTAACTTTTCGCAAAATGCTCCATACGCCCTTGCCTTCCATAACCGCCTTTCCATCCACTTTCAGTACACCGCGCGCGAAAACCATGGACTTTCCCTGTTTGAGTATGTCTGCTTCCAGCTCCACAAAAGCTGGAGGATATACTGCTGTGAGGAAATGGCTGTCCAAGTGGACCGTTGAGCATGGTTGCCGGTCGGAAGATTCCCAGACCTTGAGTGATAACGCATGGTCTAAAAAAGTCATCAACACGCCACCATGTATCATGCCTTGCGCGTTAGCATGAGTATCATCCAGTTGCACGCCGTAGTGATAGCCATCTTCGCGCTTCTGAGTCCATAAAGCCTCGATCGACGCTGGAATGCCTGGCATCGCTTTGCGTTTCCAAGAGTCTGGTGTTGGTGTATGACTTTCCATAATGAATCAGCGACCCAAAAGTTAGCCTTCCGATGAATAAACCGAAAGGCTTTGAGCAAGAGAGTTTTTGTACGTTATAAATTTTAAGAACTAGAGGCCATGGTAAAGCCAAAACGCAAATGGTCTAGATGACCCTCTGGTACAGGTTCGAATGTGACGGTCTTTTCGGGAGTACGGATGTCATCGATTTGAGCGTCAACCTGTTCAAGAGTCCATTCAGGCTGGAAAACACCCTCTGTCTCAGTAGAGAAAGCGCGAGCTAAACGGCCAGCCATGGCAATATACATTTCACCGCTGGCTTTACAGTTTTCATGAGCTAGCCAGCCTACCATCGGAGCCACCATTTCAGGCTTCATAGGCGGGAATTTACTGGTGTCTATACCTTCTGACATACGTGTTACAGCGGCCGGTAAGATCAAGTTGCTTTTGATGTTGAACTCACTGCCTTCGATAGCGGCTACATTAGATAAGCCCAGCAGACCCGCTTTAGCTACGCTGTAATTCGCTGCACCAGCGTTACCATAAAGGCCATTGATCGAGCCCGTTAACACAATACGACCATAGCCCGCTTGTTTCATGTGTGGAAATGCAGCGTGTACGACATGGAAGCCACCACGTAAATGCACATCAAGTACCGACTCAAAATCCTCGTAGCTCATTTCATCCAAAGTGGCACGTCGTACGATACCAGCATTATGAATAACAATATCTACTCGACCAAAGGCGTTGATGGCGGCATCGATCATGGCCTTTCCGCCTTCTGGTGTAGCTACTGAATCGGTATTCGCAATAGCATCGCCACCGGCCGCTTTGATTTCTTGAACGACTTCTTCTGCTGGGCCAGTATCATTGCCGTCTCCGTCCATGCTAACACCAGGATCATTTACGACTACTTTTGCACCCTTAGCGCCTAATAATAAGGCGTAAGCTTTACCTAAGCCTCTACCCGCTCCGGTAATAACAGCAACGCGATCATCAAATCTAAGCTCTGACATGCAATATTTCCTTTCAGTAACCAGGTCAAGAAGTACGCTCAACCTGTACAACAAACAGATATCTACCCAGTTTCGCAATGAAACTTGGCTCTTCATAAAGTTCGCTATCTTACTGAATCCGAACTCTTTTTGTTAGTGTCAGTTGCTGTAAGCGTCAAGTGTAGGCTGTAAGTACGCAATTTGACGTCAGATTCAAGAACTAGCGAATGGTTTCAGCTATACGTAGAGCTTTAATTTCTTCTGTTGATAGCTCCAGTACATTCGCCAAAATTTCATCGGTATGTTGTCCTAATACCGGTGGAGCTGAAGGTATGGGCTGTAAATCTCCAGGAAACTTAATCGGACGATTAACGATGGGTATTTTGCCAAGGGCTTTATGATCCGCTTGTACGACCATATTCCGTTCGACAGCTTGAGGCTGCGAGAGCGCGTCCGTTATTCCTAAAATGGGCGCATGAGGCACTTGGAACAACGTAAATAATTCTTCAAGTTCGGCGACTGTTTTTTGGCTGGTTCTATCGGTAATCAGAGCATTGACCACTTCCCGCTTATCTCGACGCTTCTCGATCGTATTAAATTCAGGGTCATCAATGCGGTCAGACATGTCCAAAGCATCGCAGATTCGACTCCAAAAGCTGTCCGTTAAACACGCGATGATGATAGAGCCATCTTTTGCCGGGAATGATCCGTAAGGCACCAAATTAGGGTGCTCTGAACCTTGAGGCTTAGGGTCTTCTTTGTTGAAAAAAGCCAGTTGAGCAAGATAGCCCAGCATACCGAACATTCCGTCAAGTAAGCTGACATCGATTAGACGCCCCTTCCCTGTAACGTGACGTTCATGCAAAGCCGCCAAGACGCCAATTGGCCCATTGATACCACCAATTAGGTCACCCAGCGGAATGCCCATCTTTAAAGGGTTGCCACCGGCCTCACCATTGATACTCAACGCGCCTGAAAGAGCTTGCAAAACAATGTCAAAGGAAGGCTTATCTTTGAGTGGCCCTGTCAGACCAAAACCAGAAATAGCACAGTATATTAACTGAGGATTAATGGCCGATAATGTTTCATAACCTAACCCCAGACGATCCATCACGCCGGGGCGATAGTTTTCAACCAGAACGTCGCTTTTCTTCACTAAGTCTTTAACGATTTGAACGCCGGCCTCAGACTTCAAATCCACAACAAGACTTTTCTTACCGCGATTCACGCTGATGTAGTAGTGGCTCTCACCGTCACGAAAAGGAGGAAACGTTCGAGTTTCATCGCCGGTTGGCGGCTCAATTTTAATCACTTCAGCGCCAAGGTCAGCCAGCGCTAAGGACGCAGACGGACCCGCAAGAACACGAGTAAAGTCCAGTACGCGCACGCCCTGAAGGGGACCTGCCCATGTCGCTTTTTCAGTCTCATCCATATGGATCAACCTGTTCTTTTGATTTTTATTATTTGCAGTATTTTAGAGCTAACGATTTATTTTGATGCATTACGCAGCAATAGTACAACTGGATTTTTAACGATTATTTTTGTTATTGACGAATATTCATTTTTATAAAAACTCGATAAGGAGCTTTTATAAAAATGGCCCTACAAAGGGCCATTTTTATAGAGGCATAAATCCGATAAATTGACTCCCGCACTAAAAAGTCGATGAAAATTTCTAGTGCGGGCAATCGATTATCGTCAATCTAAATAGGCCTATATAAGCACTTTATTAGAAAGAAATTAGCCACGGCTAGGCAGTTCGATAACGCTGTAACCTTGAGCAGACAGTTCATCGCGATGAGTTTTAGCGACTTGCTTGATTTCCACCAAGTGCTTGCCATCTTCTACCCACTTACGACTTACCGTTCCGTCGATGAAAATTACATCACCATCGGGGTTGTGACGACGAATTTCACTTTTGCTCTTGCGCAAGAAACCGTCATCGCCCATCCAGTTAGTGGCTTGATGAGTCAGCCATGAGCAACGCTCTGGACCGTAGTCGTATGCACCTGGGGCGCCGACTTCTAATGCAAACTCTTCATCCCAATGAACACGCTCTGGGCAATCAGGCACGTTAAAGCGGTTTTTAATACCTGTTCCAGGGTGCTTCTTCTGCATTTCGTGAGCCAATTTATTGGCACGAATGTACAAGCCACCCCACCCTTGTGCATAACAAATGAAGCCAGTGACTGTCATTGGTCCTTTCATCATGCGCGGCAGTTCTTCACCTTCTTTAACATCCTCCCAGTAACGGGTATTTGCACCACGAATTTCTTCTTCGTCGTAAAGCTTACCCCATTCGGCTAGCTGCTCATCGGTAAAGGGCTCTACACGGCCACGTGCTTCGGTGTATTTAGTGCCACGCTCGCGAGCTTCATCACGGTCGGTACGGAATACCCAGCTGTCTGCATCTGCTACCAGCTCGCCATCTTGGTTGTAAAAATCTACGTGATAAATTTGCTGGAAAGCGCGACCAGCAAATTTGGTTTGATGTTCAACCAAGTCTTTTAAGTAAGCTTCTGTAGTGATGGTATCGTTACGTTTTACTGGCTTGTGCCAGTTCCAATCTGCACCGGCCCACATAGCGTGAACACCAGACAAACCGCCACAGTAACCAGAGATAATACGGCTAGTAGTAAACATGAAGCTTGGCAGTGCCAAAACGTCACCGTATTTGGTGTTTTTGGCGTATTCAGGATCACACCACAGCGGGTTGTTATCGCCAATGCCGTGAGCATAATGACGAATGGCATCGCGAGTAGCTTCGTAATTCCAAGGCTCGATGGTATTGGTAATTTTCACCCCAATACGTTCACGCAGTGACGCGAGGCCTTCTTCGGTGATTTTGGGGAACTTATTAGTAGACATAATGATCTCTCCTTAATTATTAGTGTGCAGCCGCAACAGCAACTTTCGCTGCTTCACGATCACGCAAAATCTTGCGATGAACTTTTCCAGCTGGTGTTTTTGGAAGCTCATTCACAAACTCGACAATACGAGGGAACTCATGCTGAGCAAGTCGTTCACGCGTAAAATTTTGTAGCTCTTTGACATACGCATCATCGCCAGTACGCTTGCCAACAACAAAAGCTTTTACTACTTGGCCGCGGGTCTCATCTGGCACACCGATAACCGCCACTTCTTCAACATCGCCGTGTTTCAGCAATGTATTTTCAATCTCAACCGCACTCATGGTCCAACCTGCTGAAATAATTACATCATCAGCACGGCCACAGTGATAGAGATACCCTTCCTCATCAACGCGCGCCAGATCTTTAGTGGTTTCCCAATGATCTTTTTTCCACAGCATCAACTCGCCAACTTCACCTGCATCAGTTTGTGTGCCATCAGCTCGATGCACTTCTAATGTTAACCCAGGGATCGGCTTTCCTAGTGAGCCAGGTCTTACTTCGTAATCTTCAGCTCCGGGGAAGTTTACGAGAACCACACCAATTTCGGTGGTGCCGTACATGCTGCAGGCCGGTACTTTAAAGGTGTCAGCAATAAAGTCTAAGGTAGCGGGATCACAAGGCTCACCTGTGAAAGACAGTTTTTTGATCGAAAAGTCAAAGTCTGACCCTTTGCCTGAATTTCTCATCATGCGGTAATGCGTTGCGGCCGCAGACATATTTGTGATTTTGTAATCTTGCAGAGCCTTCATTAAGCGAACAGCGTCGAACTTACCAGCGAAAGTACCTGTCGTCACACCCATCGCTAATGGCGCCAATGTACCATGCCACAAACCGTGACCCCAAGCAGGAGAGGATGGGCAAAAATATTCATCGCCCGGGCGGATACCTGTGCCGTATAACGCAGCAAACATCAATGTCACCAATGCTTTGTGCGTGTGCTTAACCGCCGCAGGAAGTTCGCGTGTGGTACCCGAGGTGTATTGAAACACAGCCAAATCATTGGCTTTTGATTGAGTTTCGAACGTGGTTGGGTATTTGCTGATTTTTTGAAGCAGATCATCGTTCGCAACGACAACCTGTAACCCTTCTATTTGATGTGCAATTCCAGATTTTTCTTCATTGGTTACCAGCAAGCTTGGAGAGCAATCATCAACACGTAAACGCAATCCATCCAGCCCGAACAGAGTGAACAGAGGAACACTGATGGCGCCGCTCATGATGGCGCCAAACAAGCTGATGTAGAAAGGCAGAGATGGCTCCAGCATAAAGGCAATGCGATCGCCCTTTTTGATGCCGTTGTCTATTAGCCAGTGAGCAAATTGTGCTGACTTGGCAGAGATCTCATCAAAGCTGATGATTTCATCTTCACCGTCGGCGTGGGCAATGCGTACAGCTGTGCGTCCGGAGCCGTCAGCATGACGCGTCATGCACTCATGAGCAATATTCAGGTATTCGCGATCACCATCAAACAGCTCCCAGAGAGCCGCAGAATTCGCATGCTTCTGTGCATCCTCGAAGGAGGTATATTCAGTGAGCTTAGTCATAGATTCACCGCAGTATAAAATTTTGTTTTTATTATGTGTAAAGACATTTATTGCCTTCACCAGAGTGATCTAACAATGCCACAGGAATTTATTGTTGTAAATACTGAATGTTATTTTATATGTTGAATGTTTATTCTAGGTTGACACTTAGGCTTTTTATTTAAGGAGCTTCTTATTCAGGACGCCTCTTATTTAAGACGCTTCACCTATTAAATAGAAAAGCTAAGAAATCGATAAATAAAATCAATCGATTTATATGATCCGGGTCTCCCTTGAGCCTGTACCCCTTGTGAGCCGAGAAGCTTACATCTCGGCCGTAGTATTTTATTTGAGCTGATTTGGCTCGCTTTTGAGCATTTTGGGGGATATATGAAAGGTTCTTACGACCTAGAACTAGTTTTAGCGTCTTATCTTGTGGCTGTGATAGCCTCATTTTCAGCAATTTATTTTGGAACTCGAGTACGTAGTCTAGATGGTAGTAACCGAAGTTTTTGGTTGGGCGCAGGGGCCATCTGCCTAGGGTCGGGCATTTGGTCTATGCACTTTGTTGGTATGAGCGCTTATGAAATGCCTATGTCGATGGAGATGAGTTTCAATCTCTCGTTAACCGTTGTGTCATGGATTTTGGCTGTCGCCGCCTCTGTGCTGGCTCTAAGAGTGATCACAAAAACGCAAGTTGCCACCGCAAGACTTTTAAACAGCGCTTTAGTCATGGGGCTTGGTATTTTTGGGATGCATTATTGCGGTATGTACGCCATGCAAATGCAACCGGCCATTCAATATGATGCCTACATCGTGGCTCTTTCTGGGGTAATTGCGGTTGCAGCTTCAGGGGCTGCTCTATGGATTTGTCGCAACATTGATCGCGTGCCGTCGCAATACGAAATCACGATAAAGATTGGTGCTGCTTTGGTGATGGGCCTTGCAATTTGCGGCATGCACTATACCGGTATGGCAGCGGTTTCCTTCCCTATGGATGCCAGTATGGCCAGCGACAATACGCTTCGCGGGAATTGGATGGGAATTCCTACAGCGATTGTGGCCTCTTTGTTTTTAATGCTGTTGGTCTACATTGCATTTCAAGATTTTCGTGAAATGGAAAGAGCAAAAGTAGCCGAGCAAGAAGCGTTAAAAGCAGCAGAGCATGCCGCGTTTCATGATTTGGCAACTGGGCTACCCAACCGCACCACGCTGGAAGAGCAAGTTCTGGAAAAGATTCGCTTGTCTTCTGTAAGTAATACAGATCAGCCTTTCTCATTATTGTTTGTAGAGCTTTCTGATTACCGAGCTTTGGCAAAAAAGCGAGATGAATCTTTTCTACAAGCCTATAGCGTGGGCTTTGCAGCATTGTTGAAGCAACATTGGCATGGGGCCGAAACAATCTTTCGTTCCACCAGTAATGGCTACGTAGCGCTATTTGCCACGACTGATCGTAAGCTTCTTCATAATGCTATTCAGCAGTTAACGGACCGATGCGTAACGCCTCTAAACATTGAAGGTGAACCCGTTTATGTGAATTTAGGGTTTGGTGTGAGTAAATACCCGGCTTCTGGCGCGAACAGTAAAAACTTGATTCGTAAAGCACAGCAAGTTCAGACCCGATTCAGAGCCTCTTCTTCCAATAAGCCAGGCACTTTACAAGAGCAGCCTGCCTGATTTGATTTACCAGCGCCAATAAATCATGACTCTATGAGAATAAGGCCCTGGCACTTTTGAAGGCGAGCTTTTACAGGGGGGGAAGCCCCCTGTATTTTTGCGTTAAGTTACCTTAGTCGTCTGCTGCCGCATCAAACTCCAGTAGCACTGCACCGCCTTCTACTAGATCCCCTGAATTGTAATAAAACTCGGATACTTTTCCGGATACAGGCGCTCGAATAGTATGCTCCATTTTCATGGCCTCCATGATCAACAAGGGATCGCCTGCCTCCACGACCACACCTACTTCCGTCAATAACGTCACAATCGTGCCGTTCATCGGCGCGGCGAGTGCATCAGCACCCGCGCCTGCCTCCTCTTCGCCCATATCCGCCAGTACTTGAGTAAACTGCACCACGTGATTTTGTGTGTACAGACAACAAGAGCCTTCGTGCTCGGCGACAGTGACAGTAGAGCGATAACCGTCGATATCGGCATATAACTCACTGCCTTGTAGTTTACCTTGCGCCCGAATCATGTGATCACCCACGCTGATGTTGTAGCGTATCGCGGAACCAGAACCGAGCTGCTCTACCGAAGCTTTATGCACTTCCCCTAAAACAGAAATATCAAACACATGCAAATGTGGCTCGTTCAAGCGCCAAGCATTGCTCTGATTCCAAGGTGAATAAGGATCGTGCAGGCCCGCTTGGCTTGCGTTCATCATGGCCGATTGTTTCAACACCAAATAAAGCGCTGCCAGTGTTACGCTCTGTATTACATCGTGTTCGCTATCGTGGAAGATTTTGTCGTGGTGCTTACTAATAAACCCCGTGTCTAAATCGGCTTTTTTGAAAGGCTCACAGGTGGCAAGGTTGTAAAGAAACTCTACATTTGTGGTCATCCCATTGATGCGGTATTCGCTCAGTGCTTTACCCAATCGACGCAAGGCCTTATCGCGATCTTCGTCCCACACCACCAGTTTGGCGATCATTGGATCGTAATAAACGCTTACCTCATCACCTTGGAGTACACCGGTATCCACACGGACGTGACGACTTTCTTCTGGTGGCTGTAGAAAAGCCAGGTTACCCGTGACGGGTAAAAAGTCATTTGCAGGGTCTTCTGCGTAAATACGAGCTTCGAAGGCGTGACCGTTAATCTGAATTTGATCTTGCTGCAGGGGTAACACTTCGCCACTGGCTACTCTTAGCTGCCATTCCACTAAGTCTTGGCCTGTGATCATTTCTGTCACGGGGTGCTCAACCTGCAAACGGGTGTTCATTTCCATAAAATAGAAAGACCCGTCTTCGTCCAATAAAAACTCAACCGTTCCAGCGCCTTCATAGGCAATCGCCTTAGCAGCCTGTATAGCAGCTTCGCCCATGTTGTTGCGCAGAACGTCATCAACTCCGGGTGCAGGAGCTTCTTCGATCACTTTTTGATGGCGACGCTGAACGGAACAATCGCGCTCAGCTAAAAACACAGCATTATCATGTTGATCACAAAAGACCTGAATTTCCACATGGCGAGGACGAGTCAGGTACTTTTCCACCAGCATACGATCATCGTTAAAACCGTTTAGCGCTTCACGCTTAGCAGCGGCCAGTCCGTCGGCAAATTCTGCAGCCGACCACACCTGCCGCATGCCTTTACCACCGCCGCCAGCAGTGGCTTTAAGTAAAACCGGGTAGCCCATATCATCGGCTGCTTTCTTCAAGATTGCGGGATCTTGATCTTCGCCATGATAGCCGGGCACCAAGGGCACATTGGCTTTTTCCATAATGCGCTTAGCAGCCGATTTTGAACCCATAGCTTCAATGGCACCTACTGGTGGCCCAATGAATACAATATTGTTGTCTTTGCAGGCCGCACAGAACTCTGAGTTTTCACTCAAAAAGCCGTATCCAGGATGAATAGCTTCTGCTCCTGTTTTTTTGGCTGCATCGATAACTCTATCGAATCGCAAATAGGAGTCACGTGATGGGGCATCGCCGATATGGACCGCCTCATCAGCCATAGCAACGTGCAAAGCATTTGCGTCGGCGTCGGAGTAAACCGCGACCGTAGCAATACCCAATTTTCTAGCGGTTTTAATAACACGACAAGCAATTTCACCGCGGTTAGCGATCAAGATTTTATTAAACATTATTGTATTCCTTGCTCTAGCCTACCTTACGATCCAGCGAGCTGGTCTTTTTTCTAGAAAGGCACCAAGACCTTCTTGTCCTTCTTCTGATACGCGAATGTTCGCAATCTGCTCACTGGTTTGTGCGATCAGTTCATCGTTGACGATGCGGTTTTCCACAGCGAACACTAGGCGTTTTGCAGCTTTAACCGCTTCTGGGCTGTTCCCTAATAGCGCCTCAACCAAGCCTTCAATAGTTGTATCTAAGGTTTCGGCGGTGACTACTTGTGAAACTAAACCTAGACGCTCGGCCTCTTCTGCAGAAAAGCGTTCAGCCGTCATAAAATACCGGCGTGAAGCTCGCTGGCCGATAGCGGCAATGACATAAGGGCTGATGGTTGCCGGTATTAACCCGATTTTAACTTCGCTCAAGCAAAAACTGGCTCTGGGGCCTGCAACAGCCATATCACAGCAACTGACTAAGCCCACAGCACCACCAAAAGCGGCGCCTTGGACTCGCGCAATGGTCGGGAAAGGAAGGTTATTCAGAGTTTTTAACATGTTGGCAAGTTGATTAGCATCGCGCAAATTTTCATTGAAACTATAGGTAGCCATGCGCTGCATCCACCCCAAGTCAGCTCCGGCAGAAAAACTCTTGCCTTCTGCCGCCAAGATCATCACACGAACATCGGGGTTTTTAGCGAGACCATTAAAAGCTTCGGTTAACTCCGCAATGACGCCATCATCAAACGCGTTATGCTTGTCAGGGCGATTCATGGTGACAGTGGCAACACCACGATCATCCAAACTCACCAAAATATTTACATCGCTCATCATCATTTCTCTATTGGATTTATTTTGATTACATCCTGAAAATACCGAATTGAGTCTCTTCTATCGGTTTGTTCAGTGCGGCGGATAAAGCCAACCCTAATGTCATACGAGTTTCAGCAGGATCAATGACGCCGTCATCCCACAGCCGTGCCGAAGCATAGTAAGGGTGCCCTTGCTCTTCGTAAGTATCGAGAATCGGTTTTTTGTACTCAGTCTCCTCTTCAGAACTCCATTCTTGGCCTTTCTTTTCCAGTTGGTCGCGGCGCAGTTGAGCCATCACGCCTGCCGCCTGCTCACCGCCCATGACTGAAATACGAGCATTTGGCCACATAAATAAGAAGCGTGGGTCATAAGCACGACCACACATACCGTAGTTGCCCGCACCAAAAGAGCCACCAATCAAAACGGTCAACTTAGGCACATTGGCACACGCAACGGCCATAACCATCTTGGCTCCGTGCTTAGCGATACCCCCTGCTTCGTATTGGCGACCAACCATAAAGCCTGTGATGTTCTGCAAGAAAACCAAAGGGATCTTACGCTGTGAGCACAACTCAACAAAGTGCGCGCCCTTTTGTGCAGATTCACCAAAAAGAATGCCATTGTTCGCCACTATACCGACTGGGTAACCATGAATTCTTGCGAACCCCGTAATCAGACTTGTGCCGTATAAGGCTTTAAATTCATCAAACTCAGAGCCATCAACGGTGCGCGCAATAATCTCACGCACATCGTAGGGTTGGCGAGCATCCTTAGGAATAACGCCATAAATTTCTTCTGGGGAATACAGGGGCTCTTTCGGCTCTCGAATGTCTAGGGCTATTGACTTAGAGCGATTTAAGCGAGAAATGCATTGCCGCGTTAACTCCAGTGCATGGTGATCGTTTTGTGCGTAATAATCTGATACGCCAGAGGTACGACAGTGCACATCAGCGCCACCTAAATCTTCAGCACTCACTACCTCACCCGTAGCCGCCTTCACCAAAGGGGGGCCAGCTAAAAAGATCGTGCCTTGTTGTTTAACGATAATGGATTCATCAGCCATGGCGGGGACATAAGCGCCACCGGCAGTACAGGACCCCATCACACAAGCAATTTGCGGAATATTTTTAGCGGACATATTCGCTTGATTGAAAAAGATACGGCCAAAATGTTCGCGATCCGGGAAAACATCGTCTTGCCGTGGCAAATTAGCGCCACCAGAATCCACCAAATAAATGCAAGGCAGGTGGTTTTGATCGGCAATAGTCTGCGCACGAATGTGCTTTTTAACGGTAAGCGGGTAGTAAGAGCCACCCTTCACGGTGGCATCATTTGCAACAATCATGCATTCTTGCCCCGCAACACGGCCAATCCCGGTAATAATCCCCGCGGCTGGAACATCATCATCGTAGACATCATAAGCAGCCAGCTGAGAAAGCTCTAAAAATGGAGAGCCGGGATCAAGCAGAGCATTAATACGCTCACGTGGCAGCAATTTACCGCGTGACTTGTGCCGTTCTTGATACACTTCACCACCGCCAAGCTTGATGGTTTCTAGTTTGCCTCGTAAGTCATCGACTTGGGATTGCATATGTGCAGCGTTGGCAGCAAAGTCTTCACTACGGGTATTTATTTTTGATTTTATGGTCGCCATATTGAGTACCGTCGTGGGCTGGTTTGGTTCAGGCAAATCAATCATTTGCCGATACAAAAAATGTGTGATCGTCGTATGTGATCAATACTGTTTAGAAGCCGTCAGATTGGCTTGACCGCCAACTGCGGTACAGCCTTGTCTTTATCATAATCGGTGCTTTTATTGTCTAATGCGGTGAGGCATGTCTCTTCAGCCTCAGCCAGCTCTAACATCATTACCTCAATATCCCGTAGCTGTTGCTGTAACTGGGTTTGCTTTTCGCGGATTTTGGCCAGGAGGGTCAACAGTTGATCACTGTTGTCCTGCGTGGGCTGATACATTTCGATGATGGAGCTGCTCTCTTCCAGAGTAAAACCTAGCCGCTTACCTCTTAGTATTAATTTCAGCTTAGTGCGGTCGGCCGGGGTATAAACACGTGACTGACCTTTGCGTAAAGGTGACAACAAGCCTTTCTCTTCGTAAAAACGAATCGTGCGCGTCGTGATATCGAACTCAGCAGACAATTCAGAAATCGTGTATTGATGGGACATTAGCAACATTTATCAGTAAAAGCTTGTCACTGATGCTAACTGCCGTTGACGTTAACGTCAACCAAAGGTCAACATAAAAAATGAAATTCATTTTATTGAATAAAAACAAAAAGGCGGCGTAAATACTTGGTAAAGAAATTTTTTGACCCTGTCGCTCAAAACGAGAAACTGCTTTTTATCAAGCCAGACTGAAATAAGACTTTTATTTTATATTAATCAAAGACTTAAATGTTGATTATAAGGTTGTTTCTAGATAAGGAAATAACACTCAATACGGATGCGGAAAGCAAAAAAATAGAAATGTAGGAAAGCCTTTAAAGAAAACCAGCAAGGTGGAGTAAAGGCTACCCACCCTGGCGATTCAAGTAGGCCAACCTTAAAGGCTATGCGAGTTAACCAGCCTGCCCTGCTTTCAACTTTGAAATTTGATCGCGTATGTGGGCGGCTTTTTCAAACTCCAAATTTTTAGCCGCTTCAAACATTTTGTTTTCCAGTGAAGCCAGCTGTTGCCAAACATCACCAGTACCCAGCTCCACAGAGTAAGCTGCTTCAGCTTCGGCTGCTTTGGTTTTTCGGCGATTGGCTCGCGCGCCTGGTACATAGGTGCCCTCTAGGATGTCGGTGACGTTTTTGCGAATCCCTTGTGGGGTAATGCCGTGCTTTTCGTTGTGTGCAATCTGTTTGTTGCGACGGCGCTCAGTTTCATCGATAGAGCGGCGCATAGAGCCGGTAATTTTATCAGCGTACAAAATGGCTTTACCGTTTACATTCCGAGCAGCACGGCCGATGGTTTGTATCAGTGAGCGATCCGAACGTAGAAAACCTTCTTTATCGGCATCGAAAATAGCAACCAGAGACACCTCCGGCATATCCAGCCCCTCTCGCAAGAGGTTGATGCCGACCAGAACATCAAACTCACCTAAACGAAGATCGCGTATGATCTCAACCCTTTCCACCGTATCAATATCCGAATGCAAATAGCGCACACGCACACCGTGTTCACTGAGGTAATCCGTTAGATCTTCGGCCATGCGTTTGGTCAGCACGGTAATCAACACTCGATCATCCTCGGCTACGCGCTTGCGAATTTCAGATAAGGCATCGTCGACCTGTGTCCCCGCTGGGCGAACCTCCACGATGGGGTCAATCAGGCCTGTAGGACGCACCACCTGCTCCACGACTTGCCCTTGGTGTTCAGCTTCGTAAGGCCCAGGTGTAGCCGACACAAAAATCATTTGCGGTGCCAAACGCTCCCACTCATCAAATCGCATGGGCCGATTATCCAGCGCGGACGGCAAACGAAACCCATATTCCACTAGAGTTTCTTTGCGAGACCTGTCGCCTTTGTACATACCGCCAATTTGAGGGACCCCCACATGAGACTCATCAATGACTAAGAGTGCATCTGCCGGCAAGTAATCAAACAGGGTGGGTGGTGGCTCGCCTTGTGGTCGCCCGGACAAATAACGTGAGTAGTTCTCGATGCCGTTGCAGTAACCGAGCTCCTGCATCATTTCGACATCGTATTTTACCCGCTGCTCCAATCGTTGAGCTTCAACCAACTTATTGTTTTCACGCAGCTGTTTCAATCGTTCCTGTAGCTCAACTTTAATATTTTCAATGGCGTCTAAGATGGTTTGGCGAGGTGTAACATAATGGGATTTCGGGTAGATGGTGAAACGCGAAAGCTTCTGCATCACTTCGCCGGTGAGAGGATCAAATAATGACAGCTTTTCCACTTCATCATCGAACAACTCTACACGTACAGCGGCATGGTCTGAATCAGCAGGAAACACGTCGATAACATCGCCACGCACACGATAGGTGCCACGATGAAAATCCACATCGTTACGTTCATATTGGAGTTCAGCTAAGCGTCTGAGTACTTGTCTCTGGTCGATGGGGTCGCCAACCACCAAGTGCAACAACATTTTTAAATACGAGTCGGGGTCACCAAGACCATAAATAGCCGATACCGTAGCCACAACAATTGCATCTGAACGTTCCATCAGTGCTTTCGTCGCCGAAAGACGCATTTGCTCAATGTGTTCGTTGACGGAGGCGTCTTTCTCTATGAAAGTATCCGACGAAGGTACGTACGCTTCTGGCTGATAGTAGTCGTAGTAAGAAACGAAGTACTCTACCGCATTGTTAGGGAAAAACTCTTTAAACTCACCATACAATTGAGCCGCCAATGTTTTATTCGGCGCCATAATCATGGTTGGACGTTGCAGTTTTTGAATCACATTGGCAATAGTAAAGGTTTTACCTGAACCAGTAACGCCTAACAATGTCTGATGGGCGAGCCCCGCTTCGATGCCTTTAACAAGGTTTGCGATAGCGTTTGGCTGATCGCCCGACGGCTCAAATCGACTGACTACTTGAAACGGCTTGCTCATCCTTTACCTCTACCACGAAAACAGCGGCAAATGGTCGCACGGATGCCCAACATCGGCAACCAAATTCAAGCGCAATAACCACACACTTTTGTGAATAAAAGCACTTTCTATACGATGGATAAAACCCTATATTTAGTGTGTTTATTGTGGCAATGCGCTAGAATACGACTCCATTTTTTACTGTTTTTGGATGACACATGCCTCTTGATGCCCCTCTTCAGCAGCGCTGCAACAATCAGTGTGAGCTCTGCGCAAACGATCAGTCTTTAACTCAATTCGCTGTGGAGCCCAGTAATGGATCTTTGGAGCAAACGATCGCTGTGTGTGAGGTTTGCCTTGCAGACTTACAACAGGGCAATAGTGACAACCCAAACCATTGGCGCTGCTTAAATGACAGCATGTGGAGTCAAGAACCGGCCGTGCAAGTGGCCGCATGGCGACAGCTCGGTCAGCTGGCTCGTCAAGGAGAGTCTTGGGCTCAAGATCTGCAAGATATGATGTACTTGGATGACGAGACTAAAGAGTGGGCTGAAGCCTTGGCTCGTGAAGCAGCCAATGCGCCAGAGCCCACAAAAGACTGCAATGGCATTGCATTGCAAGCGGGCGATACTGTTACGGTTATTAAAGACTTAGATGTAAAGGGTTCTAGCATCACAGCGAAACGTGGCACGGCCGTTCGCGGTATTTCATTGACCAATAATCCCGAGCACATAGAGGGTCGCGTCAATGGGCAGCGGATTGTCATTCTTTCGTGTTTTGTTAAGAAGTCTTAGTTTTTTAGGATTGCGCGGGCGTTTTCGCCTGCACAATAGCGATCAAAAAAAGAGCCTTAAAGCTCTTTTTTTGATCCTACACTACTTGGTCAAATAACGAATACCTTCTTCTAGACCTTCCAGTGTTAATGGGTACATATGCCCATCCACCAGCTCACGAGTCAGAGAAATACTGCGGGTGTAATCCCAGTAGTTTTGCGATTCGGGGTTTAACCAAATTACTTTATTGAAAGTATCCGTTAAACGCTGCATCCAAACCGCACCAGACTCTTCGTTCATGTGTTCTACCGAACCGTACTGACTGGTGATTTCATAGGGTGACATGGAGGCATCACCGATAAAAATGACTTTGTAGTCTTTTCCATAGGTATGCAAGATATCAAACAAGGGGGTACCCTGATTGTGGCGACGACGATTGTCCTTCCAGACCGACTCATAAATAAAATTATGAAAGTAGAAGTACTCCATGTGCTTGAACTCTGTGCGACACGCAGAAAACAGTTCTTCGCACACAGCAACATAGGGATCCATAGAGCCGCCTACGTCAAAAAACAGCAGCACTTTGACGGCATTGTGCCGTTCTGGCACCATTTTTATGTCTAGAAAGCCGGCATTATTAGCGGTAGAACGAATCGTCGCGTCCATATCCAGCTCTTCACCCGCACCTGTTCGCGCAAATTTACGCAATTTACGCAGCGCCATTTTAATATTGCGCGTACCTAACTCGACATCATCGGCTAAATTGCGGAAATCTCGCTTTTCCCATACTTTCGCCGCCGATTTATTGCCACCTTCCCCACCAACGCGAATACCTTCTGGGTTGTAACCACTGTTACCGAATGGTGATGTACCACCGGTACCGATCCAGCGGTTGCCGCCTTGATGACGTTTCTTTTGCTCTTCTAGGCGCTTTTTAAACTCTTCAATCAGCTTGTCCAAGCCACCCAAGGATTCAATTTTAGCCTTTTCCTCATCGGAAAGATTTTTAAGAAATTCCGCGCGGGTCCACTCATCTGGAATCAAAGCTTCTAAAATACCATCAAGATTTTCCAAACCTTTAAAGTAAACCCCAAAGGCTTGATCGAACTTATCGAAGTACTTTTCATCTTTGATCAGACAAACACGCGCGAGCAAATAAAAGTCGTCAAGACTGCCGAACGCCAAATCGTTATTCATGGCTTCCAACAGAACCAATAACTCTTTAACTGTAATTGGTACACCCGACTCACGCAGGCTGTAAAAAAAATTGACCAGCATAACGGCCCTCCTCTACCTTTGGGTTTTAGAGATTTAGCCCTTGCGGCGGGTCATAAAAGCCAAGCGTTCCAGCAACTGTACATCCTGCTCATTTTTTAGCAGTGCGCCATACAAAGGCGGAATAGCTTGACGCACATCGCCACTTTGCAGGACTTCTTCAGATATATCATCCGCCATCAATAGCTTTAACCAATCCACCAGCTCGGATGTGGAAGGTTTTTTCTTCAAGCCTGGAATATCGCGAACCTCAAAAAACACATCCATGGCTTTTTGCACCAAATCTTGCTTGATGGTTGGGAAATGCACATCAATGATTTGCTGCATCGTCTCGCGCCCAGGAAAGCTGATGTAGTGGAAGAAGCAACGACGTAGAAACGCATCTGGCAGCTCTTTTTCATTATTGCTGGTGATGATTACGATAGGACGTTGCTTGGCCTTGATTGTCTCGCCTGTCTCGTAGACAAAGAATTCCATTTTGTCGATTTCCACCAACAGATCATTAGGGAACTCAATATCGGCTTTATCAATTTCATCAATTAACAGCACCACCTGCTCATCGGATTCGAAAGCTTCCCACAACTTACCTTTTTTTAAATAGTTACGGATGTCATGAACTTTGTCATTACCTAATTGAGAGTCGCGCAATCGAGAGACCGCATCGTATTCGTACAAACCCTGTTGAGCTTTGGTTGTGGACTTGATGTGCCATTGAATCAGGCGCTTGCCCATTGAGCCTGCAACTTGTTCAGCAAGCATTGTCTTACCGGTTCCTGGCTCACCTTTAACCAGCAGCGGGCGCTGCAAGGTGACAGCCGCATCGACCGCCATACGTAAATCGTCTGTCGCAACGTAATTTTCAGTACCCTCAAACTTCATCAACTCATCTCCATCTCAGCAAGATGGGCAGTTTACCATAAACTCCTACATTCGATGGAGGGGGATATGAATTTAACCATAAGGAGAAGTTCAGCCTCATGCATCCGAATGGAAGAGGCTATACAAGGCATTAAAGCCCTGAGATTAAAAACTTTGAAGCAACGAATCCATTTGCACACCTCGATTCAACATAGGCTTACTGTTGTCGTCATAGGCTTTAAAGTAGGTCACAATTTCAGATACAGGGTTTACGTAACAATAAATAGTCGCCTTGTCGATATTTGCTGCCGGCCCCACACCACCATTCAAGACAACCACGTAAACATTGCGTTCTGACTGAAATCTTGTCGAATGCCAATCCACATTGCTGTAGCGCAATTGGCCTTCAAACTTTTTGTCCGCTTTAACTTCGCAGGCTGCTGCAGCATCGCTCACACCGAAAAGAATTTCAGGCTCTTGAACAGTCGGGTCCGCGGCATGCTGAAATGGTTGAAAACCAGCGATATAAAGAGTCAAGAGTGACGTTGGAATGACGACAGCGTTAATGGATAAGATCCACAACAAGGCCTGTTTCAAAGTAGATAGCATGTTTTACTGTCCTGTTCGGTAACCGTTCGACCCTTTGTGACATAAGGGCACTGGCTTTGCGTCCCAGAATTACTTCTGGTTTGCCGTTTCGTAGATTCTTACCACTCAAGTTGCAGGCTATAAATTAAGAGTGGGTCAGATAACAAAAAGCTAAGTTGTGAATATAGGTAAAGATATTTCAATCAAGCTATCTATTATCCACTCTAACAAAGTTCAAAGTCAATGCAATACGTACATTTAATAACCACAGCCATCCAGCAAACTTGCTGGTACTGCTGTTTCAGGGTGGCCTGAGAGCACCAGAAGAGGTAGCTTTCGGCGTGTTCTGCATAGAATGAGTTAGCAAATTCACATCAGCAATAACGTTTTTTTCATAACGAATCGTAAGCTCTCCTACTCCAATACCTTGTTGGCGATACCGAATCAGTAAAAGAACACGAGCGCGATGGTGATACTGCTCTGTCAGAAGATAAGTGGCTGTTGTCTGTGTAGGATCCCAAGTGTCTGGTTTACCCAATGCGCGCTCTACTTGGGATTGGTTAGTAACGCCAACAACAAACTCCTGAATAAAATCAACGGGTAAACTTTTACCGTGATAAAACCAGTGGGTATCGTTAGACACTTCAATTAATTCACATCCTGGCAGTAATAACAGCGATAGAACACAACCCCATGATCGTATGACTCTGTAGCTGCTCACCATTATGCCGCGCGCGAACGCTGTACCTGAGCGTGCATTAATTTCATGAGTGAAGCCTCCGCACGTGATATACCGCAACGCCTGGCGACCTCTTCGGCACTCAACCCAGCACTGAAAAGTGCTGCAGCATCTTGTAAGTCGCTGCCTTGTGATTCAGGTAAATCGCCAGCACGCTCGTTGCGAGCAGATGCCACAGGTGCAGAAGAGTCAGTTTGCTGGCTACACAACTCTCGCTCCAAAGACAACAGCTTTTTCCCCATTCCAGCAGAGCTACTGTTGGCCATCTTCACAGCAGATTCAAGCTGACTGTAGAGCTTGTGTGTGATACGAGCTTGTTTTCTTAAACGATAGACACAAAATATAGCTACGGATAATGCTATCCAGCTTAGCGTTAAGGCTGTCAGTAGCAGCCCATTTATTAGCATAGGCGTTTCTATTGTGGCCATGATCACAACCTCACTCCATAATATCTCAGCTGATTAATCAGCCAGTACGTGTTATTTATTCGCTCCGCGTAAGAGCCTCGGAATAACAGCCTTATGGGTGAGGTACGCCCACTCAAAAGCTGTTAATTTCGCTCCACTCTTCATCGGTCAGTAATTTATCCAGCTCGATTAGAATCAGCAACTCATTGTTTTTATGACATACACCCTGAATAAACTTCGCACTTTCTTCATTACCAACATTGGGTGCCGTCTCGATTTCGGACTGTCTGAGGTAAACCACTTCAGCAACGCTATCCACCAAAATGCCAACCACATGATTATCAGCTTCAATAATCACAATACGAGAATTATCGGTAAGCTCACCGGGAGCCAAGCCAAAGCGATGCCGGGTATCGATGACCGTTACCACGTTACCGCGAAGGTTGATAATTCCTAATACATAAGCCGGCGCTCCAGGAACAGGGGCGATATCGGAATAACGCAAAACTTCCTGTACTTGCATTACGTTAATTCCGTAGGTTTCACCGGCTAACTTAAAGGTCACCCATTGTAAGATGGGGTCATCACTTGATTTACTTTTTGCAGAGCTGGTTGCCATAAAATCTTCCTCGGATGAATGTGGTTGGCGTTCAATTCTCAAATTGCAATCCAACTTTATTCTTACGCTCTACAAGAGCGGTTTTCTATGCGATTTTTTGTCACTGGAGGTATACCTGCGTCAAAAAAACATCTCGATTACCACTTTAATATAGTTAATAGCAGCATCTATGCCAGTGTATCGACTGTAAAAAAGAGAACTTAAGCATTCCTTTCATTTAAGATTTCAGTGGATCGCGCCCGCTGGGATCTTTTTCTGCATTCTGTAAGAGCTTCCCCATTGCAGAGACATCCAGAAGCGCGCACATTTGCTGTTTTACTGTTCCTGCCAACCAAGGCCTTTTGCCGCGATCTGAGCGCCAGCGAACATCATCCGGCGCTAAAGAGATCGGTTGGTTCACTCTATCGACAGCCAGCCCCCAAGGAAGACCATCAATAGAAATAACGTACTTTGCCCCTTTAATAAACGTATCTTGGTAGCGTTCTGGCATGACAAATAAAGCCGTATTAATGGTTCGAATTTTCCCCATTGGTGTCGGCTGTAACCCCATAAACCAATCCGCTTGACCAAACAACGGCGTCAGTTCATCCGTTAATGGCTGAATCTGGCCTAATGAGACCAGAGGGACAGCCAAAGTCAGACCAGCGACTTCGAAGAGCAAAACATCAAATGTTGATTGCGCCCACACTGGACGCCCATCAACCCAAGCCTGTGTATCTTCCTCAGGCAGATGTTCTTCTTGTACGGATACTGTCTCTGCAATGGCTACAGTAGGTGCTACATCGGCACTGGGTGCCACTACAGGCCGCTTAGTCTTTAATTCGGGTGGCGATTTAACAATGGCTGTTCGCGTTGAAGTTGCTTCCGCTGAAAGAGCTTGCGGCGGTGCGGCCATCGGTTGACTTGGCAGCGGTTTCGGGCTCAATAAACGGGATAGTTTTTCGCGCACGTCATCCTGCAACCGCGATTCAGGCTCTCGCACAGGCCGAGATTGCCTGACAATGGGTTTTGGAGCAGGCTCAAGCACGACCTCCGAAGTAAGCAAAGGGCTTGAGGCAGAAGTAGACGATGTTAGTGAAGGCGTATCTTCAACGGCATCCGAATCATGGCTGTTGTCACCAAGCAGGTCACTAAAGTAACTTTCGAGTTCGTCTTGGGGATTTTTGATCATTGATCATTTTCCCGCGCAGCAGGCTTGGCGGTTTTTCGCTGGCTGACAATTTTTTGCAGCAGCCATTTCAGCATCGATCGATAAGCGTCTACTGCCTTTGCCTGTGGTGCATAGACGTTAGGAGGTACACCCGCTTTGCTGGCGTCGCGCAGTTTGGTATCGACAGGAATACGACCCGGCCATATGTCATTTGGGTATTCGTTACGTAATTGTCGCAAAGCATGAACCGAAGCTTGAGTCCGCCGATCAAACATCGTCGGCACAATGCTGTAACTCAACTTGCTGTTTCTGGACCGGCTCATCATAGACAGCGTTTGTAGCATACGCTCTAGGCCCTTAAGGGCTAGGTATTCTGTTTGTACCGGTAAAATTAAGTGCTGGCAGGCGGCCAAAGCGTTGATCATTAACACCCCTAACAAAGGCGGACAGTCAATGAGCACGACATCATAATGTTGACGCACCAATTGTAAGGCTTCACTGATAACTAAACCCATACCGTCAGAGCCAATTGCTTGACGTTCAAGAGTGGCTAACGCCATAGCCGCAGGGATCACTGAAATATTTTGGTTTTTGGTAGGCTGAATGCAGCGCATTACACTGTCTGATGTCAGAGCTTTACGCTCTTGAAATAAAGTGAACGTAGAAGACTGTGCGGTTTCAGGATCAACACCAAAATAGCTGCTCAGAGATCCGTGAGGGTCAAGGTCCAATGCCAACACACGCTTGCCCTGCTCGGCACACAGTCCAGCAATCGCCACTGTGGTTGTGGTTTTACCAACACCACCTTTTTGATTTGCGATTGTCCAAACAAACACAAGTTACTCCAGACACCTTGCAGACCCCAGCTATCGCCGGTATCTGACACTTTGTTAAACAGGGTAAAATTTACGCAAGTACTGATGTCAAAATAACGTCAGCTGCTGCCATATAAGCTTTATAGCAAACCTTATGCCTAAGCGTCTTTTCTCTTAAAAGGCGAAACAAATACTGATCACTTGCCATAAACGAGTATCAACCACGTTATTCTTAATTCGTGGTCGGTTGAGAGCGATCGGGGTCATTAGTAAAGAGTAGCCCGCCGCCCTCAAGCTCAACGGGTTTAATATCGCCCACGGGTGCAAGTCTGTCTGCTGAGGGTACAATCTCGTCGTTGGGATCAGAATATGGTAGCGCCTCCACATTAGTATTTTTCCCCAGGTTTTCCCCTGGCTCCTCTGAAACAGGACGAGGTAACTGTATTTTCGATATCATTAGCGCTACTCGCCGATTTGATATACGGCCCTCTGCTGTCGCATTGCTGGCAATGGCTTGATTATCAGAAAAACCTACCGCGGATAAACGTGAAGCAGCGACACCTTGCTGCACCAATAACCGCACAACAGAAGACGCTCTTGCACTTGATAGTTCCCAATTACTGGGGTATTTGCTATTACTGATCGGGATATTATCTGTAAAGCCTTCTACTTGAATGGGGTTTTCGAACGGTGCCAGAATGACGGCGACGTCTTCAAAGATGGATACGGCTTCATCGGTTAAAGTTGCCTCGGCCGAGTCAAATAAAATATTGGCATTCAACTCAATTTCTAGCCAAAACTCATTACTTTTTACTTCTACCAAATCAGCGCTGATCAAATCTTCCAGCTCTCGGCTGAAATGTTCTGATAGCTCAGCGAAACTTGCAATTCGCTGATTCTTAGAGGAACCCGAAATTATCGATTCGTATTTAGCCGCAACCTCGTTAATGGACGGATCTTGCTGAACAATAATAGTATTTGCTGTCATGCCCCCTAACTGAAGTCGATTTTCTTCCTTGAATGCATCTGTTAGTGCATCACTCAATGCCTTGTATTTAGTTTCACTGACTTGTGAAATGGAATACATCACTACAAAAAAAGCGAATAACAAGGTGATAAAGTCGGCGTAAGAAATGAGCCAGCGCTCTTGGCTTACCGTACTTTCGATCACTCTTCGTCGTGGCATTGTAGACTCCTCTTAGGCTTATCTCTTATCAAGATAGCCTTCGAGCTTTTGCTCAATGGCGCGCGGACTTTCGCCATCTGCAATTGCAACAATTCCTTCGATGAGCATTTCATGGCATTGCGCCTGCTGATAAATTGCGGCTTTAATCTTGTAAGCAATCGGCAAAAGGAGCAGATTAGCGAGTGCAACACCATAGATGGTTGCAACAAAGGCAATTGCTATCCCAGGGCCCACTTGTTCAGGGTCTGCGAGGTTGCTCATCACGTGTATCAATCCGATAACCGCGCCAATGATACCAATCGTTGGTGCGTAACCGCCCATAGACTCAAAAAATTTAGCGGCATCTAGGTCTCGTTGTTCTGTCAAAATCATATCGGTTTCCAGTGCTCGACGAATCGTTTCGCATTCACTGCCATCTACGAGTAGTTCGAGCCCCTTTCTAGCAAAAGGCACTTTTTCTTTTTCTGCAAGATTTTCTAAGCCTAATAACCCCTCTTTTCGTGCTGTAGTTGCCCATGAAATAATGCTTTTAAAGTTGTTATCCAATAAATTTTTTTTTGGCTTAAACACAAGCGGAAAGAGTTGTAGAGCCCGGCGTAAATGTGAACTAGGTGTCTGCAGCATAGCGGCCCCTAAAGTTCCGCCAAAAACGATAAGAGCTGCAGGGCCGTTCACTAGCGACTGCCAGTCACCGCCTTCTAAAACATTCCCACCCAGTAATGCTGCAAACCCTATAACAACACCAATCAGGCTGAGCATATCCATGGGATTAAAGTTCCTTAATCAAGCTGTCCGAAATATCATGAAGACTCAATACTCGATCGGATAAGCGTGCTTTTACAACCGCCATCGGCATTCCATAGATCACCGAAGAATCCTCATCTTGGCTCCAAATCACGCCACCCTGCTGTTTAATAATTCTTGCACCTTCACAGCCGTCTGAGCCCATGCCGGTTAATACCAAGCCCATAGCTCGATCAGCATAAACATTTCCGCCTGAACCAAACGTGATGTCTACGGAGGGTCGATAATTGATCCGTGGATCACTTTCAATCACTTTGACATGTCGACGTTTATCAATCATCAGTTGCTTGCCACCTGGTGCCAATAACGCCACACCCGGCCGAAGAGATTCACCATCTTCGGCCACGCGAACCTCGATATGACAAAGAGTGTTTAAGCGCTCTGCAAAAGCACTGGTAAAATTTTCAGGCATGTGCTGAATCAATACAATTGGCACAGAAAACCTAGCCGGTATATTACTTAACACTTCGGCCAATGCGACCGGTCCACCAGTTGAAGCGCCAATCATCAACAACTGAATCTTACCTTTTAATGAACGCGAAGCTGGATTAGTAGCCGCTGAACTGGTTGAGGGTAATACTTTCGGCACGGACAACGAAGCTGGCGTATCAGCCAAACGTGCT
>CBFHKY010000001.1:3344-31749 GCA_965656525.1 Pseudomaricurvus sp. | reverse complement strand
CGCCCCAGTACTGGAGAAGAGCGGCCGGCAGATGAGTTATGTCCTCTAGTAATAGCGACAATACGATCGTGAAGTTTTTTCTTTAGCTGTGCCGAATTACTGGATATTTCAGAAAAATTCTTAGGTAAAAAATCAACTGCTCCAGCATCCAGCGCATCTAAAGTGATTCGGGCACCTTCATAAGTGAGTGATGAGAACATCAAAATGGGTACGGATCTTTCTTCAAGAATATGGCGAATGGCCGTAATACCATCCATCACCGGCATTTCATAATCCATGGTGATAACATCAGGTTTCAATTCACGTGCTTTTTCAACAGCATCACGACCGTTTGACGCCAACCCCACCACACTAAGATCAGCACATTCGTTCAACATGTCCTTTAAACGATGCTGGAAAAAATTGGAATCATCCACAATCAGGACTTTAAGAGTCATACAACCCCACGGGTGTTATAGCGAGAATCCGCAGCAGGTGTCTATTTATTCCCAGCTGAGTTTGTGTCGCCTGATATTAGCAATACCATTGGCGTATTTTTATAAAAAATACGCCAATGGTATGAGACATTAACTGTGATTGGCGTAACGTTTTAACATGCTAGGCACATCCAAAATCAAAGCGATGGTGCCATCACCAGTAATCGTTGCACCCGCCATACCCGGTGTGCCGTGTAGCATTTTTCCTAACGGCTTGATAACGACTTCCTCCTGACCAATCAACTGATCCACAACAAAGCCCACTTTTTGTGTCCCTACTGACACTATAACAATATGTGCCTCGCGGGGTTGTGGGTCATTCATGGCGCCTTTGACTAACCAACGTTTCAAGTGAAAGATAGGTATGGCTTTGTCACGAATGGTCACGCATTCTTGGCCATCCACTTTATGAGATTTGGTTAAATCCATATGGAAGATTTCATTCACACTTACCAGCGGTAGAGCAAAGGTTTGGCGTCCTATCATAATCATCAACGTAGGCATAATCGCCAATGTTAATGGTACTTTGATAGTGATTTTTGTGCCTTCGCCTAATGCCGAGTGAATATCAATCGAACCATTAAGCTGAGTGATTTTTGTTTTCACCACATCCATGCCAACGCCGCGGCCAGATATATCAGATATCTCTGTTTTGGTAGAAAAACCCGGTGCAAAAATAAGCGCAAAAGCTTCACTATCGGACAATCGTGCCGCCGCGTCTTCATCCATTAAGCCTTTATTCACTGCAATACCACGCAGTTTATCGGCATCCATACCACCGCCATCATCGGTGATCGAAAGTAAGATGTGATCGCCCTCTTGTTCAGCCGCTAAAACCACCTTGCCGACACGAGGTTTCCCTTTAGCTTCACGATCTGCTGGCATTTCAATGCCGTGATCTACCGAGTTGCGCACCAAATGCACTAAGGGATCAGCCAGTGCTTCCACTAAATTTTTGTCCAAGTCCGTTTCTTCGCCTTGGAGTTCAAGATTGATTTCTTTTTTCATGTGCCGTGCTAGGTCACGAACCACACGTGGAAAACGGCCGAAGACTTTTTTGATCGGCTGCATCCGTGTTTTCATCACCGACGATTGCAAGTCCGCGGTGACGACATCCAAATTCCCAACAGCTTTCGACAACACTTCATCATTAGCTTTCAAACCTAAACGCACTAACCGGTTGCGAACCAGTACAAGCTCACCAACCATATTCATGATGTCATCGAGACGCTGGGTATCTACCCGAACTGTGGTCTCTTGTGCTGGCGCGGCTTCACGAGCTGGAGCCTTAGCACCAGCAGGGGCTTCTGCTGGCTTAGCCGCTGGTGGTGGCGCACTTTTCGGTTTCGGTGCCGGGGCCTTGGCTGTACTTGCGGGCTTTACCGTATCCGGTTTTTTCTGAGGGGGTTCGGATTGACCAACAGTTGGCCCCTTACCTTTACCATGCAATTCGTCCAACAATGCTTCAAATTCGTCTTCTGAAATTGCATCTTCCGCTGAACCTTTAGGCTGCGTTGGCGAAGCTGGTTTTTCAGTCGAGGCTTTTGCGTTCGACGTTGTAGGTGCTTTTCCCGTACCATGCAGCTGATCTAACAGCGCTTCAAATTCATCTTCAGTGATTTCATCAGAAGACGAAGAACTTGGTTGAGGAGCAGGCGTATTAGTAGACTTTGTGTTGCTTGCGCTTACAGTGGGAGCCTTACCTTTACCATGCAATTGATCCAATAAATCTTCGAATTCATCTTCGGAAATTTCATTGTTATCGGAACCCGATGTTTTATCAGAGGGCTTGGGGTCAGGTTGGGCACCCTCTGCAACAGAAACACTTTCTTCATCTTCTGTTGTTATAGCATCCAACAGTTCTTCGAACTCAGAATCGGTAATGTCTCCATCACCTTGGCCGCTACCTAACGTAGATTCGGCAACCGGATCTTGGTTTTCAGGTACATCGGTGGTCTCGGATTCAGGCGTAGACGCGGTATCTTCGTCATTTGAGTTATCGTCGTCTGTATCTTCACAGGACACTAGACGCTCGAGTGCTGCCAATAGTTCCGGTGAGGCGGGTTCCACTTCAATACGTTGGTTGACTTGGGTAAATTGAGTATTGATAGCATCCAAAGCCTGCAATACTACATCCATCAGTTCAGACGTTACGGAACGCTGACCATTGCGCAAAATATCAAACAAGTTTTCTGTGACATGGCAACATTCCACCATTTCATTGAGTTGAAGAAAGCCTGCCCCGCCTTTTACTGTGTGAAAACCTCTGAAAATAGCATTCAGCAGCTCTCGATCATCAGGCTTCTGCTCAAGGTCAACCAGCTGCTCTGACAGCAACTCAAGTATCTCCCCTGCTTCCACCAGGAAATCTTGTAAAATCTCTTCGTCATCACCGAAACCCATCACAGTTCCTCATCAGGTAATCAGAAACCCAGGCTGGACAGTAAATCATCAACATCGTCCTGTCCGGAAACCACATCATCACGTTTATCGGCATGAATTTGTGGCCCTTCAGCCTCTATTCCACTTATTGTTGTTGCTTTGGTTTCTGTATCGGCCAAACCAGCAAGACCTGTAATTTCTTCTACTTGGCCGGCAATGCGAACCAATTGAACTAAGTTCGTTTCAACATCACGAATAAGCCCAATAACTTTTTTCAAGACTTGCCCAGTTAAATCCTGAAAACCTTGCTCTAAAATAATGTCCTGCAAATTTTTATTCAGTTCTTCAGTACCTTCTTTCATATCACCTAAAAAAGTACCCATGCGGTTATAAACGACTCTGAATTCATCCGCTGTCATCTCGCGGCGCTTGAGCCTTTCCCACTCTTCTAGCAATTCAGCCGCTTCTTGTCCTAAATTCATAGCGATTGGCGCAGACGCTTCTACCATATCCATGGTTTTGTCTGCCGCGGCTTGTGTCGTATCGATGACATAATTCAATCGACAAGAGGCATCTTGAATTTCAGAGGAGTCAACAGAAGGTGGGTCAGATTGCAAATCGCCATCAACATTAAAGTTTACAATGGCATTATGCAGACCTCGCGTTAACTGACCGACAGAGTTAAAAATATTTTTATCTCGAACGTGAATCAGTTGCGCGATCAGTTCAGAGGCCCCTTCCAAGTCGTCAGTTGAAAGCTTTTCTGACAATAGCTTCGCACAGTCTCTGAGCTCGGAGATGAACTCATCATTACTGGGCAGATCGGGATGTGTATCCATTCTGCAACCTTGCTAAGAGGAGGAATCAGCCGTCTACACGGCTAAATATTTTTTCTATTTTTTCTTTTAATGCCGCAGCCGTGAACGGTTTGACAACATAGCCATTGACACCCGCCTGGGCAGCTTCGATGATTTGATCACGCTTAGCTTCTGCCGTAACCATCAAAACAGGCAAGGCTGAAAGCTTGCTGTCGCTTCTGACCTCCTTCAACAGTTCAATGCCTGTCATGCCCGGCATATTCCAGTCGGTCACCAGAAAGTCAAAATCACCTGCCTTTAAAAGCGGCAGTGCCGTAACCCCGTCATCGGCTTCGTGGGTATTGGTAAATCCCAAGTCGCGCAGAAGGTTTTTTATAATTCGTCTCATCGTTGAAAAATCATCAACGATTAGAATTTTCATGTTTTTGTTCAATGCAGCCTCCATCATTCCCAACTTGGGACATTCTATCTATTAGTCTAGTAGCTCATTAGCCTCTAGCCAGTTTTTTAACCGATTTCGTTTAAAAACTGTCATGAGTACTAATGCATTGATATTTAAAAGAAATATGACTGCCCTTGGAACAACCCAAAACAGCGCTCAAAACGTGTTTATCAGTGTGGGTCCTGCCATTCTGCCAACTTACCTCTGAGTCGAAGGGCCGCTTGCGAGTGAATTTGGCTAACGCGCGATTCACTGACACCAATAATTTGGCCGATCTCTTTCAGGTTGAGTTCTTCATCGTAATACAATGCCAAAACCAGTCTTTCTCGTTCTGGTAATTGGGTTATCGCCTGCGCAAGCGATTGCTTTAGCGATTCTCGTTGAAAACCTTCTTGCGGGGGAGCCAGCGCAACACTGGTGCTGTCTAAACCATGACTTGAAGAGCTGTCATCGGTATAACTTTCTTCGTAACTGAACAGTCGGCTGGAGGACACATCGTTAAGCATGGAGTGATATTCAGGAAGCTCCACTCCCAGCTCTTGTGCCACTTCTTGGTCTGTAGCGTCGCGACTGTTGCGGTTTTCAACATTTGATATGGCTTCGCTCACACGACGACTGTTGCGATGAACCGACCTTGGCACCCAGTCACCCCGTCGCATCTCATCCACGATAGAGCCACGGATACGAATGCCAGCGTAGGTTTCAAAACTGGCACCCTTGGAGGAATCGTATTTTTTTGACGCCTCTAATAATCCCAGCATACCCGCCTGGATCAAATCGTCCACTTGCACACTCGCCGGCATACGCATCATCATATGATGAGCAATGCGCTTCACAAGGGGCGCATAATCTTCTATGCGGATTTCGGGTACTGAACTGCGTTTTGCTTCGTCATACATGGCTAAGCCGTTTACTGAGGGCATGAGATTAATCCTGTCAAAACTTATGTACTTGCCGGTCAGTTAATCCCGTTGGTTAATGTTTGCTTAACGTGCTCATCAATCGGCCTGCCGTCATGTGCAGAGCGGCCTGAATAAACGACCTTAGGGCGCCGATGCGGTTTTCAGTAACTTCTCGACAAAAAACTCTAAATGCCCGCGTGCAGCCGATGGGGTCGGCCATTGATCCACTTGATCTGCAATTTTGCGAATAGATTGCGTCGCTTTACAGTTCGGGGCATAAAGAAGAAAAGGTTTTTGCTGCTGCACCGCTTTACGCACGTTTTCGTCAAAAGGAACATGACC
Source organism: Pseudomaricurvus sp. (assembly GCA_965656525.1). Classification (GTDB taxonomy): domain Bacteria; phylum Pseudomonadota; class Gammaproteobacteria; order Pseudomonadales; family Cellvibrionaceae; genus Pseudomaricurvus. Next base: position 26,387 of record CBFHKY010000001.1, on the reverse strand, counting down.
CAAGTACTGTAAAGTCACATCCAAAAAGCGCTCACACACCATATTTAATTTATTAAACAGACCCTTTCCTTCTTGCAGGGTACGGGTCATGTTAGCGATGACACGAAAGCGAAATAACCCGTGCTCTTTGTTCAGCAGTTTGATTAAGGCATAGGCATCGGTAATAGAAGATGGCTCATCACAAACCACGACAATCACCTCTTGCGCGGCACGAACAAAACTCACAACCGTATCGGAGATACCCGCCGCGGTATCCACCACCAGTACATCTAATTGATCATTGAGATCACTGAATGCATGAATCAGAGCCGCATGCTCTCGGGACGAAAGAGAGGCCATTTGAGGGACACCTGAAGAGGCCGGAACCACTTTAACCCCAGCTGGGCCATTCACCATGACTTCACTCAAGCTGCAAGATCCATTGAGAACATCAGAGAGATTTTTTTCGGCTTTAATCCCAAGCAACACATCAATATTGGCAAGCCCAAGATCGGCATCCATGAGCACGACTCGGCGTCTCAATTCCGCCAGTGCAATGCTTAGGTTGACTGAAATATTACTTTTGCCGACACCACCCTTACCGCCGGTGACGGCAATTACCTTAACTGGTCGCGATGCACTCATTAATCAACACTCTCCTTCGGCGCTTGCACTCACGTTAGTCAAACGCCTGTTTCAATCGGCTTGCCATTTTAATAGCTCTATTTAAATGGCGAATCTGAGGTTTTACCTATTTTAGTGACGTATTTCGACGGTTATGCCACTTCTTACTCTTGAGTATAGTTGCTTGTCAGCAGTCAGCTGAGGATTTGACCGCTACTTTGTACATCACCGCTGCTGTGTAACCCTGCTCGCATCAAGCCAACGGATTTGGCTACCAGTCTGTGCCCCTTGGCAACCGCTAAATCTTGAGGGATTTCCTGCCCGTCAGTGGTATACACGATGGGTAATTGTTGCTCTACCAACAGGCTGATGGATTCACCCAAACTTGCACTTTCATCCAACTTGGTAAGCACACAGCCGTGCAAACCAACGCCTTGATGAGCGTGTATAGTGGCTTTCATCATCTGTAATTGTGCGTTAGCCGCCATCACTAAAAAGGTAGAAACGTTTTCAAGTTCATGCAAGGCTTGAAGTTGAGCTTTAAGCTGAGGGTCGCCAAGCCGGAAACCGGCCGTATCGATCAACACCAACGGACAGTGTTTTAAGCTGCGCAATACGGCTTGTAAATCTTGGTTGTCGTCCACCACTTTGACTTGTACATTAAGAATACGCCCCAGTGAACGTAATTGGTCGTGGGCTGCAATCCGATATGTATCTGTAGTGACCATTGCCACATTCGCGGCGCCATGCTCCAATACAGCCCGTGCCGCCAATTTAGCAATAGTGGTGGTTTTACCTACGCCAGTAGGCCCCACGAAAGCAAACATTCCGCCTTTCATCACTCGATCTTCATCGGCGGTGGGTATTTGGCGAGACAAAATCGCTAAAGCATCGGCCCAGGCTTCTTGTACCGTACGATGAGGATTCATCAGCTCAATCACAGCGTTCGCGACCCGATCGGTCAGCCCCATGTGCTTTAGGCGGCGCATCACGCCCGACTGTATGGGCGAGCTGAGCTGTGGGGTGTTGGCCATACGAGTCAGCTGTTCTTCGAGTAACAGACGCATATCAGCCAGTTCTGATTGCAGTGAATCCATCTGGCGCTGATGCTCGGCGTGCTGTTGAACGTCGTGCTCTCGATTTAAAGACATTCTCTCAACAAACTGTTGCCGCTCTGCCGCCTGCTCTCGATAATTGTGATGCTGAGCGCTTGCAGCGTGGTCATCAAAACGGGAGCCGGCATGATCGCTCGCGGATTCTGAGTCGTGATGAGCGAATTTGGTATGAGAATAAGACGGCTGACGCTGATCAAACTGAGAAGAGTTAGAAGACTTGTGCGTTGCATTAGATTCTTGGCGCCAAGTGGCACCGGGCTGAGGCTTCGCAGCAGAGTATTGATCAAATTCTGCGTCGCTCATCTGACCAATAGGCTTATCATCATAGGATTGCTGGCGCTTCGCGGCTAACATTCGCTCTCTTGCAGCATCCAGTTCTAAAGCCAACTCTTGAGCCGTCTTACCAGAAGCTGGGCCACGGCTGTGGGCAGCATGATGTTCCCGCTCGTCTGTTTTAAAAGTAGACGTGGGAAAAGGTATCTGCGAGCCCTGGGTAGCTAAACGAGCCGAGCGCAATGCAGGACTGTTAGCGAAAGTTGTTTCTGCGTCTTTCTGATCACGCCAAGCGCCATCACTGCCCATTGGAACATCTACACCATCAATGGCGTGGTCAATGGAAGATGTAACGTTGGCTGCAGACTCCTGTAAAGACGTAACAATTTCTACACCCTGCTTCACTCGACGGCTGGATAAAATGATAGCTTCAGGCCCTAGCTCTTGCCTAACCAGCTCTAAAGCTCTGCGCATGTCCGCTGCTACGAAACGTTTCACTGTCATTTTTTGTTCCTCCAAAGCCACCTGCATCATGGCCAGTGAGCTCTTGGCTCGTGTTACGCTTTACAAGCGTGATCAATGTTTGTCTTGCCGTGTGTTCAAATTTGATCTCTTTTTAGAGAAAACAAATTTAGACGTTAAGTATCCACTCCCACACTGGCTTCAATCGTAATTTGTTTATTGTCAGGTATTTCTGTGTAAGCCAATACGCTCATGTCTGGCACCGCAAAGCGAACAAAACGCCACAACATTAATCTCAGTGGTGCGGCTACCAACAACACTAATGGACGCCCCTTCATTTCTTGCTGCTGCGCCGCGTCAATCAATGACTGCTGCAGCTTATCTGCCAGAGAAGGCTCAATAGAAGCATTGTTAGTGCCAGTTTTTTGTGCCTGCTGTAAGGTCTGTAGCAACAACTGTTCCAAACCAGCTTCTAAGGTGATAACGGGCACCTCCGGCTCTTGCCCTACAATGCTTTGGACAATTTGACGCGATAGCCCTTGACGTACATAAGCAATCAGAGTGTCAGGATCTTGACTCGACCCTCCGACTGCCGCCAACGCTTCGGCGATACTGCGCATATCCCTAATTGGAACATTTTCAATCAACAGCCCCTGAAGAATCTTCAACAATAAATTCAGTGAAACGGCTCCCGGAATTAATTGTTCTACCAGTTTAGGAGAGCTCTCTTCGAGCTTATCCACCAGTTTCTGAACTTCTTCATGGCCTAACAGCTCACCACTGTGTTTGTGCAGAATTTGATTGATGTGTGTTGCAATGACTGTACTGGGGTCAACAACGGTGTAACCGAGCGTTTGTGCTTTGTCTTTTTTGTCTTTTTCAATCCATACTGCATCCAACCCAAACGCTGGATCCCGTGTTGCTAGACCATCAATACTGCCAAACACTTGCCCAGGGTTAATTGCCAATTCTTTATCTGGATGGATGTCCGCCTCTGCCAAAGTTACGCCCATTAAACTGATGCGATACGCATTCGGGGATAAATCCAAATTGTCACGGATATGAACTGACGGCACCAAAAAACCAATGTCTTGGGATAACTTTTTGCGTACCCCTTTAATGCGGCTCAGCAATTCACCACCTTGGTTTTTGTCGACCATAGGGATTAATCGATACCCTACCTCCAAGCCCACGACATCCACAGCTTGGACGTCATCCCAGCTGATATCCGGTGTTTCCGCTGGAGTAACATCTCTGGCATCCACCGTTACTGGGCGCCCTGAGTCACTGCTGATGGCTGTTCTGGAGGGTGCTGATTGTGGCGAGGAAGCTGGCATTCCAGATCTACCGGCCTCGGTTGCCGGTTGCGCTTCTTGTAGCGACTTCTGATGTTGGTTGTAATACAAAAACAACGCTAAACCCGCGGCCAAAAATGCCAACCCCAAAAACGAAACATGAGGCATACCCGGTATGGCACCCATGATGAACAGCACCATAGCGGCAACCCCCAAAGCTTTGGGGGAATCAAACATCTGACGCATGATTTGTTTGCGCATATCTTCTGCGCTATTTACACGGGTCACCATAATGGCGGCAGATGTGGACAGTAACAGGGAAGGTATTTGAGCGACTAAGCCATCACCAATGGTCAACAAAATGTACTTTTCTAACGCGTCTTGGAACTCCAAGTCGTGCTGGGCCATCCCTACGATCAACCCACCAATGATGTTAAGAACAAGAATTAAAATACCCGCAATCGCATCACCGCGGACAAACTTACTGGCACCATCCATTGCACCGTAAAAGTCAGCTTCAGAAGCCACATCTTCGCGACGCTGACGAGCTTCATCTTGATCAATTAAGCCCGCATTAAGATCCGCATCAATGGCCATTTGTTTGCCGGGCATAGCATCCAAAGTGAACCGCGCACTGACCTCCGAAATACGACCAGCACCTTTCGTCACCACCACAAAATTGATGATCATCAAAATGATAAAGATGATGATACCTACGGCATAGTTACCGCCAATGACCACCTCACCAAACGCTTGAATCACCTTCCCCGCTGCGTCACCGCCCTCGTGACCTTCTAAGAGCACCACTCGTGTTGATGCTACGTTCAGAGCAAGACGCATTAACGTAGCGACCAACAATATGGTAGGGAAAACCGCAAAATCCAGAGGCCTTAAGCTGTACACACCGACAAGCAAAACCACAATAGACAATGCAATATTGAACGAGAAGAATAAATCTAGAAGAAAAGGCGGTAAAGGCAACGTCATCATGCCCAACAGCATTAACAGCAAGACAGGAACACCTAAGTTGCCTTGACCAACACTGCGAACGTGATCAAACGCGGTTCGGCGATCGATGGTGCTGGTAAATTTCCGAAATTCTGAAAGTTGTGAGCCCATGAAGTACAGTTTCTTGACGTTGCCTAAAGTTCCTAGGTCTATCGCAAGAACCGTACCCACTGAAGAAAAAATCGAGAAAAAATATTGTAGTACTTTGCTAGCAGGGGGTTTAGAACGTGAATCACCTTAACCTCAAAATTAAAGCCATCAGCAATTACTTGACGCATTTAGCGATACACAACAACCTGCCAAAAAATCGTCAGTGACAGGTTATTAAGAGTCAAAGCGCATGTCTTTAGGGACATCAATATTCTTGGGGTAAGGTGGTTTTTCGCCGCGCCCTTTTCGATAATTTCTTAATTGGAAAACATAAGCGAGTATTTGAGCTACCGCCATGTAGAGCCCTGCGGGAATTTCTTGATCTACCTCGGTTGTATAATACACAGCCCGCGCCAATACAGGTGACTCTAGAACTTGAACATCATTGGCAGAAGCCACCTCGCGAATTTTTAAGGCGAAAAAGTCTACCCCTTTTGCGATCACTAGCGGGGTTTCCATGTCATCGGGATTGTATTTAATGGCAACAGCAAAGTGGGTCGGGTTGGTAATCACCACATCCGCTTCTGGTACAGCAGACAACTGCCTCTGATTCGCCATCTCACGCTGCAGCTGGCGAATACGCCCTTTTACTTCGGGCTTGCCTTCGGAATCTTTCATTTCATCTTTGATGTCTTGACGAGACATTTTTAGCTTTCGGCTGTTATCCCATATTTGAAACGGCACATCGACTAACACAATAAAAACCGTAACCGCCGATAATACAATGGCCGCGAAACCCGACATTTTGAGAGAATCAACGATGGAGGTTCGCACCGACTGATTGGCCAGTTCAATAAAATCTTGCTGCATCGACAACAGCAAAAAAATGGCCAACGTTAAAATGAGCAAAACTTTGGCCAAAGCTTTTAATAACTCGACAAGCCCTTTTACGCCAAACATTCGCTTGAGCCCCTCCATAGGGTTCATTCGACTGCCTTTTGGCATAAGTGCTTTAGTACTCCATAACCACCCCCCCAAAGAGATCGGGCCCAGTATAGACGCTATAGCCAGTGCGGCAAATAATGGTACTAGCATCCAAATCGCATCCCCCATGGTCTGACCCAGTTTCACCAACATCATGTTGGTGTCAAAAACTTCTTCACGGGAAAACGAAAAGTTAAATCGCATCATGGAAAGCAAGCGATCGGACATGAATGGCGCAAACACAAAAAGACAAATTGTACCTACCAGCAAAATAGCGGATGTAGTCAGTTCTCTTGATCGGGGAACTTGCCCGTCCTCACGGGCTTTTTCCAATTTTCGTGCCGTGGGTTCTTCTGTTTTTTCCTGACTGTCGTCGCCCGCCATCAAGGAATCTCCAGAAAATGGTGTAAGGCGTTAAATCCTTCTTCAATAAAACGCTGATAATTAGGCAAAAAACTGGGCATACTGTACAGCATGAGCACCATGCCAAGAATCAAGGTAATGGGAAAACCTACCGTAAATACATTCATCTGTGGTGCGGCACGGCTCATCACACCGAACGCTAAGTTCACTACCAGTAAAGACGTTAAAACTGGCATAGCAATTAACAAACCACGACTGAACATCCAACTGCCACTGGTTGCGATTTCCCAAAAAACAGAAAGTGGCATCCCCTGCTCTGCAATAGGAATTGTCGTAAAACTTTCCACAATCAATTGAAATACCACCAAATGGCCATTCATACTGAGGAATAATAACGTGGTCATAATCAAATAATATTGCGATAACACCGTCACTGTCACACCATTAGCTGGATCATTCATCGATGCAAAGCCTAAACCCATTTTCATAGCAATGAACTGCCCCGCCATAACGAACACATGAAACACCACTTGTAGAAAAAAGCCGATGCTCACGCCAATAATAATTTGATGAATAATAACGACTGCACTGGCCAGAGACAGCGGTGGCATTGACGGAAGCGGAGGCAAAAACGGAACAACAAGCAGTGTCATACTCACGCCGAGCACCACTCGAATACGCGCGCTCACCAAACGAGTACCCACAATCGGCATCGACATAAACAATGCTGTAATACGAAAAAAAGGCCATAGATAGCGGCCAATAAATTCTGTGATTTGCGCTTCAGTTAATAGCCACATTAGCAGGGTTAGCCAATCAAATTGGGGATTTGCATGATTAACCCTTTAAACAAATCCATAAATTGCGTAAGCAACCACCCACCTGCAATCATGATCGTTGCAAGAGTCACTAACAACCGAGGCAAGAAGCTTAACGTTTGTTCGTTAATCTGAGTGGCGGCTTGAAACATACTCACGATTAACCCGATCACCAAACTGGGGCCTACAATAAGAGCCACCATAACCACCGTCAGATACAGCGCATTACCCAATAAATCCATAACAACTTCTGGTGTCATAAAAAGCTCCTTTGGTGTGACATGGCTTTATATAAAAGATTGGTTGAACTCTAACCATAGCTCGCAGCTAGTGTGCCGATGATCAAAGCCCAGCCATCGACCAGAACAAACAGCATGATTTTAAAAGGTAGGGAAATAATTAGTGGTGATAACATCATCATACCCATTGCCATCAAGACACTGGCTACAACAATATCGATTACTAGAAAAGGAATAAAAATAATAAAACCGATTTGAAAAGCTGTTTTAAGTTCAGAGGTTACAAAAGCAGGCACTAAAATTGTCATTGGTACATCTTCTGGCGTTTGTATATTGCGTTGGTTCGCAATTTCCATGAACAACCCCAAATCACTTTCACGGGTTTGAGCCAACATAAAAGCATGAAAAGGTTTTTGTAAACGCTCGAAAGCTTCACCAGAGGTAATGGTTTCTTGTAAATAAGGCTGAAATGCTTGTTCATTGATCTCATTGAATACCGGGGTCATGATAAAAAGCGTGAGAAACAAACTGAGACCAATAAGAATTTGATTGGATGGTGATTGTTGTAAACCTAGGGCTTGCCTTAAAATAGCAAATACAATGATAATGCGTGTAAAAGACGTCATCATCATTAGAATAGCGGGCAGGAAAGACAGTGCCGTCATTACCGCGAGTATTTGCAGTGTGACACTGTACTCTTCTGTACCGTCAGGGTTATTAGTGACGGTCAGTGCTTGCAACCCAGGCAAACCTTGTAAAAAACCACCCTCTGAGGCAGGTGGCGATGTTTGTGCTGCGGCCAAACTGCTCATACAGAGAATGATTAAGCACACGAGTACTTTCATCAGCATCAAACCCGTCAGAGACTTCAAGGCTTCGCCTCCCCTCTCGCTAATATCTCTTTCAATTTTTCCGAGAAGTCTGAATCGGATTTAACTTTTTCTGTTGAAATAATAGGCGTGTCAAATGTATGCAAAGTGTTAATGCTTTGGGAGGTAACTCCTAATAAAATCTGAGTTCCCGCAACATCGACAATGGCTAAACGCTCTTTGGTTCCTATCGCTAAAGTCGCCATAATGCGCATGTGACTGGCACCCATCAACGAACCATGGCCCACTCGTTTCATTAGCCATGCAGCCACAAAAATCAAAACTACCACAAAGCCTAAGCCTAGTAGGACCTGTAAAACATACAGCCCGCTGCTTGGTAATGCGCTTGTAGATTGTATGGCCGACACAGAGGATGAGGTGACACTATCGGCTATGGAAGCTGTACTCTCGGATTCATTAGCCATCACTAAACGGGAAAAAAACATCGTACAAAAAACATGTGTAAGACGAATAAATTTAAACATACGACTTTACCTATGTATCAACGCAAGCGTTTAATACGCTCAGCTGGACTGATTACATCGGTCATACGAATACCGAATTTTTCATTCACCACCACGACTTCACCGTGCGCAATTAGAGTTCCATTCACCAAAACGTCCAGCGGCTCACCGGCCAGACGATCTAATTCAATAACTGAACCTTGATTTAATTGCAGCAAATTACGAATAGTGATGGAGGTAGAGCCCACTTCCATGGCGATGGTAACGGGGATATCTAGTATCACTTCTAGATCGGGGTTGCCGTTGGGTGCAGTCCCCTCATCGCTCAGTTCACTCAACGCTATCTGACTGATATCGTCATCCGGCTCTTCAGCACCCTCGGCTTCTGCCATTGCAGCAGCCCACTCATCCGCCATAGCGTCTTGATTTGGCTCTTCGCCGTTGTCGTCATCTAACAGATCATCATCGCTCATCATTTACTTCCTTTCGATTTATCTACTGTCGGCGCTGGACTACCCAAGACATTTCGATCGACAAATTCTCGGATTTTAAAAGCCAAATTACCGTTCGATTGGCCTAAATTTGTTCTAAAAATAGGAACTTTGTTTGCCGTCACTAGGTGATGTTCAGGCATTTCTATCGGGATAACATCACCGGTTTTGAGTTCTAAAATGTCACGCAAAGTGATGACGCGCTTCACCAATTCACAGTCTAAATCGACTACCGCATCCATAACATCATTGCGTAACGCATGTATCCATCGATCATCTCGCTCATCAGTATCGGTTTGTAATCCCGCATCGAGCATTTCACGAATGGGTTCAATCATCGAGTAAGGAATGGTGATATGAAGATCCCCGCCGCCACCGTCTAGCTCCACATGAAACGTGCTCACCACCACGACTTCACTGGGGCTGACGATATTCGCCATAGAGGGATTTACTTCAGAGTGAACATATTCAAACTCAATCGGCATGACGGCTCGCCAAGCTTCGGCTAAATCAACAAAGGCTTGATTTAGCACCATTTGCACAACTCGCAATTCGGTGGGAGTAAACTCACGCCCCTCAATTTTGGCGTGACGACCATCACCACCAAAAAAATTATCTACTAGTTTAAAAACCAGCTTTGCGTCCAAAATAATCAGCGCTGTGCCGCGTAATGGACGAAACTTAACCATGTTCAAACTAGTAGGAACATAAAGTGTATGCACATATTCACCAAACTTTTGAATTTGCACACCGCCTAATGACACGTCTGCAGAGCGACGTAATAAATTAAACATGCTGATGCGGGTATAGCGGGCAAAACGTTCATTAATCATTTCTAAGGTGGGCATTCGCCCACGCACAATCCGATCTTGGCTGGTTAAATCGTACGATTTAATCGAACCCGGATCCTCATCACCATCCGTATCTATATCGCCGTCGTCGACTCCGTGTAGGAGCGCATCAATCTCGTCTTGTGAGAGTAAATCTTGCAATGTATGCGTCTCCTAATAGCCGTAATCACTGATCATGCTAGGCATTTTTATCGTATTTTATTGCATCACTAGATTGGTAAATAACACCTGCTCTACGCCTGGCTTTCCTGTCTCTTGCTCTAATATGCGCTGCATTTCGGCCAAGGATTGTTGACGTAAGAGCTCTTTGCCTTCTGCTGTTTGTAATTGGGCATAATCTTGGCTGCTGAAAAGCATTAACAAGGTGTGCTGCAGCATCACACTGTGTTCTTCAACGGCGGCGACGACATCTTCGTCTCTGACTAATAAGCTCACCTCAGCCTGTAAAAAGCGTTGCTTACCGCGTGCGTTAAAATTCACGATGATGGTTGGTTTTAAGGGATAGTAAATGGCTGGCTTTTTTTCGGGTTCAGCTATTTCTTCAGCGGCGGGATCATCGGTATCGCTACCCTCATCGCCCCCCATAAACTTTAAGGCGATCAAGGTGCCACCGATAGAGACGACCACCAACACCAATGCAATAACAATCAACATGATTATTTTCTTTTTCCCACTAGGCGGTGAGTCTTCGGTACCGGTATCTGCGTCGTTATCATCTTCTGCCATGTCAAAAATCCGTCGATATTGCTTTTTATTACCTGTTGAGCAAGAGATATGCCAAACAAAGGCAGCCTCTGTTACTCTGAAGTGTAGCAACGAATTGGAAAAATGAAGGACAGAAGGAATACAAAGAAGGCGATAGAAATGGAAAGAATGATTTCCTACCGAAGGTAACAAAGTCATTCGATTTCTTAAGAGTAAGAAACCGAATGACTGATGCGCAAATTAAACGAAGTGATCTACGAGGTTGAGGCTGGTTTTGACCAGTACAGGTTCATCCATGAGAGACTCTTGATCGCCACCACCGCCTTGGTCTTGGCCTCCACCTTTAGATTGCTGCTCCCCTTGAGCAAACGACTGGTCAGAAACATCTACATCGACTAAATTCATGCCTTCGGCCGCAAACATTTCTCGTAATCGATGGGCTGTTTGATCCAAGGCTTCACGAACCACGGAGTGAGGGCTAGCAAATTGAACAGCCGCCTGCTCTTGATTTAACGTAACCCTGACTTGCAGTTGCCCCAGCTCTGGAGGATCTAGCTGAATGTCAGCGCTGGTGAGCCGCTGAGTGGCCATCACCAAGATTTTTTCCGCCATAGCGGTATGCCATTCTGGACGACCTACGGGGACTTTCTGCGCCAAACCATCGAGGGCTGCCATGGCTTGAAATTGAGCGGCAGGTCGGGATTGAAGAGCACCAGCCTCTGCAGGGGCTGCCGCAGTGCCTGTCGAGGCCGCTGCCAACTGAGCGAGAGAGCTTGATGCGCGGCTGGCGGCGTTTTCAGAGTTAGCATTAAGCAGCTTGGAACCACCGTGCGCGCTCAGAATGGCAGCCAGATCGAACCCCCCTTGCCTATGAATGCGCTGTTCTTCTACAGGCGCGTGTACTTGGGTTAGCTCTGAACCCGACAACTTGGCCAACCACTCACTAAATTGGCTGTTCTTACCCAGAGTCGTTCCAGTACCAAGGCTGGTTTCATTCATCGCTCCAAATTGTTTAACCAGAGCTGCTAGTTGCTGAGTCAGCCCTGTGAGCGTCGCGCTATCGAGGTTGACATTGAAAGACAGTTTATCAATCACCTGCTGCAAAGCCGCATTGAGCGCTTCGCCATTCAAGCCTTCTAATTCAACAGCAATATCTGGAAACGCCTCTTGTAAAGACATTTTCGTTCCATCATCTAGTGTCAATATGGCCTCCTCAAGAGGCAAGCCAAATTCGGCCATTACAGACTCAAGGGATGGTGTTTCAGTTTCCAAAGGTGTGACAGGCTCCGGCACATCTGTAACACTTGATTCTGACTTGCGCTTGGCGTCAGCGGTCTTACTGTGAGCCTCATCTTCACTAGAAGAAACCGCTGTCTCTGTTTCTTTGACGCCTTCCTTTATGTCTTCTTGGGTATTGCTATCATGATTTTTCTCTGATCGTTCTGACGCTTGGCGGCTCTGATGAGAATCGTTCATTGGCGAAGAATCGTTGCTAGTGGTTTGCTTATTCGTGCGAGGGCTTTCCTCGCGTTTATCGTTAACCGCTCTTGACTCCTCTGCAGAGGCTTTTTTTTGCGCAGCCTGTGAAAGAGCTTCTGAAAACGAGGCTCTTTCACTCGAAGCCATCCATGACGCCCCATTCAACAGTGACGCCTTAGTTTTGCTCAGATTTAGCATAGACCCCAGTGATACTGTCGATGCATCGGGATTCAGTGACATAAGTGTTGCCCCATCCATTTATCAAGATCAAAAGTGTAAGCGCAAGGAGTTGCCACGCGCCCTTGCCTTATCCAACTTGTTTTTCAATCATGCGGTTTCAAACCTAGCAGCAACTCAGGGAGGCAATATTTTGCCGCTCATGACTGTCGTCTTAGCTTTGGTAAACCCAAAATACAAGGTAATCGACTGAATATGCCGCCCCAGAGCGGTAAATTCATTAAGGTTACAATGTACTTAGCAACAGAGGTGCCAACCATGTATCCAATAAAAATCGATTAGATAGAGGGGAATATGGGCCAATCAGAGACAAAGCATGTCAGAGACACCATAAAAAAGGTGGGTAGATCATTTAACTGGGTAAATAAGACATCAACAGAATTCTAACCTTGGCGTATTCATCCTGTAGATTTACTAAAACCTGGGGCGCGAGGGCTAAATCTTCAGACTTAGCGTTCTGTTCAAGAGTCAGGCACAACTGTGACATGGGTAGCGCACCCAGATTGCTGCTACTGCCTTTAAGACTATGAGCAATCATGCGCACAGCTTGTGAATCGCCTGAGTTCACTAAGTTGGGTAGTGTGTTCAATTTTGTTTGGGCATCGTTCAAAAAGGTTTCGATAAGCTCTACGAAATCATCCTCCATTACATCTCGGAGCATTTCTATGGTATCGAAGTCAATTGTCTGAGTCATAATCTTATCTAATGGCATTATTATATGGCGTACATTATTCAATAGAGAAGACTAGAGGGCAAGGCATACGCAGGAAGGCAATTTGTCATCAACTCATGGATTATCGCTATTCAAACATATCCCACTGGAAGACGGCTTCTACACGGTTGCCTTTACCTAAAAAACGCAAAGATTTACACATAGAACGAATCAGTGTAAATCCTCGACCGCAGTAGCCATCCTCATCCATAACTGATGCCCCCATAACACTGCTGTAATCAAAGCCTGGACCTGAATCTTCTACATGAATCATCAGCTCACCGCCTTCATCAGTGATTTGGTGACTCAAAGAAAAGCAAATGTAGCCTTCGGTCAGTCGTTCAAGTCTTGCGCTGCGTTCGGTATAGTAATTAGAAAACCCCTCCGGCGAATCTTTCATTGAAGAACACAAGCCTAAAATACCGTGTTCTAGGGCGTTGGAATAAAGCTCAGCGAGCAAGGTGTGTAACGTCCCGCCGTGGGGACGGAGTCCAGGCACTTCGATTAGAATATTTAGCAATAGTGGCAGCGGATTGAACTGTTTGAAGGTAGAGGGTAAAATCTCGAACTGACAAGACCACTCCATCAACCCACCGTAGCGTTGTGTTACAAGGTTTCGGTCGTCTTCCTGAATATCCTCTTCCTCGGTCATCGTCAGCTCTACCAGCGACAAATCATCATCCCTTTCACCACCAGAAAATTCAGCAGCCGCATCCAGTAACTGATCGAATAGGCTGGCGCCTTTTGATTGTTGAAATAAATCCAACAATCGATTTTCACCAAACATTTCACCACTGGAATTACGCGACTCTAAAATACCGTCTGACCACATATAAAAACGGTCACCCAGCTCCATTTCTAAATGCACACAGTCGTCTTTAAAATCGTAATCTTCCATCACACCTAAAGGTAAGTGAGTGGAGGTTATAGATTCTGTCGCGCCTGTGCCGGCACGCTGCAAAATACAAGCGGGTAATCCACCGTTCCATACTTTGATTTTTCGCTGTGCAAAACTCATGTCTACCATGGCCGCGCAACAAAAAACACCCACCGGAAGGATTTGCTTCAGCTTCTGGTTGATTTCGCGCAGTATGTCACTAATGGTAAACCCTTTTTTCACCATACCGTAAAAGCATGTGGCTAATGGCATTGCACCGATCGCCGCAGGTAAACCGTGTCCTGTAAAGTCACCCAACAACACCATCATATTACCAGATGGCCTTCTTGCAGCCACGATGACGTCACCATTGAAAATCGATAAAGGGGATAAAGAATATTTAACATGTGTTTGATCAAGGCACCCCGTATGCGCAATGTTATCGAACACGTGCTTCGCGACTAATTGTTCTTGCATTAAGTGCTGGTTGTGATCGGCAATTTGGTCCCGCTGGGCTTGTACTTCTAGGTGCATTTCTCGCATGCGCATAAAAGCTTTTATTTTGGCTTGCAGAATAACGCGGTTATACGGCTTAGGAAGAAAGTCATCACCACCCGCCTCTAAACATTTGACCAGCGATTCAGTATCGGTAAGTGATGTAAGAAATATAATGGGAACGAAATCTTTACCTAGGAGCTGGCGGATAGCCTTAGCTACAGCAATACCATCCATATGAGGCATCACAACGTCCAGCAGCACCAAATCAGGTTTATGCAAATTAAAGGCTTCTAAGGCTTGCTTGCCATCAGGGACAGCAATCACATTGTGCCCTTCTTTACGAATGATTTTCTCTAAAATCAGGCGATCTGTGCTAGTGTCATCCGCAATAAGCACTGTTATATTTGAGATCATAGGCTAATCTTTGATCATAAATCAACGGCCTTCATAAGGTCGGCACGACATACCGATCAGCCTACTACGCTAGGAAAACGCTGATACAGTAATCGGTCACTGAATAGTAAAAAGTTGCTCAAAATTCGAAATAGCCAAAATCTTTTTGACATCTGAATTACAGTTTATAATTTCTATTTTTGAAGCACCGCCACCGGCAAAATCCCGCAGCAATAACAGCATCCCCAATGCAGAACTGTCTAGATAAGAAGCCTTGCCCATATCGATTTTATATACAGTAGGCGATACTGTTAAAGATTCGTAGCAGCTTCTGAAATCTTGATGCGCACTAAAATCAAATCGACCTTCTATACTGATTGTTAGCTGATTGCCATCATCAGAAATATGAGACTGAACCGGCATATTTTTTATTCTCCAAAAAAATAAAAATTGGCATAGTCACTTGCGTTAATACTTTTGGCAATTTGACTTTCTATAAGGATACGCAATACCAAGAGTTACTGGTAATACCGTTAAGAAATATAAGCATAGCTTTTATTTCTTAAATGAAAGTTTAAGGCTCATAAACCCAGTAACAAGACACAACACTTTACTTTCAGTAAAGCTGAACGCCACCAAAATATCCACAATAGTGGGTTATTTATTACCGTCTAATGGTATGCCTTGTTCACTATAGCCATAGCAACTTTGGTTAATGCTAAGATTTGTTCTGCGGCCCCTAACTTCACAGCAACACCTGGCATGCCCCAAACAATACTGGTCGCTTCATCTTGAGCGATCGTTGAGCAGCCCTTATCACGCATACGTTTTAGTGCCGCTGCCCCATCCGCACCCATCCCTGTAAGTAAAACACCCAATGCATTGCTACCTAGCGCTTCAACCACTGAATCAAAAAGCACTTCTACCGAGGGCTTATGACGGTTTACCGCTACACCATCGTCTAGACGACACATTAAACCATAAGGTGATGAAACCACTTTTAAGTGTTTATCCCCAGGCGCAAGATAAGCGCAGCCTGCCCGAATGGGTTGTTTATCCTCAGCTTCGAAGACTTTAATTTGACAGCCCGCATCTAAACGCTTTGCAAATGAGGCACTAAATGCTGCGGGAATGTGTTGAGTAATAACAATCGGTGGGGATTGTTTTGGCATTTGAATCAAAACATCCTTGATGGCCTCCGTTCCACCAGTAGAAGCCCCTATCGCACACAAATAATTTGCTCTTAATTTCTTGCCTAGTGGAGTCTCCGCTATAAAGGTTGATTTGCCTTTGTGGGCTCGGGGATTCTGTGCAAGATTTGCTTTAGCCGCCATTTTAATCTTCGAAAGCACTTGGTCACGATATTCTTCCAGTGTTTCAGATTTTTGGTCTTTTGGCTTCAGCAAAAAATCAACGGCCCCAAGTTCTAAAGCTTCTAGTGTAATGGGGGCTCCAGATTCCGTTAGGGTAGATATCATGACAACCGGCATTGGCCGTAGACGCATTAGATTGGATAAAAACGTCAAGCCATTCATTTTTGGCATTTCAATGTCTAGCGTCAGCACATCAGGATTGAGCTGCTTTATCATCTCTCTAGCTTCAAAAGGGTCTTTAGCCATACCCACTAAACACAAATCACTGTCTTTTTGGATAATACCGGATAACATGGCACGTACCAGTGCCGAATCATCAACAATCAATACTTTTATAGGATTAGGCATAATATTTCCGATCTATTGGTACGATAGGTATGAATTTAATCGTTATCGAATTGATCAAAATAGCTCCACCGAACCCGTAGTAGGTTTTGCTGTTAAATTTTCGCGATAAGCCTCTTCTCTGAGTTTTACGGTATCGTTTTGCACTGACTTCAGCTTTTTTAATTTAACCTCTCCGGTATCAGAAAAATAAAGTACTTTTCTTGGAAAGGTTCCTCCCACATCTTTACTCACAATGTTAAAACCTTCACGTGCGATATAATTAGATGCAAACTCGATATTTCGACGACCAATATCTGTCATGTTTGCCAAGACCTGGCCACCACCAAATAATTTAACTTCTAAATTTTCTCGCTTTCCGCCCGCTTTTAAAATCGCATTAATCAGATATTCCATGGCCCAGTTTCCATAGCGAGTGGCGGAGGTCATCGCATTAATATCCCAACTGCTGTGATCACCCGATACCGGTAGCATAAAATGATTCATACCACCTACACCAATCTTGCGGTCGCGAATACACGCCGAAATACAAGACCCTAAAACTGTGACTACCATTTCACCTTGGGTGCTAACATAGAACTCGCCGGGCAGTATTTTGGCCGCGACAACATTCATTTTAGGGTCCCAATAACGGTTTATATGTTCGAAACCAACGATGGCTTTTGGTAGTTTAAGCAAATTCACCCCCTACCCTCATGGTGAAATTCAGACAGTAAATACACATTAGAAGCGCTTCTGATAGATGGTTTTACCGAGCGAATCAAAACGGTCTGATACTTTATTAAGATTTTCTGAATGACCAATAAATAAGTGTGCTTTTGGTGCTAGTTGGTTGGCGAATCGATCGAATAACGTTTTTTGTGTTGGCTTATCAAAATAAATAACGACATTGCGACAAAAAATAACGTCGAACGTCCCTTTCATGGGCCACTCATGCAGTAGGTTTAAAGGCTTAAAAGTAATCAGTTCGGATAACGAAGGCTTTACTTTTACGTTATTACTCTGGGCATCATTCATGAACCATTTCTTTTTCCGCTCTGGCGACAAATCAGTAACACGGTCACCTTTGTAAATACCTGTTTTGGCATGAGCAACAACATCAGTATCAAGATCGGTTGCCAGAACTTTGATGTCCCATGTTTTTATTGGTAGACACTCCTGCACACACATGGCAATAGAATACGGCTCTTCGCCTGTAGAGCAGCCAGCAGACCAAATACGGATGCGCTTTTCTCTTACTTTCTGCTTAATTAGGCTAGGAAAGACCGTGTTTTTAAGATAGTCGAAATGGTGATTTTCACGAAAAAAAGAGGTTAAATTGGTTGTAATAGAGTTGATAAATTCAGCCGTCTCTGTATTGTTAGGTGATTTTAACAGACGACAATATTCATCGAATGAAGCCATGCCTATTTGACGAATACGCCGTGCAAGACGACCATAAACCATGTTCTTTTTGTGCGCAGTAAGATTAATACCCGTTAGTTCATAAGCAATTTCACTGATATCTTTGAAATTATTTTCGCTCATGGGGAATTCGCGAATCAAATGCGAGTCTTGCTGCATAAAAGACTACCTTGTTGGCGAGATCAATATCGAGTAAAGCAATACAGCTCATTCATAGACGTGTATTGAACAGCTTTCATGATCAAAAGTTAGTATACCCAAGCCTGTGAAATTTTATGTTTTCAACCCTAAGATGAGACCGCTAACACGCTTTGGATTGATTTCACTTAGAACTCTTCCCACTCTTCATCAGCACTCATAGAATTCGTTCGACCCGAAGACACCGCATTAGAAGAGGTAACTTTTGGCGCTGCTATTGCTGCGCTACTATGAGAAGTTGGAACAACCGTGCCGCCGCCATCAATGATAAAGAAATCCATCATAGAGTTCATACTGCGTGCTTGTTCTGCCATGGCCTCACCCGCCGCGGTAGCTTCTTCAACCAATGACGCATTTTGCTGAGTCATGTCGTCCATCTGTGACACAGCGGTGTTAACCTGTTCGATACCCGAGGTCTGCTCTTGAGCAGCCTCACTGATCTCTTTCATCATTGAGCTGACTTTTTCTACCGCGGTGACAATTTCTTTCAGTGTTTCGCCAGATTCATTTACCAGTTTGGTTCCGTCACCCACTTTGTTTTGACTGTCCCGAATCAGCTCTTTAATTTCTTTAGCCGCCCCTGCACTGCGTTGCGCTAAATTACGAACCTCCCCTGCAACTACGGCAAAGCCACGACCTTGCTCACCCGCACGGGCAGCCTCAACGGCGGCATTCAAAGCGAGCAGGTTGGTTTGAAACGCAATTTCATCAATAACACCAATGATGTCAGAAATCTTTTTGCTAGAGTCATTAATTTCTTCCATCGCTGATACCGCACGACTGACTACGGAACCACCCTGCTTGGCTTGATCCTGAGCATCCGATGAAAGGCGATTGGCTTCTATTGCATTTTCAGCACTCTGTTTCACCGCCGATGTCATTTGTTCCATACTGGAGGCCGTCTCCTCCAAAGAAGAAGCTTGCTCCTCAGTTCGTTGGCTCAAGTCGGCATTGCCTTGAGCAATTTCATTGGCAGCTGAGGTTATCGCCAAAGAAGAGCCGCGAATATTACTGATCACTTCTGTTAATTTATCCGCGGTAGAATTGACGTCATTCTTCATTTGCCCAAATGTACCCTCGTAGTCACGCGTAATACGTTCGGTCAAATCGCCTTTTGCCATTGTGCCTAACACTCTAAGTACATCGTTCAAAGCAACTTCTACTGTACTCACCAGGTTATTTAACCCCGTACCTAGGGTTTTAAAGAACCCCTCTTTATCATCTAAAGCAATCTGCTTTGTGAAATTTCCAGTAGCGGCCGCTTCAACCATATTGTCGATTTCAGATTCAATGGCCACTTCAAATGTGCGGTCATTCCACTCAATAATAGTCCCTAGACGAGTTCCTTCTCCATCTACCCAAGGTGTCGCCACTAATTTAAAGGTTAAATCACCCAATCCTAAAGATGTTTCATAGGGCTGCTTTAGTTCAGACAACATACGACGTTGATGGCTTGGCTGTTTGTGGAAATCATCGACGCATGTTCCAATTAACGTACTGGAATCAAAAGACGGTAAATGTTTTTGAATATCACGCTCACGATTTTTAAACATATTCAAAGCATTGTCGTTGATATAAACAATATTCAAATCGTTATCTGCCATCATTACGCTGGCTTGGCAGATTTTTAACGCTTGAGAAATATTGGCAACTTTTTTATTTTCAAAATTCTTCAACATTTGATCAGTAATGTCAGTAGCAAACTTGATCACTTTATAAGGTTTCCCATCATCGCCATAAACGGGGTTATAAGATGCCTGAATCCACACGGTCTTGTTGTTTTTCCCTATCCTTTTAAATTCAGAAACTTGTGCTTGTCCTCGTCTTAGGGAATCCCAAAATTGTTGATATTCAGCACTTTTTGCATAATCCGGCTCTACAAATAGACTGTGATGCTGATTTTGTATTTCTTCTAAGCGGTAATCCATCACTGATAAAAAATTCTGATTGGCAGTGATGATCGTACCGTCCATATTAAATTCAATGACAGCTTGGATTTTATGTATGGCATTGACCATAGTCTGCTGTTCTTTTTTCTCAGCAGTGTTCATAAGGCTTAACAATTTAGAAATCATTTTTATGTCCTCTTAATGACTATCAGGCTGTTAGCCCTAATCACTCTATTTCTGATAACTTATTGGATATTTCGGCCAAATCAGGCATTTCATCCATGCTCAACAAATGGTCAATTTCCAGTAAAATCACCATTTTTTTATTGACACTCACAAGTCCACGGATGAAATCCGTGTTAATCGAGTCACCTAAGTCCGGCGCTGCTTTCATATCGGCAGCAGATAAGCTGTACACGTCTGAAACCGCATCCACGACAATACCGATGATTCGGCTTTTATTCTTGGTAACCACTTTCAAAACAATCACCACGGTGACCGGCGTATATTCTATGGCCTGTAAGCCAAAGCACTGCCGTAAATCCACAATGGGTACGATCGTCCCGCGTAGATTAATCACGCCTTTGATATTTGGAGGCGCATTAGGAATAGGGGTTGCGTTTTCCCATCCTCGAATCTCTTGCACGCAAAGAATATCAACACCGTACTCTTCACCAGCCATAAAGAACGTCAGGTATTGATTACTGTCATTCGCACGTTCTTTGGTCTCTTCGACAGTGCTTAATTCGGCAGAATCTTGAGCTTTTACTCCGAGTTCCTGCATGGGCACATCCTCTCTTGAATACGTTTTAATGAAGATTTCTTTCAGAATAATGGCTCTGAGATAAGCTCATTGCCTGGGAATAACTTTGTTGCTGAATACCTGCAAGTTTTACTAAACCTGGGATGTCTAAAATCATTGCTACGGTGCCGTCGCCCAGAATAGTGGCGCCAGAAACACCTTCTACTCGCTGGTAATTCTGCTCTAAACTCTTAATAACAACTTGCTGTTGAGCTAACAATTCATCCACTAAAATTGCTACTTTCTCACCATCGTTTTCCACCACGACCAAAAGCGCATCGTCAAGGGTTGTATGCTCGGAACGGACACCGAAAATTTCATACAATCGAATAATAGGAACGTATTCATCGCGCAGCTGAAAGACTGTGCAACCAGAAGCAACTTTACTGACCATGTTTTCGTGGCTTTCTAGGGATTCAACAATCGCCACCAATGGGAATATGTAAGTGTTATTACCGATTCTAACCAGTTGACCATCCAATATGGCTAGTGTCAGAGGTAGACGAATTGTAATTTTTGACCCAACCCCTAGAGTAGAATCAATCTCTACGGTGCCACTGAGCGCTTGAATATTACGGCGTACAACGTCCATGCCGACACCACGGCCTGAAACGTCACTGACTTCTTGTGCGGTAGAAAAGCCCGGCTGAAAGATTAAATCGTAAACCTGACTACTGTTCATATCTTTGGCATCACGCTCTGTGATTAAGCCTTTTTCAATGGCCTTGTTAAGGATTCTTTCACGATCAAGACCTTTGCCATCATCTTTGATTTCAATCACCACATTGCCGCTTTGATGATAAGCGTTTAAGCACACCTCGCCGGTTTCAGATTTACCGGCCTGACGGCGCTCTTCTGGCATTTCTATACCATGGTCTAAGGCATTGCGAACCAAGTGAACCAATGGATCACCGATTTTTTCCATAACGGTTTTATCCAATTCGGTCTGCTCACCAATAAGCTTAAGCTCAATTTTCTTATTCAAGCGACGGCTTAAATCCCTCACCATTCGAGGGAATCGATTGAATGCGACACTGATTGGCAACATACGAATGCGCATAACGCTTTCTTGCAACTCTCGCGTATTTTGCTCCAGTTGATTTAGGCCTTCTAACAGCTTGGGAAGGTTACCAATATCAAAATCCTTCCCCAGCTGCCCTAGCATAGATTGGGTAATGACCAACTCACCCACCATGTTAATTAGCGCATCGACTTTATCGATATCAACACGAATGGATGTGGACTCACGCGGGGTGGACTCTTTGGGTGTTGAAGCTGTTGTAGGTTTCGAGACTTGGCTCTTTGGCGGCATCGCCTCACTAGGTTTAGATCCAGTTACGACCGGATCTAACGCCACACTTGGAACATCAATACTGAATTCTTCTATCGCGTTTTCAGTAACCGTAGAGTCATCTATAGGCGAATCCGAAGAGCTCGTTGACGAGCTGGGATGAATAACAATATCGGCTTCATCCATTACCCATTCGAAAACCTGCATGAGACTGTCATTTGTAGCGTCTGAATCAATTTCTACATGCCACTGAAGGTAACAATTTTCTGGATCAAGTTCAGACCAACTGGGTAACTGGTCGGTTAGAGCTTTGACGTTAAGGCTTCCACTCTCTTCCAACTCTCGAAAAAGGCGCAACGGTTCATTACCCGTTTTTAGCATGTTGGTATGAGGGGAAAATTGAATCACTCGACGAGATTGGATTTCATTTTTGGTAGCAGGTAAATCACTTTGGTTCAGGGGCTGAATATTTAAAACAGACTCATCTGCAACCCATTCGAAGACTTCCTCCACTGTGGCCTTATCAATAGCGTCCAAACAGGTGATGGTAAATTTCAAATAGCAGTCTTCAGGGTCTAAATCACTGAAGCAAGGAAGCCCACCTACATCAGTTTTGATGCTAATGTTCGTGTGTTCAGCCAGCTCTCTAAAAATACGCAGCGGTTCGTTGCCCGTTCTGAGAATGTCTTTGTGAGGTACAAACTCAATCAGCCAGCCCTGAGAGTCTGGAGGATTCGCTTTGTCATCTAAATCAGGGAGTGTCAGTGAGCTTTCAGGTTCATCGCCAGCGGCTCTTGAGGATGGATCTGTTTCAAGAATTGCCTGAAAAGCACGCCCTAATGATTCGGATTGCTCACTGTCTGGCTCAATATCGTTTTGTAGATCGGTCAGTAACTGCCTAAGGCAGTCGACTGA
>CBFHKY010000001.1:2010-3244 GCA_965656525.1 Pseudomaricurvus sp. | reverse complement strand
TGTAAGAAAAGGTCAATGTCATCTGGAAGCATACCCCGCTTGCCGCTGCGAATTTCGTCGAGTAGCGTTTCAAGCACATGAGTAAAGTTAGCAACAATGGCAAAACCGAACGTTGCTGCGCCGCCTTTTATGGAGTGAGCCGAACGGAAAATGGTATTAATGGTTTCTGAGTCAATCTCATCTGAGTTGAGTTCCATTAGCGCATTTTCCATCATGTCGAGCCCTTCGAAACTTTCTTCGAAGAAGACTTGATGAAACTGACTCAGATCCACACTCATGGTTTAAAGAACCTTTTTTATGGTGGCTAACAGTTGTTCAGGATTAAATGGCTTAACGACCCAGCCTGTAGCCCCAGCTGACTTACCGGCCATTTTTTTATCCATACTGGATTCAGTGGTCAGCATTAAGATCGGTATAAATTTGTAAGCCGGCAGTTTACGCAGTTCTGCGATCAGACTAATCCCATCCATGTTTGGCATATTGACATCAGAAATCACCAAATCCACAGGGCCCTGCTTCGCTTTACCCAAGGCATCGACACCGTCGCAGGCTTCGATAACAGTATGGCCAGCCCCTTGTAGCGTAAATGACACCATCTGGCGCATAGATGCTGAATCATCTACGGCTAAAATTTTTGCCATTGTTGAGTCTCCTTTGGCGATAATTTTTTAAAGGTTTGAAGGGTGCTTAACCCAAAAGTAAATAATCTTTTAAGCCTAGATTGTTTGCGGCATCTACCAAGGTTTCTGAAGTATCGCCCCAACTGACCTTCACATGGTTTTTATCCATTGCCGTCAGAAATGCCATCAGCGTCTGTAACCCTGCGGTATCGGCACGGTCGACTTTTTTGCCATTCAGTACCACATCTTGAGTGTCATGGACGTATGGATCTAGCTGGCTGTATAGCCCCTCGACACCGGCAATGGTTAGGTTTTCTGGTAGGTTGACAATAATAGGCTTAGCCACTGTCTTATCCTCTGGACACTATGTTTCGAATATCAGATCTATCGACTCTTGCACACAAAGCTTTAGTCGTTCGTTGATATTCAGTTTAGTCAGAGATTCAGAAGCTGCTAGTTATTAAGGTGCATATTCAGAGGTATGACGATGAATTGGCGTTAAACCGTTGGCTTGAAAGTTCATCCATGAGCTTTTGCAGCTGTTTTTCAGCGGCACTATCTTCATTTAGACGTAAGCGTTCAATGAGGTTTTCGATATTTTTACGTCTCAGATG
>CBFHKY010000001.1:0-1910 GCA_965656525.1 Pseudomaricurvus sp. | reverse complement strand
AGCTGTTTTTCAGCGGCACTATCTTCATTTAGACGTAAGCGTTCAATGAGGTTTTCGATATTTTTACGTCTCAGATGAGATGCCTTCCACTGTTCTAGGCACTGCTGCTCATTCGTGGTTAATTGTTTTAGGTGCTGTTTCTGTCGATCTATCACCCCAACCAACTGACCGAGAAAAGCTCTATCGTTGATCATGGTTTGCGTATTAAGGCCACGGACTTTGACATTAACGGCGTCGATATAATCTTGTTGATAGCGTTCTATTTGGTCCAGTTGGCCTTCGGCTTGGGTTAGAGCTTCTCGGGCAGCCTGTAGACTTCGCCCTGTGGCATCCTCAGTCTCAATCGCCAACTTCAGTACGACCCCTAGACGCGTGGAACGCTTCATTTGAGCGGCTACCCTTCAGAAGGATTCAAAAAATTATCTGGCAGTGCTGGCATCATCACCTCGATCAAGCTTTTGCAGCTGTCTTCAAAGCTGATATTGTCTTGCAGCCCCTGTTTGACAAAATTACGTAAGAGTGGAAACCGCTCAATAGCCGAATCTACATCGGGATCAGAGCCGGAGCGGTAGGCTCCAATAGCAATCAAATCCCGATTTTCTTGATATAAGCTCAACAGTTGTTTGTATTTTTGCATGATTTTTAGGTGTTCTTGCGGGACGATATTGGGCATCGCCCGACTGATCGAGGCTTCAATGTCAATGGCAGGGTACACACCCTCCTCTGCCAATCGCCGTGACAAAACAATGTGGCCATCTAAAATTGCTCTGGCAGCATCCGCAATAGGATCTTGTAAATCATCGCCTTCGGTTAATACGGTATAGAAAGCGGTTATGGAGCCTTCTCCTTGATCGGCATTACCCGCCCTTTCCACCAATTGTGGAATTTTAGCAAACACCGATGGCGGATACCCTTTGGTGGCTGGTGGTTCTCCAATGGAGAGTGATATTTCTCGCTGCGCTTGGGCATAACGCGTGAGCGAATCCATCAGTAACAATACGTTTTTACCTTGATCTCGGTAATATTCCGCAATACGTGTGCATAATTGCGAGGCTCTTAGTCGCATTAACGGTGCATCATCGGCGGGAGAAGCCACGACTACCGCGCGCCGTAGGCCTTCTTCCCCCAGAGTGTGATCAATAAATTCTTTGACTTCTCGACCACGCTCACCGATTAGCCCGACTACGACTACATCTGCAGTCGTAAATCGTGTCATCATTCCAAGTAACATACTTTTCCCCACACCACTGCCTGCAAACAGGCCAAGACGCTGACCTCTTCCCACGGTGAGTAAAGCATTAATGGCTCGGATACCGACATCCAAAGGTTCGCTAATGGGGTTGCGCTGCAGTGGATTGATGGGTGAGGGAGCAAACTCCATCGTATCTTCGCCTTGCCAGTAATCTTTGCCATCCAAGGGTTTACCTAAACCATTAATCACCCGGCCAAGTAAATCGGCACCAATGGGCATACCAGTTTGCGCCCCCAAAGAACACACTCGCGCGCCAGGCTGTAAGCCGTCAATATGCTGAATAGGCATGAGGTATATTTTGTCTGCTGCGAAACCCACTACTTCCGCATCCACAAACCGTGTTGGATTTACCCAGACTTGGCACTGATCCCCGATTGACACATTAAGACCTACTGCCTCCATCGTCATCCCCACCATCCGTGTCAATCGACCTTCTGGTTGAGGTGTGAATTGAAATAGACTTAAGGGCTTAAAATCTTCTAGGTATTTTTGAAAATCAGAGGCTGGCTGATCGATTGAAATCATGTGTCAGTCTCTTCACCGTTATCGGTGCTTAAATTTACCTGAGGCTCAGACGGCTGAGGCTGTTCAGAGTGAGTGTCTTGTGCAAGACCTGAATCGTATTCAGTGTCCGGATCGAAACCTGAAGACATCTCTG